>NZ_LMQK01000035.1:0-168754 GCF_001424525.1 Methylobacterium sp. Leaf399 | reverse complement strand
GATCATCTCCCGCCGCACCGCATCGGCCACAGCCTGCAACTCGCCCTCGGGCAGGGCCCGCAGCGACGACGTCTCGACAAGACCGTCCAGAATCGAGGTATCCATCGCCACCAATGCTCTATCCGCTCGTTCGCTTGTCCCTCGCTCGTTCGCGAGGGGTCCAAGCCATAAAAACCATACCGCGCAAGCGTCGCCGCAGGGCACGATCGACGTTGCTTTGCGATATCCATACCGATATCGCCAGTGTTTGGCACGCGGGGCCCGCCACGGGCTCCCGCCGTACCCCATGCATCTGCCGTAACCCATGCATCCGGCGACGAAACGCGACCGACGTGGCCACTCTACCCGATCGCACGTCGAGGCGGCAGTTAAGGATGTGTGACGCGCCGATCAACGTCGACATGCACTTTTCCGCAACCTGTGCTTTCCGCACCGCGACGGGGCAGGCCATGATCCGCACGCCCGCCTTGGTCCTCCTCGCCGGCGCCTGGCTCGTCCCTTCGCCCGGCCGCGCCGCTTCTGACATCGTCATTCCGGCCATCCGCCTGACGCCGCCCCCGCCCGTCGATCGGCAGGTCGCCCCGTTCGAGGGATCGCTCGGGCGGCCCTGCGGCTATCGCTGGCGCGCCACGCCGTCGGGCACGCGCAAGGTCCGGGTCTGCTTCTGACGCCCCCGTCCTTCCCGAGCGGATGGGCCACGATGCTCAGGGCCGGCGTGGCGGCGGCGCTGCTCGCCTGCTGTCTGCCCGCCACGGCGGCCGAGACCTGCCCGGCCTTCTTCCTCGACGGAACGCAGCCCGTCCTCTCTAACCCGAAACTGCGCGGCGAGACGGTCCCTTTGTGCTTCTCGGCTTTTGCCGTCCTGCATTCCGGCATCGCGCGGACGCCGCTCTACGCCGCCCAGAGCCTCACCCGCGCGAGCGTAGCCGCGGCCCGCACGATCGACCGGGTCGATGCCTTCCGCGACGAGGACCGCCTTCCCGCGACGATGCGGGCGCGCCTCGACGACTACGTCCGCAGCGGCTTCGACCGCGGTCACCTGGCGCCGGCCGGCGACATGCCGACCGGGGCGGCACAGGCCGAATCCTTCAGCCTCGCCAATATCGTGCCCCAGGACCGCAGCGTGAACCGCAACCTGTGGGCGGGCATCGAGGAAGCCGTGCGGCGCCTGGCCACCGAGCGCGGCACCCTCTTCGTCGTCACCGGCCCGGTGTTCTCGGGCGCCACGGTGACGAGCATCAACGGCAGGGTGCTGGTTCCGACCGACCTGTTCAAGGCGGTCTACGATCCCCGGCGCCGGGAGGGGGCGGCCTATCTCGTTCCCAATCGCGCCGACGGCGAATGGCGCCAGGTCCCGCTCGTCGAGCTCGCCGCCCTGACCGGTGTCGATCCGTTCCCGAGCCTGTCGCCCACGGCCAAGGCGCAGGTCATGACCTTGCCCGAGCCCCGGACCTACGACCGGTCGCGCGAGCGTCGCGGCGAGGATCCGCTCACCGCCTGGTTGGAGCGGCAGATCGAACGCCTGCTCAGGTCCCTGTGGCGGGAGTTGATGCGGGCGATCTTTTGACTTCGACGGCCTGGTCGCGGCCGTCGAGATGGAAGCCGGTTTTGCTCGAGACAGGACAGCCCCGATGCAGGAACCCGATGGACACGACGCCTTCGTTCCCTTCGCCGACGATGCGACGGTCCGCCAGATCGCGGCGTTCTCCATCGAGAACGGCACGACGGCGATCGCCCTTCACGGTGGGCTCGACATCACCCGGGACCGCCACGGTCTCGCCCGGGCCAGGGAGCTGAAGGCGATCCTCGACGCGATCGTGGCGCATCTGTCCGAGCAGGATCTCCCCGAGGCCGTCGTCGAGGAGCGCCCGGCGAGCCGGACGGTTCCGAACCCCTTCGCGGGGACCTGACCGGGCGCGCACCCATGCCCTCGCCCCTGTGCCGTAGGCCCGCCTTGCCGCGGGCGGGGCGCCCTGATACTCGCTGGACCCATATCATCAGCGCGAGCGGTGCGGGCACGGTGGGCACCGGTTTTGCGGACCGCCGATCGCGCCGCGCATCGCCGGATGTCGCATAAGCCTGCGACCGACGGCGAGCAACCGACAAGGACAGCCTCATGGCCCGCGAATTCATCTACCACATGAAGGGCCTGACCAAGTCCTACCTTGGTGGCAAGAAGGTCCTCGACAACGTCAACCTGTCCTTCTACCCGGATGCCAAGATCGGCGTGCTCGGGATCAACGGATCGGGCAAGTCGACGCTGCTCAAGATCATGGCCGGCCTCGACAAGGACTGGACCGGCGAGGGCTTCGTCGCGCAGGGCGCGCGCGTCGGCTACCTGCCGCAGGAGCCCCACCTCGACCCCAACAAGAGCGTGCGCGAGAACGTGATGGAGGGCGTCGCCGAGAAGCAGGCGCTGCTCGACCGCTACAACGATCTCGCGATGAACTACTCCGAGGAGACGGCGGACGAGATGACCGCCCTCCAGGACAAGATCGAGGCGGCCAACCTGTGGGAGCTCGACTCCAAGGTCGATCAGGCCATGGAGGCGCTGGGCTGTCCCGGCGACGAGCAGCCCGTGGCCACGCTCTCGGGTGGCGAGCGCCGCCGCGTCGCCCTGTGCAAGCTCCTGCTGTGGGAGCCCGAACTGCTGCTGCTGGACGAGCCCACCAACCACCTCGACGCCGAGACGGTGAACTGGCTGGAAGGCCACCTCAAGCAGTATCCCGGCGCGATCCTGATCGTGACCCACGATCGCTACTTCCTCGACAACGTCACCGGCTGGATCCTCGAGCTCGACCGGGCCCGCGGCTATCCCTACGAGGGCAACTACTCGGCCTGGCTGGTGCAGAAGCAGAAGCGCCTCGCCCAGGAGGGCCGCGAGGACATGGCCCGCCAGCGCGCGATCAACCGCGAGCAGGAGTGGATCTCGGCCTCGCCGAAGGCCCGCCAGTCGAAGTCCAAGGCCCGTATCACCCGCTACGACGAGCTGGTGGCCAAGCAGAACGACAAGATCGACGCCTCGGCCCAGATCGTGATCCCGATCGACGAGCGGTTGGGCAACAACGTCATCGAGTTCACCAACCTCAACAAGGCGTTCGGCGACCGGCTGCTGATCGAGGACCTGTCGTTCAAGCTGCCGCCCGGCGGCATCGTCGGGGTGATCGGCCCCAACGGCGCCGGCAAGACGACCCTGTTCAAGATGATCACCGGCCAGGAGAAGCCCGACGGCGGCACGATCTCGGTGGGTGAGACGGTCCACCTCGGCTACGTCGACCAATCGCGCGATGCCCTCGATCCCAATGCCACCGTCTGGCAGGAGGTCTCGGGCGGCAACGACATCATTTATTTCAATAAGCGCGAGATCAATTCCCGCGCGTATTGCGCGGCCTTCGCCTTCAAGGGCGGCGATCAGCAGAAGAAGGTCGGCACGCTCTCGGGCGGCGAGCGCAACCGGGTGCACCTCGCCCGCACCCTCAAGGGTGGCGCCAACGTGCTGCTGCTGGACGAGCCCACCAACGACCTCGACATGGAGACCCTTCGGGCGCTCGAAGAGGCGCTGGAGGATTACGCGGGCTGCGCCGTCATCATCAGCCACGATCGCTGGTTCCTGAACCGCATCGCGACCCACATCCTCGCCTTCGAGGGCGACAGCCACGTCGAGTGGTTCGAGGGTAACTTCTCGGATTACGAGGAGGACAAGAAGCGCCGCCTCGGGCTCGATTCGATCATGCCGAAGAAGCTGAAGTACAAGAAGTTCTCGCGTTAGGGACAGTCGCGAGGCCTGGGCTCGACCCGGGCCTCGCGGTCGCCGGTCAGGCGGCGAGGCTCGCGAACAGGCCGCGCCCGTCGGTGCCGCCGACGAGATCCTCGACGAAGTTCTCCGGGTGCGGCATCAGCCCGAGCACGTTGAAATTCTCCGAGTAGATGCCGGCGATGGAGTTGAGCGAGCCGTTGCGGTTGGCATCGACGCTGAGCGCGCCCGTGGCGTCGCAATAGCGGAACGCAACCCGCCCCTCGCCCTCCACCCGCGCGATCGTCTCGGGGTCGGCGAAGTAGTTGCCTTCGCCGTGCGCGACGCAGACGTCGATCACCTGATCCTTGGCATAGGCCGAGGTGAAGCGGGTATCGGCCCGCTCGACGCGCAGCAGCTGGCGATGGCAGATGAAGCGCCGGTCGACGTTGCGCATCAGCACGCCCGGCAGCAGGCCGGATTCGCACAGGATCTGGAAGCCGTTGCAGATGCCGAGGACGAGGCCGCCGCGTGCCGCATGGTCGCGCACCGCGTCCATCGCCGCCGCGCGGCCGGCGATGGCGCCGCAACGCAGGTAGTCTCCATAGGAGAACCCGCCCGGGAGCACGGCGAGGTCGGTTCCTGGCGGAAGCGTCGTCTCGGTGTGCCAGACGGTGACGACATCGGCTCCGGCGAGGCGCAGGGCCCGCGCCACGTCCGCCTCGCGATTGGAGCCGGGAAAGACGACGATCGCGGCGCGCATCAAACGATCTCGATCGCGTAGTCTTCGACCACGGTGTTGGCCAAAAGCTTCTCGCACGCCTGCCGCAGGGTCGCCTCGGCGGCGGCGCGATCCGTCCCCGCGAGCTCGATATCGAAGACCTTGCCCTGGCGTACCCCGCCGATGCCTTCGAGTCCGAACGACGACAGGGCCGCCTCGATCGCCTTGCCCTGCGGATCGAGGACGCCGGTCTTCAGGGTGACGACGATGCGGGCTTTCATGGGCGGGCTTTCATGGGCAGGGGGTCGAGCCCCGTGAGGGAAGCTGCCCTGCCGATAGTCAAGAACCCTGCGCCTGGCAACGCGAGTGCCGCACCGGGGCAGGGCTATCGCATTTGAGCGATGATGGTCCTGGCGAAGGCGTCGGACCATCCGGCCCTGTTTCTTTTGCGCCGAATGGACAGGCCGGGGCGGGCCTGTTTGAGGACGTTGAGGGCGAGCTTTCGGAGGATGGCGAGGTTTTCCGGGCCGTGATCCTTGCGCGTGCGGGCGCGATCCTCGTCGAAGGCGGTATCGAGGACCCAATGAAGGCTGTTCTCGATGTGCCAATGCGCTCGCACGGCGCTGGCGAAGCGTTCGGGGGTGAGGCTAGCCGAGGACAGATAATAGCGGGTCGCCGTGGTGGTCTGTCCGTCGCGCTCGACCGTGTTTGTGACCATGGCGAGGCTGGCCAGTCCCGGCATGGCGGGCTCCCCGGCGTAGCGGCGGTCGGAGAAGAGCCAGTCGACGCTGTGGGTGACGGCGTGGCGGCGGATCTCGATCCGACCGTGATCGGCATCGCTGGTCTCGTGCCAGGCCAGGCTGTCGGCGGGCGGATCGGCAAAGAACGCCTTCACGTCCGCGTGCAGGGCCGGGCGATTGCCCTTGAGCGCGAACAGGTAGTCGCCACCCCGCGCCAGCACGGTCCGGGCGGTCTCGCTCTGGCAATGGATTGCGTCCGCCGTGACGAGCGCGCCGTTCAGGCTGAGCAGTTCGAGAAGCGCCCGGCCGGCGACGATCTCGTTGCTGCCGGCGGCGACCGCCTTCTGGCCGATCACCAGCTTGGCATCTGCCGCAAACGCGGTGACCACGTGAAGGGCGCTGGTGCCCACGGCCCGGTCGAAGGAGCGGCGCAGGGTCTTGCCGTCGATGGCGACACCACCGCTCCCTTCCGACCCCAACACGTCCAGGAAGTGGCCGAACGCCGAGCACAGGGCGTGCGGATCGAGAAGACGGAACAGGCGCGAGAAGGTGTCGTGGCTCGGCAGTCCGTGCTCCAGGCGCAGGAACTCCCGGAACAACGCTTCGCGGTCCTCGGCAAAGTCGGCCATGTCCACGCAGGTCTGGCAGCCGCAGATCGACGCCACCAGCGCAATCGTCAGAACATCCAGAAGCTCGTGACGTTGTGCGTTGCCGGTGCGGGGATCGGGGATCGTCCCGAGGATCGTGATCAGGCTCCGCATGCGATCCGCTCCAAAAGCCTCGCAGAAGCCCAATTCCCAAACCGGCGCTACATCAAATCCTCAAATGCGATTCCCCTGCGCACCGGGGCGGCAGCGTCAGTGGGACGGGCGGGCTGTCCGGATCGGCTCGATCGAGGTGGCGCGGCGCCACAACTGGACCATGATCCAAACGGCCACCAGGCTGAACAGCACCATCAACACATGCCCGACGCGGTCACCGAGATCGAGGAGGCCCGCCAGCGCCCAGCCGGACGCGATCGCCACGGCGAAGACTTCGGTTCCGACCAGCACCATCATGCTGACGATCGTGATCAGATTGCGCGTGTTCACGGCTCAAGGTTCCTCGGCAGACACTGACGAAGCCTCCCGAAGGATTCTTCGCTCCGGGTCGGCTTATCGCACGGCGCGGGCCCGGCGCAACGCCGGACCCGGTCGCCCTTGGGTCATCGCGGCGCGCGCTTGGCCAGGATGCGCTGGAGCGTACGCCGGTGCATGTTGAGACGCCGCGCTGTTTCCGACACGTTGCGGCCACACAATTCGTAGACGCGCTGGATGTGTTCCCAGCGCACCCGGTCGGCCGACATCGGGTTCTCCGGAGGGTCGGCCCGCTCGCCGGGCTGCGCCATGAGCGTCCCATGGATCTCGTCCGCATCGGCCGGTTTGGCGAGATAATCGAACGCACCGAGTTTCACGGCGGTCACGGCGGTGGCGATGTTGCCATAGCCGGTCAGGATCACGCCGCGGGCGTCGGGCCGCAGGTCCTTCAGCCGCGCGATCACGTCCAAGCCGTTACCGTCGCCGAGGCGCATGTCGATCACGGCAAAGGCCGGCGCCCGCGCGTCGACGGCGGCGACGCCCTCGGCCACGCTTTCGGCGACCTGAACATGGTAACCGCGCAACTCCATCGCCCGAGCGAGCCGGGTCGAGAAAGGCTTGTCGTCGTCTACGATGAGCAGGCTGCGATCGGAAAAAGCAGCCAAAGGATCGTTCTCGGCCAATGTCACCGGATCGGCGCTCGGCATTCCACCTTGCGTCAGCATCTGACGCTCCTCCACATTCCAACTGGTCACGAGACCTTTATATAGGCGCCGCTCCGCGTTCGATCAGGGGTGAATGCTGAACCGCGCCAAATTCATTGTGCGCAACCGTATCGCGCTCGAAGATATGGCGCGCCCAGGAAATCCGCACCATCGCCCCCGTCCTCGGTTGGCCGGCCGCATCGTGGCTCGACAGGTTCGACAGGAGAAGCTGGGCGCCGGATCGCTCGATCAGCGTCTTGGCGATGAACAGCCCGAGGCCGAGCCCGGCACCGGCCTCGCTGCCCTCGCGCGATTTGTCGCGGCTGCGGGTGGTCACGTAGGGTTCGCCCGCCCGGAGCAGGACTTCGCTCGAGAAGCCGGGTCCGTCGTCGCGGATCTCGAGGGAGACCTTGTCGTAGGTCCAGCGGGCCTCGATCGCGACCCGTGTCTGCGCAAAGTCGATGGCGTTGTCGACGATGTTGGCGAGCCCGAACATGATGCCAGGGTTGCGGCGGCAGACCGGTTCCGGCCCCTCGCCTTCGGTGGTCACGTCGAGGGCGATGCCCATCGCGCGCTGCGGTGCCACCAGCTCTTCGACGAGGTGGCGCAGGCTCACGGTCTGGAGGAAGCCGCCCTCGTCGCCGTCGAGAGACGTGAGCTTCGACAGGATGCCACGGCAGCGATCGACCTGATCGCGCAGGAGCGCCAAATCCTCCTGCACCGATGGCGAGGCGGAGGCGCCGAGCTGACGGGTCAGTTCGCGGGTGACGACCATGATGGTCCCCAGCGGCGTGCCGAGTTCGTGGGCCGCCGCCGCCGCCAGTCCGTCGAGCTGCGAGAGGTGCTGCTCGCGGGCGAGGACGAGTTCGGTAGCGGCCAGCGCCTGGGCGAGCTGGCGCGTCTCCTCGGAGACCTTCCAGGCGTAGACCCCGGTGAACGCCGTGCCGAGCAGGATCGCGGTCCAAACCCCCGAGACGTAGAGGAACGGCAGTTCGAGGCGGCCGTCGCTGAACCAGGGCAGGGGACGGTGGACCAGGGCGAGCAGGGTCGCCAGGCCCACCGCCAGCAGTCCGAGGGCCAAAGTGCGCTCGGGCGGCAGGGCGGTGGCCGAGATGAGCACCGGCGCGAGGAACAGCAGGGAGAACGGGTTCTGCAGGCCGCCCGTCAGGAACAGGAGGGCCGCGAGCTGGATGATGTCGAAGGCGAGCAGAAGCGCCGCCGAATCGTCGCTGAGGCGGTAGCTCGCCGGAAAGCGGATGCGCAGGGCGAGGTTGAGCCACGACGAGGCCGCGATGACGAGGAAGCACCACCCGAACGGCAGCGGAAGGCCCAGCCCGAATTGGGCCCCGACGACGGCGGCGCTCTGCCCGGTGATCGCCAGCCACCGCAGGCGCACGAAGGTGTCGAGCCGCAGGTGGCGCGCGTTGCGGGAAAAACCGCTGGAACTCATGTCCGTCATGTCGAAGAAGACGATAGCGCCGGCCGGTGTTCCGTAAAGCCTCGCGGTCGGTGTTTCGGTGAAGCAGGGCCGCGCCGCATGCGCCCCGGCGAGGCGGGAGAATGAGGCTTCCCTGTCGCCGGCGCGATGGAAGCGGCCTTTCCGGACGGTTAAGAGTCTCTCACGAGACTCCCGTCGCACCGTCGTGCACGGGGAGGAACCTCCCGGCGATCGGGAGATCTGTGAGGGACTCCAAGCCGGCCCCATGCGACTCCCGTTCCGACGCCCGCCGGCTCCCGACCCGGACCACATCGAGATCCAGCACGAGGATGCGGCCCTGCGCATCGCCCTGCGCCGGCGCGCCTCCGCTCGCCGGTTGACCCTGCGCGTCAGCCACGCCACCGGCGAGGTGGTGATGACGCTGCCGGCCAGGACCGCCATCGCTACGGCGCAGAAGTTCGCCGCCAGCCACCGCGACTGGATCGCGCTTCGGCTCGCCAAGGTTCCCGAACGCGTCGCCCTGGAGGCCGGTGCCATGCTGCCCCTGCGCGGCGTCCCGCACCGGATCGTGCATCGCGGCACCCGCAGTGCCGCCACCGCGGCCGTCCTGATCGAGGACGAGCCGGCCATCGCCGTCTCGTGCGAGGCGCCGCATGTGGGTCGGCGGGTCCGCGACTTCCTCGACCGCGAGGTCCGCAAGGACCTGAACGTGGCGGTCGCGGCCTATGCGGCCGCCCTCGGCCAGGCGCCGCGCCGGCTCACCGTGCGCGACACCCGCAGCCGCTGGGGGTCCTGCACGGCGGCGGGCGATCTCAACTTTTCCTGGCGGCTGATCCTCGCGCCGCCCGTGGTGCTCGATTACCTCGTAGCCCACGAGATGGCGCACCTGCGCGAGATGAACCACTCGTCCCGGTTCTGGGCGCTGCTGAACGACCTCTGCCCTCACGTCGAGGAGGCCGAGGCCTGGCTCAAGCGCCACGGCACGGCGCTGCACCGCTACGGCTGAGCGGAATCCGGCGGAGAGGGAAAGCCAGGCAGGGGCCCGAGGGCCGGATGTCCGAACGCCATGGCCTTGAACAGGCGCCCCATGCCGGTGCGGCCGGCCTCGGTGAGGCGCATGACGGCCGCCTCGATCGCCTCGGCCTGCGCCGGGGTCGCCCGGAGCTTGAGGCGGTCGGCCCTCGCGCGGAGCCCGAGGGCGAAGAGGAAGTCGCGCTGGTCGATCGCCGCATGGACGGCGGCCCCCTCGCCGGCGGCCGCGGCCGCCAGGGCGGCGAAATCGACGTGGGTCGTCAGGTCGGCCTCTCCCGGATCTCGAAGCGGATCGACGAAGCGGTGCCCGGAGACCGCCTGGAACGAGTCGCCGAAGCTGGGGCGGGCATGGCCGTAGTCGATCACGAGCACCGCGCCGCCGCCCCGCACCCGCGCGGCGGACAGGTGCCGGACGACGTCGAGGGCGGCGCCGGGCAGGGTAAGGACGACACCGACGGGCGCGGCCGCGGTCAAGCGAGGGTCTGGCTCGGCGGCGAGCCCGAAGGCGAGCCCGGTACCGGCCGCATCGAGACCCACGAGCCGCTCGCACCAGCCGCGCTCGGTCCGTTGGAACTGGCGCACCGGCAGGGCATCGAAGAACTCGTTGGCGACGACGATGGCCGGGCCCTCGGGCAGGGTCTCGACGCTCTCGTGCCAGGTCGGTGCATGGGCATGGAGGCATGTCGCCTGGATCGCCCTCAGGGTCGGGCTGGTCTCGACGAGGTGAAGGTCGACCGCCGCGTCGGGGGCGACCCGGCGCAACGCGCGCAGCGCATCGGCCATCAGGGTCCCGCGGCCGGGCCCGAGTTCGACGATCGCGAGGGGGGCGGTGGCCGCCATCATCGCGCCGACGGACGCGATCCACAGCCCGATGAGCTCGCCGAACATCTGGCTGATCTCGGGCGCGGTGACGAAATCGCCCCGCGCCCCGAGGGGGTCGCGGGTGCGGTAGTAGCCGTGGACGGGGTGGGACAGGCAGAGCGCCATGTAGCGGTCGAGCCCGATCGGCCCGGCGGCGGCGATCTCGTCGCGCAGCTCGGCCAGGAGCGGCGTCGTCACCTCGCCACGCCGTCAGGCCGCATCGACCCCTCGCCGGTCTCGCGCGGGCGGGTGACGCCGCGCAGGGCCATGATGATGGCGACGATGCCGACGAGCGCCATCGGGATGCACAGCACCATGCCCATGGTGATGCCGCCGCCGAGGAACGAGACCTGCGATCCGAACAGATAGCCGAGCTGGCGGTCCGGCTCGCGGAAGAACTCGCACAGGGTGCGCGCCACGGCGTAGCCCAGGACGAAGATCCCGCTCTGGAGACCGGGCCGCCGGAACCCGAAGCGATAGGCGCAAAACGCCATCACGAGGAACAGCAGGGCGCCCTCGGTGGCGGCCTCGTAGAGCTGGCTCGGGTGTCGCGGCAGGGGGCCACCGGAGGGAAACACGACGGCATAGGCGAAATCCGGCGCGATCCGCCCCCACAGCTCCCCGTTCACGAAGTTGGCGATCCGCCCGAAGAACAGGCCGATCGGCACGACCACCGCGGCCAGGTCGAACAGGGCGAAGGCGCGAATGCCGCGGCGTCTGGCGAAGAGAAGCATCGCCAGCACCGCTCCGGCGAAGCCCCCGTGGAACGACATGCCGCCGTTGCGGATGGCGAAGATCTCCATCGGATCGTCGAGGTAGAGGGGCAGATTGTAGAACAGCACGTAGCCGAGGCGTCCGCCGAGAACGACGCCCAGTGCCACCCACACGATCAGGTCGTCGATGTCGGTCAGGCTCGGGCGGCTGAGGCCGCCCCAGAGGCTCGTCCTGGCAACGAGGCGACGGGCATAGAACCAGCCGCCCAGGAGGCCGACGATGTAGGCGAGGGCGTACCACTTGATGGTGATCGGCCCGATCGCCACCGCCACGGGGTCGATGGCCGGGAACGGCATGGCTAGCAACGGCGGCATCACGCGGGGCTCCCCGGGGGAGGGCGCATTGGACGTGGCGGGCGCCCCGCGTCAACCCTGAGGCGTCCTCCCCGTCGTGCCTGTTGCGGTGCTCAGGCGGCGCGGACCGTCGACAGGAACTGCCCGACCTCGGCGCGGAGCCGGTCGGACTGGCGTGAGAGGTCGTCGGAGGCCTGCATCACCTGGGCCGTTGAGGCGCCGGCATCGGCGGCGGCGCGCGCCACCTCCTCGATGTCTGCGCTCATCCCGGCGGTGCCGGAGGAGGCCTGGCCCATGTTGCGCACGATCTCCCGCGTGGTCAGGCCCTGCTCCTCCACCGCGGCGGCGATGCTGGTGGTGACCGCGCTCATGCTCTCGATCCGGGCGACGATACCCTGGATGGCGCCCGCCGCCCCGCCGGTCGCGGCCTGGATCGCATCGACCTGCTGGCCGATCTCGGCGGTGGCACGGGTGGTCTGCTCGGCGAGATTCTTGACCTCGGCGGCCACCACCGCGAAGCCGCGCCCCGCCTCGCCGGCGCGGGCCGCCTCGATGGTGGCGTTGAGGGCGAGCAGGTTGGTCTGCGAGGCGATCTGGGAAACCATGCCGACGACGTCGCCGATCCGGGTCGCCGCGGCCGAGAGGTCGCGCATGGTCTGGGCGGTCTGGTTCGCCTGCCCGACGCTGGTGCGCGACATCTCCGCGGCCTGCTCGACCTGACGGCCGATCTCCTGGACCGTGGCGCCGAGCTCCTCGGCGGCGGCCGCGACCGCGTTGACGTTGCCCGCGGTCTCGTGGGCCGTGACCGCCACGGAGTTCGAGCGGCGGGCGGTATCCTCGACGGCGGCGTTCATCGTGCCCGAGGCGGCCTGGAGGCCGCCGGCCGCCTGCGAGACGCTGGTCACGATGGAGCCCACCGAATGCTCGAAGCGGTCGGCGAGGTCGGCCAGCATGGCGCGGCGCTCGCTCTCCTGCCGCATCCGCGAGGCCTCGGTCGTCTGGAGCTGCAGGGCGGCATCCTCCAGGGAGATGTCGCGGATGATGACGACGGAGCGGGCGATGTCGCCGATCTCGTCGGCCCGGCGGCTCCCGGCGACATCGGACAGGGGCTCGCGCCGGGCCAGCGCCTTGAGGGCGTCGTTGAGCGCGCCGAGCGGCCGCACGATGGTCCGGGCGAAGAACAGGCCCGCCAGCGCCGTGAGGAGGAGGACGGGCAGGGCCGACATCGCGAGGGTCTGCGTCAGGTTCGCGACCGCGTGGAGCGCCTCGTCCTCGGACTGCTCGGCGACCAGCGTCCAGGGTGCGCCGAGGAGCGACAGCCTGGAGGAGGCGGCCATGCGGGTCTCGGCCCCGGTCCCGTAGGAGAACGGCACCGGGCTCGCCAGGGCCGCGGTCGGCAAGCCGAGGGTGGCGACGGGCGAACCGGCCAGCCTGGAGGAGGCCAGCGGCGGGTCGCTGCGCAGGAGGCCGTCCTCGCCGACGGCCATGATCTGGCCCGTCCTGCCGAGCCCGGTCCGGTCGGACAGGGCGTCCTTGAACAGGGTGGGGTCGAGGCGCAGGACAAGGTAGCCGATGCGCGTGGCCTCCTGGCCGGTTCCCATGGCGACATTGGCCCGGCGCTGCACGGAGCGGCCGAGGAAGGCGGAAGGGCCCTTGTCGACCGGGTAGGGTGCGAAGTCCTGGAACAGGGTCGCCTCCGGATCGGCCGTCCTGAGGCGCTCGATCAGCTTGGAAAGGCCCGTTCCCGTCATCTCGGGTTCGGCGAGCGAGCGGGAGAAGTCGGCGCCCTTCGTCGTGGTGTAGACGATGCGCCCGGCCTCATCGACGAAGAGAAGATCGGCGTAGCCCGGCCGTTCGAGCAGGCGCCGCCCGGCCTCCTGCACCTTGGCGTGGCGCCGGCCATACATCGTGCCGGCGCCCTCCACGGCCATGCGCTCGCCGGCCGTGGCAGGGCCGGTGAAGGCCTTGACCAGTTCGGCATAGCCGGGCTTGCCGGGATCGAGGGCCTCGACGAGGTCCTGGACGTTGCCCGACACCTGCGGGTTCGCGGCCACCGTGGCGAGGTCGCCGACCGCGCGGTTGCCGATGAGTTCCAGGCTCGTCTTCTTCGTCGTGGCCGCGAACTCCAGCCGGTCGTTGGCGGCCGCTACGAGACCGGCCTTGGCCGAATACCAGCTCACCGTGCCCATGGTGGCCGCGCTGAGGAGCGCCAGGCCGACGGTGATGGCGGGAAGGCGGGCGTTGAGGCTGGAGAACATCGGCATCGGCTCGTCGCACAGGTCTGAAGCCAGTCGTGATACGCCGCCAAGGGTTAAGGTTTGGTCAGGGACAGGTCTCAGGTGCCGATCCCCGATCGTGGCCAGTATCGCCCTGCGGCGGGCAAATCGTTCGAGCGACGGTTCGACGCCGGGCGGCGGCGATGACGCCCGGCGGACTCAAGGTCGGAGGCGAGAATCTTGAGCCCCGGAACCGAGGACTATGCGTGCGCCGGGGTCGAGGCGGCGGAGTCCAGGAACATGCGGTAGGCGGGGTTGTCGGTCTCGTCGGTGCAGGGATAGCCGAGGTCGGTGATCGCCGCGTCGAAGCGGCCGCGCTCGGCTTCCGGCACCGCGATGCCCGCCAGGACCCGGCCGTAGTCGGCGCCGTGGTTGCGATAGTGGAACAGGGTGATGTCGAACCCCTCGCCGAGACGGTCGAGGAACTTCATCAGGGCGCCCGGCCGCTCGGGGAACTGGAAGCGGTAGATGCGCTCGTCGGCGAGCCCGGTGGCGCGGCCGCCGACCATGTAGCGGATATGGACCTTGGCCATCTCGTTGTCGCTCATGTCGACGACGGGATATCCGGCCTCGCCGAGGGAGGCCACGAGGGCGTGTTTCTCCGCCACCCCGCCGGCGAGGTTGATGCCGACGAAGATCCGCGCTTCCGGGGTGCCGGCGTTGCGGTAGTTGAACTCGGTGATGGCGCGCGGGCCCAGGCTGTGGATGAAGGCTCGGTAGGCGCCGGGGCGCTCGGGGATCGTGACGCCGAGCAGCACCTCGCGCTGCTCGCCGATCTCGGCGCGCTCGGCGATGTGGCGCAGCCGGTCGAAGTTGAGGTTGGCGCCGCTCGAGATCGCGACCAGCGTCCCGGTCCCCTCCGGGTGCTGCTGCGCGTAGCGCTTGGCCCCCGCCAGGGCCAGGGCGCCGGAGGGCTCGGAGACGGCCCGGGTGTCGTCGAACACGTCCTTGACCGCCGCACACATGGCGTCGGTGTCCACCGTGATGACCCCGTCGAGGTTGTCGCGACAGAGGCGGAAGGTCTCCGCTCCGGCCTGGCGCACGGCGACGCCGTCGGCGAAGAGGCCGACGGTGGGCAGCATCACGAGGTCGCCGGCGTCGAGGGCGGCCTTCATGCAGGCGGCGTCGTCGGGTTCGACGCCGATCACCTTGGTCTGCGGACGCAGGTACTTCACGAAGGTCGCGACCCCGGCGGCGAGACCGCCGCCGCCGACGGGAACGAAGATCGCCTCGATCGGCCCGGAGTGCTGGGTCAGGATCTCCATGCCGATGGTGCCCTGGCCGGCGATCACGTCGGGATCGTCGAAGGGGTGCAGGAAGGTCAGGCCCTCGGCCGCCTCGCGCTCGCGGGCGTGGCCCAGGGCCTCGTCGAAGGCGTCGCCGTGCAGCACGACCTCGGCGCCTCGCGCACGGCAGGCATCGACCTTGATCGCCGGGGTGGTGCGCGGCATCACGATCACCGCGCGCACGCCGAGTTTCTGCGCCGCCAGCGCCACCCCCTGGGCATGGTTGCCGGCCGAGGCGCAGATGACGCCGCGCGCCAGCACGGCGGGATCGAGCCCCGACATCTTGTTGTAGGCGCCGCGCAGCTTGAACGAGAACACCGGCTGCAGGTCCTCGCGCTTGAGGAGCACCGGCCGGCCGAGACGCTTGGACATGCGCGGCATCGGGTCGAGGGGGCTCTCGATCGCCACGTCGTAGACGCGGGCGGTGAGGATCTTGCGGATGTAGTCGGTCAAGGCTCTGGTATTCCGGGACGTGCGGAGGCCGATGTGGTCGCCGCGCCCACCGACATAGGCGCCGGGACGGCGAGAAGCGAGACGGCCGTGAGGTCGCGCTGCTCAGCCGATCCGCGTCGCCACGCCTGCGAGCCAGACCAGGGCGACGACGATCTGCGCGAGGAAGGCGCCGGCGGAGGCCAGATCCTTGACCGTCCCGATCGCCGGATGGTGGGACGGATGCAGGTGGTCGCACAGCTTCTCGACGGCCGTGTTGAGGAATTCCGCCGCCAGCATGAGGAGCAGGCTCGCCACCAGGGCGAGCCGGGTCCACCAGGTCTCGCCGACGAGGCAGGCCAGGGGCAGCCCGGCGGCGAGCAGCGCCAGTTCGAGGCGGATCGCCCGTTCGGTGCGGGCACCGTGACGCAGGCCGCGCCAGGAATTGAGGAAGGCGAGCCACAGCGCCGGCATCGCCGCTCAGGTCTCCGCGGCGTTGCCGCCAATCCAACGGGCGAGGATCGGCCCGGTGATCAGCACCACGAACAGCCGCAGGGTCTGGACGGCCAGGACGAAGGAGACGTCCACCTTCGAACCCACCGCGATGATGGCCACGGAGTCGAGCCCGCCCGGGGAGGTGGCGAGGTAGGCGGTGAGGAAATCGATCGGCAGGAGGAAGGTGATCCCGTAGGCCCAGCCGCCGCACAGCAGGATCAGCCCGGTCGTCGCCACGAGGATGCCGGGCAGGGCCGACAGCGACTCGCGCACCGTCTCGCGCGTGAAGCGCAGGCCCACGTACCAGCCGATCGTGGCATAGGCGGCGTCGAGGAGCGTGGCCGGCAGGGACATGCTGGCCACGCCCGTGGCGTGCAGGACGGCCCCGAGGATCATCGGGCCGATCAGCGCCCCGCCGGGGAGCCCCAGCGCGAGGGCGAGCCCCGCCCCCGTCGCGGCGACGGCCAGGGTCGCGAGCACCGCGAGAAGGCGGGGATCCTCGGGCATGACCTCCCCCGCGCCACCGGGCGCGGCGACGTCCGTCAGCAGCCGCGCCACCACCGAGGCCGAGACCACCACGAGGGCGACGCGCACGTATTGCATGAAGGCGACGAGGCGCGGATCGGACCCGTAGTCCTCCGACATCGCCACCATGGCCGCGGCTCCGCCCGGCGACGAGCCCCAGGCCGCGGTCGCGCCCGGCAGGACCTTCAGACGAGTCAGCACCACCCCGACGATGGCGCCGGCCACTACCGTCACCAGGACGACGGCGAGGATCAGCACTCCGTCCCCGAGGATGGTGCCGACGATATCTGCCGTCACCGATTTCGCCACGAGGCAGCCGACGAGGGCCTGGGCCGTCAGGAAGCCGGGCTTAGGCATGCGGATGGACGCGCCCGAGACCCCGAAGGCGATCGCCGCCAGCATCGGCCCGAGCAGCAGGGCCGCCGGAAAATGCGCGAGGGTCAGGCCGTAGGCCAACGTCCCCGACACGACGAGGAGGCCGGCCCAGAGTGAGGCCGCGGTGAGGGGAGATGTGGCCTGGGGCACCGGCGCGCCGATCACGAGGGACGAGGGCGGCTCGCCCCGGTCGGCGCGGCGCTACACCGGATCGGCCACGCTGTCACGGCGCGCCGGCTTCGTCCGCGGCACCGCGTCGTCGCGGCAGGCGGTGGTGCCCGCGGGCGCATGCGCCCGGAAGAACGCCGCCAGGTGCGACAGGCCGGCCGCGCGCGGGTCGCTCGACCGCCAGGCCAGGGCGATGGTGCGCCCAGGGCCGTCGACGTCGAACCCCCGCGTCACCGTGAGCCCGCTCGGGTCGGGACCGGACGGGGCCGCCAGGGCCGGCAGCAGGGTGTAGCCGGCCCCGGCCGCCACCATCGAGCGCAGGGTCTCGAGGCTGGTGGCATGGCGCCCGGCGGCATTGCCGGCGCCGCAGGCGGCCACGGCCTGGTCCCGCAGGCAATTGCCCTCGTCGAGGAGCAGGAGGTCGGGGCCGGCGACATCGATGGCGCGCAGGGCGCCGCCGCGGGCCAGCGGGTGGTCGGCCGGGCAGGCGAGCAGGAACGGCTCGATGAACAGCGGCGAGACCGTGAGTCCCGACGTCGGCAGCGGCAGCGAGACCAGCGCCGCGTCGATCCGGCCGTCACGCAGTCCCTCCAGGATCTCGGCGGTGCGCGCCTCGCTGAGGGCCAGCGACAGCAGCGGGAAATCCTGCCGGAGGCTGCGCAGGACCAGGGGAAAGAGGTAGGGCCCCAGCGTCTGGATCGCCGCCAGCACGAGGCGGCCGACGAGGGGGGCGCCGCGCCCCTCGCTCGCCAGGACGAGCAGGCGCTGCGCCTCGGCCAGCACGGTGCGCGCTTGGCGCACGATGCCCTGGCCGGCCAGCGTCGTCATCACCCGGCGGTTGCCGCGCTCGAACAGGGTGAGGCCCAGGCCCTCCTCGAGCTTGCGCACCTGCACGCTCAGGGTCGGCTGGCTAACGTTGCAGCGCTCCGCGGCCCGGCCGAAGTGATGCTCCTCTGCCAGGGCCACCACGTATTCGAGGTCACGCAGGGACAGGCCCGAGATGTTCATAGACAGCGCCTATCACACATTTCGTAACGATGCATTGGCCAAACGACACCAGAGCGAGCATAAGCCCCTCGGAACGATTCCAGGTCTGGGTCCCGAGGAACGCACCTTTCGCGACGGACCCCTGCTTGAAAGGACGGCGACGCGTGCGCACGGCATGTCGCCGTTCCATCCGACCGGCATCCATCCGCCTGCAGGGCGGGCAACAGAACGGGTCGGAGACAAGTATCGTCGGCTCGCCGAGGTGCGACACGAGCCGAGCATCGGGACGACATCGCGCTATAAAAGGGATTTTACGTGAACGAGATCAAGAATATCGCACTCGATACCAGTACGTTCGTCATGGAGGGCAAGTGCCCGTTCGGCGGTGACCGGATCGGCGGCGCGGTCGGCACCACGCCGTCGCTGTCGGACTGGTACCCCAATCGCCTGAAGGTCGAGCTTCTCCACCAGAACGGTCCGCAGGCCAATCCGCTGGGCGAGGACTTCGACTACAAGGCGGCGTTCGAGACCCTGGACCTCGACGCGGTGAAACAGGACATCAAGTCCTTCCTCACGACGTCGGTGGCGTGGTGGCCGTCCGACTACGGCAACTACGGCCCTCAGATGATCCGCATGGCCTGGCATTCGGCCGGCAGCTACCGGATCTCCGACGGTCGCGGCGGTGCCGGAGAGGCGCTCCAGCGCTTCGCGCCGATCAACAGCTGGTGGGACAACGGCAACATCGACAAGTCCCGTCGCCTGATCTGGCCGATCAAGCAGAAGTACGGCGACGCCCTGTCGTGGGGCGACCTGATGATTCTGACCGGCAACTGCGCCCTGGAGATCATGGGCTTCCCGACCTACGGTTTCGCCGGCGGACGTCAGGACGCGTGGGAGGCCGACAACGCGACCTACTGGGGTCCCGAGGTCTGGGACCCGTCGAACGTCACCTCGTTCGACAGCATGGTGACCCGCGACAAGCGCTGGCGCGGCCAAAACGGCGACGCCGACTACGATCTCGAGAACCCGCTGGCCGCCTCGCACCAGGCGCTCATCTACGTGAACCCGGAAGGCCCGTACTCCAACGGCGACCCGATGGGTGCGGCGCGCGACATCCGCACCACCTTCACCCGCATGGCGATGAACGACGAGGAGACCGTGGCCCTGATCGCCGGCGGCCACGCCTTCGGCAAGAGCCACGGGATGGTTCCGGCCGATCAGATCGGGCCGCCGCCCGAGATCGCGCCGATCGAGGCGATGGGGCTCGGCTGGCACAACCCGAAGGGCACCGGCGCCGGGCCGAACACGATGACCAACGGCATCGAAGGCAGCTGGACGCCCGACCCGACGAAGTGGGACAACGCCTACCTCGAGAACCTCTTCAAGTTCGAATGGGTGCAGACCAAGAGCCCGGCCGGCGCGTCGCAGTGGACGCCGGCCGATCCGGACGCGCCTAAGACCCCCGACGCTCACATCCCGGGCCAGATGCACGGCCTGATGATGATGACCACCGACATCGCGTTGAAGGTCGACCCCGAGTACCGCAAGATCTGCGAGAAGTTCCTGAACGATTTCGACGCGTTCACGCTCGCCTTCTCGAAGGCATGGTACAAGCTGACCCATCGCGACATGGGACCCAAGGAGCGCTACCTCGGTCCGGAGGTGAAGATCGAGGACGACCTGCTGTGGCAGGATCCGATCCCGCCGCGTGACTTCGCGCTCATCGACGAGGCCGATATCGCCGCCCTCAAGCGGGACATCCTGGCCACCGGCCTGTCGGTGTCGGACCTCTCGTTCACGGCCTTCTCCGCGGCCGCGACCTACCGCGACAGCGACAAGCGCGGTGGCGCCAACGGCGGCCGGCTCGCCCTGGCTCCGCAGAAGGACTGGGCGATCAACCAGCGGACGGTACCGGTGGTGGCCGCACTCAGGCAGGTCGCCGAGGCGTTCAACGGGAAGTCGGCCGGCAAGCGGGTGTCGCTGGCCGACCTCATCGTTCTCGGCGGATGCGCGGCGGTGGAAAAGGCGCTGGCCGACGGCGGCCATGCGGCGACCGTGCCGTTCACGCCCGGCCGGGTCGACACGACCCAGGATCGGACCGACATCGAGATGTTCGAGTGGCTGAAGCCCGTGGTCGACGGCTTCCGCAACTTCGTGGCCGACGACTTCGCGGCGATCACGGCAGGGCGGGTCTCGCCCGAGGAGCTCTTCCTCGATAAGGCCTACCTGCTCACGCTCACGGCCCCCGAATGGGTCGCACTGGTCGGCGGCCTGCGTGCGTTGGGTGCCAATCACGACGGGTCGAAGCACGGCCAGTTCACGGATCGGGTCGGCGTGCTGTCGAACGACTTCTTCGTCAACCTTACGAGCGTCGACCTCGACTGGCGTAAGGACGACGAGACCGGCATGACCTTCACCCTGGCCGATCGCGCCAGCGGCGAGGCCAGGTTCACCGCGACCCGTTGCGACCTGGTGTTCGGGTCGAACTCTCAGCTCCGCTCCGTCGCCGAAGTCTATGCCAGCAAGGGTGGCGAGGCGCGCTTCGCCAAGGACTTCGTGAAGGTGTGGAACAAGGTGATGATGCTCGACCGCTACGACGTCAAAACCCACTAAAGGCGAGCGGGACGCCGGGCGGCGACGGAACCGCCCGGCACCCTCTCACCCCGGTGAAGCCAGGGCCGTCTCTCTCGGATCGCGGGAGGCGGCCCTTTTGTGTTGCGACCGCCGTCGATCCTGCGCCGACGATGCCGCCCGTCCGCGGTCCCGACCATCGCGCGCCCGATCATGCCAGTTCCGGTCGACCGCTGCGTGATGCGGAAACGGGCTGCTCTCGGGCGCCGCGCGGGCTTGCCGATACGGCCATCGGATCGGCCGGACGCCTCGTCGCGTCGCGATCCCTTGCCGAGATCCCTTGCGGAGCCTTGGGGCGTGGGCCACATCTGCCGGGTACGCGCTCAGCGCGATCGTCACGTCCGGAGTCCAGCCATGGCGATCATCGAGACCCTCGATCCGACTGCCGCGGATCGCTTCGCCGGTGCCGCACGCACCGGGGAGGCCGACCGGCGCGCGGCCGCGGAAGCGGCGATGCTGCGCTTGGAGCAGTTCGCCCACGTCATGGACGCGGCGTTCGTCATCCCCGGCATCAACCGACGGGTCGGCGTCGACGCGGTGCTCGGCTTGGTGCCCGGCCTGGGCGATCTCGCCGGCGTGTGCCTGTCGTCCTATGTCGTCTACGAGGCCCGGCGGCTCGGCGCGCCGCGCTGGCTTCTGGCCCGCATGGCGATGAACGTCGCCTTCGACGGCGCCGTGGGCATCGTTCCGTTGGCTGGCGACATCTTCGACGCCGCCTTCAAGGCGAACCTGCGCAACGTTCGCCTCCTGCGCCGCCACCTCGAGCGCAGCGGCAAGATCCGGCCCAGCGTGATCGAGGGCACGGCATACCGCATCGACGGCTGAGCCCGACGCTGGTAGGGCGGTGGTCGTGAACGAGATCGCCCACCCGCCCGCCACCCTGCCCGTCGCTCCGCCGGTGAAGGGTGGCCTCTCGCCCTTGAATCGCCGCCGGCTCGCGAATTTTCGCGGCAACCGACTCGGGTTCTGGTCGTTCGTGGTCTTCCTCGTCCTGTTCGGTCTCAGCCTGTTCGCCGAGTTCATCGCCAACGACAAGCCGATCGTCGTGTCCTACAAGGGCGAGATCCTGTTCCCGGTTCTCGTCGACTATCCCGACGAGAAGTTCGGCGGCTTCTATGCCCGGCCCGACTATCGCTCGGCCGAGACCCGCAAGGAGATCGCCGACAACGGCTGGGCGATGTGGCCGCCCATCCCCTATTCCTACGACACCATCATCAACGGCCTGCCCACCCCCTCGCCGTCGCCCCCGACCTGGATGCTCACCGAGGACCAGTGCCGGCCGGTGGCGGAGCGGACCGGCGGTACCGGTTGCCGCGACATCGAGTGGAATTGGCTCGGCACCGACAACACCGCCCGCGATGTCCTCGCGCGGATCATCTACGGCTTTCGCATCTCGGTTCTGTTCGGGCTCATCCTGGCCGCGATCTCCTCGGTGATCGGCGTGATCGCCGGGGCGGTGCAGGGCTACTTCGGGGGGTGGGTCGACCTCGCGCTGCAGCGGTTCATCGAGGTCTGGAGCGCGATCCCGACGCTCTATCTCATCATTATCATCTCGGCCTTCATCGCGCCGGGCTTCTTCGTCCTCCTCGGCATCCTGCTCCTGTTCTCCTGGGTCGCGCTGGTGGGCGTCGTGCGGGCCGAGTTCCTGCGCGCGCGCAACTTCGAGTACGTCCGCGCCGCCCGTGCCCTCGGCCTGTCGAACGTCCGCATCATGAGCCGCCACCTCCTGCCCAACGCCATGGTGGCGACGCTGACCTTCCTGCCGTTCATCCTCAACGGATCGATCTCGACGCTGACCTCCCTCGACTTCCTCGGCTTCGGCCTGCCCCCCGGCTCGGCCTCGCTCGGAGAGCTGCTGGCGCAGGGCAAGGACAACATCCAGGCGCCGTGGCTCGGGCTTACCGGTTTCATCGTCGTCGCGGTGATGCTGAGTCTGCTCATCTTCGCCGGTGAGGCGGTGCGCGACGCTTTCGATCCGCGCAAGACGTTCGCGTGAGCTTATCGGGGCGCCGCTGCCGGAGCGAACACAGAAACGATTGTCAACCCGATCGGACGAAAACGGCTACGTTGTCCGATCACGCTTAGAGGATGTTAGCTTTTTGGGCTATCATTTGCTGGCTTACCGCGTCCTGACGGTGCCCATCAAATGACTCCCTCGTTATCAGGATCGGCCGCGGCCATCGAGGCCCGTCGCCTTACCGCACTGCGCTCCTACCGCGTCATCGACACCGTGGCGACGCCCGAGTTGGGCCGCCTGACCGCCCTCGCCGCCGCGAGCCTCGGGGTTCCGATGGCATGGGTCGCGCTGCTGGACCACGATACCTGCCGCAGGCATGCCTGTGTCGGAACCACGACGACCCAGGTTCCACGCCACGGCGCGCCGTGCGCCGCAGCGATGGCCGCCGACGAGGTCTTCGTCGTTCCCGACGTCACCTGCGATCCGCGTCTGTCCGCAGGATCGTCGGCCGATTGGCCGGAGAACCTACGGTTCTTCGCCGGTGCCGCCCTCGTCACCGCAGCCGGCGATCGGCTGGGGGCGCTGTGCATCGGGGATACCGAGGCCAACGCCACCTTCTCGGTCGAAGCCCGGCAGATGCTGGCGAGTTTCGCGGCCCTGGCGATGGCGCACCTCGACCTGCGCCGGTCCGACGTCCTCAACGCCGCCTCGGCCGGGTTCGCCAAGGCGTCCGAATACTCGTTCATCGCCATCGACGAGAGCGGCACGATCACCTTCGTCAACCCGGCCGGCGAGGCGCTGTTCGGCTACGAGCCCGGCGAGATGATCGGGCAGGACATCGAGATCATCATCCCCGAGCCGTTCCGGAAGGCGCACAAGGTCGGCCTCGCCCGCATCGCCTCGGGCTGTCCCACCAAGCTCGCCGGCCGCACCATCGAGCTCCCCGGCCAGCGCCGCGACGGCAGCGTCTTCCCGATGGAATTCTCGATGTCGATCTGGGAGGACCGGGTCGGCATCGGCATCGGCGCGATCATGCGCGACATCAGCGAATGGCGGGCGCGGGACGCCAAGCTCGTCCAGATGGCCCACCACGACAAGCTCACCGGCCTCATCAACCGGGCCTCGTTCGACGAGGACCTTCAGACCGTTCTGGCGGGGGGGCGCCACGCCACGGTCATGCTGCTCGACCTCGACGGCTTCAAGGAGGTGAACGACAGCCTCGGCCATGCCATCGGCGACGCTTTGCTCCAGGCGGTGGCGATCCGGCTGCCGACCTGCGTCGGCGGAACGGTGACGGTGGCCCGGTTCGCGGGCGATACCTTCGCCCTCCTGTTTTCCGGGTCCGGCGATCCGCTGGCGGCCGGAACCTGCGCCGCCACGATTCTCGATACCTTCCAGGCACCGTTCGAGATCAGCGGCCACACCTTCCATGTGAGCATCAGCATCGGCGTGGCGATCGGCACCGGCCCGGAGATCACCGGCGACGAGCTGGTGGCAGATGCGGACCTCGCCCTCTACCGGGCCAAGCGCGACGGCCGGCACTGCATGCGCCTGTTCGATCCCACCCTGCGCAGCGCCATCGTCGCCCGGCGCGCCCTGCACGACGAGGTCACGCGCGGCCTCGAAGCGTCGGAATTCGTCCTGCATTACCAGCCACAGGTCTGCCTGGTGAACGGACGCATGATCGGCGTCGAGGCGCTGCTGCGCTGGCAGCATCCCCAGCGGGGCCTGCTGCTGCCCGGCGCCTTCATTGAGACTCTGGAAGCCCATCCCCTGGCCGCCACCCTCGGCCGCTGGATCGTCGCGGAGGCGTGCCGCCAGTCGGCGGCCTGGCGCGCCGCCGGCCTGCCGCCGATCCGTGTGGCGGTGAACCTGTTCGGATCGCACCTTCAGGAGGGCTCGCTCGCCCGCGAGGTGATGAGCGGGCTCGCCCAGCACGGCCTGCCGGCCGACGCCCTCGAGATCGAGGTGACCGAGCGCATTGCCCTCCAGGCCGACAGCACCGTCCTCGATCCCATCCGGGAGTTGCATCGCCTGGGCGTCGCCATCGCCTTCGACGATTTCGGCACCGGCTACGCCTCGCTCAGCTCCCTCAAGCGGTTTCCTCTGAACCGCCTCAAGATCGACCGCAGCTTCGTGCGCGACATCCTCACCGACGTGCACGACGCCGAGATCGTGCGCGCGATCCTCGGCATGGCCCACAGTTTCGGCCTCGACGTCATCGCCGAAGGCATCGAGACTTTCGAGCAGCAGGAGATCCTGCGCCGTATGGGCTGCCGCGAGGGCCAGGGCTATCTCTACGGCAAGGCGATGGCGCCGGGTGCCATCGCGGCTCTGCTCGAACGCAAGCCCCCTTGGCGGACCGTCGCCAGCGCCGCCTGAAGTCCCGATGCGGGCCCGCCCCGTGTGGTGGTCCCGCCGGCCGGCCGGGATCAGAGCGGCTGCGTGGTCTGCACGCCGAGAAGCCAGCCACGGGCGCGCTGGAGGAGGGCGGGCCGAACCCGCGCCACGTCGTCGTCGTCCACGAGGGGGGATGTCGACAGGGCCGCCAGGTAGGCGGTCTCGCTCTCGCGGCAGGTCCGCACGGCGGTGTCGGCCGCCAGCGTCCGGCTGGTCAGAACGGCCTGCAGGCTAAAGCTGCGCTCGAGGCAGCCGCGCCATGTGGCATGGAGGGTCGCCACGTCGCCGGCGCTCGCGGGGATCGCCGATCCCGCCAGACCGACCGCCAGGATCATGCCGCGCAGGGTCGCGTTTCGCATCGTCCAGGTCCGGTCCGTCATGGGCTCGAGCCCTCCGTCACAGGCCGACGATGCCCTTGCGACGCCTAATATTTCCTTACCGTTAAGGACGTGTCTTCGTCCCGATGTGGGACGCTCCCCGAAGGTTCGGCGTCCTCCCGGTCCACGCTCCGCCCGCGGAACGTCGGGAGCCTCTGTCGCGTAGTCGTGGGACGACGACCGCTCTGCCTCAGCGGTTGGCCGTGGTCACCGGCGAGGCTGCGCGGCCGAGGGAAACCCAGCCGATGCCGGCCTGGCTCTCGCGCTTGATGAAGGTGTAGCCGGTCTGGCGCCAGGGCAGGACGCTGCTGGTCTTGTTGTCGAGGATGATGTCGCCCCGGTCGGTGATCAGGGTCAGGACGGCGTGGCCCTCGCCCTTCTCGTCGATCACGACCGTCATCCGCATCGCGCGGCGCGAAAGGCCGGCCTCGGCCAGCATCCGACGCTTGACGAGCTGGAAGTCCTCGCAGTCGCCGGCGCCGTCCTCGGCGAGGTCCCAGCGGTCGGCCGAGCCCCAATGGTCGAGGTCGGTGATCGCCCGCAGGGACTTGTTCACCTTGCGGTTGACGGAGACGATGGTGTTCCAGACGGCGGGGCTGAGGGTGATGACGGCCGCCTCGGCGGGCGAAACCGCGCATTCGGCGGCATAGCTCTGGCAGAACTCGGTCCAGGCCGCGATGGGGCGGGCGTCGGCTCCGGCGACGATGGCGCTGGGTGCGGCCGGCAGCGACGCGAACGTCTGGGCCTCCGCAGCCGAGCCGGCGATCAGGCCGGCGAGGATCGGCAGGCCGATGCCGCACAGGGCACGGGCAGCCTTGACGAAGCGCGACGGGGTGTTCTGAAGAGTGGAGCTCGCGACCCGCATGACCCTGCCCGTCTCGTTAATCTGCCGTTAACGAACGGTCTCATGGCGGCGGTTCCTCGGCAATCGGCGAGTTAATAAAAGGTTAACACGACCGGTCGCATTGCGCGCAGCTCCTTTGCCGGCGACCGATCCTCCGCCGGGTCCCCCCGGCGGGCCCGCCTCTTGCCGATCGGACGCCGTTCGCCATGTTGTGGCGTAAGGGGACGCCGATCGACGAGGATCGACCGTGATACGCTCTACCGCCTTCGTACCGTTCGCCCTGCTGCTCTCGTGCCTATCCGCCGGAGCGCAGGACGGGCTCGTGATCGATTCCTCCCGCAAGGCCGTGCTCATCCACGGCAACTACTGCGGTCCCGGCAACAGGGCGCCGCGTCCGCCGGTCGACGCCCTCGATACGGCCTGCATGCACCACGACGCCTGCTCGCCGCCCCGCGGGCAGATCGCCACCTGCGCCTGCAACGATCAGCTCAACCGCGAGGCGGCCGCGGTCGCCGACGATCCGTCCGAGCCGGACAAGGTGCGCGACACCGCCGAGCTGGTCGCCGCGACGGCGCTGGCGCTCCCCTGCCGCTGACCGGTGCCCGCTCGGGGACGGCAACCGGGTCGAGCACCCGCGCTTGCCAAAGCGGAGGCCCTTGCTAAAGCGTGGGCATGACCGAGCCTCCGCATCGCCAGATCGCCCGTGCCCTGGTCTTCGATCCCCGCGAGCGCCTTCTGCTCATCGAGTACGAGGCGGTCCGGCCGTTCGATCCGGTGGACCCGGAGCGTCGCGGGTTCTGGTTCATGCCCGGCGGTGGGATCGAGCTTGGCGAGACGCACGAACAGGCCTGTCGCCGCGAACTCGCAGAGGAAATCGGGCGGCCCGATGTCGATCTCGGTCCGTGCGTGGCGACCTGCGACGGACCGTTCCATCTCTTCCGGACCTCGCGAATCGCGCACGAACGCTATTTCGTCGTGCGCCTGCCCGACGATCGGATCGACACGGCACGACTCGCCGAGACCGAGGACAATCCCGTCCGCGGCGTGCGCTGGTGGAGCTTGAGCGACCTCGACGCCACCTCGGAACGGATCGAACCTCGTGGCCTGGCCGCGCTCGCGCGGCGTATCCTCGACGGCGATGTGCCGGGCTCCCCCGTCACCCTGTCGTGGCACGACTCTTGACGGTCGCCCTACCCGTCCCACGTTTATCCCCGCCCGTCCACACCTTGGAGATGTCCGTATGTTTCCCGAAGCCCTGACCTCCGGCTACCGCCATTTTCTCGACGATCGCCTGCCCAAGGAGGTCAGCCGTTACGCCACCGTGGCCGAGGGCCAGAGTCCCGAGGTGCTGCTCATCGGCTGTTGCGACAGCCGCGTCTCGCCCGAGGTGATCTTCGACACGGGGCCGGGCGAACTCTTCATCGTGCGCAACGTCGCCAACATCGTGCCGCCGTTCGAGGCCGGGGGCCAGTATCACGGAACGTCGGCGGCCATCGAGTTCGCGGTGCAGGCGCTGGAGGTCAAGCATATCGTCGTGCTCGGGCATGCCACCTGCGGCGGCATCAAGGCCTATGCGACGCAGCCGAAGCCCCTGTCGGAGGGCAACTTCATCGGCAAGTGGGTCTCCCTCGTCGGTCCGGCCGCCGAGAAGGCGGAGACCCAGAGCGGGCCCGACTACATGACCCGCCTCGAGTACGCGATGGTCGCCCAGAGCCTCGAGAACCTGATGACCTTCGCCTTCGTGCGCGAGCGGGTCGAGGATGGCCGACTGCAGCTGCACGGCGCTCACTTCGGCATCGCCAAGGGTGAACTCCTGGTCCGCGATCCGACCACGGGCGATTTCGCTCCGGCGATCGACCAGAATGGGCAGAAGGTGTCGCCGACCTCGCTGATCAACTGCGTGGAGCCTTGAGCCCAGCTGCCGACCGCGCAAACGAAAATGGCGGGCCATCGGCCCGCCATTCCATATGGTCGCTGTCGGGCGTCGCGACGCACCATTCAGCGAGCGCCGGGAAGAGCCTGGGCCATCCGGTAATGCCCCTCGAGCACCGGCAGAGCCTGCTCGGCGTGGGCGCGAAGCGCGGGGTTGGTGCCGGTGGCGGCATAGGACCGGTACATCCCGATCGTCATCTCGTGCGACTGGACCTGCATGCTCCCGTAGAGGCGGTCGAAACGCTGGCCCGAGGGGGCGGCGGCGAGTTCGGCCAGCATCTGCTGCTGCTGCGGGTTCAGGGGAACCATGGTGGTGCCGGCGGTGGTGTCGACGTCACGGGTCATCATCCGGCTGCCGGTGGAGGCGCCGCGCGCCGCTCCGCTACCGAGACCCTCGACAGCCCCGACCGGACCACCGCTGAGCGTACCGCCGACGACGCCCGCCGCTGCACCGGTCGCGGCACCGACCGCGCCACCGGCCACAGCCAACGGGGCCTCGATCAGACCGCCGATGGGACCGCCGTTGGAGGCCATCACGTTACGCTCGCCGCCCGCGAGAGCGACGTTGGCGGCGCGGTGGTCGCGCACGGCATCGCGGGCGAAGCGCAGGACGGCCGGGTTGCGGCTCTTGTCGAGGGCGATCTGGCTCGACTGGATCTCGAAGGCGTTCGCCTGCATCGCCGCCATACGGAAATCGCCCTGCATGGTCTGCGCGGCAGCGGGGGCCGAGATCACGGCGACGGCGGCGGTGAACGCTGCGTAAGTCTTGTTCATGGTCATCCTCGAATATGGTTTCGACGAACGATGGATGCGACCGTCGTCGGTCGGCCGCATCGCAATCGTCGGTGCGACCCGTCAACGGGGCCTGCTTCTATTGGTTCCTGCCCGATGGGTCAGGCTATTGCTGCGTCGCCCGAGAATACTATAGCCACGCTTGATCGGTCGGATACGGATCGTCGACGCTGATGCTGCGGGCGATCCAGGTCTTGCGGGCGATGGCGGCCCTGATGGTCGTCATGCACCACGCCACGGTGGAAGCGGTCATCCTGGCCGACCGGGGCGGCGTGGCGTTCGCTGCGATCGGAGTGCTCCCGTGGGCCGCCGGGGTCGACGTGTTCTTCGTCATCTCGGGCTTCATCATCGTTCATGCCGCCGCCCCGCTGTACGGGGTGAGGGGTGGTTGGCGGCGCTTCCTCGCCCACCGCGTTGCCCGTCTGGTTCCCCTCTACTGGCTGGCGAGCGGCCTGTACCTCGCCGTCGTGCTGGCCCTGCCGGGGCTGCTCTCCAACGGCGGGCGCGGGCTCGCCGAGCCCGGCTTCGTGATCGCATCGCTGCTGTTCTGGCCGGTGCTCGACCCCGACGGCCGGGCCCAGCCGCTCTATTCCCTGGGCTGGACGCTCCAGTGCGAGATGGCGTTCTACCTGCTGTTCGCGGTCGCTCTGGGCTGGGGGCGCCGTGCCGCCGTCGCCTGGGTCGCCGGCGTCCTCGGCCTTCTGGCCGGATTGCACGTGCTGGTGCCGGACCTGGCGATGCCCCTGGCGTTCTGGAGCGCTCCGATCGGCCTCGAATTCGCCCTCGGCGCCGCGGTCGGCCTGGCACGGGCGGAGGGCCTGCGGCTGTCGCTGGCGTCTCGGCTCGCCTTGGCGCTCGTCGGCCTCGCGCTGCTGTCGGTCGCGCCCGAGCCCGATGCCGTGGCGCGGCCGCTCGCCTACGGCCTGCCGGCGATGCTGCTGGTGGCGGCCGCCGGGCTCGGTGCGTCCGCCGGGCGGGCGACGTCGTCGTCCCTGCCGTGGCGGTTCGGCATCCACCTGGGGGACGCCTCCTACGCCCTCTACCTCGTTCATCCCTTCGTGCTGCGCGGCCTGCGCGGCGCGATCACCGGTCTCGCCCTGCCGATCTCGCCCTCGGCGTCCATGGGCGCGATGATCATGATGGCGGCGGCGATCGCCCTCGCGGTCCACCGCTACGTCGAGCGCCCGATGGTCGCCCGCGCCCGCCGCTGGCTCGATCCGGCCGGCACCGGAACCCGGCCGAAGCCGGTCGACGGACCCTGAAGAGGCCCATCGAGCGACCGGCGGGGGCGTTTTCCCTCGACCCGTTCCGAATACCGGGCTCCCCTTTTCGAGCCGATGCGCTAGCCTCCGCCATCGTCGCGATCCGACAGGCCGAGGTGCCGCATCCATGAAGACGCTTCTCGTCCCCGTGGCCCTTCACGATTCCCTCGACTCGGTGTTCGAGACCACGCGCATCGTGGCGACCCTGTTCGGTAGCCTGGTGGAGGGGGTCTCCCTCCGGCCGGCCCTGGCGGAATACGTCCCCGTCGACATGGTGGGCGGCATGACGTGGCTGCGCGACGAGGAGGCCGACAAGGCGGAGGCCGAAGCCGCAGGCCGCCGGTTCGTCGACTTCATGTCCAACGCCGGCCTGCCGCTGGCGCAGGAGGGACCCTGCACCCCGGAGGCCGTCGCCAAGGCAGGACCCCGCTACCGCTGGCGTCCCGACGTCCCGGCCGGCGACGCCTTCCTCGGCCATTACGCGCGGCTGTTCACCGCCACCGTGGTCGGCCGGCCCGGCGCGGACGACGGCAGTCCGCGCATGACCACTTTCGAGACGGCCCTGTTCGAAGGAGGGCGCCCGATCCTGCTGGCGCCGCCCAAGCCCCCCGCGAGCCTGGGCACCGCCGTCATGATCGCCTGGAACGGCTCGACCGAGACCGCGCGGGCGGTGGCCTTCGCGATGCCGTTCCTGCGCAAGGCCGCCCGCATCCGGGTCATCAGCGTCGAGGGCGGGACGGTCCCGGGTCCGAGTGCGGAAGACCTGGCGCGGGCGCTGGCCTGTGAGGGGATCGAGGCCGACCACAGCGCCCTTCCGGCCGGGCGGCGCACCCCCGGCGAGGTCTTTCTCACCGAGGCGCAGGCCTATGGCTGCGATCTCCTGATCAAGGGCGCCTATACCCAGAGCCGCCTGCGCCAGATGATCTTCGGCGGCCCCACCAGCCATCTGCTCGCGCATGCCGAGATCCCGATGCTGCTGGCCCACTGAGCGCAGCGCACGAAATCGACCGGCGCCGAGGGCACCATCCGCCGAATGGCGGGTTTTCCGGTGCCGGCCCTCGCACCGTTGGGCGACGGCCTGCAGCCCCCGAAGGATCGAGACCCGGTCATGACGTCTGCCACTCTCACGTTCGCCAGGACGGGCGTCGCGATCGCCGCCCTCATGGGCGCTCTCACCGCCGGCGCTTCGGCGCTCCGGGCCGAGACCTTGAAGGTGTACCGCGGGACGATCGAGGACGCCGACAGCGAGAAGGCGACGATCAGGACCCGATCCGGCCAGAGCGTCGTCCTGACCTTTCCCGAGCGGCCGAAGATCTTCTCGGCGCTGACGGGGCGTCTCTCGGACGTGAAGCCGGAGAGCTACATCGGCGCGACCGCGATGCCGCAGCCCGACGGCACGCAGAAGGCGCTGCAGCTGACGGTCTTTTCCTCCAGCCTCAGGGGAACGTCGGACGGACATGCGCCCTCCGATCTCGTGGACGGCGCCGCCACCACGAACGGCGCGGTCCAGACCCTCGAGGGGACGAAGGGTCGCGTCATCACCGTCCGCTACCGCGACGGCGAGAAGACCATCGTCGCCGACGACGGTACGCCGGTGAACCTCGTCGATCCCGGCGACAAGAGCCTTCTGATCTCCGGTGCGCCGATCGTCGCCTTCACCCAGCCCGCACCAGGCGGCAAGATCCGGGCTGTCATCGTGGTCGTCGGCCGTAACGGCACCGTTCCGGCCATGTGAGGCGTATACGCGGTCGCTCTCAGGCCAGCGTCCGGCCGAAGTCGCCGATGCGGTCGAGGGCCGCATCGAGGGTGTGATCCGCCTTGGCGAAGCAGAACCGCACGATGTGGCGCACCGGGTCCGCGGTGTAGAAGGCGCTGACCGGGATCGCGGCGACCCCGTAGTCCGACACGAGCGTCCGGCAGAAGGCGACGTCGTCGGCGATGCCCAAGTCCGCGATGTCGATGTTGAGGAACCACGTCGCCTGCGCCGGAAGAACCGTGAACCCCCGCTCCGCCAAACCGCGCGCCAGCCGGTCGCGCGATCGCGCGAACCCGGCGCGCATCTCCTCGAAATAAGCCCTGTCCTTGGCCAGCCCGTAGGCGACGGCTTCCTGGAGGTTGGGCGGCGTCGTGAAGGTCAAGAACTGATGGGCCTTCGACAGGCCCTTCATGAGGGTCGGTGCCGCCATGACGAAGCCGACCTTCCAGCCGGTGAGGCTGAAGATCTTTCCGGCCGAGCCGATCTTCACCGTCCGCTCGCGCATGCCGGGGACGGCCATGAGCGGGAGGTGTCGGCGCCCGTCGAAGACGAGGTGCTCCCAGACCTCGTCGCAGACCGCGACGACGTCGAAACGCTCGCAGAACCCCGCCAGCATGGTGAGATCGTCCTCGGCCAGGACCGTCGCGCTCGGATTGAGCGGATCGTTGAGGACGACGACCCTCGTCCTCTCGCTGAACGCAGCGGCGAGGGCCGCCTCGTCGAGGCCGAAGTGCGGGGGCCGCAGCGTCACGACCCGCGGGATGCCGCCCGCCCTCAGGACCAACGGCCGGTAGGCGTCGTAGGCGGGTTCGAACAGCACGACCTCGTCGCCCGGCTCGATCAGGGCCAGAAGCGAGGCGGCCAGGGCCTCCGTCGCCCCCGAGGTCACCATCACCTCCGTCTCCGGGTCGAGCGTCAGCCCCTGGTGCCGGCCGTAATGGGCGGCGATGGCCTCGCGCAGGATCGGCAGGCCCATCATCGGCGGGTACTGATTGTAGCCTTCCAGCAGCGCGCGGGCCGCCGTCTCGCGGATGTCCGCCGGGCCGGGATCGTCGGGAAAGCCCTGGCCGAGGTTGATCGCGCCGTGATGGCGGGCCAGGCCCGACATCACTTCGAAGATGGTGGTCGGAAGATCAGCGAAGACGGGGTTCATGAGACGAAACCGCGGAAAGAAGACGAGGGCGCCGGCTTCACCGCGCCTAGCATGGTGGAAGAGCGGTACATATCCCGACGTCGCGTGCGCAGGCGCACCCTCGACAACGGTCGATCTCTGACGATTGTTGACATTCATCAGCCGTGATTTAGGTTTCGCTCACGGCTGGAGCGGCGCTCGCTTCGGTGGAACTCCGCCCCCTCGTTTCGTCGGGGCCGATGTGCCGCTCCGGTCGTTTCTCGCCGCGAACGCCCCCTCACGGGGCAGGCAAACGTTCGATGAAGTGATACCGGGCGGTATCCCGAACCAGCCCTGCGAACGCGATGTCTAGCCGGACCTGCATCATTCTCGCCTGCCTCGTCGCCGTCACCGGCGCGGGGCTGCGCCTCGCCGTTCCGGTGACCCCCGCCGACGACGCGTTCCGGGAGATGCTGAGGCTCTACCGGACCCTCGAGGACAGGCCCCGGTGACGGCGGACGGCAATACCCGGAAACACTGACGCCGCACTGGCGACGCATTGGCGGCCCAGTTGGTATGCCATGCTCGACGTGTCGCTGCTTCACGATGCCGGTTTCCCCCGGCGCGGCTGTTCCGCCCGGCCGGGATGTCAAACCGCGTGGCCGGCCCCATCTTGGGCGAGCACCAGGTCGGGGTCGACGTCGGGCGCCGGATCGGCTGCCGACCATTCGCTTCGCATGGTGCTCCGCGCCGGGCGATCGGGCTTGTATCGATGAACGACAGCACCCCTATCCGCACCGAGACGGCGCGCGACTATTCCGAGCCCAACCCCACCGTGACGCGTCGCTCCAGGAGCGGCTGGATCTGGTTCCTGCTCCTCCTCGCGGCGGCGGGCGGCGGCTACTACGCCTACCGGACCTACTCTATCCCCAAGGGCGAGCAGGCCAAGACGGAGGCCGCGGCCGAGCCGGGCCGCGGCAGGGGGCGCGGCGGCCGGACCGGCGACCCGGCCCAGGCGGTGGGCGTCGCCCGGATCACAGCCGGCGACATTCCCGTGGTGCTGTCGGGACTCGGGACCGTGACACCGCTGGCCACCGTCACCGTGCGCTCGCAGATCAGCGGCTACCTCACCCAGATCGGCTATCGCGAGGGCCAGATGGTGAAGCGCGGCGACTTCCTCGCGCAGATCGACCCGCGCATCTACGAGGCCCAGCTCGCCCAGTTCGAGGGGCAGCTGCAGCGCGACCAGGCGCTCCTGCAGAACTCCAAGCTCGACCTCGCCCGCTTCCAGCGACTGTCGCAGCAGGATTCGATTTCGAAGCAGAACGTCGACACGCAGGCGGCCCTCGTCAAGCAGAACGAGGGCACGGTGGCCGCCGACCAGGCTCTCGTCGATCAGCAGAAGCTCAACATCGCCTACTGCCGGATCACATCGCCGGTTGAGGGCCGGGTCGGCCTGCGTCAGGTCGATCAGGGCAACTACGTCACCGCCGCCTCCACCGCCCTCGTGGTGGTGACGCAGCTGCATCCGATCTCGGTCTTGTTCACGCTGCCCGAGGACGATGTCGCGCGCGTGATGAAGCGAATCCGCGCCGGAGCCAAGCTCACGGTGAAAGCCTACGACCGCGGCGACACCGTCGAGGTCGCCAGCGGGTCGCTGGACACGGTCGACAACCAGATCGACACGAGCACCGGCACGGTCAAGCTGCGCGCTATCTTCGACAACAAGGACGACGCGTTGTTCCCCAACCAGTTCGTCAACGCCAAGCTCACCGTGGATACGCTGGCCGACGTCCCCATCGTGCCCACCGCCGCGATCCTGCGCGGCACGCCCGGCACCTACGTCTATCTCCTCGACGGAGACAGCAAGGTGGTGGTGCGTCCGATCAAGCTCGGCGAGAGCGACGGGCCGCGCACCGCCGTGATCTCCGGGCTGCAGGTCGGCGACCGGGTCGTGGTCGACGGGACCGACCGGCTTCGCGACGGCGCGCCGGTGCGGGTCATCGAGGACAAGGCGGCTGACGGCAAGACGGCTGACGGCAAGATATCGGACGGCAAGCCCGCCGACGCTCAGCCCGGTACGCCCACTGCCGAAGGGGCGGCGGCCGCCACCGGCGCGTCGATGCCGGCCGCTCAAGGCCAGCCCGGCGCGGAAGCGCCCAAGCGCGAGCGCCGCCGCCGCGAGCAGGCGCCGTGATGGCGCACCGCGTTTCGATGTTCGGCCGCGGTCCGGGCCCGGTCCGGGGGGAGGGGCGTCACCGCGCGCCGGCCGCGGCGCGCACCCGATGAACCCGTCGCGCCTCTTCATCCTGCGACCCGTCGCGACGACGCTCCTGATGCTGGCGATCCTCATCGTCGGCATGGTGTCCTACGTGAACCTGCCGGTCTCGGCCCTTCCCGCCGTCGACTACCCGACCATCCAGGTTCAGACCTTCTATCCGGGCGCCAGCCCGGAGGTGATGACCTCGGCGGTGACCGCGCCGCTGGAACGCCAGTTCGGCCAGCTCGCCAACCTCAACCAGATGTCCTCGCAGAGCTCGGCGGGCGCGTCCGTCGTCACCCTGCAGTTTAACCTCGACCTGCCCCTCGACATTGCCGAACAGCAGGTCCAGGCGGCCATCAACGCCGCCGGCAACCTGCTGCCCAGCGACCTGCCGGCGCCGCCGATCTACGCCAAGGTCAACCCGGCGGATGCGCCGGTGCTGACCCTGGCCCTGACCTCGGCGACGCTGCCGCTCACGCAGGTGCGCGATCTCGCCGAGACGCGCCTGGCGCAGAAGATCTCGCAGGTCCCCGGCGTCGGCCTCGTCAGCGTCGGCGGCGGCCAGCGCCCGGCGGTGCGGGTGCAGTTCAACGCACGGGCCCTGGCCGCCTACGGGCTCAACATCGACGACCTGCGCACCACGATCGCCAACCTCAACGTCAACACGCCCAAGGGGACCATCGACGGGCCGACGCAGTCCTACGCCATCAACGCCAACGACCAGATCCGCGACCCGGCCGCCTACAAGGATGCGATCATCGCCTACAAGGCCGGCTCGCCGGTGCGGATGTCGGACGTGGCCGACGTCGTCGACGGCGCGGAGAACACCAAGCTCGGCGCCTGGATGGACGAGACGCCGGCCGTCATCCTCAATATCCAGCGCCAGCCCGGCGCCAACGTCATCAGCACCGTCGACAAGATCAAGGCGCTGCTGCCGCAGCTGCAGGCGACGCTGCCGGGCGCCATCACGGTGACGCTGCTCACCGACCGCACCGTCACCATCCGCGCTTCCGTCCACGACGTGCAGGTCGAACTGGCGCTGGCCATCGGCCTCGTCGTCCTGGTGATCTTCCTGTTCCTGCGCAGCGTCGCCGCCACCCTGATCCCGAGCCTGTCGGTGCCCCTGTCGCTGATCGGCGCCCTCTCGATCATGGACCTCTACGGGTTCTCCCTCGACAACCTCTCCCTGATGGCGCTCACCATCGCCACGGGTTTCGTGGTCGACGACGCCATCGTGGTGATCGAGAACATCTCCCGGCACGTGGAGGAGGGCGATCCGCCGTTCGAGGCGGCGCTCAAGGGCAGCCGCGAGATCGGCTTCACCATCATCTCGCTCACCGTGTCGCTGCTCGCGGTGCTGATCCCGCTCCTGTTCATGGGCGACGTGATCGGCCGGTTGTTCCACGAATTCGCGATCACGCTGGCGGCGACCATCGTCATCTCGGGCGTGGTCTCGCTGACCCTCGTGCCGATGCTGTGCGCCCGCCTCCTCAAGCACGTGCCGGAGCGGGTGGCGCGGCGCGAAGGGTTCCTGTCCCGGCTCGGACGCCGGCTCAGCGAAGGCACCATCGCCGCCTATGGCCGCGCCCTGCGCGTGGTCCTGGCCCACCAGGGCCTCACGCTGATCGTGACGGTGGGCACGGTGATCCTCACCGGCTACCTGTTCGTGGTGATCCCCAAGGGGTTCTTCCCCGTGCAGGACACGGGCGTGATCCAGGGCATCACCCAGGCCGACCAGACCGTGTCCTACGCCGCCATGGCCGAGCGCCAGCAGCAGCTCGCGGCCATCGTGCTCAAGGATCCCGACGTGGTCAGCCTGTCGTCCTTCATCGGCGTCGACGGCCAGAACGTGACGCTCAATTCCGGGCGTTTCCTCATCAACCTGAAGCCGCACGCCGAGCGCAAGGACGCGGCTTCGGCGATCATCCGGCGCATTCGCGAGGCCACGGCCAGCGTGCCGGGCATCCGCCTGTACATGCAGCCGATCCAGGACCTCACCATCGATACGGCGGTCAGCCCGACGCAGTACCAGGTGATCCTCGAGAACCCGAACCTCGACGCCTTCACCGTCTGGGTGCCGCGCTTCATCCAGGCGCTGCAACGCTCGCCCCTGCTGGCGGACGTGGCGAGCGACCTCCAGAACGCGGGGCTGGCCGCCTACATCACCATCGACCGCTCCACGGCCGGCCGCTACGGCATCACGCCGGCCACCGTCGACAATGCGCTCTACGACGCCTTCGGGCAGCGCATCGTCTCGACGATCTTCACCCAGTCGAACCAGTACAGGGTGATTCTCGAGGCCGATCCGGAGCAGCACAAGACGCTGGAGAGCCTAAACACCATCTACCTGCCGTCCTCCACGGTCGCCTCCGGCCAGGTGCCGCTCTCGGCGATCGCCCGTGTCGACGAGCGCCGCGCGCCGCTCCTGATCAGCCATCTCGGCCAGTTTCCCGCCAGCACCGTCTCGTTCAACCTCGCCCCCGGGGCGGCGCTGGGCGACGCGGTGGGCGAGTTCGAGCGGGTCCGCAAGGAGATCGACCTGCCGCCGAGCTTCCGCATCGTGCCGCAGGGCTCCGTCCTGGCCTTCGAATCGGCGCTCTCCAACCAGCTCTTCCTGGTGCTGGCCGCGATCGTGACGGTCTACATCGTGCTGGGCGTCCTCTACGAGAGCTTCATCCACCCGATCACGATCCTCTCGACGCTGCCCTCGGCGGGCATCGGCGCCCTGATCGGCCTGATGCTGTTCGGCCTGTCGCTCGACGTCATCGCCATCATCGGCATCGTGCTCCTCATCGGCATCGTGAAGAAGAACGCGATCATGATGATCGACTTCGCGCTCCAGGCCGAGCGCGAGGAGGGCAGGAGCCCGCGTGACGCGATCTACGAGGCCTGCCTCCTGCGCTTCCGCCCGATCCTCATGACGACGCTGGCCGCCCTGTTCGCGGCGGTGCCGATGATCGTCGGCACCGGCGTCGGCTCCGAGCTGCGCCAGCCGCTCGGCATCGTCATCGCCGGCGGCCTCATCGTCAGCCAGGTGCTGACGCTGTTCACGACGCCGGTGATCTACCTCGCCTTCGACCGGCTCGAACGACGCATCACCGGTCGGCGCGAGGGCGGGGCCAAGACCGCCGGGGCCTCGACGTGAGGGACGATCGCACGAGTTCGCGCTGTCACGCGACGCGGATCCCTTCCCCCTCCGCGGGGGAGGGGGACCTGGCGGGTGTTCGTCCGTGAACATCTCCGCGCCCTTCATCCGCCGTCCCATCGCGACCACGCTGCTCACCCTCGGGGTGCTGCTGGCGGGCATCTTCGCGTTCACGAAACTGCCGGTGGCGCCGCTGCCGCAGGTGGATTTCCCCGTCATCCTGGTCCAGGCGACGATGTCGGGCGCCTCGCCGGAGACCATGGCGACCACCGTGGCCTCGCCCCTCGAGCGGCGGCTGGGCATCATCGCCGACGTCACCGAGATGACCTCGACGAGTTCCACCGGCTCGGTGCGGATCGTCCTGATGTTCGGCCTCGACCGCGATATCGACGGGGCCGCCCGCGACGTCCAGGCGGCGATCAACGCGGCGCGCGCGGACCTGCCGACGGCGCTGCGGCAGAACCCGACCTATCGCAAGTTCAACCCGGCCGATTCCCCGATCCTCATCCTGGGGCTCACCTCGGACACGCTCTCGCCGGGCCAGCTCTACGATTCGGCTGCCACCATCGTGCAGCAGAAGATGTCCCAGCTCCCCGGTGTCGGGAACGTCGACATCGGCGGCTCGTCGCTGCCGGCGGTGCGGGTGGAACTCGATCCCACCGCGCTGTTCAACTACGGGATCGGCCTCGAGGGTATCCGTGCCGCGCTCGCCTCCGCCAACGCCAACTCGCCCAAGGGGGCGATCGAGACCGAGAGCCGCCACTACCAGCTCTATGCCAACGACCAGGGCCGGGTGGCGGCGGACTACCGCGACATCGTCGTGGCCTACCGCAACGGCGCCGGGGTGCGCCTCTCGGACGTCGGGCAGGTGCTCGATTCGGTGGAGGACAAGCGCAATCTCGGCCTGATCAACGGCAAGCCGGGCGTCATCCTGTTCATCTACAAGCAGCCGGGCTCGAACGTCGTCGAGACTATCGACGGGTTGAAGGCGGCGCTGCCGCAGGTCCGGGCGGCCCTGCCGGGCGACATCGACCTCACCATCACCGGCGACCGCAGCGCCACGATCCGGGCCTCGCTGGCCGAGACCGAGCACACGCTGATCATCGCCGTCGTCCTCGTCATCGGCGTGGTGTTCGTCTTCCTGCGCTCGGGGCGGGCGACGCTGATCCCCGCCGTCGCCGTGCCGATCTCGATCATCGGCACCTTCTCGGCGATGTACCTGCTAAACTACAGCCTCGATATCCTATCCCTGATGGCGCTGATCATCGCCACCGGCTTCGTCGTCGACGACGCCATCGTGGTGCTGGAGAACATCCAGCGCCATATCGAGGAGGGCAAGCCGCGGGTCGAGGCGGCGCTGCTCGGCTCGCGCGAGGTCGGCTTCACCGTCATTTCCATGAGCCTGTCGCTGGTGGCGGTGTTCCTGCCGATCCTGCTCATGGGCGGTATCGTCGGGCGATTGTTCGAGGAGTTCGCGGTGACGCTGTCGCTCGCGATCCTGATCTCGCTGGTGCTGTCGCTCACGACGACGCCGATGATGTGCGCCGTCTTCCTCAAGCCCGAAGGCCACCGCGCCGACGGGACGCCACTCAAGCGCCCCACCCTGCTCCTGCGCATCCTCGAGGGCGGGTTCGAGGCCATGCTGCGCGGCTATGGGCGCACCCTGCGGATCGCCCTGCGCCATCCGCGCCTCGTGCTGCTCGTGCTACTCGCGACCGTCGGGCTCAACGTCTACCTCTACATCATCGTGCCCAAGGGGTTCTTTCCCGAGCAGGACACCGGCCAGATGATGGGCGGCATCCAGGCCGACCAGCGCATCTCGTTCCAGGCGATGAAGCAGAAGCTCGAACAGGCCAGCGCCATCGTCCAGGCCGATCCGGCCGTGGACAGCGTGGTCGGGTTCACGGGCGGGCGCGGCACCAATTCGGCTAACGTCTTCGTCGGCCTCAAGCCCCTCGGACAGCGTGCGCCGATCGGCGAGGTCATCAATCGACTGCGGCCCAAGCTTGCCCGCGTGCCCGGCGCGCGCCTCTATCTCACCCCCCGGCAGGACCTGCGGATGGGCGGGCGCCAGAGCTTCGCCACCTACCAGTACACGCTCCAGGGCGACACCCCCGACGAGCTCTATGCGGTGGCGCCCAAGCTGGTCCAGGCGCTTCAGCGTGACCCGACCTTCGCCGACGTGACCTCCGACCAGCAGGAGGGCGGCCTCGAGAGCCGCCTCGTGATCGATCGCGCGACGGCGTTCCGCTACGGCCTGACCCCCGACAAGATCGACAACACGCTCTACGACGCCTTCGGCCAGCGCGCCGTCTCCACGATCTACAACCCGCTCAACCAGTACCGCGTCGTGATGGAGATCGCCTCGCGCTACCTGCAGTCGCCCGAGACCCTCAAGACGATCTACGTCTCGACCTCGGGCGGCAACGCGCGCGGTTCGGCCCGCACCAATGCGGTGGCCGGTACGGTGGCCGGCGACACGGCCGGGCCGGCGGCGGCCGCCGCCGGGACCAGTGCCACCGGGTCGGCCGGAACCGACGCGGCCGCGATCGCGGCCGATCCGGCCAGGAACGCCGCCTCCAACGCCATCGCCGGTGGCCGCAGCGGCGCTTCGTCGAGCGCACCGGTGTCGAGTGCCCGCGAGACCATGATCCCGCTCTCGGCCTTCGCCCGGCTCGAGACCGGCAATGCGCCGGTCCAGGTCAGCCACCAGGGCCTGTTCGTGGCCACCACCATCTCGTTCAACCTGGCGGCCGGCAAGAGCCTCTCGGACGCCACGGTCGGCATCGATCGGGCGATGGCGGAAATCAGGGCCCCGGCCACGATCCACGGGGAATTCGCCGGCACCGCCAAGACCTTCCAGGCCTCCTCCTCGCGCCAGCCGCTCCTCATCCTGGCCGCGATCCTGGCGGTCTACGCGATCCTGGGCATCCTCTACGAAAGCTACATCCACCCGATCACGATCCTCTCGACGCTGCCCTCGGCCGGGATCGGCGCCCTGCTGGCGCTCCTCGTCTCGGGCACCGAGTTCACGGTGATCGCGCTCATCGCGGTGTTCCTGCTGATCGGCATCGTCAAGAAGAACGCCATCATGATGATCGACGTCGCCCTCGATGCGGAGCGGACGCGGGCGGTCCCGCCCCGCGACGCGATCGTCGAGGCCTGCCTCTTGCGCTTCCGCCCGATCATGATGACAACGCTGGCCGCTCTCCTCGGCGCGTTGCCGCTGATCGTCGCCGGCGGCGAGGGCTCGGAACTGCGTCGCCCGCTGGGGATCGCCATCGTCGGCGGATTGATCGTGAGCCAGATCCTGACCCTCTACACCACGCCCGTCGTCTACCTCTATCTCGACCGGTTGCGCCGGCGCCCGAAGGCTGCGGGCGGCGTCCAGGCGGTACCGGCGGAATGACGGTTCGGTCGATGGCCCGGTTCGCGACCCTCCCCCTGCTGCGGGGCAGGAGCCCCGGCGCATGCCGGGCGGGAGGAGGGGCGGTGATCGATCCCAAGAGGGCGGTTTCGCGCGCTCCCGATCCGTGTCACGGCCCATCCTCCCCGGCAGGGGGGACAGGTCGGCGCGCCCGGCTGGTGCGGATGGCCGCCGTCCTCGCGCTGGCCCTCGCGACCTCCGGCTGCCTCGTCGGCCCCGATTATTCCCGTCCCTCCGTGGAGACGCCGCTGGCGTTCAAGCAGGGTGGGGCCCGCGAGGATAGCGTTGCCCATGTCGCGGGCCGCAAGGGCTGGCGCGCCGCGCGCCCGAACGACGGGGCCGAGCGCGGCGATTGGTGGCGGGTGTTTCGCGATCCCGCCCTCGACCGGCTGATCCGCCTCGTGGACGTGGACAACCAGAACCTGCGCGTCTCGGTGGCGACCTACGATCAGGCCCGCGGCTTCGTCGCCCAGGCCCGCGCCGCCCTGTTCCCGACGGTGATCGGCGCGCCGAGCATCGCCCGGTCCCGATCTTTGGGCTCCGAGCGCACCTCCGTATCGCTCCAGGGCCAGGCTTCTTGGGAGCTCGACCTGTTCGGCCGCATCCGCCGCACCATCGCCAGCGAGGTCGCCACCGCTCAGGCCACCGCCGCCGATCTCGCCGCCGTGCGCCTGGCGATCCAGTCGGAGATCGCCACGAACTACCTGACGTTGCGGTATCAGGATTCGCTGCAGCGCCTGTTGAACGAGACGGTGGAGGCCTACCGCAAGAGCCTCGCCATCGCGGAGAACCAGTACAACGTCGGCGTAGCGGCCCGTTCGGACGTGATCACGGCCCAGACCCAGCTCCAGACCACCCAGGCCCAGGCGATCGCGGTGGGGCTTCAGCGCGCCATCTTCGAGCACGCCATCGCCACCCTGGTCGGCCGCCCGCCCTCGGAGTTGTCGTTGCCGGTCGGATCGCTGCCGACGAGGCCGCCGGCGGTTCCGGTCGGCATTCCGTCCGACCTTCTGGAGCGGCGCCCCGACATCGCCCAGGCCGAGCGGAACGTTCAGGCCCAGAGCGAGCAGATCGGCGTCGCGGTGGCGGCCTTCTATCCCACCGTGACCCTGTCGGCGTCGGGCGGGTTCTCCGGGGTCACCAGCAATGGCGTGTTCTCGGCCGTGAACCAGGTCTGGTCCATCGCCGCCAACGGAAGCCAGGCCTTCTTCGACGGCGGCGCGCGGTCGGCCGTCGTCCAGGTCGCCCGCGCCGCCTACGAGGCCAGCGTCGCCACCTACCGACAGACCGTCCTGACCGCCTTCGGAGAGGTCGAGAACGGGCTTGCCGGCGTGCGCATCCTCGCGCGCCAGCAGGCGGCGCAGGACCAGGCGGTGGTACTGGCTCGCCGGGCGGTGGAGATCACCCTGAACGAATACCGCGCCGGCACCCAGAACTTCACCACCGTCGTCACCGCCCAGGCCATCGCCCTCAACAACGAGGTCTCCGCGCTCCAGGTACGGCTGAACCGGTTCACCACGGCGGTGTCGCTGATCCGCGCCCTCGGTGGCGGCTGGGATGTGCGCAGCCTGCCGACGCAGGATGCGCTGACCCTCGTCCAACTGCCGATCGACGGCGGTTCGGCGGTGCGGACCGACGAATAGGCACCGGTCCGCGCCTTCGGGAACGGGGCCGGGCCGCAACCGTTTGACCGGCGACGGTGCCCGTCGCGGCATTCAGCGGATGATCGTCTCCATGCAGGACAGCGAAACCCCAGCCACCCCAGGCACGGGGCCGAGCGTGGCCCCGGCCTGCACCCTCGTCGTCTTCGGAGCCAAGGGCGACCTGACGCAGCGCTTGCTGATGCCGGCCCTCTACAACCTCGCCGGTGCCGGTCACCTGCCCGCCGGCTTCCGGGTGGTCGGCGTCGATCACAACGAGAACACCGACGCCGGCTGGCGCGAGGCCCTGACCGAGACGATGCAGGAGTTCACCCGGGACGACACGGCGGAATTCCATCCCGACCGCATCGACGAGGCCACTTGGCGCTTCGTGTGCGAGAGACTGCGGTATCTCACCGGCGACTTCGATGCGCCCGAGACCTACCGGGCGTTGGACGGGATCCTCGACGGCAGCGCGATCTTCTATCTCGCCGTCTCGGCCCGCTTCTTCGGCCCGGTGATCGACCATCTCGGGGCGGCCGGTCTCCTCGACGAAACGGATGGCCGCTTTCGCCGCGTAGTGGTGGAGAAGCCCTTCGGCAGCGACCTCGCCTCGGCACGGGCCCTCAACGCCCGCATCCTGAAAAGCGCGCGCGAGGAGCAGATCTTTCGCATCGATCATTTCCTCGGCAAGGAGACCGTGCAGGGCATCCTCGCCCTTCGTTTCGCCAATCGGCTGATCGAGCCGGCCTGGACCGGCGAGCACATCGATTTCATCGAGATCACGGCCGCCGAGACCATCGGCGTCGAGGGACGCGCCCGCTTCTACGAGACCACCGGGGCCCTGCGCGACATGGTGCCCAACCACCTGTTCCAGCTGCTCTGCATGATCGCCATGGAGGCGCCCGCCTCCCTCGATGCCGAGGCGGTGCGGGACGCCAAGGCCGCGCTGATCGCCGCGATCCGGCCGGTGCCGGTCGGCGACGCGGTCCGCGGACAATACGGTGTCGGCCGCGAGGACGGCCGACCGGTGCCGGGCTATCGCGACGAGGCCGATGTCGCGGCCGGCTCGCTCACCGAAACCTACGTCGCCCTTTCGCTCGCCATCGATACCCCGCGCTGGCAGAGCGTCCCGTTCTACCTTCGCACCGGCAAGCGGCTCGCCCGGCGCCGGACCGAGATCGCGATCCACTTCAAGCGGCCCCATGCGGAACTGTTCGGGACGGGAGCGGCACCCAACGTCCTGCGGCTCTTCGTCGACCCGGGATCGGGGCTTGCCGGATCCCTCAACGTGAAGCGCCCGGGACCCGCGACGGCCCTCGAGCCGGCCGTCGCCACCCTGAACGGATCGGCCGACGCCGTGCCGGGGGTCGGCTACGAATCGTTGCTGTTCGATGCCATGAAAGGGGACGGCAGCCTGTTCCAGCGAGCCGACATGATCGAGGGCGCCTGGGCGGTGGTCGATTCGCTCATCGCCGCATGGAAGGACGCTCCGGTGGCGGATTATCCCGCCGGCAGCGACGGACCCGTCGCTGCGGATACGCTTCTGAACCGTCGGGGCCACGCCTGGACACCCTTGCCGGCGGAGTGATCAACGATCCTGCGCCACCGCGCGGCGGATCGCCGACAGGTCGAGGTCGGTCAGGTCGTCGTGGTGCAGGAGGAGCACGTCGGTGGCCGCGGCGAGCTTGCGCGCCGCGGGCGTGAAGCCCGCGTTCGTGACGACCGCCGCGAGGTCGCCCGACCAGTACCGCGCCGCGCAAGCCGCCTCCTGCACCGCCGCGTTGCCGATGGGCCGGCCATGGCGCTTGCATTGCACCACGAGGCGAAGCCCGTCCCTTTCCGCCACGATATCGGCGCCCTGGTCGCCGCTGGCCGGGGTCGTGCGCGCCTGCCAGCCCGCCGCGCGCAGGCGCCCCGCGCAGTGGCGCTCGTAGGCGATTCCCTCCTCGGGGACGTCGGTCTCGTCGGGCAGGTCGACCCGTTCGGCCACCGCCTCGACGACCTCGAGGATCTCGGCCCAGCGCGCCTCGCCCTCCTCGCCGAGCCCGCGCGCCTCCAGGCGCGGCAGGATCGTGCGCTCGGCGAAATACGCGCGCTCACGCTGCCAGCCGTCGCGGATCGTGTTGCCGTAGGCGTCGACGAAGCACTCTTGCCGTCGGCGAAGGGCCAGGGTGCGGGCATGGGGCGAGGCGATCCGCCGGACGAGGCGGCGCAGGCGTCGCGGCCGGTCGAGATGGCGCAGCAGGACCAGCGCGAGGCCCACTCCGGTCGCGGCGACGGCCGGCATTCCCCAGACGAACGCGGCGGCGCCTCCGATGACGGTGGTCCAGAACAGACGGGTGACGAGGGACGATCCGCCTGACATGACACTCCCGCAGCAAGCCTGTCGGCTTCCCCCGCGGGTTGCCCGACGACGCGTACCTGTCGAAGGGGATCTCATGCGCAGCGTTGCATCGGCGCTAATGCAAGACGACCGCGTCTGGGGACAACGGGCCGACGATCGGCGCGCCGGGAAGCCCGTCATCGCGGCGGGATCGTGAAAACGCCAATTCGTTCAAAGGGGATATGCCGGCGCCGCCGAGCGCGGACGACCGCTCGGCAAGGGGCGCCTTTCCTGTGGACATCGTCTGGAGCCGCTTCTGTGGCGATGCTCTGGACCGGCCCCGCTCACCCCCTTGGGGAGGTGTCTGCAGCCGCCGAGCCGAGGTGCGTGGATGGTCAGGCCGAGGCCGTTGGCTTCGCGCGTCGCGCACGCACCGGCGCATCGGGTGCCGCCGGTGTACCTTCCGTGGCGACGGGGGCGCGGGATTTCCGGCGCTGCTGGCCGAGCCCCATGTTCTTGGCGAGCTCCGACCGAGCCGCGGCGTAGTTCGGAGCCACCATCGGATAGTCGCTCGCGAGGTTCCACTTCGCGCGATACTCGTCCGGGGTCATTCCGTAGCGTGTCCGCAGATGCCGCTTGAGGGATTTGAACTTCTTCCCGTCCTCCAGGCACACGATGTGATCCGCCGTCACCGAGCGCTTGACCGACACCGCGGGGGTGAGCGGCTCGGGCTTCTCCTCGACGATGTCGCCCGCCAGGCGTGCGAGCGTCCCGTGGACCAGCGCGATCAGGGCGGGCAGCTCGACGATCGGAACCGAATTGTTGCTGACGAAGGCCGAGACGACGCCGGCTGCAAGCTCGATGTAATCCGCTCCCGTATCGATCTCGGCCTTCATTCTCAACTCCCGATAGTATTTTGTATACAATCTTTGGCCTGTATACGGCATCGAAATACGATGCGATGGCAAGCCTAGCGACAGCGTCTGTTCGATGCTCCTAAGATGTTCCAATTCAGAGCGCAAGAGGCGTAATATGAGGAATTGCGACTGTATTCTCTTTGTAAATGGAGGGCGGATCCTGTCGTGAGGCATCGTCATCGCCACACCATGCGGTCTGTGTCGATTTGCTGCATCGACGTGAACAACCCTCGGTGCCGATCACCGTGTAGCCATATCCCCACCTGGGCACTGCCTGATTTTCAAAGGTGGAGCGCCGGCTATCCATGGTCGTTGTTTGACAACTTGAGGTAGAATTTACCCGCCCCCAGATGTCGGGTCGGCGCGACGTGCCGGAACGTCCCGGCATCGCAAGCCTCGGGGCGAGGCCGGGGATCGCCCGGTGCATGCAAGGTCGAGGACCGCAACTCTGGCGTCCGGGGAGCCGTGTCCCGGTGCGGTCGGTCCTGATGGCCGTCGACGCGACCGGGCCTGTGGCGCCCGCCTATGCCGGGTCGCGGTGACGCGGTCCGTAGGACCTGAAGCGGTCGACCGTGCGGGCGATCTCTTCGTCGGGGAGAACGACCGGAGCCCCGACCTGCAGGGCCACCGCATACTGGCGGCACAGGGCCTCCATCTCGACGGCGAGCCAGAGCGCCTTGGCCAGCGTCGGGCCGGCCGCGATCATGCCGTGGTTGGCCAGGAGGCAGCCGTTGCGCGCCTCCATCGCCGCCACGGCGTGGTCGGACAGCGCCTGGGTGCCGTAGGGCGCATAGGGCGCGCAGCGGATCGTCGGGCCGCCGGCCGCGGCAATCATGTAGTGCACGGCCGGGATCGACCGACCGCAGATGGCGAAGGCGGTGCAATAGGTCGGGTGGGCGTGGACGATCGCTTCGAATTCCGGGCGTGCCGCCAGGATGTCGCGATGGAACCGCCATTCCGAAGACGGCGCCAGGGCATGGTCGTGGGTGCCCGCCATCGTCATCGGCACGATATCCTCCGGCCGCAGGGCATCCGCGGCGATGCCGGAGGGTGTCACCAGGAAGCCGTCGCCGTGCCGCACGCTGATGTTGCCGGCGGTGCCTTGGCTGAGGCCGCACGCGATCATCTCGCGCATCGCGCAGACGATGGATTCCCGGACCTCGACCATGGCTGCTCCGGCGCGGGCCCGGGCTGACGATCCACCCGGAACCCGACGCGCAGCCGCGCCTTAACGCACCGAACGCACGAAGGGGAGGGTCTGCGATGGCAGCCGGATGGATCAGTCTCGATGAAGTTGCGCGCCAACGCGCGATCAGCATGGAAGAGGCGCAGGATCTCGCGATCCGGATGAGGTGGCCCTGCATCTTCCGCCTTCACGAGACGCTCGTTCTGCCCGGTCTCTCGGCGTCCTGACCGACCCGACTCCCCGGAGCCCTTGCCTGCCCGGTGCAGGCGGGCGAGGGTCCGGCCCGGGCACGGGCTGACGAATCGATGAGTACATCCAGGTTCGACGCCCTGCTCGCGCCGCGATCCGTGGTCGTGGCGGTCGCCGATGAGACATCGGCCGCGCTCGGCCGGGGCATGGTCGCCAATCTACGGGCGAGCCAGTTTCGCGGCACGATCTCGATGGTGGGGGGAATCGTCGGCGACGCGCAGAGCGTCGCGTCCTTCGCCGAGCTCGAACCTCCCGATCTCGTCCTGATTGCCGCTCCGCCAACGGCCGTGCCTCGTCTGGTCGCGGAGGCCGGAGCGTGCGGCGCCAGGGTCGCGGTGGTGCTGACCGCAGACCGCGACGACGTCTTGTGCCGGGACGTCTGGGCTGCGGCCAAACCCTACGGGCTGCGGATCGTCGGCCCTGGCAGCATCGGCTTGTCCTCGCCGGCGGCCTGCCTCGATGCCAGCCTGTTCTCGAGAGCGCCCTCCGCGGGCGACCTGGCCCTGATATCGCAATCGGGAACGGTCGCGGCCGGCATCGTGGCTTGGGCCGCCAAGCGTGCGGTGGGTTTCTCGGCGGCGATCACTCTGGGCCAAGCCTGCGATATCGACGTCGCCGATTGCCTCGATTATTTCGCCGGCGACATTCACACCCGCGCGATCCTGCTGTCCATCGACGTGGTGCGGGACGCGGGTAAGTTCATGTCGGCGGCCCGCGCCGCGGCGCGGGCCAAGCCCGTGGTGGTCCTGCGCACCGGCCGGCATCCCGCCGCGATCACCGCCGCCGCGAGCCTCACCCACACCGGTGCCCTCGCGCGGCCGGACGCGGTCTACGAGGCGGCCTTTCGCCGGGCCGGCCTGCTCAGCGTCGGCAATCTCGATGCGATGTTCTCGGCTGTGGAGACGTTGGGCCGGCAACGCCCGTTTCCGGGACGGCGCCTGGCCATCCTCGCCAACGGCTACGGCATCGGGGCGCTCGCCGCCGATCAGCTCGCCGATGGTGGTGGCACCTTGGCGCCGCTGGAGGCCAATCCGGTCGATCTCGGGATCGGGGCGAACGCGCCCCACTACGAGACCGCCCTGTCGCCTCTGCTGGCCGACCCGGCCGTCGACGCGATCCTCGCGATCCATGTCCCCACGGCCCGTTCCGACAGCGCAGCCGTGGCCGAGGCCATCGCGGCGACGGTGACGACGGCGCGAAGCCGCGAGGGCCGCAGGAAGCCGGTGTTCGCAGTCTCCCTCGGCGAAGACGAGGCGGCGCTGGCGGCCTTCGCCAAGGCGGGCATCCCCCGCTTCTCCACCGATTCGGATGCGGTGCAGGGTTTCCTGCATCTCGTCCGCTACCGGGAGGCGCAGGACGACCTCATGCGCACGCCCGACTCGCTGCCGCGGGACTTCCTGCCCGACAGGGCGCGGGCTCGCACCCTGGTGGAAGCGGCTCTGACGGAGGGCTGCACCTGGCTCGATCCCGTCTCGGTGGCGGGTCTCCTTGCCGCCTACGGCATCCCAAGCCTGCCCGTGACGCTGGCGCCGGACGCGGAGGCCGCCGCCGCCGCCGGCTGGGCGATCATCGCAGCCGGCGGCACCGTCGCCCTGAAGCTCGTCTCGCCCGATATCGTCCACAAGTCCGACGTCGGCGGCGTGCGCCTCGACCTGACCAGCGAGGCCGACATCCGCGAGGCCGCCGCCGCCATCGTGGCCGGCGTCAGACGCTCGCGCCCCGACGCGCGGATCACCGGCTTCGCCGTCCAGCCGATGGTGAGGGCGGGCAAGCAGCGCGAGTTGATCGCGGGCCTCGCCGAAGACCCCGTGTTCGGCCCGGTCGTCGTGTTCGGCCGCGGCGGCACCGCTGTGGAGGTCATCGACGACAGGGCGCTCGGCCTGCCGCCCCTCGATCTGCGTCTGGCGCAGGATCTCATCGACCGCACCCGTGTCGCCCGGCGCCTGGCCGCATACCGCGACGTGCCGGCGGTCGACCGCCATGCGCTGGCCCTCGTCCTCGTGAAGCTCGCCCAGCTCGCCGCCGACCTGCCGGAGGTGCGCGAACTCGACATCAACCCGTTGCTGTCGGATGCCGATGGGGTCGTCGCCCTCGACGGCCGGGTCATGATCGCGCCGCAGGTCGTCCGGGCCGGAGAGCGCCCGCGCGGGGCCCATCATCCGCGTTTCGCCATCCGCCCCTATCCGGTGGAGTGGGAGCGATCGATCGCCCTGAAGGGCCGCGCGATCCGGGTGCGCCCGGTGCGGCCGGAGGACGAGGCGCTGTTCCACGACTTCTTCGCGCAGGTCAGCGCCGAGGATCTGCGGCTGCGCTTCTTCGCGCCGGTGCGCGACTTCAACCACGCCTTCCTGGCCCGCCTGACCCAGCTCGATTACGCCCGTGCCATCGCCTTCGTGGCGCAGGAAGCGCAGACCGGGACGATGCTGGGTGCCGTGCGGCTCCACGCCGACGCCAACCATGTCGCGGGCGAGTACGCGATCCTCGTGCGCAGCGACACGAAGGGGCTCGGCCTCGGCCATGCCCTCATGAGGATGATGATCGACTGGGCCAGGACCGAGGGGCTCGAGCGGATCGAAGGGTCGGTGCTGCGCGAGAACCGCCCGATGCTGGCGGTCTGCCGCCGCCTCGGGTTCACGACCAAGGCCGACCCCGACGATGCCGGGGTGATGAAAGTCGAGCTTGTTCTTAAGGCATTCGTCAATAAATCCGCCGTCTCCGATCCTCGGCCGTAAAAGGTTTGCAAAATCGATCCCGAGAGGCTATGTCTGTCAGACTGATTTGCGCCAGGTTTTCGGTTGTGCGGCCCCAAAAGGCCGGTTGTCCGTCTCTCTCTCTCAACATCGGTAAAGCGGACGAAGCCTGCGCAGATCCCGCGCGGGTTGTCCGAGAACTATGCCCGCAAGGGCGAAGGATGATTATGGCTGTCGGTACTGTTAAGTGGTTCAACGAGCAAAAGGGTTTCGGGTTCATCCAGCCGGATGGCGGCGGAAACGATGTTTTCGTGCACATCTCGGCTGTCGAGCGCGCCGGCATGCGTGGCCTCGCTGAGGGCCAGAAGGTTTCCTACGAGATGGAGACCGACAAGCGCAGCGGAAAGCAGTCCGCCGGAAACCTCCAGTCCGCGTGAGCCCATCGGGCCTCCGGGCCTGACGTCTCGAAGGCCGCTCTCCCCCACGGGAGAGCGGCCTCCTTCGTTTTCCAGGGCAGGCCATGTGCCGGCTCTCCAAACCAGGACCCTGTGTGAGCCAATTCAACGAAAACTCGATGACCGATCGCCTCAAGGCTCAGGCCGAGGCCCGCGAGGCTGCGCTTGCGCGCTTTCGTGCCCGCCCGCCGGCGGACGATCCCGAGGTCGTGGCCCGAAAGGCCGAGCGCGCCGCTGTGGTCCGTGAGCGCGAGATCCGCGTCGCCGCCCGCGAGGCTGCCCGCCTCGAGATGGAAGCCCAGCGTGTGGCCGAGGCCGATGCAGAGCGCGAGCGTCTTGCCGCCGCCGCTGTGCAGGAAGCCGCCGACAAGATCGAGCGCGCCAATGCCGCCCGTCTCGAGCAGAAGGCCCAACGCGACGCGCGCTACGCTGCCCGGAAGGCCAAGGCCGGCAAGACCCGCAAGTAGGACCAACTCCCTGGAGGGTCGACCCGCCGTTTGCGTGGCGCGTCGGCCTCGAAGGGCGGGACCCGCGTCCCGGTGGTCCGAGGGCAGGGGATGGCGCGACCTCTGCCGAATCAGGGCGGCGCTGGCTGTCCCGCCCAAGGGATCGGCCAAAGCCGTATCCTCACGATAAGGAAGAGATCGACATGTCCCATAAATTCAAGCTCGGCCAGCGTGTCCGCCGTTCGCGGATCGGCTATGCCGACGCCAAGACAGACACGGGGGACGTGTTCGAGATCGTCCGGCTCGTGCCGGAAGACCAGACCGGCGAGCCGTTCTATCGGATCAAGTCCGGCACCGGCGAGCGGGCGGTACGCGAAGGCGAGATCACCCCCGCCGCGTGAGCGGCCGGGGCACTCACCGTGTCCCGTGAAAAAGGCCCCGCGTCCCATCCGGACGCGGGGCCTTTTTCGTGTCGAAGGCGATCGGTCGCTCGCGTCCGATCAGTGGCCCGACTGCGTCGCCGTGCGGGTGATCTCGTAGAGGAACCAAGTGCGACGCTCGGCCTGGTCAATCCATTCCTCGAGGAGGCTGGTGGTCGACACGTCCTTGTGCTCGTCCGTGACCTCGTGAAACTCCCGCATGTTGGCGGCGAGCGTCTTGTTGTCGTCGCGCAGTTCCGCCAGCATGTCGATCGGCGAGACGTACTCCGCATCGTTGTCGGCCAAGCGCGACTTCGCCTTGGCCTCGCCGAGCGAGCGCAGGGTGGTGCCGCCGATCTTGCGGGCACGCTCGGCGACATCGTCGGTGATCGCGAAGATCTCGTCCGACTGTTCGTCGAGGAGCAGATGGTAGTCGCGGAAATGCGGCCCGCTCATGTGCCAGTGAAAATTCTTGGTCTTCAGATAGAGGGCGAAGAGGTCCGACAGCAGAACCGTCAGCCCTTCGGAAATCACCTTCGTCGCCTCTGGCGACAGGTCGGTGGGAGTGTTGAGGCGATCGGATTCGACGCGCGACCGCGCAGGATTGCTCTTTGCCATGATGCCTGGATCTCCGTGACGGGCGAGCGCCATCCGGCGACGCCCCTTCGTGTCAGGGGAAATCCGGTCGGCCGGTCCTAGGTTCCGCTTCCGGACAGTACGCCTCAGGGCCCGGCCCAGCTCCGACCCGCCGGCCGTCAGCCCAAGACCACCACACGAGTCCCGATCTCGACCCGGCCGTAGAGATCGATGACGTCCTGGTTGATCATGCGGATACATCCGGACGAGACGCTACGGCCGATCGATTCCGGCTCCAGCGTCCCATGGATGCGGTAGAGCGTATCCTTGTTGTCCTGCCAGAGGTAATGGGCTCGCGCACCCAGCGGATTGCGCGAGCCGCCCGGCACGCCGAGCCCGCTCTGCAGCTGCGAGACCTGGCGCGCCAGTTTCGGGGTGCGGGCGATCATCTCCTTGGGCGGATACCAATCCGGCCAGGCCTGCTTGGAATTGACCGTCGAAATGCCCGACCAGGAAAAGCCCTGCTTGCCCACGCCGACGCCGTAGCGGCGGGCGCGACCATTGCCCTGGACGAGGGTGAGATGATGCGCGCGCGGATCGACCAGGATGGTGCCCGCCGGTTCGCGGCCGGTGTAGGCGATGTCCTGGCGCAGGAAGGCCGGGTTCATGCGCTTGTAGTTGAAGGCCAGGACCGGGAACGGCTCGTCCGGGATCGCGGCATAGGCGCGGGCATAGTCGATCGGCCCGTTGTCGAGGGGCCGTGCCGCCGCGATCTTGTCCGCCGGCCTCGGCTCGGCGACCCGCCGCCGGGGGGCTGCCTCGGGCTCGAACTCCCGCGCCGAGGGAGCCGGCGCGGCGGTGCGCTCGCCGTAGGGAACGTAGGTGCCGCCGCGGCGGCGATACAGCCGTCCGGCTTCGTCGCGGTAGAGGCGGTCGTCGTCGAATGGCGGGTAGCCGTCGATGCCATCGGGGCCGACCGGACCGCCCTGCCCGAAGGCGGGGAGGGCCGCCATGGTCAGGAGGCTGGTGGCGGCACCGGAAAGGAGTGCACGGCGACTGGGATCGGTCATCGGAAATTCGTCATCGGTCAAGGGGTGGTCCGCGAGCGCCGCTCGGCGAACACATGCTCCTGCGGGGCGTAGCAAGGCGAAGCGACCTCGTCACGCCGGAACGGACCAAAAGCCGGGCTCCTCGGTATCCGCCGGCGCTTTTCGAAGAACACCGTGACCGAAAGGGCAACGCATCGACGTTCGCGATGTCCGATGTGCGAACGGTATCTCGGAACGACAGGCCGCAACGGCTTCAGAACTGTGCGCCGCGGTCGCTTCCAGATTGCGGTCGCCGGAACGACTCGAGGTGGGCGTCGTACGAGGGCGCGACCCGAAGTCCGAGGGGCCGTTTCGCTTCGGGCGGCGGGCGATGCACGCATTCCTCGATATAGCGCAGGCTCTCCTCGATCACGCCGACGGAAAAGGGCTTCGCGATGACGGCGGCCGCCCCGTCGCACTCCTCGTCGAGATCGGCGGCGTTGGCGGTGACGAACACGATGATCGTCCCTTCGATCGCTCTGATCGCGTCCACCACGTCGAGCCCCGACGAGCGCCCCCGCAACCGCATGTCGACGAACACGACGTCCGGACGTGTCCTGTGGGCGTCGGCGATGGCCTCCTCGGCGGAGAAGGCGGTCGCCACCACGATATGCCCGGCATCTTCCAGCAACATCTCGAGCTGCATCTGGATGACGGCCTCGTCCTCGACGATCATGACGCGCAGGGGAGTGCTCACGCGGTGTTCCTGCTGTCCGCCGCCTCACGCGGCAGGCGGATGTTGATCCGGGTCCCGGGATCCGCGGGCTGCCAGGCAATACTGGCGTTCAGTTGACGGGCCAGGGTCTCGATCAGCCGCTTGCCGAAGGTCCTGCGAACGGGCGCCTGCGTCGACATGCCGACACCGTCGTCAATGATGGTAATCCCGAAATAGTTTCCGTCCGGTCTCACGGCCACCGACAGCCGGCCGGGGCGCTGTTCCGGGAAGGCATGCTTGAGGGCGTTGGTGATGAGTTCGTTCATCATCAGGGCCACCGGCGGCGCCTTCTCCACCGGCACTTCCACCGGTTCCAGGTCGAGATGGAGCGACAGGTCCGGGCGTCCGGACCCGTTGATGAGGTCGGTCACCAGCTCGCGGGCGAATTCCGCCACGTCGAAACGCTCGACATTGTGCGACTGGTACAAGCGCTTATGGACGGTGCCGAGGGCTTCGACGCGGCTGAGCATCTGCTCCATGGCCGCCCGCGCCGTCGGATCGGTGATGGTGCGGGTCTGCATGGTGAGAAGCGAAGCGACCATCTGGAGGTTGTTCTTGACCCTGTGATCGACCTCGTGGACCAGCATCGTCTTGGCGGCGAGAGCCTCCGTGAGGTCGGCGGTCCTCCGGGCGACCTCGCGCTCGAAGCGCTCTTTCTCGGCCTGGATCCGGGCCTGCGCTTCGACCCGGTCCGTCACGTCGAGCTGTGAGGCGAAGAAATAATGCAGGTCGCCGGCCTCGGTGACGACGGGGCTCAGATAGAGCGCATTCCAGAACGGGGTGCCGTCCTTGCGGTAGTTCAGGAGGTCGATGGCGATATCGCGGTTGTCCTGCACCGCGTCACGGACGAGGGCGACGGCGCCCATGTCCGTATCCTCTCCCTGGAGGAAGCGACAGTTACGGCCCATGACCTCGTCCCGCGCATAGCCTGTCAGGTTCAGGAACGCGTCGTTGACGAAGACGATGGGATTGTCGTCCTGGCGCGGGTCGGTGATGATCATCGCCATCCGGGTGGCCCGGACTGCCGCCGCAAAGGGATCTGCTTTGCCGTGCTCGGTCGCGAGCCGATCAGTCAGGTGCCAAGCCTCTGCGGATTCCATGTGATCGATCCTTTCTCCGTCCCGCTGTGGAAACCTCCAAGACGCACGGGGATAATGCCGAGCTTAACTGGCAATCCTGAGAAAGGTTCAACGTCGTTTTCGTGAGCCTTTGCGCAACGGGACCGTGATTCAGGCCAAGGATTACGGCCGACAGGTATGGTCGATTTGCGTAACTGCAACCCCTGTCGTCCGGCCGTTTGCCGACTGACGAGCGATGAATTCGGTCCGCATGCGCGGATGATCTGGAAGCGACCGGCCATTCATCGCGAGAAGGGAAAGCGGAGATCGCCACCGTCGCTACGAAGGCGATGTTCGTCGAATGCGGAAGGCTATTGGACGAGGCGCCGCGTCGACCCCCGAGACGGGATGGCCTCGACCATGGGGCGAGGTCTGCGGAGGGTCGATGCAAGACCCGCGTAGCGAAACCATCCGCAGGCCAACGCCGAAGACCGCGAACGAACGATTGCGGAAAGATGATGCAATAGCGTCGTTCGTGTCCCAGAGTCTTCAGACGTGAGCACCACGACTCGAAAGGGGTGACGCTCAGCACGGCATCAGGCAATCCGCCGTCAGCGCGCACGCATCTCCGGCGTGTTGAAGCGGACCGCCGCCAAGGTGCAGATCGCGCCCGAGAGCAGGTAGAGGCCGATGCAGGCGAGGCCGAACCTGCTCGACAGGCTCAGTGCCACCAGGGGTGCGAATCCGGCGCCGACGAGCCAGGCGAGGTCCGATGTGAGGGCCGCGCCGGTGTAGCGGTAGCGGGCCGGAAAGTTCGAGGTCGCCGCACCGGTGCTCTGCCCGTAGGAGAGGCCGAGCAGGGCAAAGCCGACGATCACGTAGATCGTCTGGCCGATGGCGCTCTCCTCGAACAGGAGCGGCGCCACGATGCTGGCGAGCGCGAACAGGCCGACGAGGCCGGCGGCGAATTCCAGCAGCCGCCGGCGGCCGATCTGGTCGGCGATGATCCCGGAAGCGACGACCGCCCCGGCGCAGACCATGGCGCCCACGAACTGCACCATCAGGAACTCGCCGGCCGAGCGCTGGGTGTAGAGCACGATCCAGCTGATCGGGAACACGGTCACGAGGTGGAACAGCGCGAAGCTCGCCAGCGGCACGAAGGCGCCGATGAGGATGACGCGGCCGTTGACCCGCACGACCTCCGCCACCGGCGTCGGCAGCAGTTCGCTCTGGTCGAGGAGCATCGTGAACTCCTCGGTCGCGATGAGGCGCAGGCGCGCGAACAGGGCGACCACGTTGACCGCGAAGGCCACGTAGAACGGGTAGCGCCAGCCCCAGTCGACGAAGTCGTCGGTGGAGATGTTCATGAGGAAGAACGCGAACAGCAGGCTCGCCAGCATGAAGCCCAGCGGTGCCCCGAGCTGCGGGATCATCGCGTACCAGCCGCGCCGCTCCTTGGGGGCGTTGAGCGCCAGGAGCGAGGCGAGGCCGTCCCAGGCGCCGCCCAGCGCCAGTCCCTGGCCGATCCGGAAGGCGGCCAGCAGCAGGATGGCGGTGACCCCGATCTGGTCGTAGCGCGGCAGGAAGCTGATCGCCGCCGTCGATCCGCCCAAAAGGAACAGGGCCGTCGTCAGCTTGACGCCGCGACCGTGCCGGCGGCCGATCTCCATGAACAGGAAAGTGCCGAAGGGCCGCGCGACGAAGGCCAGCGCGAAGATCGCGAAGGCGGCCAGCGTGCCCTGCAGCGGCTCCAGGAACGGAAAGAACACCTTGGGGAACACCAGCACCGAGCCGATGCCGTAGACGAAGAAGTCGAAGTACTCCGACATGCGCCCGATCACGACGCCGATGGCGATCTCGCCCGGTGCCACCTTGTGATCGTCGTTGGTAGTCTGCCGCACGTCGCGCTCGAGGGGCGTGGAGGTGGGCAGGGCTCGGTCTGCGCTCATGGGACGCCATCGCTCGCGTGACTGATTCGGCGGCCCGCCGTGGCGGCCCCGTTTCGGAACGCTTATGCGGCAGCCTGATCGTGCGTCAAAGCGCAGCAAGATGCGTCGGGGTGAAGCGGTGTCATGTGCTCGGCCCCGGGTGCTCCGCCGCGAGTCGCGTCTCCGCCATGCCGGTCATGCGCCGTCGCGCCGCGGGCTCGGGGCTTGCGCACCGGGACTTGCGGAATGACGTGTTGCAGCGCAGGAAACCCCTCGCCCGGTGCCCTCGGCGCCAAGGTTGCCGTTCACGCTCGATGACCAGAGATCGGATGTTCCCCAGATCCAAGCGCGACCTGTCAAGGCGCGGCCCCTTGCGATGCCTCGCGCTCGCGGCCCTCGCCGTCGTGCTGTCGGGCTGCAACGTCGTGCTGATGCAGCCGTCCGGCGACATCGCCATGCGCCAGCGCGACCTGATCCTCGCCTCCACCGGCCTGATGCTCCTGATCATCGTGCCGGTGATCGCGCTGACCGCGCTCGTCGCCTGGCGCTACCGCGCATCGAACACGGAAGCGACCTACGATCCCGATTGGCACCATTCGACCCAGCTCGAAGTGGTGATCTGGGCGGCGCCTTTGGCCATCGTCATCGCCCTCGGCGCGCTGACCTGGATCAGCACCCACACCCTCGATCCCTACCGGCCCCTGGACAGGCTCGACGCCAAGCGCCCGCTGCCGGCCGATGTTAAGCCGATCACGGTGGAGGTCGTCGCCCTCGATTGGAAATGGCTGTTCTTCTATCCCGATCAGGGAATCGCCACTGTCAACGAGCTGGCCGCTCCCGTCGACGTGCCGATCACCTTCAAGATCACCTCGGCCAGCGTGATGAACTCGTTCTTCATTCCCGCGCTCGCGGGCCAGATCTACGCCATGCCCGGCATGGAGACGAAGCTCCACGCCGTGATCAACAAGGCCGGGATCTTCGACGGCTTCTCCGCCAACTACAGCGGCTCCGGCTTCTCGCGGATGAACTTCAAGTTCCACGGCCTCAAGCGCGAGGCGTTCGACGAATGGGTCGCCAAGGTGAAGGGCGAGGGCAAGCCCCTGAGCCGCGACGCCTACATCGCCCTCGAAAAGCCGACGGAGGCCGAGCCGGTCCGCTATTTCGCGTCCGTCGAGGAGGGGCTCTACAAGGCTGCGCTCAACATGTGCGTGCTGCCCGGTAAGATGTGCATGCACGAGATGATGCACATCGACGCCATGGGCGGCGCCGGCAAGGACAGCCAGGCCAACCGCGACCGCCTGCGCTACGACAACCGCCACGCCGAGCAGGGCGACGAGGCCGTGGGCGCCACCTTCCCCGCCTCTGGGCGCGAATCGCGCGACGGTCACAAGCCCCAGGGCGTGACCTCGGGCGGCTCGCGCGACGGCTCAGGCAAGGACGAGCCCGGCCAGGACAAGTTGGAAAAGACCAATCCGCATCAGGGTCACTCACCTGGCATGAACCATGGCGGCCACAACCACGGCGGCTCCGCCCCCGCCCAGTTGAACAACTGACCACACGTCGCGGACACCAGCGAGCGAGACGATCGCATGTTCTCCAATCCGGACCTTCAGACGCTCGTCTTCGGGCGACTGACCTGGGACGCCATTCCGCTCCACGACCCGATCCTGATCGTGACCTTCGCCATGGTCGCGCTCGGCGGCGCGGCGCTTCTGGGCATCATGACCTACTTCCGCTGGTGGGGGCCGCTGTGGCGCGACTGGCTGACATCCGTCGACCACAAGAAGATCGGCATCATGTACATCGTGATGGCGCTCGTGATGTTGCTGCGCGGATTCTCCGACGCGCTCCTGATGCGCAGCCAGCAGGCGCTGGCCTCCGGTGGCGGCGAGGGCTACCTGCCGCCGCACCACTACGACCAGATCTTCACGGCCCATGGCGTGATCATGATCTTCTTCGTGGCGATGCCGCTGGTCACGGGCCTGATGAACTACGTCATCCCGCTCCAGATCGGCGCGCGCGACGTCGCCTTCCCCTTCCTCAACAACCTCAGCTTCTGGATGACGGCGAGCGGGGCGGCCACCGTGATGGCCTCGCTGTTCGTGGGTGAATTCGCCCGCACCGGCTGGCTCGCCATGCCGCCGCTGTCGGGGGCCGATTCCAGTCCCGGCGTCGGGGTCGACTACTACATCTGGGCGCTGCAGATCGCCGGCGTCGGGACGCTCCTGTCGGGCATCAACCTGATCGCCACCATCGTGAAGATGCGCGCGCCCGGCATGACCATGATGAAGCTGCCGATCTTCGTGTGGTCCTCGCTCTGCACCAACGTGCTGATCGTGGCCGCCTTCCCGATCCTCACCGCCGTCCTGGCGCTGCTCTCCCTCGACCGCTACGTCGGCACGCACTTCTTCACGAACGATCTCGGCGGCAACCCGATGATGTACGTGAACCTGATCTGGATCTGGGGTCACCCGGAAGTCTACATCCTGATCCTGCCGGCCTTCGGCGTGTTCTCCGAGATCGTTTCGACATATTCGTCCAAGCGCCTGTTCGGCTACGCCTCGATGGTCTACGCGCTGGTGGTCATCACCATCCTCGCCTACCTTGTTTGGTTGCACCACTTCTTCACGATGGGCTCGGGCGCGTCAGTGAATTCGTTCTTCGGCATCACGACGATGATCATCTCGATCCCGACGGGGGCCAAGATCTTCAACTGGCTGTTCACGATGTACCGCGGCCGCATCCGGTTCGAGGTGCCGATGCTGTGGACGCTCGGGTTCATGGTGACCTTCGTCATCGGCGGCATGACCGGCGTGCTGCTGGCGGTGCCCCCGGCCGACTTCGTGCTCCACAACAGCCTGTTCCTGGTGGCGCACTTCCACAACGTCATCATCGGCGGCGTCGTGTTCGGCATGTTCGCCGGTATCACCTACTGGTTCCCCAAGGCATTCGGGTACAAGCTCGATCCGTTCTGGGGGAAGATGTCGTTCTGGTTCTGGCTGACCGGCTTCTACGTTGCCTTCATGCCGCTCTACCTCCTGGGCCTGATGGGCGTGACGCGCCGCCTCAACCGGATCGAGGACCCCTCGCTCCAGATCTGGTTCGTGGTCGCGGCGATCGGCTCGGTGCTGATCCTGCTCGGCATCCTCTCGTTCATCGTCCAGCTCGTCGTCAGCTACCGCCGGCGCGACGAACTGCGCGACCTCACCGGCGATCCGTGGGGCGGCCGCACGCTCGAATGGTCGACGGCCTCGCCGCCGCCCGACTACAACTTCGCCTTCACGCCGGTCATCCACGACCACGATGCGTGGTCGGACATGAAGCGGCGCGGCTACAGCCGTCCGCTTACCGGATTCAAGGCGATCCACATGCCGCGCAACACCGCGACCGGCGTGATCCTCGGCGGCCTCAGCACCGTCTTCTCGTTCGCGATGATCTGGTACATGTGGCCGCTGGCGGCGGTCAGCTTCGTCGCGATCCTCGTGGTCTCCATCGCCCACACCTTCAACTATGACCGCGACTTCGACATCCCCGCCGACGCCGTCGTGCGGGCCGAGGGCGAGCGGACGCGGCTGATGGCAAGACAGGCCTGATGGACATGGCGACCCAGGCCGACACCGCGACCTCCGGCGAGGAGGAAGCCCTCCGGTTCTACGAGACCGAGGACCATCCCCATGCGCCCGCGACCCTGATCGGGTTCTGGCTCTACCTGATGAGCGACTGCCTCATCTTCGCGGTCCTGTTCGCGACGCATGCGGTGGTGGGGCGCAACTACGCCGCCGGCCCGTCGCCGGCGGACCTGTTCGACCTCAAGCTCGTGGCGCTCAACACCGCCATGCTGCTGTTCTCCTCCATCACCTACGGCTTTGCGATGCTGGAGATGCAGAAGGACCGGCGGGCCGCGACGCTCCTGTGGCTCGGCCTCACCGGCCTGTTCGGCATCGTCTTCGTCTGTCTCGAGATCTACGAGTTCGCCCACCTGATCCACGAGGGGGCGACGCCCCAGCGCAGCGCCTTCCTGTCCTCCTTCTTCGTGCTGGTCGGGACGCACGGGCTGCATGTCTCCCTCGGCATCGTCTGGCTCGCCGTCCTCATGATCCAGGTCGGGGTGCGCGGGCTCGAGGTCGACAACAAGCGCCGGCTGATGTGCCTGTCGATGTTCTGGCACTTCCTCGACGTGATCTGGATCGGCGTCTTCACCTTCGTCTACCTGATGGGGACCCTGAAATGAGCTCGGCGACGCGCGCGAATTCGGCGGCGGATGCCGCGCAGACCAAGGACGGCCACGGCCACGACAGCGTCGAGGGCGAACCCCACGGCTCGGTCCGGGGCTACGTCACCGGCTTCGTGCTGTCGGCGATCCTGACGGCGATCCCGTTCTGGCTGGTGATGGGCGACGTCATCGGTAACGCGCGCATCACCGGCTTCGTGGTCATGGCCTTCGCCATGGTCCAGGTCGTGGTCCACATGATCTACTTCCTGCACATGGACACCCGCTCGGAGGGTGGCTGGACGGTGCTGGCGTTGATCTTCACCGCGACCCTCGTGGTGATCACCCTGGTCGGGTCGCTGTGGGTGATGCACCACCTCAACGCCAACATGATGCCGATGTCGGCCGAGGATATGAAGCAGCACATGCCCTGACCGGCCGTGGCGGGCATCCCCCACCGTCGCCGCGGTTCGCTGCGAACCCTGGCGACCCTCGGACTGCTGGCGGCGACGGTGTGCGGGGTCTGCGTCGCGCTGGGAACCTGGCAACTCCAGCGCCGGGTCTGGAAACTTGACCTGATCGCCCGCGTGGAGACCCGCATCCGGGCCGCGCCGGCGACGGCGCCCACGCCCGACGACCTGCCCGCGCCGACTCGGGCGAGCGACGAGTACCGCCGCGTTCGCGCCGAGGGTGTGTTCCTCCACGCTCGCGAGACGCTGGTCCAGGCGGTGACGGACCGCGGCCCCGGCTTCTGGGTTGTGACGCCGCTGCGCCGAGCCGACGGGACGACCATCCTGATCAACCGGGGCTTCGTGCCTCCGGACCGGCGCGCGCCGGCGAGCCGGGAGCCGGGACCGGACGAGGCCCAGGTGACCGGTCTCCTGCGCCTGAGCGAACCGGGCGGTGCCTTCCTGCGGTCGAACGATCCGGCGGGCGAGCGCTGGTATTCCCGCGACGTGGCGTCCATCGCCGCCGCCCGCGTGCTCACACGCGTCGCGCCCTATTTCGTCGATGCCGATGCGACGCCCAATCCCGGTGGACTGCCGGTGGGAGGGCTGACGGTGGTCGCCTTCCGCAACGACCACCTCGTCTATGCCGTCACCTGGTACGTGCTGGCACTGATGGCGGCGGGGGGAGGGTGGATCGTCCTGCGCGAGGCGCGGCGCAGGCACGACCGATCGGAGCCGTCGTCCGACTGAAGGACGTCAGTCGTTCTCGCGCATCAGCGTCTCGGACACGACCCGCACGGGCTTGCGCCGGCCGATCAGGACCGCAGCGCGCGAGGTTTCCGGGTCGTGTTCGAAACGGGTGCGGACCCAGGCCACCAGGAACTTCACGTATTCAGAGGCGAGCAGCCGGGTCGAGGCCGGGCTCTGCCACCAATGCGGGCCGACGCCCTCGGCGACGACGGGATGGGGCACCACCCGGTCGCGGCCGGCCAGAGCATGGTCGAGTTCGATCAGCGTGCGGGGCATGTGATAGTTCGAGGTGACCACCGCCACGGTGTTGAAGCGGTGCAGCCGCATCCAGCGCCGGGTCTCGATGGCGTTGCCGATGGTGTTGCGGGCCCGGTAGTCGAGGTCGACGCAGCACTCGATCCAGTGGCGCTGGCTCGGGTTCAGGCGGGTGATCTCGTCGCGGCTGGTGCGTTCGTTGACCCCGGTGATGAGCAGGCGCCGGCCATAGCCGCTGGCCAGGAGATCGATGGCGTCGCCGATGCGTTGGGCGCCGCCGGTGAGGGCGACGATGGCGTCGGGCCGCTCGGAGAGCGCGCGCTCGTCGCGGTCGATGCAGGCGACGAAGCTCAGAAAACCACCCAGCAGCGCCGCGACGCCGATGCCGCCCACGACCGCCGCCCCCCTCAGGGCGCGCCCCTGGACCGACGGCGGCCGGCTGCGCACGGGCGGCGCTGACAGGGCCGGGCCGCGCGGAGGCGCCTCGTCCCAGGCCCAACCGAAGGCGCCGCGCGGGCTGATGGTGGTGTCGCCAGACATCCGAGTGGTCATTCTCCCGGAGGATAGCCGCGATTGCGGCGTTGCAGAGGCGCCACTCTCTGCCGCAAAAGCTTCACGCCTCGTTAACGCTCACCCGAAGGAAGGGTGTGGGTCAAGGCGTCGGCGCGAGCGGGCGCTCCTGCACCGGATGCGGGATGATACGGTTTCCGCCTGGATCAAGCGGGAACCGTATCACCGAGCCCGCGCGGCTCCTGAGCGAAGCCCATGTCCACATCACGAAGTGATCAACAGGAAATGGGATGAGACCCCGCCGCCGGGCCGACGATCGGCCCCTGGCGAGAACTGGGGCTCGCGGACGGGTGCTTCAAGCCAAAACCCGGCTCATGCCAAAACCGGGCTCATGCCAAAACCGGGCTCAGGCCAGGAAGCGACGCACGGTCAGGCGCGAGACCAGCCCGGTGACCACCGAGGCGATGACCCCGACCAGGAGCACGCTGGCATAGCCGCGCCAGCCGACGTGGAACGCACCGAAGAGGGCGTCGAGTTCCTCGCCCGCCGGTCCGGTGCGCCAGGCGCGGGCGACGACGCCGGCGGCCGCGAAGGCCGCGAGGGCGGCGACCGATCCGACGATGCCGCCGCGCAGGCCCAGCCCGAAGAAGCGGCGCTGAAAGGCACGGGCGATGAAGTCGTCGTCGGCGCCCACGAAGTGCAGCACCTCCACCACCTCGCGGTTGCCCGCCATGGCGCCCCGGGTCGCGAAGGCCACCGCGAGCCCGGTGGCGATGAGCACCAGGGCGACGATGCCGACCCCGACCCCGACGAAGGTGTTGGCCATGGTCGAGAGCCGGCGCAGCCACAGGGCATGGTCGTCGAGGCTGGCGACACCCGGCAGCGCCTCGGCCAGGGAGGCCCGGAGCGGCTTGAGGTCGGGGCTCGGTCCCGGCGCCAGGGTGAGGGTGACGAGGCGGGGCACCGGCAGGTCCGACAGGTCGAGGCCGCTGCCGAGCCAGGGTTCGAGCAGGCGCTCGGCCTCCGCCTTCGAGAAGACGCGGGTGGTGGCGATCCCCGGCGTCGCCTTGGCCAGGGCCTCGGCCCGGGCGACGTCCGCGTCGATGGCGCGGCCGGGGCTCGGCCTCACCTGGATCGTCACCTCCTGCGCCACCGCGCCCTGCCACTGGTCGGCGCTGGAGGCCACCATCTCGGCGGCCCCCGCGCACAGCGCGGCGAGGAATGTAAGGATGGCGATCACCGCCGCCAGCGAGCGGCTGGCGGCCGAATCGGTCGGGACCAGGGGCGCGTTGCGCCGCAGGGTCGGCGGCAGCGGCGGCTCTACCGCGGCGGCGTCGCCCGCACCTGGCCGCGCCCCGGACCGGGTCGCGTCCGTCCTGGCCGTCTTGCGGGAGAGGGGAGCGGTGTCGCCCATCACGGCGTCTCCACGCGCAGCCGGCCCTCGCCCAATACGAGCCGGCGGGCGTCGACGAGGTCCATCAACGCGAAATCGTGGGTGGCGATCAGCACCGAGGTGCCGAGCCGGTTGAGTTCGATGAACAGGCGCAGCAGGCGCCGCCCGAGGCCGGGATCGACGTTGCCGGTGGGTTCGTCGGCCAGGAGCAGTTCGGGCCGCGCGATCAGCGCCCGTGCGATGGCCGCGCGCTGCTTCTCGCCACCCGACAGCAGGGGAGGGAGCACGTGCATGCGCTCGCCGAGGCCGACCCAGCGCAGCAGTTCGACCACCTCGGCCCGGTAGCTCGACTCCGCCCGGCCCTGGACGCGCAGGGGCAGGGCGACGTTCTCGTAGGTGGTGAGGTGGTCGAGCAGCCGGAAATCCTGGAACACGACGCCCATGCGCCGGCGCAGGGAGGTGAGGGTGTCGCTGGCGATGCCGCTGACCTCCTCGCCGAACACCGAGACCAGCCCGCGCGTCGGCCGCACCGACAAGAGGATGAGACGCAAGAGGGTGGTCTTCCCCGCCCCCGAGGGACCGGTGAGGAACTGGAAGGAATGGGGTGCGATCTCGAAGCTCACGTCGCTCAGGACCTCCGGTCCGAGGCCGTAGCGCATCCCGACGTTCTCGAACTGGACCACGGGTCCCTCGGCCCCCGCGAGCAGGCTCTCCCCCCTCACGCGGTCCGCCACGGTTCACCCGTTCCGTCGGCGCCCATGGGCCGGCCTGGTCTGCGATGCCTCAAGGCGTCCGTTCCTCCCGCCCCACCTTCACACGCGGTTAACCGCGTTCCGCGACAACCATGTCTGTCTTTTTGCACGACGCGGCAACCGCCGACCGACCCGGAAGCGCCGATTCGCCATGCAGATCGTCTGCCCCGCCTGCGCCAGCGAATACGAGATTCCCACCGATCGGGTCGGAGCGGAAGGCCGCTCGGTGCGCTGCGCCGCCTGCCGCGAGACCTGGTTCATCGGGCCCGACGACGTCGCCACCGCGCAGATCGCCGAAGCCATGGCGGCGATGGACGACGGCACCCGCAACCGCTCCGAGGACCAAGCCGCCCTCGACGCCTGGGAAGCGGCCCTGGCGGAGGAGGGCATCGCCCCCGACGCCGCAGCCTCGTCCTCCCCTGCAGAGCCCCCGTCCGTCGACCCCCCGCCGAGGAAGGCGGCCAAACGGCCCTTGCGACCGGTAAAGCCGGGCCGGTCGTGGTCCGCCTTCGCCACCGCGGCGGGCCTGTGGCTGGCGATCGTCGCGGTGGGGGGTGGCGCCCTCGTCGCCCGCACCACGGTCGTACGGGCGATGCCCCAGAGTGCCGGGCTCTATGCCGCCATCGGCCTGCCCGTGAACCTGCGCGGCATCGAGCTGCGCGACGTGGCCGCCTTCCAGGCCGCTGGCGAGGGGGGCCTGACGCAGCTCGTGGTGGAGGGCGATCTCGTCGGCGTCTCGCGGGAGGCCGTCGCCGTGCCGGCCATCGAGATCGAGGTGCGCGACGAGCGGGACCAGCCGCTCTACCGCTGGACCGTTCCCTCCCCGCGCCCGTCCCTGGAGGATCGCGAGACCGCCCGCTTCCGGGCCAGCCTGTCGGCGCCGCCGGCCCAGGGGCGGTCGGTGCAGGTGCGCTTCGCGGGCACCGGGCAGATGCGTGCCGATGCCGCCGCGAGCGAGCCCAAGGCCGATGCCAGCCGGCGGAACCCATGATATGGACTGCGTGATGAACACCACGCCTTCCCGACGCGTCCGCGTCCTGTTCGACGAATCCGCCATCGCCCGGCGCAACGAGGAACTGGCCGGCGAGATCGCGGCGGCCAAGCTCGAAGACCTTCTCGTGGTCGCGGTGCTCAAGGGCAGCTTCATGTTCGCCGCCGACCTGTTGCGCGCGCTGCACCGGTCCGGCCTCGCGCCGCAGGTCGAGTTCGTCCACCTGTCGAGCTACCGCACCGGCACCGTCTCCACCGGTCAGGTCGAGATCCTGCGCGACGTCCAGAGCGAGGTGCGGGGCCGCGACGTGCTCCTCGTCGACGACATCCTCGAATCGGGCCGGACCCTGGTCTTCGCCAAGGATCTGCTGATGGCGCGCGGCGCCAAGCGCGTGATGACGGCGGTGCTGCTCGAGAAGCCCGGCAAGCGCGCCGTGACCATCGACGCGGATTTCGTCGGCTTCCCCTGTCCCGATGCCTTCGTGGTCGGTTACGGCATGGATGCCGCCCACGCCTACCGCCAGTTGCCCTTCGTCGGCCTGGTCGACTTCGAGAGCAGCGAGCCCGACCTCTTCGGCGGCACCTGACCGGCTTCATTCGCTTGGCCACCGGTGGCATTTGCGCGCAGAGATGACAAATTCGTCCGGCGGCTCTGCCATTTTCGCTTGACATGCGATCTTGGCGCTTGCGTCTCTGGCACCGGCGGCGACACGCCCGCGATCACATACGAAACGGTGTTTATGGCTCGCATCCTGCTAGTGGATGACGAAGAGACGATCCGCGGCTTCCTGAAGCGCGGCCTCGAGATCGACGGGCATGCCGTGGTCACCGCCAGCGATGGCAGCGACGGGCTGGACCGGCTGATCGAGGCGGCCGGCGATTTCGACCTGCTGCTCACCGACATCCGCATGCCGTTGATGGACGGCATCGCCCTGGCGCTCGCGGCCAAGCGCGACTTCCCCGACCTGACCATCCTGCTGATGACCGGCTTTGCCGATCAGCGCGAGCGCGCGCGCGGCCTCGACGCCATCGTGACCGACGTCCTGACCAAGCCCTTCTCCCTGGCCGACCTGCGCTCGACCGTGAACCGCGCTCTGGCGGCCTGAGCGGACCGACGCTGGCTCCGGTTCCCGGCGTGCCTTCCATCGCACGCGGGTGACACACTATATCATCGGACGAAGACCAGCGCGGGCCCTCCCGCGCCGCGCGCCCCCATGAGACCGTTCCCATGTCCGACACCTCCGGCAATATCTCCGACCCTGGCAAGATTCCCGTCACCGTGCTCACCGGCTATCTCGGTGCTGGCAAGACGACCCTCCTCAACCGCATCCTCACCGAGAACCACGGCAAGCGCTACGCCGTGATCGTCAACGAGTTCGGCGAGATCGGCATCGACAACGACCTCGTGGTCGGCGCCGACGAGGAGGTGTTCGAGATGAACAACGGCTGCGTCTGCTGCACCGTGCGCGGCGACCTCATCCGCATCATGGACGGCCTCGTGAAGCGGCGCGGCAAGTTCGACGCGATCATCGTCGAAACCACGGGGCTGGCCGACCCCGCCCCCGTCGCCCAGACCTTCTTCGTCGACCAGGACGTGGGCGATGCCGCCCGCCTCGACGCCGTGGTCACGGTGGCCGACGCCAAGTGGCTGTCCGACCGCCTGAAGGACGCCCCCGAGGCCAAGAACCAGATCGCCTTCGCCGACGTCATCCTCCTCAACAAGGCCGATCTCGTGGAGCCGGGCGACCTCGACCGGGTCGAAGGCCAGATCCGCGCGATCAATCCCTACGCCACGATCCACCGCACCAGCCGCTGCGACGTGCCCCTCGATGCGGTGCTCGACCGCAACGCCTTCGACCTCGGCCGCATCCTCGACATCGAGCCGGCGTTCCTGGAGGAGGGCCACCACCATCACCACGACGACGAGATGCAGTCGGTCTCGGCCAGGATCGACGGCCCGGTGGACCCGGAGAAATTCATGCCGTGGATCTCGAACCTGACCCAGGTGCAGGGGCCGGACATCCTGCGCTGCAAGGGCATCGTCGCCTTCCCGAACGAGCCGCAGCGCTTCGTCTTCCAGGGCGTCCACATGATCCTCGACGGCGACCTCCAGGGCCCGTGGAAGGACGACGAGGCCCGGGTCTCGCGGGTGGTGTTCATCGGGCGCAACCTCGACCCGGAGACGATCCGGGCCGGCTTCTTCGACTGCAAGGCATAGGCGCAGCGTTCCTTCCCCCCGCGCGGGGGGAAGGGACTTGGCGAGCCATCGTCTCCGGTGGGACGGGAGACGGGTGTCCGCAAGGATTGGTTTACCATTCCGTCCCAGGATCGCGCCGCGCCGCCATCCGCCGGCGCGCGAGAGAGCGCCATCCATGATGTCCCGCGCGGAACGCACGCCCCTCACCGATTGGTGGTGGACGGTCGACAAAGGCCTCCTGGCCGGCCTTGCCGCGCTGATGGTGGCGGGCCTCGTCTTCCTCATGGGCGGCGGCCCGCCGGTGGCCGAAAAGATCGGCCTGCCGACCTTCTACTTCCTCAACCGGCAGGCGCTCTATCTGGCGCCGACGCTGCTGATCATCGTGGCGGTCTCGTTCCTGTCCCTACGCCACATCCGGCGTGTGGCGCTCGCCACGTGGATCGTCGGCGTGGCCCTGTGTATCCTGGCCGGCAAGTTCGGGCCCGAGATCAAGGGCGCCCACCGCTGGATCCAGTTCGGCGCCTTCGGCCTGCAGCCGTCCGAGTTCGTGAAGCCCGCCTTCGTGGTGGTGGCGGCCTGGGCGTTCTCGGAGGGCGCGCAACGGCGCGACATGCCCGGCGGCCTTCTCGCCATCCTGCTCCTGCCCATCACGATCGTGCCGCTGATCCTGCAGCCGGATTTCGGCCAGACCATGCTGATCACCATCGTCTGGTGCTCGCTGTTCTTCGTGGCGGGCCTGCACTGGTTCTGGGTCGCGGGCCTGGGCGTCAGCGGCCTCCTCGGGGTCGCGGTGGCCTATCGTTTCCTGCATCACGTCCGCGAGCGCATCACCCGCTTCATGGACAAGGATTCCGGCGACAGCTTCCAGGAGTTCTGGGCGCGCGAATCGTTCAACTCCGGCGGCTGGCTCGGCACCGGCCCCGGTGAGGGCGTCGCCAAGCGCCACCTGCCCGACGCGCACACCGACTTCATCTTCTCCGTCACCGGGGAGGAGTTCGGTGCGCTCGTCTGCCTCGGCCTCGTCTGCCTGTTCGCCTATATCGTGATGCGCGGCCTCAAGCTGGCGCGCCGCACCGACGACACCTTTTCGCGCCTGGCCATCACGGGATTGACGACGCTGTTCGGATTGCAGGCCTGCATCAACATGGCGGTGAACGTACGATTGATGCCGGCCAAGGGCATGACCCTGCCGTTCGTCTCCTACGGCGGTTCGTCCCTGATCTCGCTGGCGCTCGGCATGGGCTTCCTCGTGGCCCTGACCCGCAAGCGGCCGCGCACGGTGATGCTGAGCCAGAAGCCGCCCGGCACCGCGCCGGCGACGGTGGCCGGGGTGATGCGATGACCGTGGCGCAGGCCACCGTCCTCCTCTGTGCCGGCGGCACCGGCGGGCACCTGTTCCCGGCCGAGAGCCTGGCCATCGCGTTGCGCGCCCGCGGCGTGCGGGTGGTGCTCGCCACCGACGCGCGGGTGGATTCCATCGCCACGGGCTTTCCGGCCTCCGAGATCGTCACCATCGCCTCGGCGACACCTTCGGGCCGCTCGCTCGTCCGGCGGGCGAGCGCGCTCCTGACGCTGGGCCGCGGGTTCGGCGCCGCCGCCCGTGAGATCAAGCGGATCGACCCGGCCGCCATCGTCGGGTTCGGCGGCTATCCGACGGTGCCGCCGATGCTCGCGGGACAGATCCTGCGGCGGCCCACCATCCTGCACGAGCAGAACGCGGTGATGGGCCGGGCCAACGCCTTCCTGGCGCGCGGCGCGCGTGCCATCGCCACGGGCTTCGCCGAGGTTCGCGGCATCCCGGAGAAGGCCACCGCACCGCGCACCCACACCGGCAACCCCCTGCGCCCGGCGGTGCTGGCGGCGGCGGCGACCTATCCGCCGCTCGGCGACAGCGACGGCCTCCACCTCCTCGTCTTCGGCGGCAGCCAGGGCGCGGCCGTGATGGGCCAAATCGTGCCCGCGGCCATCGCGCAGCTCCCCGCCGACCTGCGCGCCCGCCTCCACCTCGTGCAGCAGGTCCGCGCCGAGGACCTGACGCAGGTGCAGAACCTCTACCTCGGCCTCGGTCTGGCCGGGCTCGAGACGGCGCCGTTCTTCAAGGACCTGCCCACGCGCATGGCCCAGAGCCACCTCGTCATCGGTCGCTCGGGCGCCTCCACGGTCTCGGAACTGGCCGCCATCGGCCGGCCCGCGATCCTGGTGCCGCTGCCGGGCGCCCTTGATCAGGACCAGGCCGCCAATGCCGCGACGCTGAGCGCCATCGGCGCGGCGCTGACGATTCCGCAGGGCAGCTTCACCCCCGACCGCCTCACCGCGGAACTGGTCGATCTGTTCGGAACGCCGGCAAAATTGACCGCGGCGGCGGCAGCGGCCAAAAGTGCCGGCATCCACGACGCCGCCGAACGGCTCGCCGATGTCGTGATCGCGACGGCGGCGCTCACCTGATCGCGGGGTCGGCGCCGCGGCGCACCCGCTCGAACCGACGAGACTGGCTCACATCATGAAGCTGCCCGACAAGCTCGGCCCCATCCATTTCATCGGCATCGGCGGCATCGGCATGTCCGGCATCGCCGAGGTGATGATGAACCTCGGCTACACGGTGCAGGGGTCGGACGCCAACGACAACGCCAACGTCCGCCGGCTCGCCGAAAAGGGCATCAGGACCTTCGTCGGCCATGCGGCCGGCAACGTCGAGGAGGCGGCCCTCGTGGTGGTCTCCACCGCGATCCGGCGCGACAACCCCGAGCTCGTCGCCGCCCGCGAGCGCCGCCTGCCGGTGGTGCGGCGAGCCGAGATGCTGGCCGAGCTGATGCGCTTCAAGTCCTGCGTCGCCATCGCCGGCACCCACGGCAAGACCACCACCACCTCGCTGGTGGCCGCCCTCCTCGATGCGGGCAACCTCGACCCCACCGTCATCAACGGCGGCATCATCAACGCCTACGGCACCAACGCCCGCATGGGCGAGGGCGAGTGGATGGTGGTGGAGGCCGACGAATCCGACGGCACCTTCCTGAAGCTGCCGGCCGATGTCGCCATCGTGACCAACATCGACCCCGAGCACCTCGACCATTTCGGCTCGTTCGAGGCGGTGAAAGACGCCTTCCGGCGCTTCATCGACAACATCCCCTTCTACGGTTTCGCCGTGATGTGCATCGACCACCCGGTGGTGCAGGACCTCGTCGGCCACATCGAGGACCGCCGCATCATCACTTACGGCGAGAACCCGCAGGCCGACGTGCGCCTGATCGACGTGGACCTGCGCGGCGGCCAGAGCCGGTTCCGCGTGATGATCCGCGACCGTCGTCCCGGCTTTCGCCTCGAGATGGAGAACCTCGTCCTGCCGATGCCGGGCAAGCACAACGCCCTCAACGCCACCGCGGCGCTGGCCGTGGCCCACGAACTCGGCGTCGAGCCGCAGGCGATCCGCAAGGCGCTGGCAGGCTTCGGCGGCGTCAAGCGCCGCTTCACCAAGACCGGCGAATGGAACGGCGCCCTGATCTTCGACGACTACGGGCACCACCCGGTGGAGATCAAAGCGGTGCTCAAGGCCGCCCGCGCCTCGACGGAGTCCAACGTCATCGCCATTGTGCAGCCCCACCGCTACACCCGGCTGGCCTCCCTGTTCGACGATTTCTGCACCTGCTTCAACGACGCCGACACGGTCATCGTCGCCCCGGTCTACGCCGCGGGCGAGGCGCCGATCGAGGGCATGGACCGCGACGGCCTCGTCTCGGGCCTCAAGTCCCGTGGCCACCGCGACGCGCTGGCCCTCGACCGCACCGAGGATCTCGCCGGCCTGGTGGCGAGCCGCGCCAAGGCGGGCGACTACGTCGTGTGCCTGGGGGCCGGCAACATCACGCAGTGGGCCTATGCGCTTCCGGCGGAACTGGCGTCGTTGCAGGCCTGAGGCGATGCGCTCGGCGGACGAAGAGCGGACCGAATGTCGGCGCCGGCTTCGCCACGATCACACCGACGTCGAGACGAGATCATGGCGGCGTCTGCGCAATCGCCAGTTCGGTGGGTTCAAGTCCGTCCGTCGCGAAGGAATTGGCCCCTACGGTGCCGGCTTTTGTCGTCGTGAGGTCGAGGTGGTCGTCGAGCTCGACGGAAGTCGGCATGCCGACAGGTCTCGTGATACGAGCAGAGATACCCATCTCGCCCGGCTCGGCTATCGCGTCCTTCGTTTCCGGAACGCCGGGACCAAGGACGATATCGCTGGTGTTCTCGACACCATCGCTGCGCCGCTTCCCCCCTCTCCCCGCTCGCGCGGAGAGGACGTCGGGCCCCTTGTCGGGGCCGGCGTGAGCCCGAAGGGCGAAGGTGACGGGGCGATCCCAGAGAAGCCTCATCCGACAGCGTCCCCTCACCCTCGGCTGCCGCCTCGCTTGGCCGACGACGAGGTCGGCCAAGCCCTCTCCCCGCGAGCGGGGAGAGGAGGAGAACCCTCATGACCGCCTTCCCCGACATCACCCCCGACATCCGATCGCGTGCGCCCGCCCTGCGCGGACGCCTCGTCGCGAACCAGTCGCTGGCCGACCTCACCTGGTTTCGGGTCGGCGGACCGGCGCAGGTGCTGTTCAGCCCGGCCGACGAGGAGGATCTGGCGCTGCTGCTGGCCGCCCTCGATCCGGCGATGCCCGTGACGGTGATCGGCCTCGGCTCGAACCTGATCGTGCGGGACGGTGGCATACCGGGGGTGACGGTCCGGCTCGGTGGCAAGGCCTTCGGCTCGGTGGAGATCGACGGCGACACTCTGCGGGCCGGCACCGCCGTCCCCGACATGCGCCTGGCCAAGGCGGCGGCGGAGGCCTCCCTCGACGGGCTCGCCTTCTTCCGCGGCATCCCCGGTTCGATCGGCGGTGCGCTGCGCATGAACGCCGGCGCCCATGGCGGCGAGACCACCGACGTCCTGGTCGAGGCCCGCGGCATCGACAGGCGCGGCGAACGGCGGACGTTCGGCCACGGCGAGATGGGCTTTGCCTACCGCCATTCCTCCGCCCCCGAGGACGTGATCTTCACGAGCGCCCTGTTCCGCGGGCGGCCGGGCGAGCGCGCGGCGATCGAATCGGAGATGGACCGCGTCACCGCGGCCCGCGAGGCGGCCCAGCCGATCCGCGAGCGCACCGGCGGCTCGACCTTCAAGAATCCCGACGGCGGCAAGGCCTGGCAACTCGTCGACGCAGCCGGCTGCCGCGGCCTGCGTGTCGGCGGCGCCCAGGTGTCGCCGATGCACTGCAACTTCCTCATCAACACCGACGGCGCCACCGCGGCCGACATCGAGGCTCTCGGCGAAGAGGTGCGCCGGCGCGTGCGCGAGACCTCGGGCGTCGAGCTCCACTGGGAGATCAAGCGCATTGGCGTGTCGACGTCGGGGGCGTAAGCCGGTAAGACGTAAGTCATCCGACGCGAGGGGCCGATGGCGGGACAGGACGTCTTGACGATCTATTCGAAGGTCTCCGTGAAGAGTCAGACCGTGCTGCCGGCCGAAGTGCGCGAACGCCTCGGCATCGGCCCCGGCGACCGCCTCCGTTACGTGATCACGCCGGACGGCATTCGTATCGAAAAGGCCCGGCCCGAGGGTGAAGATCCTTTCGTGACCTTCACGGAATGGGCGGGGGCCGCCGACGAAGACGCCTATGGCAATCTCTGAGGATCCGAGCGAAGTCCCGTTTTCGGCGGGGACCGTGGTGGTCGTACCGTTTCCCTGCTCCGACCGCCTCGCCGAAAAGCGCCGCCCGGCCGTCGTCGTCTCGGGCCAGGCCGTCGCAGAGGCGGGGTTCGTCTGGATCGCCATGATCACCAGTGCGAACAACCCGGCGATGGGGGGCGATCAGGCGATCGACGATCTCGCCGCCGCCGGTCTCTCGGCCCCTTCGGTCGTCAGGCCCGTCAAGCTGGCCTGCATCGAACCGCTCCGCATCCTCAAACGGATCGGCACATTGTCCCCGGTGGTGGCCGAAGCGGTGTTCGACGCGATCCGCGACAGGATCGGACCACCAAGGCCCGCGTGACGACGAAACCCATTTCGCGAAAGTTTCAGGAGTCCCCATGTCCAAGCACGTCGCCGTCCTCATGGGCGGGTGGTCCTCCGAGCGCGAGGTCTCGCTCAATTCCGGCACCGCCTGCGCCCGGGCGCTCGAAGGGGAGGGGTTCACCGTGACCCAGGTCGATGTCGGGCCGGACATCGCCACCGTGCTGACCGACTTGAAGCCCGACGTCGCCTTCAATGCCCTGCACGGCCCGGCCGGCGAGGACGGCACGATCCAGGGGCTCCTGGAGATCTTGAAGATTCCCTACACGCACTCGGGCGTCCTCGCCTCGGCGCTCGCCATGCATAAGGAACGTGCCAAAACGATCATGAAGGCGGCCGGGGTCAGCGTGCCGGACGGTTGCGTCGTCGATCGCCATGATGCCGCAAAGTCACACGTGCTGCCGCCGCCCTACGTCCTCAAACCGATCGCCGAAGGCTCCTCGATGGGCGTCATCATCGTGCGCGACGGGCGCTCGCATCCGCCCCAGATCCTGGCGTCGGACGAGTGGGTCTATGGCGACCAAGTCCTTGCGGAGACTTACGTTGCGGGCCGCGAGCTCACCTGTGCCGTGATGGGCGACCGGGCGCTCGGAGTCATCGAGATCAAGCCCGCCTCGGGCGAGTGGTACGACTACGATGCCAAGTACGCCGCGGGGGGGTCGATCCACGTCCTGCCGGCCGAACTTAAACCAAATGTTTACCAGCGTGTCCAAGAGTTGTCGTTAACGGCGCATCAAGCACTGGGCTGTCGGGGCGTCAGCCGTGCCGATCTTCGCTACGACGACACACCGGGTGGAACCGGTGCCCTCGTCGTGCTGGAGGTCAACACGCAACCCGGCATGACCCAGACGAGCCTTGTGCCCGAGATCGCGGCCCATGCGGGCCTAACATTCGGTGAGCTCGTCCGATGGATGGTGGAGGACGCAACCTTGGGCCGCTGAGCGGCGCCGGCCCGGCCGGCGACGGCGGGGTCCTCGCGCGCCTCTCCGGGGTGGGCGGGCGCCTCGCGGCGGCACTGCCGGGCGTGGCCCGGCCGTCGTCGTCCCGGCGCCCGCGGATCGGCGCGCCGATCGGGCGGCGGTTTCCGCGCCTCGTCGGTTCCCTCGCCCTCTCCTGCACCTTCGGCACCCTCGCCGTCGCCGGTTTCATCGCGAGCGGCCGCTACGACACCTTCGTCACCGAGAACGGCCGGCCCCTCGACATCCTGGCCCGCATCGCCGGCTTCGGCGTCGAGCGCGTCACCATTGCGGGCATCTCGCGGCTCTACGAGAGCGAAGTGCTGGAGGCGGCGGGCATCGACGCGCGCTCGTCGGTGGTCTTCCTCGACGTCAGGGAGGCGCGCGAGCGCCTGATGCAGGTGCCGCTCATCGCCAGCGTCTCCGTGCGCAAGATCTATCCCAACGAGATCCTCATCACCCAGGTCGAGCGCGAACCCGCCGCCCTGTGGCAGCGCAACGGCGAGCTCTCGGTCATCGCCGCCGACGGCACCGTCATCGACGAGATGCGGGACGACCGCTACGCGACCCTGCCCCTGGTGGTCGGCGAGGACGCCAACCTGCGCCTCAAGGACTACCTCGACCTGATCGAGGCGGCCGGCCCCCTCGCCGAGCGCGTCAAGGCCGGCACCTACGTCTCGGGCCGGCGCTGGACGCTCAAGCTCGACGGCATCGACATCCGCCTGCCCGAGACCGGCGCCAGGGAGGCGCTGTCCCGCCTGGTCCGCCTCGAACGCACCAACCGCCTGCTGGAGAAGGACATCATCGCCATCGACCTGCGCATGCCCGACCGCGTCGTGGTCCGCCTCACCGAGGAAGCCGCCGCCACCCGCCTCGAATCCCAGAAGAAGAAGCCCAAGGGCAAGGGCACCGACACATGAGCCGCACGATTCGCCCCGCGCGCCTCGCGCCCACCCGCCCCGTCAGTCTGGTCCGGTAAGCCTCATGCACGCGCATCACGGACTCACGCCCCGCCTCAAACCGCTCTCGGCGCGGCGCAGCGCCACCCTGTCGGTCCTCGACATCGGCACGAGCAAGGTCGTGTGCCTCATCGCCGAGCTCCAGCCGGCCGAGGCGCTCTCGACCCTGCGCGGGCGCACCCATCTCGCCCGCATCATCGGCATCGGCCACCAGCGCTCGCACGGCCTCAAGGGCGGCGCGATCGTCGACCTGGAGGCCGCCGAGGGAGCCATCGCCCAAGCGGTCCACGCCGCCGAGCGGATGGCCAAGGTCGAGGTGCAATCGGTCATCGTCAACATCTCGGGCGGCCGCATCGGCTCCCAGCATTTCGATGCGCATGTGCCGGTCCGGACCGGCTCCGTCACCGCGGCGGACGTCGAGCGCGCCCTGGAGACGGCCAGCGCCCACGGCGTCAGCCCCGGCCGGGCCGTGCTCCACGCCCTGCCCACCGGCTATTCCCTCGACGGGCAGGGCGCGGTGATCGACCCCTCGGGCATGATCGGCGACGCGCTCGGGGTCGACCTGCACGTCGTCACCAGCGAGGCCGCCGCGGCCCGCAACCTCATGCTGGCGGTGGAACACTGCCACCTCGGCGTCGAGGCGGTGATCGCGACACCCTACGCCGCCGGCCTCTCGGCGCTCGTCGACGACGAGGCCGAGATGGGGGTCTGCGTCGTCGACATGGGCGGCGGCACCACCACCGTCGGCGTCTTCTCGGGCGGCCACCTCGTCCATGTCGACGCCCTCGCGGTGGGCGGTCACCACGTCACCATGGACATCGCCCGCGGCCTCTCGACTCGGGTGGCGGCGGCCGAGCGCCTCAAGACGCTCTACGGCTCGTGCATCTCCACGGCCTCGGACGACCGCGACATGATCGCGGTCCACGGGGTCGGCGAGGACGAGGGCGACGCCCCCACCCACGTGCCGCGCTCGCAACTCGTACGGATCATCCGTCCCCGCGTCGAGGAAGTGATCGAGCTCGTGCGCGACCGGCTCCGCGCCGCGGGTTTCGCCAGCCAGGCCGGCCGCCGCGTGGTGCTGACGGGCGGCGCCAGCCAGCTCGTCGGCCTCCCCGAGCTGACCCGCCGGATCATGCAGGGACAGGTCCGGATCGGCCGCCCCCTCGGGATCCGCGGCCTGCCGGAAGCGGCCAAGGGACCGGCCTTTTCCGCCGCCGTCGGCCTGCTGGTCTACCCGCAGGTGGCGCATGCGGAGCATTTCGAGCCGCGCGGGCAGGGTGCCTTCGCGGCGACGGGAACGGATGGCTACCTCTCGCGCGTCGGACGCTGGCTCCGCGAGAGCTTCTAGGAACGACGGGCCGGCGGCCGGTGCCCTCCCGCGAGGGGCCGCCGCAAGCCCGGCACAAGCAAATCGGCGCTGGTCTTCGTGGCCGGGCGTCAACCGAAACGTGAAAGGCACGAGAGGCTCATCACCATGGCCATCAGTCTGCAGGCGCCGGACATCCGGGAACTGAAGCCCCGCATCACCGTCTTCGGTGTCGGCGGAGCCGGCGGCAACGCCGTCAACAACATGATCGAATCGGGCCTGCTCGGCTGCGAGTTCGTCGTGGCCAACACCGACGCCCAGGCGTTGACCTCGTCCAAGGCCGAGCGCGTCATCCAGATGGGCCTCAACGTCACGCAGGGCCTCGGTGCCGGCTCGCACCCGGAGGTCGGCTCGGCCGCCGCCGACGAGGTCATCGACGAGATCCGCGACCAGCTCTCGGGCGCCCACATGTGCTTCATCACCGCCGGCATGGGCGGCGGCACCGGCACCGGAGCCGCCCCCGTCATCGCCCGGGCGGCGCGCGACATGGGCATCCTCACCGTCGGCGTCGTCACCAAGCCGTTCCAGTTCGAGGGCGTGCGCCGGATGCGCACGGCCGAGGCCGGAATCCAGGAGCTCCAGGCCGCCGTCGACACCCTGATCGTGATCCCGAACCAGAACCTGTTCCGGGTCGCCAACGAGAAGACCACCTTCGCCGACGCCTTCGCCATGGCCGACCAGGTGCTCTACTCGGGCGTCGCCTGCATCACCGACCTGATGGTCAAGGAAGGCCTGATCAACCTCGACTTCGCCGACGTGCGCGCCATCATGCGCGGCATGGGCAAGGCGATGATGGGCACCGGCGAAGCGTCGGGCGAGAACCGCGCCAACCGCGCGGCCGAAGCGGCCATCGCCAACCCGCTCCTCGACGACGTGTCGATGAAGGGTGCGCGCGGCCTGCTCATCTCCATCACCGGCGGCAACGACCTCACCCTGTACGAGCTCGACGAGGCCGCCACCCGCATCCGCGAAGAGGTGGATTCGGACGCCAACATCATCCTCGGCGCCACCTTCGACGAGAGCCTCGACGGCATCATCCGCGTGTCGGTGGTGGCCACGGGTATCGAGCCAGCCCTGATCACCGCCAACGGCGGCCAGAGCAGCACCGAGATCCTGCAGACCGAGCAGCGCATCGCCGAGGTGGCCGAGCGTCTGCGGGCGGAAGCGAGGGCGCGGGCCAGCCAGCCCGCGCCGACCTTTCGCCCCGCCGGACAAGACCTCCCCGTAGCGCCGGTCGCCGTCGCGCCGGCGCCCGTCGAGCAGCCCGTGGCCCCCAAGCCCGAGCCCATCCGCTTCGAGGCGCCGGCTGCCCTGGCCGTGCGCGACGAGGTGGTGCTGACCCAGACCCAGCCACGGGCCGCGGTGGCCTACGAGCCGGCCCCGGCCCCGGCCCCCGAGCCGGCTCCGATGCCGGCCGCCGGCCCCTACATGCCGCCGCGCCCGGCGGTGCCGGTCGCCCGCGCCCCGCGCATGCCGCAGATCCAGGACCTGCCGATGCCGGCCCAGGCCCAGATCCGCGCCAAGCAGGGCGAGGACGCTCACGAGCAGCCCGCCGACAACAAGCGCATGACGCTCCTGCGCCGCCTCGCCACCGTCGGCTTCGGCGGTCGCCGCGAGGAGACCGAGGCGGCACCGCCCGCCCCGGTCCGTGCGCCGGCCGCACCCTCGCAGACCGCCGCCCACGTGGCGGCCCAGGCGGAGCACGCCAGGCGTCTGGCCGCCGCCCAGGTGCCCCAGTATCGGGCTCCCCAGGGCCAGCTCGACCCGCAGGGGCGTGCACTGCCGCAAGGCCGGATGATGGACGACGACCAGCTCGAGATCCCCGCCTTCCTCCGGCGCCAGGCCAACTGACGGTCAGACCCGTCTGCCTTGAGACTTTTCTGCAACAGACCCGGGATCTCAGGATCCCGGGTCTGCCCATGTGTTAAGGCGTTGATAAAGAAACAGGATCAGGATCACGTCGCAAAAGCGTGTCTGTAACAGAGCGTAAGAAACCGTGATTTGGACGCCTTCGGTGCCCCGGCTATAGAAAATTTGGAATGACGAGGGCGCGGCGGTTTCGCCGTCAGCGCTCGCAGGGGCTTCAAGCAGCGGACGGATCGAAGGGCTTCGCCGGCGCCATTTATGTGGCGCTGCGGTAGCCGGTCACGGCCGAGGGCTATGGAATGCGATCGAACCAACAGACGACATTGAAGGCACCGGCATCCCTCAGCGGGATCGGCGTCCATTCCGGGAAACCGGTCGAGATCACCCTCAGGCCCGCCCCGGCCAACCACGGGATCGCCTTCCTGCGGACGGGCGTCGAGACCGGTAACGACCGGTTGATCCAGGCGCATCACGCCTGCGTCTCCGCCACCGAACTCTGCACCGTGATCGGCGACGTCGAGAGCGGGGCGGTTGCCACCATCGAGCACCTGATGTCCGCCCTCTACGGTGTGGGCGTCGACAATGCCCTCGTCGAGATCGACGGGCCCGAGATGCCGATTCTCGACGGGAGCGCGGCGCCTTTCGTCAAGGCGATCGACGCCGTCGGCCTCGTCTCCTGCGGCGCCAAGCGGCGCTGGATCAAGGTACTGCGCACCGTTCGCGTCCAGGTCGACCGCGCCTTCGCCGAGCTGCGCCCCATCGACCGGGGCTTCCGCCTCGACGTCGAGATCGATTTCGAGAGCCCGGTGATCGGCCGCAGCCGCAAGGCCATGGACCTGACCCCCGCCTCCTACCGCCGCGAGATCGCGCCGGCCCGCACCTTCGGCATGATGCGCGACGTCGAGCGTTACTGGAAGGCCGGGTTCGCCCTCGGTGCATCGCTGGAGAACACCGTGGCCGTCGGCGAGACCACGGTCGTCAATCCCGAGGGACTGCGGTTCGCCGACGAGTTCGTCCGCCACAAGTTCCTCGATGCCGTCGGCGACCTCGCCCTGGCCGGGCTGCCCCTCCAGGGCGGATACCGCTCCTATTGCGGCGGGCATCGCATGAACGTCGCCATCCTCGACGCGCTGTTCTCCGACCGCGCCAACTACGCGATCCTCGAAGCGGCCGGCAGCCGCCGTGAAGCCGCCATCGCCGAATTCGGCACCGGCCTCGGCCTCGCCGCCTTCGCCGGCGACCTGTAGCATTCCGGACACGCCGGGCGCTGCGATCGCAGGCGTCGTACCGCTGCCGCTTTCGCGCCCAATTCTGCCGTCAGACGTTCATCGTCTGTGAACGGTTCCGCGATCGCCGGTGACTCGCACCACGATCCGGGCAACATGCCCGCTCCGCTCGAAACGACTCGTGACATGGCTGACGACGCGCGCCGAATACGGCGGGGTCGGTTGGGGGATGACCGGAATGGCCTTGGCTGATCTCAACCGCTCGAAGCTGGCGGCCGTCCTGTTGGCCGTCTGCGGCCTCGGCCTCGGTGGCTGCGACGCCCTCGATTCGATCAATCCCTTCGCCGAGAAGTACAAGCCGGAAGTGATCCCGGATGTTCCCGCCAACACGCTCTACAGCGAAGGCCTGGCGAAGATGGAGGACCGCGACTTCGAGGCGGCCGCCAAGAAGTTCGGCGATCTCGACAAGCAGTATTCGTACTCGGAGTGGTCGCGCAAAGCGCTCCTGATGACGGCCTACGCCAATTACGAGGGCCAGAAGTACGAGGACGCGATCATCGCCTCGCAGCGCTACATCAAGCGTCATCCGGCCAGCAAGGACGCGGCCTACGCCCAGTACCTGATGGCGATGTCGCACTACAAGCAGATCCCCGACGTCTCACGTGACCAGGAGCGCGCCGAGAAAGCGCTCAACGGCCTGCAGGAACTCGTCCAGAAGTATCCGACCTCCGAATACGCGGCCGACGCCAAGGCCAAGATCCAGATCACCCGCGACCAGCTCGCCGGCAAGGAGATGGAAGTCGGTCGCTTCTACCTGGAGCGCCGCAACTTCCCCGCGGCCATCAACCGGTTCCGCGACGTCGTCAGCAAGTACCAGACGACCCGCCACGCGGAAGAGGCCCTCGAGCGTCTCGTGGAGGCCTACATGGCGCTCGGCATCACCGCCGAGGCCCAGACCGCGGCCGCCGTGCTCGGCCACAACTTCCCTGACAGCCCCTGGTACAAGGACGCCTTCGCCCTCCTCCAGAGCGGTGGCCTCGAGCCCCGCGAGGAGAAGTCGTCCTGGCTGAGCAAGGTCTACCGTTCCGTGATCGGCCGGACCGCCGAGGCGCAGTAGCGTCCCGGGAGCGAGGGCGCAGTCCTGCGGGCGGCGTCGCCCGTTCGTCGGCGCCGCGAGAACCCGTGTGACACGTCGCGGAATGGGGCTTGGAGACCAGGCCAGACGCCCTCAAGCCAAGGCCCGACACGCGGCATGCTGATCCAGCTTGCGATCCGCGACATCGTCCTGATCGACCGGCTCGAGCTGAGCTTTCGCGAGGGCCTGTCGGTCCTGACCGGCGAAACCGGCGCGGGCAAGTCGATCCTGCTCGATGCCTTCGCCCTGGCGCTGGGCGGGCGCGGCGACGGCCGCCTCGTGCGCCACGGCGAGGGCCAAGGCGGCGTCACCGCCGTGTTCGACGTCGGCCTCGACCACCCCGCCCGGCGCATCGCTGCCGAGGCCGACCTCGATACCGAGGGCGATCTCATCCTGCGTCGCGTGCAGATGGCCGACGGCCGGACCCGCGCCTTCGTCAACGACCAGCCCGTCGGCGTCCAGGTGCTGCGGGCGGTGGGGGCGTCCCTCGTGGAGATCCACGGGCAGCACGACGACCGCGCGCTGGCCGACCCATCCACCCACCGCACCATCCTCGATGCCTTCGGCGGCCTCACCCCCCAGGTCGGCCGGGTCGCCGACAGGGCCAAGGCCGTCCGGGTGGCCAGGACCGCCCTCACCGAACACCGCGCCCGGATCGATGCCGCCCGCAAGGAGGCGGATTTCCTTCGCCACGCCGTGGGGGAACTGGCCGAGCTCGATCCGCAAGCAGGCGAGGAGGCGCAGCTCGCCGAGCGCCGCACCACGATGCAGCAGAGCGAGAAGGTGGCGCGCGACCTCAACGAGGCCCTGGATGCGGCCGGCGGCCCCCATTCCGGCGTGCCCCACCTGTCCTCGGCCCTGCGCAAGCTCGAACGGCGCGCCTCGCAGCTGCCCGCCCTGGTCGATCCCTGCATCGCCGCCCTCGATGCAGCCCTCGTCGCCCTCGACGAGGCCCGCAACGTCCTCGACGCGGCGGTGCGCGAAGCCGAGTTCGATCCGCGCGAACTCGAACGGGTGGAGGAGCGCCTGTTCGCCCTGCGCGCGGCCTCGCGCAAATACGACGTCCCCGCCGACGACCTCGCCGCCCTGCGCGACCGCTACGAGGCGGACGTGGCCGCCATCGATGCCGGCGAAGAGGCGCTGGGCGGCCTCGAATCGACCCTGGCCAAGGCCGAGGCGGATTACGTGAAGGCGGCCACGGCCTTGAGCGAGGGGCGGCGGCGGGCGGCCAAGCAGCTCGACGCGGCGGTGAAGACCGAACTGCCGCCGCTCAAGCTGGAGCGGGCCCGCTTCATCACCGAGATCGCGACCGATCCCGAATCGCGCGACGCCGGCGGGTTCGACCGGGTCGAGTTCTGGGCCCAGACAAACCCGGGGACGCGGCCCGGGCCGATGATGAAGGTGGCCTCGGGCGGCGAACTTTCGCGCTTCATGCTCGCGCTCAAGGTTGTGCTCGCCGACAAAGGCTCGGCCCCGACCCTGATCTTCGACGAGATCGACACCGGCGTCGGCGGCGCCGTGGCCGATGCCATCGGCGGGCGGCTGTCGCGTCTGGCGGCCCGCGTCCAGGTCGTGGCGGTCACCCATGCGCCGCAGGTGGCGGCGCGGGCGGGCACCCATTTCCTCATCGCCAAGGATGCGGTGAAGGGGAGCGACCGGGTCGCCACCCGCGTCGCCTCCCTGGCCGCACCGGCGCGGCGCGAGGAGATCGCCCGGATGCTGGCGGGCGCCACCGTCACCGACGAGGCCCGCGCCGCCGCCGCCAGCCTGATCGAGGCGGCCGACGCCTGACGCCCGCACCCCTTGAATAGTCCTTCGCCCGCGCGTCGAAAAATTAACGTTTCGTTAACTATGTTCGCGCATAGGCTAGGTCTCCCAGACCGTTCGAGCGATTCGTTCGGAACGGCGGGGTGGATCGAAAGATATGGCCAGCACGACAACCCAGGGACACGACACGAACCAGCCCGAGCTCACGGTGCAGGTCGAATCGCCGCCCACCATGACCGGTCATACCCGCGCCCACCTCGGCGTCGCGCTGCGTACGATCTACGCGGATCTGTGCGAGGCCCAGCCGATCACCGACACGCAGGTCGACCTCCTTCTGCGGCTGCGCCATAAAGAGCGCGACCGCCGCCGCGCTGCCTGATCGTTTTCTTCCCTACCAGCGCCTTGCGCCGGGCTGTCGCCGGTACTCCGCGGCCCGCAGCTGCGTGAGCACCTGGTCGAGCCGCGCCAGGAGGCTCTTCTCGTCGTCTCCGGCCTGCACCACGTCCGCCGTGTCGCTGCCGTAGCGCTGGCGCTGCTGCGCCAGGACGAGATCGCGTTCGACCCTCTCGCGCTCCGCATGAAGGGCCAGGAACGCCGCGTCCTCCGGTGAGCCGTCCGCGGGTACCCCATTCGATCGGTCCACCACGGCCTTCTCCCTCCCTGTCGGACCGGCACGCCGGTCCGCGGCCGCGCGACGCACCGACCCGACGACCAACGCACGAAGCCCGCCAACCGTGCCATCGCACGCCGCCGTCCACCGATGGCGGCCCTGGTCGGAGCCGATTGCCCACCCTTGTCATCCCACCGTCATGGGAACGTCATAGGGCCGGCATTGTCGAGGCGGTACCGGTCCGCCAGCCGCGATGGAGAGCGGCCTCGGTCCTGGCCCTACGCCGCCGAACCGCGCTGCGCCCCGCTTCGGGCGCCGCCGCACGGTTCGGGGATCGTGCCGCATCCGGCATCGGCCGCCGAACGAAGACGGAGAGATCCATGAAACCCGTTACCTATGCGCTCGCCCTCGGGCTCACCGCCGCGCAGCTCGCGACCCCTGCCCTGGCCGCCGACATCACCGGTGCCGGCGCCACCTTCCCTTTCCCGGTCTATTCCAAGTGGGCGGAAGCCTACCGTAAGGACACCGGCACGGGCCTGAACTACCAGTCGATCGGCTCGGGCGGCGGCATCAAGCAGATCCAGGCCAAGACCGTCGATTTCGGCGCCACCGATGCGCCCTTGAAGGGTGAAGTCCTGGCCAAGGACGGCCTCGTGCAGTTCCCCACCGTGATGGGCGGCGTCGTCACCGTCGTGAACATCGCCGGCGTCGAGCCGGGCAAGCTCAAGCTGACCGGCGAGCTCATCGCCGACATCTACGCCAACAAGATCACCAAGTGGAGCGACGCCAAGATCGCCAAGATCAACGAGGGCCTGAAGCTCCCCGACTCGCCGATCACCCCCGTCTACCGCTCGGACGCCTCGGGCACGACCAACATCTTCACGACCTACCTCTCCTCCGCATCCGAGACCTGGAAGAAGGAGTTCGGTACGGCCACGACCATCTCCTGGCCGGCCGGACAGGGCGGCAAGGGCAACGAAGGCGTCACCGCCACCGTCAAGCAGGTCGCCAACTCGATCGGCTACGTTGAATCGGCCTACGCCAAGCAGAACAAGCTCAGCTACGCGCTGATCCAGAATAAGGCCGGCAAGTTCCCCGTGCCGGACGACAAGTCGTTCCAGGCGGCCGCCGCCAGCGCCGACTGGAAGTCGGCGCCCGGCTTCGGCATCGCGCTGACAAACCAGGGCGGCGACGATTCCTGGCCGATCACCGCGGCGACCTTCGTCCTCGTCTACAAGGACCCGGTCGACCCGGCCAAGACCGCCGAAGTGCTCAAGTTCTTCGACTGGGCCTACAAGAACGGCGACAAGCTCGCCGCCGACCTCGACTACGTCCCGCTGCCCGACAACGTGGTCTCCCTCGTCAAGACCGAGTGGAAGGAGATCAAGGGCAAGGACGGCAAGCCGGTCTTCTAAGGCTGCCGCCGACCCAGGGGCCGCCGCCGCGGCGGCCCCATTCTCATCCGCAAGACGAGCCGCCCCTCGCCTCGCACCCTGCCGCACGGTACGAGACCGCGTTGAAGAGAAGACACTCGGATGGCCGCCTTGACTGAACAGATCGCCATGGCCCGCAGCAGCGGGGATGCCCCGGCCCGTAAGACGCCCGGTGGCCTCGGCGACACGATCTTCCGGGTCGCGTCCTACGCCTCCGCCCTGCTCGTGCTCCTCTTCCTCGCCGGCATCCTGGCCTCGATCGCCTACGGCGGCTGGCCGGCCTTCCGCGAGTTCGGCCCCGGCTTCATCACGTCGAGCGCCTGGAACATCGGCCAGGAGCAGTACGGCGCCTTCGTCGCCATCATCGGCACGGTCGCATCGGCCTTTCTCGCCCTGATCATCGGCGTGCCGCTCTCGCTGGGGATCGCGATCTACCTCACCCAGCTCTGCCCCGGCTGGGCGCGCAAGCCCGTCTCGATGACCATCGAGCTCCTGGCCTCGGTGCCGAGCATCATCTACGGCATGTGGGGGCTCTTCATCTTCGCTCCGCTGTTCGCGCAGTTCGTGCAGATTCCCGTGTCGAACGTGGTCGAGGGCATGCCGATCGTCGGCACCCTGTTCTACGCCCGCGTCCCCTCCGGCGTCGGCATCCTCACCGCGGGCATCATCCTGGCCATCATGATCGTGCCGTTCGTGGCCTCGATCACCCGCGACATGCTCGACCAGATCCCCACGGTCCTGCGCGAGAGCGCCTACGGCATCGGCTGCACCACCTGGGAGGTGGTCCGGCACGTGCTGGTGCCGCAGGCCTCGGTCTCGATCATCGGCGCGATCATGCTCGGCCTCGGCCGCGCGCTCGGCGAGACCATGGCGGTGACCTTCGTCATCGGCAACGCCAACCGGCTGTCGGCCTCGATCTTCGATCCGGGCTCGACCATCGCCTCGCGCATCGCCAACGAGTTCAACGAGGCCGACGGCATGCAGCTGAACGCGCTGATGGCGCTGGGCTGCATCCTCTTCGTCGTCACCTTCATCGTCCTGATCATCGCCCGCCTGCTCGTCAGGCGCGTGAAGGTCGCCTGAGAGCAGGGAAACCGCACCCATGGCCTCTGCCACTCACCCCACCGTGCCCCCGCAACGGGCGGCCGCACCGACCACCGGCAGCCGTGTCCGGTCCGGCCGGCGGATCGCCGACAAGGTCCTCATCGTGGCGAGCACCATCGCCACGGGGATCGGGATCGTCGTGCTCGGCTCGATCCTGCTCATGCTCATCGTCGAGGGGGTGAAGGGCTTCTCCCCGCTGCTGTTCACCGAGCCGACCCCCGGACCGGGCTCCGAGGGCGGCGGCATCGCCAACGCCATCCTCGGCAGCCTCGTGCTGACCCTGATCGGCATCGTCATCGCCACGCCGATTGGCGTGCTCGCGGGAACCTACCTGGCGGAGTACGGCCGCAACTCGAAGCTCGCGGACATCATCCGCTTCCTGAACGACATCCTGCTCTCGGCGCCCTCGATCCTGATCGGCCTCTTCGTCTACACGCTGATGGTCAAGCCGATGGGCAGCTACTCGGGCTGGGCCGGCGGCGTGGCACTCGCCATCATCGCCACCCCGGTCATCGTGCGCACCACCGAGGACATGCTGCGCCTCGTCCCCTCCACCCTGCGCGAGGCGGGCGCGGCGCTGGGCGCTCCGCCCTCCATCGTGATCAAGGCGATCACCTGGCGCGCGGCGAGCGCGGGCATCGTCACCGGCATCATCCTGGCCCTGGCCCGGATCGCGGGCGAGACGGCACCGCTGCTGTTCACGGCGCTGAACAACAACAGCTGGTTTTCGGCCAACCTGATGGGCGGCATCCCCAACCTTCCGGTGATGATCTACCAGTTCGCGCTGTCTCCCTATCCGAACTGGCAGCAGCTGGCCTGGGCCGGGGCGCTCCTCATCACCGTCACGATCCTCGCCCTGTCGATCGTGGCCCGCTTCGTCATCAAGAGCGATCGCGCGCGCTGACAGCGCGCCGATCCGGTCCCTTCCTCTTCCGTCTCGACAAGGACGAACCCACGATGAGCGCCGAGCCCGCGATCCAAGCCGCCCAACTGACCGGGCGCCACAAGGCGGACGAGAACGCCCCGATCCGCATCGCCGTGAAGGATCTCAACTTCTATTACGGCAACTTCCACGGCCTGAAGTCGGTCAACCTCAACTTCCACGACCGGCAGGTGACGGCGCTGATCGGCCCGTCGGGCTGCGGCAAGTCGACGTTGCTGCGCACCTTCAACCGGATCTACAGCCTCTATCCCGAGCAGCGGGCCGAGGGCGAGATCATGCTCGACGGTCGCAACATCCTCGACCCGAAGATCGACCTCAACGAGCTGCGCTCGAAGATCGGCATGGTGTTCCAGAAACCGACGCCGTTCCCGATGTCGATCTACGACAACGTCGCCTTCGGCCTTCGCCTGTACGAGCGCTTGTCCAAGGCCGATCTCGACATCCGCGTCGAGGAATCCCTGCGCAAGGCGGCCCTGTGGGACGAGGCCAAGGACAAGCTCAAGCAGTCCGGCATGGGCCTCTCCGGCGGCCAGCAGCAGCGCCTGTGCATCGCCCGCACCGTCGCCCAGCGCCCGGAGGTGATCCTGTTCGACGAGCCGACCTCGGCGCTGGACCCGATCTCGACGGGACGCATCGAGGAGCTGATCGAGCAGCTGCGCTCCGAGTTCACGATCGTCATCGTGACGCACAACATGCAGCAGGCCGCCCGCATCTCGCAGTTCACGGCGTTCATGTACCTCGGCGAACTCGTGGAATTCGGGCCCACCACCCGGATCTTCATGAACCCCGAGAAACGCCAGACCCAGGACTACATCACCGGCCGCTTCGGCTGAGGCCGTTCGACTGGCGGACGGTCCCCTTCAGACATCGCATCGGGCCCGACCTCGTCCGCTGCGAAATACCCTCCCGACCGATCCCGTTCGCCGTTCCCCGCCGGGGCGCCGACCCGAGGAGTGCGATCATGCCCGACCATATCGTCAGTTCCTACGACACCGACCTCGAGGACCTGCGCCGCGCGATCTCCGAGATGGGCGGCATCGCCGAGAAGATGATGAACGAGGCGGGCCACGCCCTCGTGCGGCGCGACGCCACCCTGGCCCAGACGGTCATCGCGGCAGACCAGCGCCTCGACGTACTGCAGCGCGAGATCGAGGAGCGGGCGATCCTGCTCATTGCGCGGCGCCAGCCGATGGCCATCGACCTGCGCGAAACCATCTCGGCGATCCGCGTGTCGAGCGATCTCGAGCGGATCGGCGATCTGGCCAAGAACGTCGCCAAGCGCGTCATCGCCATCGCCGGCGAGATCCAGTCGCAGAAGGTGGTCGTGGGCATGCAGCACATGGGCGACCTCGTCCAAGAGCAGCTCAAGGACGTGCTGGACGCCTATTCCAGCCGCGACATCAAGGCGGCGCACGACGTCTGGGAGCGGGACGGCGCCATCGACGCCCTCTACAATTCGCTGTTCCGCGAGCTCTTGACCTACATGATGGAAGACCCGCGCAACATCTCGTTCTGCACGCACCTGTTGTTCTGCGCCAAGAACATCGAGCGGATCGGCGACCACACTACCAACATCGCCGAGACGATCCATTACCTCGTCACCGGTGAGAACCTTCCCACCGATCGCCCGAAGAACGACGCGTCGAACTACGCCATGGTGGAGCCGCCGACCGGCGCCTGAAGCCCCCGGCAGGGACATCCCAGACAAAGCCCATGAGTACGCGTATCCTGATCGTCGAGGACGAGGAGGCCCTTACCCTCCTCCTCCGCTACAACCTCGAGGCGGAGGGGTTCACCGTCGACGCGGCCGCCCGCGGCGACGAGGCGGACCTGCGCCTGCAGGAACAGCTTCCCGACCTGGTGCTGCTCGACTGGATGCTGCCCGGCCTGTCGGGGATCGAGCTCTGCCGCCGCATCCGTGCGCGCCGCGAGAGCGAGACCCTGCCCGTCATCATGCTCACGGCCCGCGGCGAGGAGGGCGACCGGATCCGCGGTCTCGGCACGGGGGCGGACGATTATATTGTCAAGCCGTTCTCGGTGCCCGAACTGCTGGCGCGGGTGCGGGCGCTGCTGCGGCGCGCCAAGCCGGCGCATGTGGCGAGCCTGCTCATCGCCGGCGACATCGAGCTCGACCGGGTCAGCCACCGCATCCGCCGTCAGGGCCGCGAGATCCACCTCGGGCCCACCGAGTTCAAGCTGCTCGAATTCCTGATGCAGAGCCCCGGCCGGGTGTTCTCGCGCGAACAGCTCCTGGACGGCGTCTGGGGTCACGACGTCTACATCGACGAGCGCACCGTCGACGTCCACGTCGGCCGCCTGCGCAAGGCCATCAACCGCACGACCCAGTCCGATCCCATCCGCACCGTTCGCGGCTCAGGCTATTCGTTCGACGAGACCTTCGCCGTCGACGCGTGAGGCCGCCACGCGCGGTATCGCCGTCCCGACCGCGACATCCGCCGCCCGGCCGCGAGCCGGCCGTGAGGGATCAGCGGAATCCGCCGGCCCGGCGGTCGCGTTTGCGCTCGGTCGCCGGCTGATAGGCGATCTCGGCGTGATGGGTGCAATAGGGCAGGCCGGTGATCGCCCGGTCGCCGCAATAGTAGAAGTCCGTCGAGGTCGGGTCCCCCATCGGCCAGCGGCACATCGCTTCCCGCAGGTCCATGATCGTCACCCGCCGCGAGACCGCCAGGGTGACGGGATCGGCGGGCAGCGCGACGTCGAGTGTGGCGGCAGCGACGACCGCCTCGACGACGATCGGTTCCACCGGCGGCGGGAGCGTCGCCTCCTCGACGATGATCTCGACCTCCGCCTCGCGGGTCGCCTTCTTGCGCCCCGCGATCGCGGTGTCGGCGCTCTTCACGCGTCCCGAAAGCCCCAGGCGGTGGACCTTCCCGATCACGGCGTTGCGGGTCACGCCGGTCAGTTGCGTCGCGATCTGGCTCGCGCTCAGACCCTCTTCCCAGAGGCGGCGCAACAGCGCGACGCGTTCATCCGTCCAGCCCGGGACTGTGTCCATCATCGCCCCCTCAGACATTCGATCATCGCCCCGTCACGACGCAACACCCGCACCCGCCATCTTCGTAACGACCCAGTCGAAAAGGCCATTTCACGATGTCGTCATGACACGGTGTATTGAAAAGAACCGCACGCCTTCCACGGGAACGCTGGTTTCGCCGACGGCAAACCCATCACGACGCGCGCTCTGGTCGTCGTCGAACCGTCGTGTATTGGCCGTCGCGCCGGATGCATCGCCAATCAGCGCGACCGTACAGGAGGCGTCGAGCCGTATGCAAGGGAGACCATGCACGCCCTGCGGCTTTCCACTGCCAATGGGTTCCCGCCACTGCCGATGGGCCCCTGCCATTGCCGATGGCGCCTCACCATCGCCGAGGGGTCTCCACGGCACGTCGCGGTCCGACCACTCCGAGCCCGCATTGTCGCCTAAGCCGGCGTGACTATGTGTGGGCGGTGCGACCGGACGGGTTTTGGTCGGCTCGCGTTCGAACAGGGAGACACCATGCGGTCGTCACGGCGGTTGGGAGGAATGGCGGCGGGCCTCGTCGTGGCGGCGGGGGCTGCGCAGGCGGCGGAGCCGATCCGCCTCGCCGGGCACCGCGCGGTGTACGAACTATCCCTGGCCGAGAGCAGCGCCAGCCGTTCGGTGGAGAGTGCGCGCGGTCGCATCGTCCTCGATTTCGGCGGCGACGCCTGCAAGGGCTACACGATGCAGACCCGCCAGGTGACGCAGCTCCAGAGCGGGGAGAGCGGGAGCCGGACGTCCGACCTGCGCAACACGACGTTCGAGAGCGGGGATGGTCGCAACTTCCGCTTCAAGACCGCCACCCTCCTCAACGAGGCGCCGTCCCAGGCGGTGGATGGGACCGCCGAGAGCGGGGCCGAGACCATCAAGGTCAAGCTCAAGGAGCCGAAGCGCGACCAGTTCCAGGCCACCGGCCCGGTGCTGTTTCCGAGCATCCACATGCGCCGGCTGATCGAGGCCGGGAGGGCGGGGGAGAGCACCCTGTCGGTGAAGGTGTTCGACGGCTCCGACGACGGCCGCAAGGTCTACGACACCCTGGCGGTGATCGGACGCAAGGTCGAGGGTGCGCCCAAGGGCGAGCGCGACAAGGGCGAGCGCGACAAGCCCCTGCGCGAGGGCGAGATGACCACGATGCCGCGCTGGCCTGTCACCTTGAGCTACTACACGCAGGGCGACGGCGAACGCACCCCGATCTACGTGCTCACCTTCGACCTCTACGACAACGGCGTCAGCGGCGCCTTGAAGCTCGACTACGGCAGCTTCGCCATCCTCGGCGATCTGACCCGCCTCGACCTCACCCCGCCGACAAAGGCCGGCGCGGCGGAGACGGCGAAGGAGTGCGCGCCCTGATCGACGCTCCCCCGGGCGAGCCCCTCGTCGCTGGTCCTATCGGCCGCCGCGGGGTGCCTTGGGGTCGCGTACCGTCCCGCTGAAGCCGAGCCCGCGCTGGATGCTGGCCTCGCCGAACCGCAGCCGCAGGCTGTCGAGGGCGGATTCGCGTTTGGCGATGCGACCGAGGTCGCCGTCGAGGAGATCGGCCCGGTCGGCGGTCGTCCCCTCGGAGAGGTCGCCGGCGCCGATGCCGATCAGCCGGTAGGGCGTGCCGTCGCAGGCCTCGCGCAGGAGGGCTTCCGCCACCGGGTAGAGCCTGGCGGCGAGCTGCGTCGGCGCCAGGCCGCGGGCGCGGGTGCGAAGGCGAAATCCCGAATCCTTGAGCTTCAGGGTGACGGTGGCCGCCGCGAGGTCGGCGCGCTTGAGACGTTCGGACACCTTTTCGCATTGCCGCCAGAGGATCGGCCGCAGGGCCTCGAAGGTGCCGAGGTCGTCGGCCAGGGTGGTCTCCGCCGACACGCTCTTGGTCTCGCGCCACGGCCGCACCGGGCGATCGTCCTCGCCCCGCGCCAATGCCCGCAGCCGGCCGGCCTCCCGTCCCAGGGCCGCGTGCAGGCGTTCGGGATCGATGCGGGTCAGGTCGGCGATCTTGCGGATGCCGAGCCCGGAGAGACGGGCCTGCCCGGCCGGGCCGATCCCCGGCAGGATCGAGACGGGGCGCCCGGCCAGGAAAGCCTGTGCTTCGCCGCGGCCGAGGATCGAGAAGCCACGCGGCTTGTCGAGGTCTGAGGCGATCTTGGCCAGGAACTTGGTGTCGGAGAGGCCCACCGAGACGCTGATGCCGATCTCGGTCTCCACGCGCCGTGCGAAGCGGACCAGGGTGAGCGCCGGGCTCGTCCCGTGCAGGCGCTCGGTGCCGGAGAGGTCGAGGAAGGCCTCGTCGATGGAGAGCGGTTCCACCATCGGGGTGAGGTCGCGCATCATCTGGCGAACCTCGCGGCCGACCCGGGCGTATTTGGCCATGTCCGGGCGCAGCACCACCGCATCGGGGCACGCCTTCAGGGCGGCGAACATCGGCATCGCCGAATGGACGCCCGAGACCCTGGCGAGGTAGCAGGCGGTGGCGACCACCCCGCGCCGGCCGCCGCCGATGATCAGCGGGCGGTCGCGCAACGCCGGATCGTCGCGCTTCTCCACCGCCGCGTAGAACGCGTCGCAATCCACATGCGCGATGGCGAGGATGTCGCGTTCGGGGTGCGCGAGCAAGCGCGGCGAACCGCAGGCCCGGCAGCGGACGGACCCTTCGTCCTGGCGAGCGCTGCAATCGCGGCAGACGGCATCGCGGGCCATCACCGCGGCGGTCGCCGCGTCCGCCACTGCGCCTCCCCCGTCACGCGAACCCGTCGTCCGGCTCGCTCGGGCCCAACCGCCGCCATGCCGCGGCGATGCGTTCGGGCGGTACCTCTAGGCTGGCGGCGCAGGCCATCAGCACCGCTTCGTCGCCCATGACGAAATCGAGGACGCCGGCCAGAAAGCCCGGCTCGGCCGCACTCGCGCGCAGGGTGTCCGGCGTCATGCCGGTGAGGGCCAGGAAGGGAAAAAGCCGGTCTTCGTCGCCGGCGATCCAGCCGAGGACCGCCAGGGCGAGGCGTTCGGCCGAATCAGGCCCTTGATCGGATTTGCGTTTCATCAACATGTACCGGTTAAGTCTGGTTGAAACGGGGCTGGCGTCTTCAAAATGAGCCGCGGACTAGCCGGGAATGACAGGCCATGAAGAAAACCGTGCTCATCGTCGAAGACAACGAACTGAACATGAAGCTCTTCAACGACCTGTTGGAAGCCCATGGCTACGCGACCCTCAAGACCGCCAACGGCATCGAGGCGATCGACCTCGCCCGCACCCATCGCCCCGACCTGATCCTCATGGACATCCAGCTGCCCGAGGTCTCCGGCCTCGAGGTGACGAAGTGGCTCAAGGAAGACGACGACCTCAAGGGCATCCCCGTCATCGCCATCACCGCCTTCGCCATGAAGGGCGACGAAGAACGCATTCGTGAAGGCGGTTGCGAGGCCTATCTCTCCAAGCCCATCTCGGTCGCAAAGTTTCTTTCAACGGTTCGCCTGTACCTTGGCGACGAACGACCCGCCTGAACGGGACGAAGGCTGGACGGGCGGCGCCGAGCCCCACCCGTTGAAGACGATCGCGCCGGCGCCGTCGAGGGGTACCCCCACCGGCCGCCGCGTGGTCCACAAGGAGCGATGAGGAACGATGTCCGCACGGGTCCTGATCGTCGACGACCTCTTCCCCAACGTGAAGTTGCTCGAGACCAAGCTGGCGTTGGAGTATTTCGACGTCATCGCGGCCATGAACGGGCCGGATGCCATCGCCATCTGCGAGAAGGGCTTGTGCGACCTCGTCCTGCTCGACGTGATGATGCCGGGCATGGACGGGTTCGAGGTCTGCCGGCACCTCAAGAACAACCCGGTGACGGCACACCTGCCCATCGTGATGGTCACCGCCCTCGACCAGCCCTCTGACCGCCTGCGCGGCCTCGACGCCGGGGCCGACGATTTCCTGACCAAGCCCATCGACGACACCGCGCTGTTCACCCGGGTACGCAGCCTGGTGCGTCTCAAGGCCGTCACCGACGAATTGCGCAGCCGGGCCCTGGCCTCGCGCGCCATGGGCATGGGCGACGCCATCGCGCTCGCCACCGCCGAGACGGGCCAGGACGCCCAGATCCTCCTGGTAGACGACCGCCCGCGCTCGTCCGAGCGACTGGCGGCGGCGCTGGCCCAGCAGCACACGGTCACCGTCGAGCCCGATCCGCACCGGGCCATGGTGCTGGCCGCCGAGGGCGCCTTCGAGGTCGCCCTGGTCAGCCTCGACCTCGCGGGCTTCGACGGCCTGCGCCTGTGCAGCCAATTGCGCTCCCTCGACCGCACCCGCACCATGCCCGTCATCATGATCGCCGAGGAGCACGACCGCGCCAGGGTGGTGCGCGGCCTCGAATTCGGCGTCCACGACTACCTGATGCGCCCCGTCGACCGAAACGAACTCGTGGCGCGGGTGCGCACGCAGGTCCGCCGCCGCCGGTTCTCCGAGGTGCTTCGCGGGGCGGTCAACGCCTCGATGGAGCTCGCCATCACCGACGGCCTCACCGGCCTGCACAACCGGCGCTACCTCGACAGCCACCTCGGCGGCCTGTTCGAGGAGGCGCGGCTGCGCCAGCGGCCGGTCTCGGCGCTGCTGCTCGACATCGACCGCTTCAAGACCATCAACGACACCTACGGTCACGATGCCGGCGACGAGGTGCTGCGGGCCTTCGCCGAGCGCGTCCGCACCCATACCCGCGGGATCGACATCGTGGCGCGCTACGGCGGCGAGGAGATCGTGATCATCCTGCCCGACGCCGACGTCGCCGGCGCCCACATCATCGCCGAGCGCATCCGCGAGCGGATCGAGGCCACGCCCTTCCTCGTCCAGAAGGGAACCCGCACGGTGCCCGTCACGGTCTCCATCGGCGTCTCCGCCCGCCGGGGCGAGGACGACACCGCCGCCGCCATGCTCAAGCGGGCCGACCTCGCCCTCTACCGGGCCAAGGACTCCGGCCGCAACCGCGTCGAGGCCGAGGCGGCCTGACCGGTCCCGGTCTCGCGCAGCCATACGACCGCCGCGCCGAGCCCGGCCGTCCACCACGGCTGCCACGCCCCGTGCTCGACGAAGGCGATGGCGCTGGCCGCCGCGACGAGGGTGAGGGCCACCGCCATGTCGGGAGGCGGCAGCCCCGCGATCCCTCGCAGGGTCAGGAGGAGGACGGCGCTCGCCAACGCGGCACCGACGATCCCGAGTTCGGCCCAGACCTGCAGGAAGCTGTTGTGGGGATGGCCCACCGCCAGCATCGCCCGCAGGTCCGGCTCGAGGCCTTGCGCCGCCGGCACGTCGGCAAAGCGCGCGGAGGTGCCGAAGCCCGCCCCCGTCCAGGGGTCGGCGGCCACCGCCGCCCCGAAACTGCGGGCGATGGCGACGCGGGCGCGCGAACTGCTCTGGACGAGCCTGTCGTGGGCCGCCTCGGGCATCAGCCTGTGGAGGATCTCCCCTTCGATCGGTGCGAGCGCCACGGCGAGGCAGAGGCCGGCCCCGGCGAGGCCGAGCGCGACCCGCGCGGGTGCCAGCCGCGTCACCGCCAGCATCGCGAGCCCCGCCAGGAGCCCGAGGCTGGCCGCGCCGCTCACCGAGCGCAGGATGGCCGTAAGCCCCAGCCCGACCACGGCCAGCGCCCACCATCGCCGCCCCTGCGCCAGGAGGAGGCCCGTCAGGGTGATTCCGACGAGCAGGATCGTCATCGCCGGCCGGTTGTGGACGAAATAGGCGATCCGCCCGCCGAGCAGCCTGCGCAGGGCGAGGTCGCTGGCGAGATCGGCCACGACGACGAGGCAGGCGAGGCCGAACATCCCGGCGGCCAGGGTCGCCGTTCCGGCCGGCAGGCGCCCCGGCGCCAGGCGGGCCACGAGGTAGGCCGCCAGCAGCGTCGGCAGGAACTCGCTCGCGGTGCGAAGCGACAGGGCGGGGAAGGGGCTCCAGGCGAACGAAAGGCCGCACCAGGCCAGGAAGGCGAGGGCGCAGAGACCGAGCGGCGAGCGCAGCGGCGATGCCACCGCGGCGACGACGGCGCGCCGGTCTTCGATCAGCCCGGCGGCGAGGAACAGGAGGGCGGCGAGCCCGACGACGGCAGGGCTCGACCGATTGGCCAGGACCATCGCCAGCGGCACCGCCGCGAGGACGATCGCGCCGAGGCCGTGAAGGGCCCCGACCGCTCCGGTGGTCCGCGCCATGGCGCTACTGGAGCTGGTGGCCGCGCTTGGCCATCTCGGCCCTCACCCGGACCATGACGTATTCCGAAACGTCCTGGGTCCAGGTCTGCATCGCCTGCACCATCTCGTCGAGCACCTGCGGCTGCGTCTCCACGTAGCGCTTGCCGGCGGGCGAGCGGAAGAACGTCGCGATCTCGGTGAGCTCGGCCTCGGTCAGGCGGCGGGCGTAGATGCGCGCGGCCGTGTCGATCATGCTCTGCTTCTGCAGCTCCATCTCGGGGGCGAGGCCGACCAGAACCTCGTCGAGGTCCTTGCCGAGCTCGGGCCGGGTGACGGCTCCCTGGCGAATCTGCTCGCCGAAGGCCGGGATGATCGAATCGAACGAGCGGGCGATGCCGGAGGACAGCATCACCTCCCGTGCCAGGGCGAGGTGGTTCGGGTTGATCGCCGGGGTCTGCGCGGCGGGGGTCGAGGGCGCGGGCGGGGTCGGCGCGGCAGGCTTGGCGGCGGGCTTGGCGGCCGGTTTGGCCGGCGCCGGAGGTTGCTGCGACAGCGCCGGTGCCGAGAGGGCTCCGGCCAGGATTAGGGCCAGCGCCAGCGGAAGGCGGACGGAGATGCGGGAGGACATGGCGGGCGCTCCGGATGGGGCTGCGATGGGGAGAACGACGAACGACATGGCAGCGGACGACGACAGGCGCGTCTCAGACGCGGCCGAGACAGGTGATCTCGGCCCGCCCGTCGCGGGCATGGGCCAGGATCGCGCCGTCGGCGAGCCCGAGGAACAGGCCGTGCTCGACGACGCCGGGCACCGCCCAGAGCGCCGCGCAGAGGGCCTCCGGGTCGGGGATGCGACCGAGGTGCGCATCGAGGATGAGGTGGCCGCCGTCCGTGAGGAGCGCCGCGCCGTCCGGGGTTCGGCGAATCTCGAGCGACCCGGCGCAGCCGCTGCACGCAATGGCCGCCGCGACGGCCACGCGGGTCGCCCCGAGGCCGAAGGGATTGACCTCGATCGGCAGCGGGAACGCCCCCAGCGTCGCCACATGCTTGGCGGCATCGGCGATGACCACCATGCGCCGGCTGGCGTGGGCGACGATCTTCTCCCGCAGGAGGGCGCCGCCGCCGCCCTTGATCAGGCGCAGGGTGTCGTCGACCTCGTCGGTGCCGTCGATGGTCAGGTCGAGCTCCGGCGTCTCGTCGAGGGTCGTCAGACGGATGCCGGCGGCCTCGCAGGCATGCCGCGTCGCTTCCGAGGTTGGCACCCCGATGACGTCGAAGCCGGCGCGGACGCGCTCGCCCAGCAGGGCCACGAACACGTTGGCGGTGGAGCCGGTGCCGATCCCGAGGCGCATGCCGTCCTCGACGAGGACGAGCGCCCGCTCGGCCGCAGCGCGGCGCAGGTCCGGGCCGCTCACGACACCGACTCGGCGGCAACGGGCAGGGAGGAAGCGTGCATGGCTCGGCTCGGCTCGTCGTGACGGTCGGCTGGCCCTAGCATGGCTGCGGGACCCGGCAAACGCCCAAGCCCGGCCTCGGGCCTGCGCGGCCGGCTTTAGGGACGTCCCTGAGGCGGGGTCACGCTGGGGACGGAGCGTTGGTTCGCGCCGCCCGCGGCGGGTCCCTCGTCGGCCGCCGGCGGATTGGCCTGGGCGGTGCAGACCACCGCGTCCTTCTGCGTCTGGACGTAGCAGATGCTCATCTCGCCGGTGCGGTAGTTGACGCGGAACACGCCAGCCTCGCGGCTGTGGCGGGTGGCGACGAGGCCGTACTCGGAGGCGACCTGCGCGCTCGCGCCTTCGCCCGCGCCGTAGCAGACCGTGACGCCGACGCTGCCGACCGCGCCTTCGCGCAGGCCGTACTGGCAGGAGGTGACCTCGCCGGTCACCCGGTCGACCCGGTAGACGCGGTTGAGGTCGATCTGGGGGGCCGGCACGAACTCGTAGGAGCCGGCGAGCGCCGGGCCGGCCGCGAGCACGGCGCAGACCCCCCAGGCGAGGCCGCGACCGCTGCCGCGCCGCGCCGCGCCGCCGTCACCGCGAGGCCGGCCCCGTTCCGTCGCCCTGTCCATCATCGCCTTGCCCCGAGTGACCCTTTGCGCAACGGCAGGAGCGCTAGCGGCCCCTTGCGGCGCAACCGTGACCCTCCGGTGCGAGCCTTGATCGGTGTCGCCCCCCCCGCTAGCCAAGGGCTTCCTCCACAGACAGCGCGAGACCCCATGACGAGCTTGCCGCCCATCGCCGTGTTCGACCTCGACGGCACCCTGGCCGAGACCGCCGGCGACCTCGTGGGCACTCTCAACGCGATCCTCGCCCGCGAGGGCTTGGGCCAGCTTCCCCTCGACGAGGCCCGCGACATGATTGGGGCGGGGGCCAAGGCCCTGATCCAGCGCGGCTTCTCCGCCGCGGGCCGGGACCTGACGCCCGAGCGGCTGGAAGCCCTGTTCGCCGATTTCATCGCGCATTACGGCCGGAACCTGTGCGTCGAGTCGCATCTCTACCCGGGCGTGGTGCAAGCGCTCGATGCCCTGGCGGCGCGGGGCTATCGCCTGGCGGTCTGCACCAACAAGTACGAGCGTCATGCGGTCGAACTCTTGACGCTGCTCGGCGTCGCCGATCGCTTCGCCACCATCTGCGGCCGCGAGACCTTCCCCTATTTCAAGCCCGACCCGCGCCACATCACGCTCACGGTCGCCCGGGCCGGAGGCGATCCCGCACGGGCGGTGATGGTGGGCGATTCCCGCGCCGACATCGATGCGGCCAAGGCGGCCGGAATCCCGGTGGTGGGGGTGACCTTCGGCTACACCGATACGCCGGTCGATGCCCTCGGGGCCGACCGGGTGATCTCGCACTTCGACGATCTGGTGGAGGCTGTCACGGCCCTCGTCCCACTCGAAGAGGTGGCATGAGGGGAAATGGTGGGCGCGACAGGGATCGAACCTGTGACCCTTCGCGTGTGAAGCGAATGCTCTCCCGCTGAGCTACGCACCCGGACCGTGGCGCCTTCTAGGGCGGGCAAACCCGGCCCGTCAAGGGCGGATCGCGCTACGGATCGACCGAAACGCGGCGTCCGCGTCCGTCGAGGCGCAGCAGCACCGCCACCGGCACCAGCCCGACGAGGACGATGAGGAGGGCCGCCACCGTGCCGTCCTCGTAGGTGCCCCGTGCCGCTTCGCCGTAGAGATGCGTCGCCAGCGTCTCGACGTTGAGCGGGCGCAGGAGCAGCGTCGCCGGCAGTTCCTTGACGCAATCGACGAACACGAGGAGCGCGCCGCTCACCAGCGCCGGCCAGGCGAGGGGCAGTTGCACCTGCCGCACCGTCGCGGCCGGGCCACGCCCGAGCATGCGCGCGGCATCGGGCATGCTGGCGGGCACCCGCGCCAGACCGGCCTCGCAGGTGCCGATGCCGACGCCGAGGAAGCGCACCAGGTAGGCGGTGACGAGGGCGCTGCCCGTGCCGAGGCCGATCAGGGCGGGGCTCGCCCCGAACAGCGCCTCGGTGATGCGCGAGAGCCCGGCATCCATCAGCGCCAGGGGAGTGAGCAATCCCACGGCGAGCATCGTGCCCGGCAGGGCGTAACCGAGGCTGGCGATGCGGATGAGGGCGCCGCCGATGCGCGGCGAGGCGAGGCGGGGGGCCGCCGCCACCAGGAATCCGATCACGGTGGCGATCGCCGTGGCGATGGCGGCATAGAGCACGGTGTTGGCCACTTCGGTCGACAGCGTCGGCGGCAGGCCGACCCTGGTGATGCGCGAGACCGCGCCGGCGGCGAGATAGGCCGCCGGGATCAGGAAGCCGATCGCGACCGGCAACAGCCCGAGGCCGAAGGCGAGGGCGGCGCGGGCGCCCGTGAGCTCCTGCCGCACCATGGACCGGGGCGCGCGCGCCGTGGCGGCGTAGCCCCGGCCGCGCCGGGCCCAGCGCTCGGCCGCCACCAGGGCGAGGACGAGGGCGAGCATCACGAGGGCGATCTGGGCCGCACCCGGCAGGTCGGACCGGTTGATCCAGGTGGCGTAGACCTGGACCGTCAGGGTGCGGACGCCGAGGAATTCCGCCGCGCCGACGTCGTTGAGCGCTTCCATCAGCGCGAGGCTCACCCCCACCGCGATGGCGGGCCGCGCCAGCGGCAGCGCTACGGTGAGGAAGACGGCCGACGGCGCCCGCCCGAGGGAGCGGGCCGCTTCCACGAGGCCGCCGGCCTGCATCAGGAACAGCGCCCGGGTCGGCAGGTAGACGTAGGGGTAGAGGACGAAGGCGAGGAGCACGATGCAGCCGGGCATCGAGCGCAGGTCCGGCAGCACGAGGTCGCCGGGCCGCGCGATGCCGAGGGCGGCCCGCAGGGTCGATTGCACCGGTCCGATCGGGTGCATCAGGTCGAGGTAGGCGAAGGCCACGATGTAGGTCGGCACCGCCAGCGGCAGCAGCAATCCGGCTTCCAGCCAGCGGCGGCCGGGAAAGGCGTAGGCCGAGACCAGCCAGGCGCTGCCCGCCCCGATGACGACGACGAGGATGCCGACGCCGGCCAGCAGCAGCCCAGTGTCGCGCAGGGCCTGGGGCAGGACATGCGCGGCCAGATGCGGCCAGAGCTCGCCCGTGCCGGCCAGCGCCGAGACGCCCAGCGAGACGATCGGGCTGAGCACCAGCGCGGCCAGCGCCAGGGCCGCGACGATCCAGCCGATCTGCCCGGCTGGCAGGCTCGGCGACCGACGTGCGAGGTCGGCCACCGGAGGCGGCGTCAACCCGTGCGGTGCCGCCGCGGTGAGCACGGACCCGGTCAGTTGTCGAACCCGACCTTGTCGACCAGCAGGCTCGCCGCCTTGCGGTTGCGGGCGATGTCGGCGATCGACACGCTATCGATCGTCAACGGCCCCAGTGCCGTGAGCAGCGGCTCGATGGGAGCGCCGGCCTTGACCGGATATTCGAAGTTGCCCTTGGCGTAGATCGCCTGGGCCTCGTCCGAGACCAGGAACTCGAGGAGCTTGACCGCCTCGTCGCGGTTGGGCGCGTTCTTGGCCACCACCGCACCCGATACGTTCACGTGGGTGCCGCCGCCGGCGAAGGTCGGCATCACCACCTTGATGGCCGAGCCCCAGGTCTCCTGCTCGGGGCCGCCTTTGCCCGACCGCATCAGGCCGACGTAGTAGGAGTTTCCGAGCCCGATGGAGCAGGTGCCGGCCAGGATGTCGCGGGCGACGTCGCGGTCGCCGCCGGCCGGCTTGCGGGCGAGATTGGCCTTCACGCCCTTCAGCCAGGCTTCCGTCTTCTCGGAGCCGTGCTTGACGAGGTAATGCGCGATCAGGGCGGTGTTGTAGGGGTGCTGCCCGGAGCGCAGGCAGAGCTTGCCCTTCCACTTCGGGTCGGCGAGCTCTTCGTAGGGAACCGCGGTGAGGTCGGTCAGCGCCTTGTCGGCGTAGATGACCCGCGCCCGCATCGAGAGGGCGAACCAGCGCCCGTCGGGGTCGCGCAGGGGCGCCGGGATCGCCGCTTCGAGCACCGGCGAGCGGATGGCCTGGGCGAGGTCGCGGTCCACGAGTTCGATCAGGTTGCCGGCGTCCACGGTCATCAGCACGTCGGCCTTGGCCCGCGCCCCCTCGGCGGCGACACGCTCGGCGAGCCCCTTCTCGACGAAGGAGGTGTTGACGGTGACGCCGCTCTTGGCGGTGTAGGCGTCGATCAAGGGCTTGATGAGGCCCGGCTCGCGGGTGGTGTAGAGGTTGACCTCGGCCGCTTGCGCCGCTGGCGCCGACCACAGGCCGCCGACGACCAGGACACCGACGAGGGGAGAGACGAACCGACCGAGCATCGTGCGAGCCTTCGTAAAAAGACGAGGGCTGCTCACAAGCATCGGGCGCGATGGAGCGCAAGCACGATCTCTTTTACTTAAAACACTTAAAAAGTAGAGTTCGCGACACGACAACGCAGAGATACGGTCTGTGGTGGCGCAAGATTCTATCCCTGCGGGTTTAATCCTCTCCCCGGCGGAATAAAAAGCCGCCGTCGAGGTCCGCCCGAAGGCCGATCGTGTCGCCGGGCACGGTCGCGTCGCCGTGGGGCACCGCGAGGCTGACGGGCACCGGCATGCCCTGCGCCATCGCGACGAGGATGGCCCGGCTGCCCAGGAACCGACGCTCGACGACCGTCGCCCGCAGGCCCCCTCCGTCGGCGGCGAGCCGGATCGCCTCCGGTCTGAGGCACACGAGGACCGCCTCGCCCGCCGCGAACCCAGGTGCCGGCACCGGGCCGAACGGGGTCTCGACGACGCCGTCACGGCAGCGGCCGTCGATCTCGACGAGGTCGGTGAAGAAGCGTGCGGCGAAATGCGTGGCCGGTCGCCGGTAGAGATCCTCGCCGCTCCCGACCTGCACGATCCGCCCGGCCCTCATCAGGGCGATCCGGTCGCACAAGGCCAGGGCCTCGTCCGCATCGTGGGTGACGAGCAGGGTGGTGGTCCCGCTCGCCCGCAGCACCGAGAGGGTGTCGGCCCGGACGTGGTCGCGGGTGCGTCGGTCGAGGTTCGAGAACGGCTCGTCGAGGAGCAGGATGCGCGGGCCCGGTGCCAGCGCGCGGGCGAGCGCCACCCGCTGGCTCTCGCCGCCCGACAGCGTGCCGGGATAGCTCTCGGCCCGGGCGGCGAGGCCGACCTGGTCGAGGCGCGCCTGCGCGATCGCCTGCGCCTGCGCCGCCGGCCGCCGGTGGAGCCCGAAGCGGACGTTCTCGGCCACGGTGAGATGCGGGAACAGGGCGTAGTCCTGGAACATCAGCCCGACGCCGCGCCCCTCGGCGGGCACGCCGCCGCGCCCGTTCACGACCACCCCGTCGAGGCTGACCGTCCCGGAGTCCGGCTGTTCGAGCCCGGCGACGACGCGCAGGAGCGTGCTCTTGCCGCAGCCGGAATCGCCGAGCAGCGCGACGATCTCGCCGGCCTCCACGGTCAGGTCGACGGCGTCGAGGACGCGGGTCCGTCCGAAGCTGAGGCAGACCGCGTCGAGGTGCAGCCGCACCTGCGCCGCCGCCCCGGTCCGCTCCGCGATCATCCCGTCCTCGACCATGACCGCCGGCCACTCCCCGTCGGCCCATGCGCCGCCCGTGTCGCAAAACGCCCTACCCGGACGAAATGCAAGGCCTGCGCGACCACCGTCGCGTTGTTCATCATCAGGCTATGGGTGGCGTGGAGGGTGACGTGGTCGGTCATTCCGGCGACTTTCGTGCGCGCCACGGTGACCCGCCCGTCGTCGGGTCCGGGCAGCATCAGCCAGGATTCGAGGGGCGACAGACTCCTGTCCCCGGCGATGATTCCGAGGGGATACTCGACCCGCCCCAGCAATGCGCGCAGGGCCGCATCGGGCGTCGTCGTCAGCTGCGCCCCGGCCGGTCCGAAGAACAGCCGGTAGGGGGCGAGCCGCCAGAGCCGGTCGGCGATCTCGCTGCCGCCGTTGGGCGGACCGAGCATGACGACCCGGCCGAGATTGGCCGGCCGGTGCCGGGTGACGAGCGCGCGCGCGAGCAGGCCGCCCATGGAATGCGTCGCCATGTGCAGGGCGGCGACCGAGCCGGCGAAGGCCGCCACCTCCGGTGCGATCCGCTCGACGAGGTCTTCGAGGGGCGCCTTGCGCGCCGGGTAGTCGAGGTTGAGCGTCGCGTATCCCGCGGCGCGGAAGGCGCGCTCCAGCCCGGCGAGGGATGCGGCGCGGCGGGCGATGCCGTGGAGGAGGAGCACGCCTTCCCGCGCTGGGTCTCTGGACGTCATCGGGCTCCCGGTCCCGCGAGCCGGACGCTCGCCGTTCGTGACGCCTCGGCACGATGATCGCGCTGGGGTTGGCGGTCGCAGTCAGCCTTCACCACGCCTATATCCCCAGCATGTCACCAGAACCGCCTCCATGCCCAGCGTCGCCGAGATCCTGATCCCGCTGGCGCTGGACACCGCCTATAGCTACGCCGTCCCCGAGGGCCTGGCGCTGGCGCCCGGCGACGTGGTGCAGATTCCGCTGGGGCCGCGCGAGACCGTGGGCGTGGTCTGGGCCGTCGACAAGACCCGCGCCGGCTCGAATCTGCGGCCGGTGACGGGGCGGATCGAGGCGCCGGCGCTGTCGGGCCCCTTGCGCGAACTGGTCGACTGGCTCGCCCGCTACACCCTGGCGCCGAAGGGCTCGGCACTGGCCATGGCCCTGCGGCTGCCCGACGAGGCGGCCCGTACCGAGACGGTGCGCGTCGGCGTGCGCACCACCGGCAAGCCGCCGTCCCGGCCCACGACCGCGCGCGCCAAGGTTCTCGCGGTCGCCGCCGACGGCGTCATGCGGGGCAAGGGGGCCCTGGCCAAGGAGGCGCAGGTGTCGCTTAGCGTCGTCGACGGCCTCGTTGACGACGGTGCCCTGGAGGCGGTGGCGCTGGCGCCAGAGCCGGTGGCGCTGCCGCCCGATCCCGACCATGCCCGGGTGCCCCTGTCGCAGGCCCAGGCGCAAGCCGCCGAGGATCTGATCGGGCTCCTGAATCCCGCCGACGGGACCCCGCCGACGGTGCTGCTCGAAGGCGTCACCGGCTCGGGCAAGACGGAGGTCTATTTCGAGGCCGTCGCCGATTGCGTGCGGCGCGGGCGCCAGGCCCTGATCCTGCTGCCGGAGATCGCGCTGACGGCGCAGTTCCTCGACCGCTTCGCCGAGCGGTTCGGTGTCCGCCCGGCGACGTGGCATTCCGGCATCGGCGGCAAGCGCCGCGAGCGCCTGCGCGCGGGGGTGGCAGCCGGCGAGGTCGCGGTGGTGGTGGGGGCGCGCTCGGCGCTGTTCTTGCCCTTCGCCGAACTCGGCCTCATCGTGGTCGATGAGGAGCACGAGACCGCCTATAAGCAGGAGGACGGCGTCCACTACCACGCCCGCGACATGGCCGTGGTCCGGGGCCGGCTCGAGGATTGCGGCGTGGTCCTCGCCTCGGCCACGCCCTCCATCGAGACGCGGGTCAACGCGATGCGCGGGCGCTACCGCCGCGTCGTGCTGCCGGAGCGCTTCGGCGGACGGCGCCTGCCGCAGATCGCGGCCATCGACATGCGCCTCGACAAGCCCGAGCGCGGCAGCTTCCTGGCGCCGGCCCTGGTGAGCGCGGTGCGCGAGACGGTGACGGCGGGCGAGCAGGCGCTGCTGTTCCTCAACCGCCGGGGCTACGCGCCGCTGACCCTGTGCCGGGCCTGCGGCCACCGCTACCAGTGCCGGCAATGCTCGACCTGGCTGGTGGAGCACCGCTTCCGCCGGGCCCTCGTCTGCCATCAATGCGGCTACACCGAGCGCCGGCCGGACTCGTGCAGCGCCTGCGGCACCTTCGACAACCTCACCCCCTGTGGCCCGGGCGTCGAGCGCATCGCCGAGGAGGTGGCGGCGCTGTTCCCGGAGGCGCGCACCATCGTGCTGTCGAGCGACTTCCCGGGCGGGGCCGAGCGCCTGCGGGCCGAACTCCAGACGGTGGCGGAGGGCGGCTGCGACATCGTCGTGGGCACGCAGCTCGTGGCCAAGGGCCACAACTTCCCGCACCTGACGCTGGTGGGCGTGCTCGACGCCGACATCGGCCTTACCTCCGGCGATCCGCGGGCGGCCGAGCGCACCTTCCAGCTCCTGCAGCAGGTGACGGGCCGGGCCGGGCGTGGCGAGCGGCCGGGCCGAGCCCTGGTCCAGACCTTCCAGCCCGAGCACCCCGTGATCGCCGCCCTGCTCTCCGGCGACGGCGAGCGCTTCTACGCCGAGGAGATCGCCGCCCGCGAGGAGGCGGGCCTGCCGCCGTTCGGGCGGCTCGCCGCCCTCGTCGTCTCGGCCAACGAGCGGGAGGCGGCCGAGGCCCACGGCCAGGCGCTCGCCCGTGCCGCCGAGCCGCCCGCCGGCGTGATGGTCCTCGGTCCGGCCGAAGCGCCCCTCGCGCTGATCCGCGGCCGCTACCGGTTCCGCCTGCTCGTGAAGACGGCCCGCGCCATCGACCTGCAGACCTATCTCCGTGACTGGCTCGCTCGTGCGCCCAAGGCCCGTGGCAACGTCCGGGTCACGGTCGACGTCGACCCGCAGAGTTTCCTATAAGGACGCGTCCCCCAGCGCCATCCGGCGCGCGACGGGCGGAACGCAAGGGAGTGCGCCAGCGTGCTGAGCTATCAGAAGAAGCCGGAATCCAACGTCGCCGAGATCATCGTGGACGGCAAGATCACCGACGCCGAGATGGATGCCGTCGTCGCCGCCATGAAGGCCGATTTCGAGTCCGGGACGAAGCTGCGCCTGTTGCAGGACATCCGCGCATTCGAGGGCATGGAGCCGGCCGCCTTCTTCAAGGACGTCCGCTTCGGCCTCGCCCTCCTGAAGGGGGTCAGCCACGTGGCGGTCGTCTCCGACGCGCAGTGGATGCGCATCATGGCCGAGACCGCCGGACGGCTGTCGCCGGCCCAGATCAAGGTGTTCGAGCGCTCGCAGCTCGAGGACGCCCGCACCTGGCTCTCCACCGCGACCTGATCCCCGAGACCTCGACCCCGGGCCGGATCATTCGGCCTGGGCGGTGCGCGTATCGCTGCGCGTGGCGGTCCAGCGACCCGAGCACAGGGCGGAGACCTTCCAGGTGCCGCCGCCGGAGCGGGCCTGCAGGCGGCCGGTGACGGCACCGCTCGCGGACCCGTTCGAAACGCTGAGCCCGACCGTGCCGTCGGTGTCGACGCGGCCCGACAGGCGCGCCTTGTCGGAGGCGGAGACGAGCCGCACCGATCCCTCGTTCACCGAGACGGCGTAACGGGCGCGGCTGTCGCACAGGCCGCTTTCGGTCACGAGTTCGACGGACCAGGTTCCGTTGAAGTGACTCCCGGTCTTGGTCGGCGCGGCCAGGCTCGGCCCGGCCATGACGGCACTCATCATCACGACGGCACAGAACTTCGACATATCCATCCTTGACAGTTGGCCAATAGATCCCGCGCACGATCTGCCGTGAGGCAGCGTTTCGAGCGATATCTCACGATCGCGCGGTGGGGATTGATCAGATGATCATAGCACAAACGGCAGGATGATGACACCGCCCGATGCCGAGGCTCCATCGGTCAGCCGGATTGGGTCTATCGTGCAGGACTAGCCTATGGCTGAGCTTCGCGGACGGGATGTCACGCCGGAGCTGGTTTTCGACGCACGTTCGTCTACGGGGGAGCTGCCACCCGCGGATTTCGCGATGACCCATCACCAGACGATGAAACGGACGATCTCGACCGGGACCGGCCGGATCTTTTCGCCCGGTCGTCCCTCGGTTGCATGGCGTCTTGGACCGTCAGTCGATGAGCGTCCGCGCTTCCTCGGGCAGCATGATCGGGATGCCGTCGCGGATCGGATAGGCGAGCTTGGCCGAGCGGCTGATCAGTTCCTGGCGATCGGCGTCGTAGTCGAGGGACTGCTTGGTGAGCGGGCAGACCAGGAGTTCGAGCAGCTTGGGGTCGACACGGGTCGCTTCGACCGCGGGGATCGGATCGGTGGCCATCGGCGAAGTCCTTTGAACGCGTGGGATCACTGCAGGGTCGAGTCGGCCCCGGCGCCGCGTACCAACTCCATCTCGGTCACCGCGATCAAGACCTCGGCCCGCGATTTCAGATCGGGGGCTTCGAGCATCGCCTGCTTCTCGCGGGCCCCGAACGGGCTCATCATGCACAGGGCGTTCACCAGCGCCTCGTTCGGCGCCTCATCGATGCCGGCCCAATCGACCTTGAGGTCGTTGCTTTCGACGAAGTCCTTGAGCGCCTTGAGGACGCCTTCGCGGTCGACCGCGTCTTCTCCGGCCCGCGGCTCGAAGTCGCTCGCGAAATCCGTGTAGGACACCTGGCAGCGCCGGTAGCGCGAGGTGGTGGCCATCTCGCTCTCCACGCGGAACCGGGCGATGCCGGTGAGCGAGATCAGGTAGCGGCCATCGCCGGTCTCGGCGAACTGGGTGATGCGCCCGGCGCAGCCGACCCGGTACAGCCGCGGCGTCATCGGCGAGGCGCCGGCGTCGACGTCGGGCTGGATCATGCCGATGATGCGGTCGCCGCGCAGGGCGTCGTCCACCATGGCCAGGTAGCGCGGCTCGAAGATGTTGAGCGGCACCTGCCCACGCGGCAGCAGGAGCGCGCCGGGAAGCGGAAACACCGGGATGACCCCCGGACAATCGTCCGGCCCCTTGTAGACCGAATGCGTGCTCATCGTTTCTCCTCGGGAACCCGTGCTGTCACGGGAACGGCGCCGGCATCAGGTTCGGCCTTCGTCGGCAGACCGTCTCGCCACCCATCAGATGGGCGCGATTACGCAAAGACCAGTGTCGACAATCGCCGCCGCCCGCGGATCGAAGCCTTGTCCATCAGGCCCCAGGCCTCGAAGAACGTGAGGAGCTGCTTGCGCGCCGCACCCTCGTTCCAGGTTCCGTCCCGACGCACGATCTCGATGAGGTGGTCGACCGCCTCGTCTCGCTTGTTGAGGCCGTTGAGCCCTAGTGCGAGGTCGAACCGCGCCTGGTGGTCGGCGGGATCGGCGTCGATCCGCCGCTGGAAGGCGGACAGGTCGCCGAGCGAGGCGGCCTGTTCGGCGAGCGCGATGGCGGCGGTCAGGCTCGCCACCGCCGGATCGGTCGCCTTGGCCTCGGGCACCATCGCCAGGATGCCGCGCGCCTGGTCGAGCTCACCGAGATCGAGCTGGATCTTGGCGAGCCCCGTGAGCGCGACGATGTTCTCGGGCTCCTCGGCCAGGACCGCCGCGTAGAGCTCGGACGCACCGGCGACGTCGCCCTCTTCCAAGGCAAAGGCCGCCTCGCCGAGGACGTCCTCGACCGGGGTCGGCCCAACCGGGCCCACCAGCGTCTCGATGAAGGTCTTGATCTGCGCTTCCGGCACGGCTCCCATGAAGCCGTCCACCGGCTGGCCGCGCTGGAAGGCGATGACGGCCGGGATCGACTGGATCCCGAGCTGTCCGGCCACGGAGGGATGCTCGTCGATGTTCATCTTGACCAGGGCGACCTTGCCGCCGGCGGCCGCCACGGCCTTCTCGAGCACCGGCGCGAGCTGCTTGCAGGGACCGCACCAGGGCGCCCAGAAATCCACCAGCACCGGTCGATTCATCGACTCGGCGATGACATCCTGGCGGAAGCTCGCGGTGGTGACGTCCTTGGTCGGAGCGCCCGTGGCGCCGGCCGGTTGCGCGCCGGGCGCGATAGCGTCGTTAAGCATGGAACCCTCGAAGTCGTCGCGTGTCGACGTCCGAACCGACCGGCGGACACCCGATCAACGGATAGATGGGCCTTGGCGGCTCGGTGACCAGAGCGCGCCCTACAACCATGACGCAGGCCGGTGCAATGGCTGCGGCCCACGGCTTGCTCGCTGCGACTCCTGGCGTTCGGAGACGCAGCGAGTGGTCACCGCCCCTCGGGACGCCTGGAACACCGATGGACCGGCCGGTCCGCGACCCCGGTTCTTTGCCGCTTCTGAGGGCCTTAATTCTTGTTCTTAGGGCCTTAATTCTTGGCCGGCGCTGCTGCGTCCTTCGACGCGTCCTTGGCGTCGGTCACGAACGTGCCCTCGAACCGTCCGGCCGCGCTCGTGGCCTCGCAGACGATGGCGGTCTTGCCCGCCTCAGGCGTCTTGAAGCTGCAGGCGCCGACCGCCACGGTGGGATTGCGGACGATCCCATCGGTCCCCTTCTCGCCCGGGATGATCATGTTGATCGGCTGCAGGGGATCTGTCTCCTCGGTGCGCTCCTGCTGAGCGCCGTTGCCCGAGAAGCTCAGCGAGCGACCGTCCTTGGTCGTGAACTCGAAGCTCGCCCGATTGCGCGCGACCCCGTTCGTCAGCGTGTCCTGGCAGGACTCGCTGAGATCCTTGTCGGCGATGACCAATCTCTCGCAGCGACCGTCGAGCTTGATGGTGGCCTGCGCATGGACGTGGCCCGACATCGCGAGAACGGCGCCGAGGGCGAGGAGAGCTGTGCGTATCGTCATGGGGGTTGAGATATGGCCGAACCACGTTTCGTCGAGGGTGGGAGGAACGGTTGCCCCCGCGTCAAATCGGAAATCGCAATGCCCGGTCGTTGGGCGCGTCGAGGCCGAGGTCGGGACCGAGCGGCACGATTCCGGTCGGGTTGATGGTCGGATGGCTTTCGTAATAGTGCCGCTTGATATGGGTCAGGTTCACTGTCTCGGCGACACCCGGCAGGGCGTAGAGGTCGCGCAGGTAGTTGGAAAGGTTGGGGTAATCGGCGATCCTCCGGCGGTTGCACTTGAAATGCCCGACGTAGACGGCATCGAACCGCACCAGGGTGGTGAACAGCCTGACGTCGGCCTCGGTCAGGGCTGATCCGCACAGGTATCGCCCCCGGTCGAGCCGTGCCTCGAGGGCGTCGAGTTCGGAGAACAGCGCTTCGAAGGCCTCTTCGTAAGCGTCCTGCTTCGTCGCGAAACCGGCCTTGTAGACCCCGTTGTTCACCGCGTCGTAGACGCGGGCGTTGATCGCGTCGATATCCGGTCGCAGCGCCTCCGGGTACAGCGACGGGCCCTCGGCATCGAATGCGGCATCGAGCATGCGGACGATCTCGGCCGATTCGTTCGAGACGATGGTGGCGCGGGTCCTGTCCCACAACACCGGCACGGTCACCCGCCCGGTGAATGCCGGATCGGCCTTCAGGTAGACCTCGTAGAGCCGGCTCGCACCGTTGACCGTGTCGGGGGTGGCGCCGGGCGAGGTACCGAACACCCAGCCCTCCGAGCCCATGTGCGGATCGACCACCGACACCGAGATCGCCTCGTCCAGGCCTTTCAGCGCCCGCACGATCAGGGTGCGATGCGCCCAGGGGCAAGCCAGGGAAACGTAGAGGTGGTAGCGCCCGTGCTCGCCGGGAAACCCGACCTCGCCCGAGGGTCCCGGCGAGCCGTCGGCGGTCACCCAGTTGCGGAACTTGGCGTCCGTGCGCTTGAAGCGACCGCCCGTGGAGGCGGTGTCGTACCATGCGTCCCGCCAGACGCCGTCCACGAGAAGTCCCATCGCTCAGTCGACCTCGTTCGCCCGTGCGCGCCGCCGTCGGCGGGCGCCATCGTAGCAGAGCCATGCCGACAGACATGGGCGCCGTGTGCCGAGCGGGAAGGGGGCGCCGGCGCGCTGGCGCCGCGCCGGTCACACGATCTCGGAGGCCGGGAAGGGCGGCAGGCTGTCGAGATGGGCCGGATCTTCCGGGCCGCTGCGGTCGAGGAGGTCGTAGGCGTCGTCGGGTAGGCGGACCATGAAGCGTTCCGCCATCTCGGTGACGAGGAGGTCGGGCCGCACCTGCTCGATGTGGCGCCAGTCCAGGCTCGACGACCAGATGAAATGCACTTCGCGAAAGCTCTCCGCGAGCAGCCCGGTGAGCATGATCGGGGCGAAATGCGCATAGGAATCGCCGAACAGCATCAGGGTGCGCGGATCGGCGGCCGGGTTCTCGTTGCGGTACACCACATGGGCGCCACCGTGCAGGTAGGGCGCCCGGTCGGCCGCCTCGTAGGATTCCACCAGCGGGCTGGCGTAGCTGCGTGCCGCATCCCGCGCGATGCAGCACAGGCTGGCCCGTTCCACCGGCCGGTCCGGCAGCTTCTCGCCGAGGTCGCGCACCCGCTCGGTGTCGAAGCGCGGCCGATCGGCGATATCGGGCGGCACCACGGCGCCGCAGGCCCGCATCAGGTGGCGGTAGGCGAGAAGGCAGCCGTCGTGGCTCCAGTGGCTGTCGGTGCGATAGTACAGCGGGACCGGTCCGTCGCGGGCGGCCCGCATCGGCCCGAGTAGGTCGACCAAGGCCGCCTCGCCCGCCAGGCGCCGGGCGAGGCGGCGGGCCGGCGACTTGCCCGGATCGAACACGAGGCCATCCGTGCGGTCGTCGTAGACGGACAGTTTCTCTGGGACGACGATGTGGGCATAACGAATGCCGAGCGACCTGGCCCTGGCCGACCTTTGCCGGATCAGCTTCGCCCAGCCGCGCAGCAACTGCCACCACCGCCACGTCGACCGATACTGGTCGAGGACCCCGTTGGTCCCCCCGATCAGGAAGAGCCACCCCTCCCGGCCGACATGGACGATCTCCCGCTTGTGACGCTGCATGCCGGCTCCTTAACCGGCCGGCGGGCGGCTGAACAGGTCATCCCGTCGACGGGATTCCCTCGGCGATCCCTCTTTGATCCCTTGGCCCGGCACGGTCCGTTCCCCACCTTTGTCCCGGCATGAACGCAATCCCGGCATGAACCCGTCTCCTTCCACCGCGGACCCGCTGATCCTGACGCTGGCGTTTGATCCCGGAACGGGAGAGCGTTTCGACGGGTTGCGCCGTCGTCACTTTCCGGAGGCGCTCAACCGGATTCCGGCGCATGCCACCCTGTTCCATCACCTCGACGGGTTGGAGGAGGCCGAGGTCGCGCAGGCGATCCGCGAGGCGACCCGCGACGAACCGATGCCGGAGGTCGCGGTGACGGGCCTACGCTTCACCGGGCGAGGCGTCGCCTACGTGCTCGAATCCCCGGCTCTCTCGGCCGTCCGCGCAAGGCTGGCGGCGCGGTTCGATGCCATGCTGACCAACCAGGACCGCCAGGGCTGGCGCCCGCACGTCACCGTCCAGAACAAGGTGGCGCCGCAGGTCGCGCGAGCGCTACACGAGCGGTTGAACGGGGACTTCGCGCCGTTCCGCTTCATAGCGCCCGGCCTCATTCTCTGGCGCTACCTCGGCGGACCCTGGTCGCACCGTGCCTCGTTTCCGTTCGGACAGCATTTGCCACACAAGACCCGATCCGCACCATGAAGCACGTTCCAAAGTTCCTGGCCGTCGACGGACGCGACACCGTCGTTGTCGGCCGCGCCACCGCCTTGTGGCGCCGGCTGCGCCTCAACGAGATCGGCCCCCTCGTTTCGCTGATGGCGGTGAGCCTGCTCGGCTACGGGTTCTTCTTCCTCGCCGACGAGGTCGGCGAGGGCTCGACCGCCGCCCTCGACCGCAAGGTCCTGCTCGCCCTGCGCAACCCGCTCGATCCGTCCGATCCTCTCGGGCCGCGCTGGCTCGAGGAGACCATGCGCGACATCACGGGGCTCGGCAGCATCTTCACGATCGTCTTCGTGACGGTCTCGATCGTCGTCTATCTCGCGCTGACCGGACGCCGCCGGATCGCGGCCTTCCTGGTGGCGGCGATCGGCGGCGGCGAGATCGCCTCGACGGTCCTCAAGCTGTTCTACCAGCGGCCCCGGCCGGACCTCGTGCCGCATGGGATGGAGGTGTTCACGGCGAGCTTCCCCAGTGGCCACGCGATGATGTCGGCCATCGCCTATCTCACCCTGGCGGGCCTGCTCGCACGGGTCGAGACGCAGCGCTCGATCAAGGTCCTGATCCTGACGCTCGGCGTGACTATGACGCTCCTGGTGGGCTTCAGCCGGGTCTATCTCGGGGTCCACTGGCCGAGCGACGTGGTCGCGGGCTGGTGCATGGGCGCCGCCTGGGCCGCCCTGTGCTGGTTCCTCGCCCTCCTGCTCCAGCGCAAGGGCGAGGTCGAGGCGCCGGACCCGGTGGACCCCCTTCGATAGGTGCCCTCTCGGCACCGGTCACGGAAGGGCGGACGCGACACGCGCGCGCCCGACCAGGGCCAACGCGACATCCGCCAGCGCGTCGACGAGCCGGTCGGCGGACCGGTCGCGCCGCTGCGGCGGAACGTGCAGGAACACCACCGGGCACCCCGCGTGCAGCGCGCGAAAGTAGGTGGCGTTGCACAGGTAGCGGCCGGCGTTGCGTGAGGCGATCGCGGCGACGCCCCGCTCCCGCAGGCGGCGCAGGACGAAGGCGGCCACCGGGCTCGTGCGCGCAGCCGGCCCCATGGGCTCGAGGCAGAGCCGCGCCGAGACCCGGCCCGAGGCATCGGGAAACAGCCGGCTCGCCCGGTTGACGGCGCGGCTCTCGACCCTCACCCGGCGTGCGCGGGCGGCGACGCCGATCATCAGGATCGCGCAGGGGCCAGCGGCCAGGGCCGGTTCGAGATGCGTCGCGATCGCCGCGTAGGCGGTGGGCAGGATGAGCGCGTGGGGCGAAACAGCGAGCCGGCGCAGGCGCGGATGCGCCGCCAGCCGCCGCGCGAGGATCGCGCTGGGATTGACCGGCATGCCGGGGAACCGCCCGAAGCCCGTCACCAGCAGATGGCCGGTCACAGGCCGATCAGGGTCGCGATCGCCTCCGCTCCGGCAGCCGGGGAGCGCGTTCCCGAGGACACCGACGCCTCGGCCTCGGCGGTCTTCACGCGCACCTCCGCGGAGCCGACCAGACGCTGGTGCAGCCGTTCGTGGACGAGCGCCCACATCCACTTCACGTCCTGGGCCCGGCGCTTCTTCTCGATCTCGCCGGTGGCGGTGAGTTTCGCGCGGTGGTCGACCACCTTCGCCCACATCCCGTCGAGGCCCTTGTTGGTCAGCCCGGAGATCGTCACCACCGGCGGCGACCAGGTCGAACTCGGTGCGCTCAGGATGTGGAGCGCGGCCCGGTACTCGGAGGCCGCGGCGCTCGCCCGGCGCTCGCCCTCGCCGTCGTCGGCCTTGTTGACCGCGATCATGTCGGCGAGCTCGAGGATGCCCTTCTTGATGCCCTGCAGTTCGTCGCCGGCCCCCGGCAGCATCAGCACGAGGAAGAAGTCGGTGAGGTCCGCCACCGCCGTCTCGGACTGGCCGACGCCAACGGTCTCCACCAGGATCACGTCGAAGCCCGCCGCCTCGCACAGGAGCATCGTCTCGCGGGTCTTGGCGGCGACCCCGCCCAGCGTCCCCGAGGACGGCGAGGGCCGGATGAAGGCGTTGGGGTCGAGCGCCAGGCGCGCCATCCGGGTCTTGTCGCCGAGGATCGACCCGCCGGTGCGGCTGGAACTCGGGTCCACCGCCAGCACCGCGACCTTGTGGCCGGCGGCGGTCAGATTGGCGCCCAGCGCATCGATGGTGGTCGACTTGCCGACGCCGGGAACCCCGGTGATGCCGACGCGGATCGCGGACCCGGTCTGGGGCAGGACGGCGTCGATGAGGTCGCGAGCCGTGGCGCGATGGTCCGCCCGCCGCGATTCCGCGAGGGTGATCGCCCTGGCCAGGGCCGCGCGGTCACCGGCCAGAAGTCGCTCGCGAAGGGCATCGATGTCGAGGGGAGGAGGCGCCATGGCGTCCTTCATGCCGGGACGACGGGCGTTCGTCGAGGGGGCGGGACCGATCTGTGCCGCATCGGCCACAGCCGAGCGGGCGACCGGTCCGTCACGGCGGTTAAGCGGGGCCGTGCCCTGCCACGGTCACGATCTTGTCCGACACGGCGTGAGCCGACCGAAGCCGTTCCCGGCATGCGATCCCCAGGGCTGACGTCATCCCATGCAACCCGACATGCAGCCTGCCATGCAACCCGACCTCCGGCCGACCCGACGATCCCTGATCCGGCTGGCCGCGATCGCGACCCTGGCGCCGGGCCTCGCCGCCTGCGTCGCCGATGGGCTCGCCACCGGCACGGCGGGGGGGCCGGAGAAGTCCTCGGCCCTGGACGTGAGCCCCGTGTTGCTGGTGGCGACCACCCGCAAGCCCGTCGGCAATCCGCCCAAGGCGCCGTACTTCAGTTCCGACCGGGGGCGCGGCCTGAGTTTCGCCGAGGTCCGGCTCGCCTCACCCGACCGCTCGCTGATCGGCAAGGTCTCGGCGGTGGTCACCGGCGACTGGGCCGTCAGCGCCGTGCCGCAGGTCCAGACCGGGCCCGGGGCGGCGGCCGCCTTCGCGGAGGCGGCGTTGGGGCGCGATCTCCTGATCTACGTCCACGGCTATCGCGAGAGCTTCGAATCGGCCGCCGTCAGCGCAGCGCGGCTCTCCGACGGCATCCGGTTCCGCGGCGCCTCGGCCCTGTTCACCTGGCCCTCGGCCGCGGCCACCTTCGACTACGGCTACGACCGCGAGAGCGCCCTGTGGTCACGCGACGGATTCGGTGATCTGCTCAAGGCGCTGGTTGCCTCGCCCAGCGGCGGGCGCATCAACATCGTCGCCCACTCCATGGGCACGCTCCTGACCCTGGAGACCCTGCGCATGCTGCGCGCCGAGGCCGGCGAAGCGGCGATGGCGCGCATCGGCGCGGTGATCCTCGCGGCGCCCGACATCGACATCGACCTGTTCACCGCCAGCGCCGAGCGCCTCGGCTCGGACGTCAACAAGATCACCGTGATCTCGGCCACTAACGACCGGGCGCTGGAGCTCTCGGGCGCCATCGCCGGCGGCGTCGTCCGGGCCGGTGCCGCCGACCGGGCCCGCCTCGAGTCCCTTGGGGTGCGGGTGGCGGACGCCTCCGACTACGGCGGCGGTCTCATCAACCACGACCTGTTCCTGTCGAACCCGGAGGTCCAGGGGGTCGTGAAGCGCGCCATCGGCCGCGGCGGCGGTGGCGGCGCTTGACGCCGGCGAAATCGTTCGCCCCCGCGGCATGCGTGGCTCGCGGGACACCCGGGCCGATCGCGGGAGTTATTGCGGGAGCGACCCTGATTCCGGTTGGCGCCGGCAGGGTTCGCCCCTAAACGAGCGGCGGCTCATAGCCTCAGATGAAGGAATCGCGATGTTCACACTCGAAATCGACGGCGTCGCCATTGCGGTCATCAACGGCAGCGAGGAGGTCGCCCGCGACCTCTTCACCTGCGACGGCTTCAAGGACGACATCCAGACCATGAAGAGCGACGGCCGCGTGCTCTGGAACGGCAAGTCGGAACTCAAGATCCGCGCCGCCAACGAGGAAGAGATCGAGATCTTCGAGGACGCGCTGGCGGAAGACGACTCCGAGGAGGACGAGCCCTTCGAGCCGGATGCGCGCCACGCCAAGGCGCCCCACCCGGATTCGTCGCACGCCCAGGCCTCAAACGACGACGAGGAAGACGACGAGGACGAGGACGACGCCGACATCGTGTTCCTCGTGGACATCGACGAGGACGAGGGTCTGGATTCCTGAGGCGACACCGGCGCGCCCTGCCGGGGCGCGTCGAGCCCATCCGCCCCTCATCCCCTGTGCGCTGCGGGTGTCCGACGCAGTATTGCCTGCGATCGAGGCATTCCGGTCAAAGAAATTCCGGGGGCTTCCCCCCGGAACCGGTCGTCCAGGCGTTAAGCCCGCCGCAGTTCGACTGCGGCTTGCCGCTCGTCAGCAGCTCAGGCGGCGGCCTTCCCGGCGACCGAAGGTCCGATAGTGCGTGGCTCCGGATTCCATCTGGCCGCGATTGACCGCGCGACGGACGTCGGGGTTGCAGCGCAGGTACTCGCCCTCGTCGAAGCCGGAGCGGCGGCGGTCGTAGCCGCGGTCACGGTCTCCGTAGCCGCGGTCGCGGTCGCCATACCCACGGTCGCGCTCGCCGTAGCCGCGGTCGCGCTCGCCGTAGCTGCGCTCGCCGTAGTCCCGGCCGCCGTAGGGCTGCGCCGATACGGAAACGGCCGAGCCCATGAGGCTCAGACCGACGATGGTCATGACACAGAACGCCTTCATGTCGTGTATTCTCCCCTTCCAGATTTCTTCGTCGTGCCGCGAAGTGGATCGCGGACCGCTGGGAAAAATCGATACCCCCACCGGGCGTCTCAGCAGTCTTCCGCAGGCTATGCCGCGAGGTCACGCGTAGGAACGCCGGCGGAGGATTTTCGTTCGATCGTCCTCTCGACAGGGATGCACGATCGCCGTGTGCAGAGAAAGCCGCAACACCGCTTTTACTGTTCGCGGCGGCCCACCTCCGCGGGCGGTCGGACTACGCACCGCTCCCTGTTTCCTCCACGATCGCCGCTTGGGCCTCGGCTTCTCCGAGGTCCGCGGGATCGGCCTTCGGCAATGCCCTGGCGGAGGCCTCGAGCGCGTCGAACAGGCGCGCCAGCTCGGGGCCGGCGAGGCAGTGAAATCCCAGCGTCCGGGACAGCATCAGTCCGAGGGCGGCGAAGGTCAGCATCGCCCCGTCGCCCGGACTGGCGGAGGTCGTCTCCATCCGCGCCAGCTGCTGCTTCAGGAACGCGTTGAAGCCGGCGAAGGCATCCGGGTCGTCGGCGGAGGCGAGCAGCAGGGCCCGGGGGAACCCGTCCTCCCGGCAGTAGACCTGGCGGGCATGGGCGATGAGGCCCAGGGGGATCGCACTCGGCCCCGGCGCCTGCGCCGCCTCGTGGCGGGCGACGTCCTCCTTGATCTCGGCGAGCTTGCGTTCCGCCAGGGCGGTGATGAGGGCGTCCTTCGAGGAGAAGTGGTGCAGGACCCCGCCCTTGCTCAGCTCCGCCTCGAGCGCCACCGCGTCGATGGTGAGGGTGCGCGTGCCGGACCGACGGATCAGCCGCTCGGCGGCGTCGAGGATGATCGCCGGTCGATCCTCCCGACGGGTGCGCGCCTTCGTCATCGTGTTTCCCGCTAAAGACCGTCTGGACGGTTTGTAGCGTAGACGATAGGAATCCCCGGCGATAGACGATGCGACGAGGCGCGAACGCTGTGGCTGGTCCGATCTGGAGCCCGATGCGCAGGCTCATGCCATTTCCGGTTGATCGCTTCGTGATGCGGACATGGGCTTCGCTCAGACGCCGCGCGGGCTCGGTGATACGGTTCCCGCTCGATCCAAGCGGAAACCGTATCAGGCGCCGTTTTCTGATGGCCTTCGCGGTCGGCTGCATCGCCGGCCCGGCGGCGGCCGACGACGGCGGTCGCCGGACGGCTCCCCTTGTCCTCGTGCGCACGGTCAAGGCCGAGCGCACCACCATCTCGGCCGCCCTGATCTTCACGGGCGACATCCAGACCCAGTCCCAGGTCAGCGTCTCCTTCCGGACCAACGGCAAGATCGTCCAGCGCCTCGTCGAGGTGGGAGACCACGTCACGGCGGACCGGGTCCTCGCCCGCCTCGACCCCCAGCAGCTCAAGGCCGACCTCAACAACGCGCAGGCGGCCCTGACCTCGGCCGAGGCGCTGCTCACCCAGGCCAAGGTCAGCTTCAAGCGGCAGGAATCCCTGCTGGCCGGGGGCTTCACGACCCGCCCGAGCTACGACGATGCCGAACAGCAGCTGAGGGTGTCCCAGGCCTCGGTCGATTCGGCGAAGGCGGCCGTCGGGACGGCCCAGGAACAGCTGTCCTACACGGAGTTGCGGGCGGGGGTGGACGGCATCGTCCTCAGCCGCACCTTCGAGGTCGGGCAGGTCGTCCAGACCGGCCAGACGGTGCTCGCCCTCGCCCAGGACGGCCCGCGCGACGCCGTGTTCAACGTGTTCGAGGCGGTGCTCGCCGCCCCGCCCGAGAGCCCGACGGTCGACGTGGCGCTCCAGGCCGACCCCACCGTCAGGACGGTGGGGACCGTCCGCGAGATCTCCCCCAGCGTCGATACCGCCTCCGGCACCGTCCGCGTCAAGGTCGGCCTGAAGGAGACGCCCCCGGCCATGACGCTCGGCGCCATCGTCGTCGGCACCGGCACCTTCCGCGCCCGCCAGGCGGTGATCCTGCCGTGGTCGGCGCTCTACCGCTGGGAGGGCGGACCTGCCGTCTGGGTGCGCGATCCGGCCACCGGAACGGTGGCGCCCCGCGCGGTCACGATCGATCATTTCGGCACCCAGACCATCGTGCTGTCCGGGGGCGTCGAACCGGGCGAAGAGGTGGTGGTCGCCGGCATCCAGCTCCTGCGGCCCGGCCAGTCCGTGGCCGTCGCCGCGGTGGTGGAGCCGCTCCGGTGAGGCGCCGGTGGATCCGCCCCGCCGGCCTATTCCTGGCCGGCCTCGCCGTGAGCGGCTGCAAGCCGACCGAGGCCGAAAAGCCGCCGGTCCGCCCGGTCCTCTACACCGTCGCCAAGCCGGTGCGGACCGTCGTCTTCGGCCCGTTCGCAGGCTTCGTCGAGCCGCGCTACCAATCCGAGATCGGCTTCCAGATCCCGGGGCGCGTGATCGCCCGCGAGGTCACGGTGGGCGACGTGGTCAAGAAGGGTCAGCTCATCGCCGCCCTCGACCCCGTGGTCACACGCTTCGCGCTGAGCCGTGCCGAAGCGGAATTGGCCGACGCCAGGGCCCAGGCCGAGAACGCCAGCGCCACCGAGATCAGGCGCCGGCGCCTGCTGTCGGGCGGCAACGTCACCCAGGCCCAGTTCGACAGCGCGGTGGCGGGCCGCGACACCGCCCAGGCCCGCCTGCTGCAGGCCGAGGCGAGCTTGCAGAAGGCGCGCGACCAGATGGGCTACACCGAGCTGCACGCCGATTTCGACGGCGTCGTCACGGTGCGCAGCGCCGAGATCGGCCAGGTCCTCAGCGCCGGCCAGGCCGTCGTGACCCTGGCCCGCCCGGAGGAACGCGAGGCCGTGGTCGACATCCCCGAGGATCTGGTGGGCGCGATGCCGAGGGACGAGCTGTTCAAGGTCGCCCTCCAGAGCGCGCCGGAGATCACGGCCACCGGCAGGATCCGCGAGATCGCCCCCTTCGCGGATCAGGTGACGCGGACGCGGCGCATCCGCATGAGGCTGATCGACCCCTCGGAGGCGTTCCGCCTGGGCACCACCATCACCGTCGCGCTGTCGCGGCCGACCGTGCCCTACGTTCCGCTGCCCGCCACGGCGGTGGTCGAGGCCGATGGGCGCGCCTCCGTCTGGCTGGTTTCGGGCACCGGCGATTCCGTCGCCCGCCGCGCCGTGACGGTCGGCCAGCGCCAGGGCGACCGCGTGACGGTGACGGAGGGGCTCGCGGCCGGCGACCGGGTGGTCGTGGCCGGCGCCGCCAGCCTCGAGGAGGGCCAGGCCGTGCGGATCTCCGATACCCCGCAATAGACCTTGCACCCCGCAGTAGACCTTGCCGACGCGCTGCCCACTCCCCGGATAGGCGAGACCAGAGACCCGTGAAGAACTTCAACCTGTCGGAATGGGCCCTGGAGCACCGCTCCTTCGTCTGGTTCCTGATGCTGGTCTCGGTGGTGGCGGGGTTCCTCGCCTACGAGAAGCTCGGCCGCGAGGAGGATCCGCCCTTCGCGATCAAGACCATGATCGTCCAGGCCCGCTGGCCCGGCGCCACCATCGGCGACACCCTCGACCAGGTCACCGAGCGGATCGAGAAGGAGCTCCAGCAGATCGACGCGGTCGATTTCAGCCGCAGCTACACCACGCCGGGCCAGACCACGGTGTTCGTGCAGTTGCGCGAGACCACGCCGCCCAAGACCATCGCGGCGACCTTCTACCAGGTCCGCAAGCGCATCGGCGACATCCAGAACACGTTTCCGCAGGGGGTTCAGGGACCGTTCTTCAACGACGAGTTCGGCGACGTCTTCGGCAACGTCTACGCCTTCACCGCCGATGGGGTCACCCAACGCCAGCTGCGCGACTACGTCGAGCGGATCCGCGCGGAACTGAAGAAGGTCCCGAACGCCGGCAAGATGCAGCTCCTCGGCGCCCAGGACGAAGTCATCTACCTCGATTTCTCCACCCGCAAGCTCGCCGGCCTCGGCCTGAACGTGAACGCCGTCGTCGGCACCCTGCAGTCCCAGAACGCCATCACGCCCTCGGGCGTGATCCAGGCCGGCCCTGAACGGGTCTCTGTGCGGGTGGGCGGCCAGTTCCTGTCGGAGGAGAGCCTGCGGGCGATCAACCTCAGGGTGAACGACCGCTTCTTCCGCCTGTCGGACGTGGCCGAGATCTCGCGCGGCTTCACCGATCCGCCCACCGCCCTGTTCCGCTACAACGGCCAGCCGGCGATCGGCCTCGCCATCGCCATGCAGGCGAGCGGTAACCTCCTCACCTTCGGCGAGAATCTGAAGGAGCGCATGCGCAAGCTCGAGGGCGAGCTGCCGGTGGGGGTGGGCATCCACCTCGTGTCGGACCAGCCCAAGATCGTCGAGGAAGCTGTCGGCGGCTTCACCAAGGCGCTCATCGAGGCGGTGGTGATCGTGCTCGCCGTCAGCTTCATCAGCCTCGGCTGGCGGGCCGGGCTCGTGGTCTCGCTCTCGATCCCCCTGGTGCTCGCCATCGTCTTCGTGGTGATGCAGGTGATGGGCGTCACGCTCCAGCGCATTTCGCTGGGTGCCCTCATCATCGCGCTCGGCCTCCTCGTCGACGACGCGATGATCACCGTCGAGATGATGGTCGCCCGGCTCGAGGTCGGCGACAGCCTCAAGAAGGCGGCGACCTTCGCCTACACCTCCACCGCCTTCCCGATGCTGACGGGCACCCTGGTGACGGTCGCCGGCTTCCTGCCCATCGGCTTCAACGGCTCCTCGGCGGGCGAATACACCTACTCGCTGTTCGTGGTCATCGCCGCCTCGCTCATCGTCTCCTGGGTGGTGGCGGTGCTGTTTGCGCCCCTCATCGGGGTGAAGCTGCTGCCGGCGGTGATCAAGCACAAGCACCACGACCGCCCGAGCCGGCTCAACCGGGTGTTTCGGGCCATGCTGCTCGGTGCCATGCGCGGGCGCTGGCTCACGGTGATCGTCACGGTGGGCCTGCTCGGGTTCTCGATCTACTGCATGCAGTTCGTGCAGCAGCAGTTCTTCCCGGCCTCCGACCGTCCCGAGCTCCTGGTCGACATGACCCTGCCCCAGAACGCCAGCATCGGCGAGACCAAGGCGCAGATGGACCGGTTCGAGGCGAAGCTGAAGGGCGATCCCGACATCAAGCTCTGGACCTCCTACGTCGGCCAGGGCGCGGTGCGGTTCTACCTGCCCCTCGACCAGCAGCTCGGCAACGCCTTCTTCGGCCAGATCGTGATCGAGACCGTCTCCCTCGAGGCCCGCGACAAACTGAAGGCGAAGCTCGATGCCTTCGCCCGCGAGCAGTTCGTCGGCACCGACGTCTTCGTCCACACCCTCGACCTCGGCCCGCCGGTGGGGCGGCCGGTGCAATACCGCCTGGGCGGTCCCGACCTCCAGAAGCTGCGCGCGCTCGCCCTCGACCTGAGCAACATCGTCGGGGCCAACCCGCACCTCGACGTGCCCACCCTCGACTGGAACGAGCCCGGCAAGGTGCTCAAGGTCGAGATCATCCAGGACAAGGCGCGCCAGCTCGGCGTGACCTCGGAGGACATCGCGGGCGTCCTCAACGGCGTCGTCGGCGGCCGCACGATCACGCAGGTGCGCGATTCCATCTACCTCGTGGATGTGATCGGGCGCGCCCAGGCCTCCGAGCGCCGGTCCATCGAGACGCTGCAATCGCTCCAGGTCGCCCTCGCCAACGGCAGCGTCGTGCCGATCCTGGCCTTCGCCACCATCTCCTACGAGCTCGAACAGCCCATCGTCTGGCGACGCGACCGCATCCCGACCATCACCATCCGCGCGGCGATCGGCGACACCACCCAGCCGCCGACGGTGGTGGCGCAGCTCGAACCGGCGATCGCCGCCTTCAAGGCCAAGCTGCCCGACGGCTACACCCTCGATACCGGCGGTGCGGTCGAGGAAGCCGGCAAGGGCCAGGGGCCGATCGCGGCGGTGGCGCCGGTGATGCTGCTCACCATGGCCTTCCTGTTGATGGTGCAGCTCCAGAGCTTCCAGAAGTTGTTCCTGGTGGCGAGCGTCGCGCCGCTGGGCCTGATCGGCGTGGTGGCGGCGCTGCTTCCCTTCGGCAAGCCGCTCGGCTTCGTCGCCATCCTCGGCGTCCTGGCGCTGATCGGCATCATCATCCGCAACTCGGTGATCCTGGTGACCCAGATCGACGAATACGAGCGCGACGGCATGAAGCCCTGGGACGCCGTGGTGGAGGCGACCTGCCACCGCATGCGCCCGATCCTGCTCACGGCGGCGGCGGCGAGCCTGGGGCTGATCCCGATCGCCCGCGAGGTGTTCTGGGGGCCGATGGCCTACGCGATGATCGGCGGCATCATCGCGGCGACCTTCCTCACCCTGTTCTTCCTGCCGGCGCTCTACGTCGGCTGGTACCGGATCAAGCGACCGCGGCGCTCGGAGGTACTGGCGCCCGCGGCCGCCTGAAGTCGCCGCGACGCGCGGGCTATCGCCCGTCCGCCGCGACCGGGCCGGTGCGCGTCCCGGCGCGGTCGACCGTCGCCTCGGGCCGGGCATCGGTGGAGGCGAAATACGGCTTGATGTCGATGAGCGGCGTCCCGTCGCGGCAATCGAGGCCGTGGACGACGAGGCGGTCGCCGTCCCGGCGCTTCAGTTCGACCACGGAGAGCGCCACCGGATTGGGGCGGGCCGGCGAGCGCAGGGAAAACGTGCCGCGGCTGCCGTCCGCATGGCGCGGCTGCTGCAGCACCAGATCGCGGGCCGCCGCGTCCATCCAATAGAGGACGATGAGGTGGCTCGCCCCCTCGACGTTCTGCAGGGCGGGGGCGAAGAGCGGATCGACCTCGATGGTGCAAAGCTCCTGCGTCTGCAGGCCGTTGCGCGGGCAGTCCCGCCGGTGCGGCCAGGGCGTGCGGATGCGGCCGATGAAGTGGAGGCCGGCATCGAACCCATCGGGCAGGGTGATCCGGGTCTCGCCCGGCCGGTGATCCGCCCCGTCGTCCATGAACTTCTCCTGCGTGACCGTGCATTCCGACAGCGTCCGCTTTCGGTGACGTGCGACGCGGGCGCAAGCCGCGTCCGGCGGAGCGGCGGTCGCACCCGAGGCCCGCGATGTGTAGGAGAGGGGCGCGTCGGACGAGTGCGAGAGGTTCGGGATGATCGCCAGCGAATTGCGGCCGATGGAATCCGTGGCCGACCCGGAGGTGGCGGTCGAACGCCTCGCCGCCCTGCACGAGGCGGCGATCCACGCCCTCAAGACCGCCCTGGCGCGCTACCTCGACGGCGGGCCGCCTCCCGACGCGACCGAGCGGCTCCAGTTCCGCTACCCCGAACTGCGGGTCACCTACCACCCGACCGGCCCGATCCCGCGCCTCAACCGCGCCACCGCCAAGTTCCAGGCGGCCGGCACCTATTCGACCACCGTGACGCAGGCCCGGCATTTCCGCGCGTACCTGCTCGAACAGCTCAAACCCCTGGTGGCCGATTACGGCGCCACCCTGGAAGTGGGCCTGAGCGCACAGGAGATTCCCTATCCCTATGTGGTCGAGCCGGGGGCGAGCCCGTCGCGCGCCACCGTCTCCTCCCTCGACCTCGCCACCTATTTCCCGGTGCCGCTGCTGTCCGTCGTGGGCGACGAGATCGCCGACGGCCTGTGGCGCGAGATCCCCGGCGAACCGCGCCCGCTCGCCCTGTTCGACGCGGTGCGGGTCGATTATTCCCTGCGCCGCCTCGTCCATTACACCGGCTGCGACTGGCGCGACGTCCAGCCCTGGATCCTCCTGACCAACTACCACCGCTACGTCGACGGCTTCGTCCGCCACGGCCTCGAACGCCTTCAGGCCGAGGGAAGCGGCATCACCCGCATGATCCTGCCCGGCGGCATCGGCGTCGACCGGGCCGAGGCGGCCTCCGTCGATCCCGCCGCCCTGATCGCGGCTTCGCCCTGGCACAAGTTCCAGATGCCGGCCTACCACCTCGTCGGGCACGGGCCGGACGGCAGCCCGCAGGGCACGACGCTGGTGAACATCGGCGTCGGTCCCTCGAACGCCAAGACGATCACCGACCATCTCGCGGTGCTGCGCCCGCACTGCTGGCTGATGGTCGGGCACTGCGGCGGCCTGCGCCAGTCCCAGACCATCGGCGACTACGTGCTCGCGCACGGCTACCTGCGCCGCGACCGCATCCTCGACGAACTGGTGCCGCCGGACGTGCCGGTCCCGGCGCTCGCCGAAGTCCAGCTCGCGCTCCAGGCCGCTGCCGCAGGCGTGACGGGCGAGCACAGCGACGCGCTCAAGCGGCGGCTGCGCACCGGCACCGTGGTGACCTACGACGACCGTAACTGGGAACTGCGCTTCAGCCAGGAGCGCCGGCGCATCAACCTGTCGCGTGCCATCGCGGTGGACATGGAGAGCGGCACCATCGCCGCCCAGGGTTACCGCCTGCGCGTTCCCTACGGCACCCTGCTGTGCGTGTCCGACAAGCCGCTCCACGGCGAGATCAAGCTGCCGGGCGCGGCCAACACCTTCTACGACCGGGCGGTGGCCGAGCATCTCCTGATCGGGCTCGCGGCCCTCGACAACCTGCGCGCCGACCGCCACGGCCTGCATTCGCGCAAGCTGCGCGCCTTCGACGAGCCACCGTTCCGGTGAGGCTCCGGCCGCCGTCGCACGCGGAAGATGGCAACGCGACCACCCCGATCGCGGCGAGAGCGTCGCGAGCGGGTCGAAACCGCAGGTCGGCGGCCGACATGCGGGATAAGCGAGCTTTAATCGAATATTAGTCCCAACCCGCCAGCCTAATTCCGCAGCGCGTTACATGATCCTCGATCCGTAGTCGCGACAAATCGGAATAAAAGGCTTCTCCGTTCCATGGTATCAAAAGTCGTCGACCTCAAGATTGCCGTGAAGATCGGGCTGTCGCTCGCTGTGGTCGCACTCGTCGCCGTCGCGATGTCCGTCATCAACCTTCGGAATGTCGCCACCAGCGAAGACGCCGCCAAGTGGACCGATCATACGCATCAGGTGTTGTCGGCCGTGAATACGGTGACATCGGCGATGGCGGACCAGGAAACCGGCCTGCGTGGCTACCTGATCACTGGCGGGGAACAGTTCCTGGCGCCCACGAAGGCCGGTGAAGCGGCCTACGAGACCGGCCTCTCGTCGGCGCGCCGGCTCACCGCGGACAACCCGGTGCAGCAGGAGCGTCTGACCGCGCTCGACGGCCTCGCCCGTGCATGGCGCACGAACGTCGCGGCACCGCAGTTGGCTCTGATGCGCGATCCGGCGACGCAGGGGGAGGCGCGGAACCTCGTTGCCTCCGGGATCGGCAAGGCCAGGATGGATGCCTTCCGCGCCAAGGCCAAGGAGATCGCCGATGCCGAGCGCGGCCTTCTCGTCGACCGCGAACGGACGGCGAAGGCCGCGGCCGAGACCTCTCGCACGACGGCGATGGTCGGCCTCGCCGTGATGACGTTGGCCGGCGTGCTCAGCCTCCTCGCGCTGCACGTCGGGATCGTCAAGCCGCTTCGGGCGATGACCGCGGCCATGTCGCGCCTGGCCTCGAACGACCTGACGGTGACGGTGCCGGGAATCGGTCGCCGCGACGAGGTCGGCGCCATGGCCGCGTCCGTCGAGGTCTTCAAGCAGGGCATGATCCGCAACCGCGCCCTGGAGCGGGACACGGAACTCGCCCGTGCCGACGCCGAGACGCAGCGCAAGGCGGCGATGCGGGACATGGCCGATTCCTTCGAGGGCGCGGTCGGCGGCATCGTCGCGGCCGTCTCGGCCGCCGCGACGGACCTTCAGTCCACCGCCACCACGATGACCCACACCGCCGCCGAGACCGCCGGCCAGTCGACCGCCGTGGCCGCGGCCGCGGAGGAAGCCGCCACCAACGTCACCATGGTCGCCTCGGCGGCGGAGGAACTGGGCTCGTCGGTGTCGGAGATCGGCCGTCAGGTCGACGGGTCCGCCACCCTCGCCAATGCCGCCGTGACCCAGGCCGCCGAGACCGCCGCCCTGGTCCAGGCCCTCAGCCACAGCGCCGCCAGGATCGGCGAGGTCGTCGGCCTCATCTCCAGCATCGCCGGCCAGACCAACCTGCTCGCCCTCAACGCCACCATCGAGGCGGCGCGGGCCGGAGAGGCCGGGCGTGGGTTCGCCGTGGTCGCCGCCGAGGTCAAGGAACTCGCCAACCAGACCGCGCGGGCCACCGACGAGATCGCCCGTCAGATCGGCGACATCCAGGGTGCGACCGGTCAGGCCGTGTCGGCCATCGACGGCATCACGGCGCGGGTGCGGGAGATGAGTCTCGTCGCCACCACCATCGCCGCCGCGGTGGAGCAGCAGGAGGCGGCGACGCAGGAGATCGTGCGCAACGTCTCGCAGGCCGCCGCCGGCACCAACGAGGTGACCGTCAACATCAGCGGCGTCGCCGACGCGGCGGCGAGCACGGGTACGGCGGCCGGCAAGGTCCTGACCTCGGCATCCGGCCTGTCGCAGCAGTCCGACCATCTCGGCGACGAGGTGAAGCGGTTCCTCGCCACCGTCCGCGCCGCCTGAGGCGGCGCCACCCCGAGGCGCTACGGCAGCGCCTCGGAGACCCGGATGACCCCCGGGACGGGGGCCGTACGACCGGCGGTCTCGCGGGGGGCGGCCGCTCCCAGGGCCGCGACGCCTTCGTACTGGTTGAGGCGGCGGTCGATCATGCCGTCGATGCGGTGGCGCAGTTCGGCGACGGTGAGCCCGCGCCGGCCCTTCCCCTCCTTCTGGGTGAACAGGCTGCGGTTGGCCTTCGCCGCCGACTTGAACACCGCCTTGGCGACCTGCGCCGGCTTCTCCTCGGTCAGGGTCAGGAAGCGCCCGGCGCTCGCCGTCCCCAGGAAGTGGGCGAGATAGAGCTCCGACGTCTTGAGGTCTCGGCCGATCCGCTGGGCGATCCGGTCGCGGTCGCGCTTGATCAGCTCGCCGGCCATCAGCGCGGCGACGTAGGGGTCCTGGCGCAGGGCGAGGACGCGGGTGCGCATGGCATCGTCCGAGACGGTGATGCCCCGGCCTCGGCCGGTCACGGCGGCGGCCTCGGCGTCGAGCCCGTGGCGCCGCCCGAACTGGCGCACCACTTCGAGCCAGGTGCCCGACAGGAATTGGAACAACCCCTCCGCCGACGAGGTCGACGCCTTCACCGTGGTGGAGAAGCTCGACTCCTTGTCGGCCAGCGCCATCATGTAGACGGGATCGACCCCGGTCTCCTCGGAGGCCCGCAGGATCGCTTCGACCAGGGGGCGCGGCACGGTCATGTCGCCGAAACGCAAGCTGTCGCCATCGCCGGACTCGGCCGGTTGCGGCAGCGAGGCGAGGTCTGTCTCGATCAGTGCCAGGGTAGGCGGTTCCTGTTCGATCACGGGAACTCCGGACCAGGCACCGCGTTCTGTGAACGATTCGGTGTTCACCGCCGCCGTTGCGCGACGGACGTCGAAGTCGATCCGGTCGTGAGCCAGGGCGGCAGGAGCGAGGGCGCTCTGCGGTAGTCCGGTGGCCAGCAGGAAACCGGCGGCGAGGATCTTGGCCGTGCGGTGACGCAGGCCTTTGGTCTTCAGTGTCGGCCTCGGTCCGGGCCGGCGGAAAAGGATGGTCTCGTTGGGCACGAGACGGCTCACGTCGTCGGCGCAGAGCGCCGGCTCCGGGATAACCCCCATTGTCATTCCTTGCTCGTGCCGTGGCGTTCTTGGGCCCGGCTTCGGTCAGTTCAGCGAGCGGACGTCTCGCGGGAGGCTGTGACCAGAATGGGACAGCGACATGATCCAACCGTGGCACGCTTAACGAACGGTTAAGCCTGTTCGCGGACCCGCCCTTAACGATCCGTTCGGTCCGCATTCACCCTGGGCGCGGCAATAAGGCCCCATCGCCGGACTTGGAACGAACGGGGACTGTCCCAGTTTAGCCAGACCGAACGGACGAGCATGCGGCTCCGAGCCGCTGCCTCGTCGATCAGAGTAAGGAAGTCTCTTCCCCATGAGCATGCAGACCGCGCGCCGTGTCGGCGTTGCCTTCGTTGGCATGGGCGGCGCCGTCGCCACCACAGCCATCGCCGGTATCGAAATGATCAAGACCGGCTCGAACCACCTGGACGGGTTGCCTCTTGCGGGGATCTCGGTGGCCGGTCTGGCCGACTACAAGGACCTCGTGTTCGGCGGCTGGGACCTGAACGACGACGACCTCGCCTCCGCGGCCACCGGCCACGGCGTGCTCACCAAGCAGGACATCGAGAACGGTGCCCAGGTGCTCAAGGGCATCAAGCCTTGGCCGGCCGTCGGTAGCGCGAAGTTCTGCAAGAATATCGACGGCGCCAATCGCATCGTCGCCGCCGATCACCGCGAGGCGGTATCGGTGATCGCCAACGACCTCCGTCGGTTTCGGCTCGAGAGCAATCTCGACGAGGTCGTCGTGATCAACTTGGCCTCGACCGAGCGTTGGCCCGACCTCTCCGACCCCGTCCTGAACTCGACCGCCGCCTTCGAGAAGGGGCTCGACGCCAGCGACGAGGCGATCAGCCCGGCGATGCTCTATGCCTACGCGGCCATCAAGAGCGGCGTGCCCTACGCCAATTTCACGCCGAGCGTCGCCGCCGACGTACCCGCGCTTCTCGACCTCGCCCGGGAGATGAACGTCCCGGTCGCCGGCAAGGACGGCAAGACCGGCCAGACCATGATGAAGACCGTGCTCGCCCCCGCGCTGAAGGCGCGTGCTCTGCATGTCGACGGTTGGTTCTCCACCAACATCCTCGGCAACCGCGACGGCCTCGCCCTCAACGATCCGGCCTCGCTCCAGTCCAAGCTCAACACCAAGGGTACGGTGCTGGATTCGATCCTCGGCTACCCGGTCGAGGATCACTTGGTCCACATTCACTACTATCGGCCCCGCGGCGACGACAAGGAAGCCTGGGACAACATCGACGTGACCGGGTTCCTCGGTCAGCGCATGCAGATCAAGGTCAACTTCCTCTGCAAGGACTCCATCCTTGCCGCCCCGCTGGTGATCGAGATCGCCCGTGTTCTCGACCTCGCCAAGAAGCGTGGCGACGGCGGCGTGCAGGAGCAGCTGTCGAGCTTCTTCAAGGCGCCGATGGTGAAGAACGGCCATGGTCCGGAGCACGACTTCGGGAAGCAGCAGACGATGCTGCTGAATTGGCTCGGCGTGCATTGATGCCGACATCCGACGTGGGGGGGGCTTTCGCCCCCCTCGCACTGCGCGACCTCCTGGTCGAGCTCAACGACCTCAAGCGCGTCCATTCCAGCGGGCGTCTCGGCTCCATCGCCGAGCGCCTGTTCTTTCAGGGCTGGTCGGCGCTCACGGCCGGGGCCGATGCTGCGACGGTGGCGCTCGACATCACCGCCAAGGCCCTGGCGGCCGCTCGCCTCTGCGATCTCGACGATGCGTTCCTGTCATCCGCGGGTCTCTCCCGCGGGGAAGTGGGGGATGTCCTCGTCGCTGGCCTCGACGCCGTGGCGGCGAATGTCGACTCCGGGCTGTTGGAGGGTTTGCGACTACGCCTGCGCCGTCGCGAGGCGATGCGGGCAGGTCCGATTCCCGGTTTCGTAGAGGCGCTCGCAGATCAGCCGCGTGCGGGGGTGACCTGTCCCGGCAAGGCGCGGATCCTGCTCGAACCGCCCGAGAACCATGCCGAACACTGCCTCGTCGTCGCTGTCTACGGCGTCGTGCTGAGTCCGTTCTATGGCGCAGACCCCACCACCGTGTTTCTCGCCGGGATGAGCCATCACTTCCATAACGCGATGATGCCGGACGCCGGGTTCACGGGCGAAATGCTGCTCGGGCCGCATCTCGCCACGATCATGGCACGGACGACCGAATTGGCCTTGAAGGAGATCGCGGCTCCGCTGCGCGCGCAGATCGAGGCGGCGAGAACCGTTCTTCCGGACGATTCCACGCCTGAGGGTCGGGCGTTCCATGCCGCCGATGCCATCGACCGGGTTCTCCAGATCGCGCAGCACCTGCGGGCGGCGTCGCTGACCATGGGCACCGTGCTCACCGAGATGGAACTCGTGCACGCCGGTCCCGTGAAGGACTTCCACGACCGCGTCCTCAGGGATATGCGCATCCCGTGAGCGTCCCATTCGACGGCGCGGGGCGGTTGCGATGATTCCCTTCGAGCTTCTCTCCCCGGCAACCGGCCATCCCTTGCGGTCCGACACGCCGCATTCCTTGCGCGATGCCGTGACCGGGGACCGGTGGCCCTCGGTCGATGGCATCCCGTACCTGCGCACCGGGCGCGACGATCTCGTCGCACTGACGTTGAAGCTGCTCGATGCCGGCGAGATCGGCCTCGCCCTCGAAGGGTTACTCGCCGATCAGGACGACTGGTGGACCGGACCGGCGGCCGATCCGATCGACCTGCATGCCCTGGTGCGCGACCGCGAGACGATGAGCCTGCGCGATGCGGTCCGGCACCTCGGTTGGGGGCGGGTCGGCGATTACTTCCTGCACCGTTGGACCGATCCGACCTATCTCGCCGGCTTGACGCTGCTCGAAGCGCATTGGAACGATCCCACCTGCATCTTCGAATTCGCCTGCGGCATCGGCCACTACCTGCGCGAATTCCAGTCCCACGGCGCCAAGGTCGCCGGCGGTGATGTCGTCTTCGCCAAGCTCTGGGTCGCCCGCCACTGGCTCCTCGACGCCAAGGCTCAGCTCTTCTGTTTCGATGCCGGGTCGCCGCATTGGCCCATCGCCGGCTCTCCCGTCGATCTCGTGGTCTGCAACGATGCGTTCTACTTCCTCGACGACAAGGCGGCTGTCCTCGACAATCTGCGCCGCAACGCCGGCGACGATGGGTGGCTCGCCCTGAGCCATATTCATAATGCGGCCCGTCCCGGCTTCTCGGCCGGCAAGGCGGTGTCTGCGGCCGAGATCGACGAGCTGTTCCCCGACGGTCTCGTCTACGACGACGACGAGCTCACCCGTGCCCTCCTCGCCGGTCGCGCTCCCGCGCCCAGAGCGCCGTCCGAGATGACGGGCGTGGAGGCCTTCTCGGTGGTGGCCGGGCCGGGGATGCGGCCCGCCCCCCGCACCGTGGTCGACGGCATCACCTTGCCGCGCGAGGGAACACAGCTGCGCCTCAATCCGCTCTATCGGCCGGACGGTTCAGGCCGGTATGGGATCGCCTGGCCCTCCGAACGCTACGAGGCGGAATATGCCGCCCGCGCCACCTACCCGCCGACCTCCGCCGGACCCGAAGTGCTCGACTGGGTCGGCGGAGAGACGACCCCGGCGGCCGAACGGGTGCGGCGGCGTGAGTTCGTCGACCTGCCGGAGCGGTGGTGATGGCGGACGACGTCGGCTGGGGCATCGTCGGCTACGGCTGGGTCGCCCGCGACTACATGGCCCCCGGAATCCGCGAAGCCGGGCACCGGCTGGTGGCGGTTTGCGATCCGGGTGAGGCCTCCCGTGCCGCCGCCGAAGCCGACGGCACGCGCGCCCACGCGACCCTCGATGGCCTCCTGTCCGAGCCGGACGTGGAGGCGGTCTATGTCGCCACGCCCAACCACCTCCATCGCGGCGCCGTCGAGGCCCTAGCGGCGTCGGGCAAGGCGATCCTGTGCGAAAAACCTATGGCGGCCGGTCTCGCGGACGCCGAGGCCATGGCCGCCGCGATCGCCACGACCGGCGCGTTCTACGGCACCGCCTTCGACCAGCGCCACCACCCCGCCCATCGCACGATGCGCGAGGACATCCGCTCCGGCCGGATCGGTACGGTCACGACCATCCGGATCCTCTACGCCTGCTGGCTCGGCCGGGAGTGGACCTCACGGGCCGACCTCGACAACTGGCGGATCGACCCGGCCAGGGCGGGTGGCGGCGCCCTCATGGATCTCGCGCCCCACGGGCTCGACCTCGTGGATTTCCTCCTCGACGAGCCCATCGTCGACATCGCCGCCCTGACGCAGAGCCGGGCACAGGATTACACCGTCGACGACGGTGCGCTGCTGATCGGGCGCAGCGCGGGCGGCGTCCTCGCCAACCTCCATGTCGCCTACAACTGCCCCGACGCCCTGCCGCGCCGGCGCCTCGAGGTGGTGGGAACACGGGGCCAGTTCACGGCGATCGACACGATGGGTCAGGTCGCCGGTGGGTCGCTGACGTTCACCGACGGTACAAGTGGGCTGGCCGAGGCTGTCGCCTTCGATGCGGCCGCCTCGCCGTTCCTGGAACAGGTCCGCGCCTTCGGCTCCGCCCTGCGGCGCCCCGGGGAACGGACGGCCTATAGCGCCGAACGCGACCTCCACACGATGCGGCTTCTGGCCCGCGCCTACGGCATGCCACCCGCCGCAGACGCCGCGGCGACGACGTGAGAGACAGGACGGACCCGACGTGAGCGAGAACGATCAGGACGGACGGGCCCGCAACGCCCGCGTGAAGGCTCCGCGCCCCTACCGCTACGGCACCGCCAGACGGATCGAGGGCCTGCCCTCCGCTCTGCCCGAGCCGGTCCGGGCCTATCTCGACATCCTGCCGCCGGGCCGGATCGTCGGCTTCTCCCTCGCGCCCCTCGACCGGACCGGCATTCCGGTGTGGTTCGTCTCGCTCTTCCTCGACGATCCGTTCTTCGTCGGCGCCATGCCGAGCGGGATCGGCTACGGCGCCACCGACGACGAGGCGCTGATCGGCGCGGTGGCCGAGATTGCCGAGAACCTGATGCCGTCGCTGGCGGTGATGCCGCGCAAGAAGGAGCGCGGCTCCTACCACGACCTCGTGCGTGTCTTCGGCGCCGGCGCGGTGGCCGATCCGCTCACCCTTTGCCTTCCCGCCGGCAGCCCTGTCGGGCGCGATACGGTGCTCGAATGGACCCCGGCGGTCCGGGCCCGCACGTCCGAGACCGTGCTGATGCCCCTCGACATCGCGGCCACGGACTATTTCGAACTGTCGGAGGGCTACACGCCCTTCACCAATCTCATCACCAACGGCCTCGGCGCCGGCCCGGACGTGGCGTTCGCCCTCGGCCACGGGCTCCTCGAACTGCTGCAGCGCGACGGCAACGGCCTTCTGTTCCGCGCCCTCGACCAGGGTGTGATGCTCGACGTCTCACAAGGGCTCGGCCCCGAGACGCAGGCGATGCTCGACCGCCTCGATGCCCTCGGCATCCGCGCCTTGCCGAAGTTCGCCACCGACCAGTTCGGGCTCACCAACGTCTACGTGGTCGGCTACGACCGCGATCTCGCCGACACGCCCGTGCCGATCGCGCTCTCGGCCTGCGGCGAGGCCTGTGATCCCGACCGCGAGCGGGCCCTGCGCAAGGCCCTGCTCGAATTCCAGGCCGCCCGTGTCCGCAAGGCTTTCGGCCACGGCCCCTTGAGCTTTGCCGAGCGCGTGACCCCGCCGGGCTATGTCGACGCTTTCATCCGCAAGGCCCTGCCGAGCCTCGACCTCGAAGAGGGTAGGGCGCTGCGCGCGATGCTCGACTGGATCGTGCTGCCGACTGAGGGCCTGCGCGATGTCCTCGCCGACACGGTCTATTCCGAACGCAGCACGAAGCCCTTCACGGAGCTGCCGACGACCCCCGCCCCCGATGGCCACGCCAGGGGCCGCATCGCCCGCGAGCGGCTCGACGAGGCCGGGTTCGACGTCCTCTACGTCGATTGCTCGCCCCCCGGCTCCGGGGTCGGCATCGTCAAGGCGATCGTGCCGGGGCTCGAGGTCGAGACCATGAGCTATCACCGCATCGGCGAGCGCAACACGCGCAAGCTGATCGAGCGCGACCATCCATTGATCCGATTCGGGGAGGCGAGCGAGACCCTACGGCCGGTGCGCCTGAATCCGGAGGCGATCGAGCGGTTCGGCGGCCAGCCGCTGTTCGATACGGCACTGGCCGACACCATCGTCGGACGGCACTACCCGCTCTACCGCGAGCCGGAATCGCACCACGCGCCGTTCCGCCTGCAGCAGCAGGGCTGGGCGGCGTGAAGGGGCTCGGACGGACGGTCTTGCCTCTCTCACAGACAGGAGAAGGCCGGACGTGGCGGTGCCGTGAGAGGATCGTCGCATGACGCTTCGTTTCGCCTACAACACCAACGGCGCGGCCAACCACCGCCTCGACGATGCCATCGATCTGATCGCGGACGCCGGCTACGACGGTGTCGCCATCACCCTGGACATCCATCACCTCGATCCGTTCGCGGAGGGCTGGGTGCAGGAGACCGAGCGGGTCTCGAGTCGGCTCCAGCGGCTCGGGCTCGCATCGGTGATCGAGACCGGCGCGCGCTTCCTCCTCGATCCGAAGGCCAAGCACGAGCCGACCCTGGTGACGGCCGACGCTTCCGCGCGGCTGCGGCGGATCGGGTTTCTCAAGCGGGCGATCGACATCGCCGCCATCTTCCGGTCCGAGGCGGTCTCGTTCTGGGCCGGCGTGCCGAAGGCCGGCGTCGATTCCGCGGACGCGATGGGCTGGCTGCGGGACGGCGTGGCGGATGTCGTCGCCTACGCCGAGGCGCAGGGCGTCGTGCCCTGCCTCGAACCGGAACCGGGCATGCTGATCGAGACCCTGGACGATTTCGCGCGGCTCGACATCGAGGGCCTGCGTCTCGCCCTCGATACCGGTCACTGCCTGGTGACGCAGGAGCGCGAGCCGGCTGCGGCGATCGCCGAGTTCGCCGAGCGCATCGGCACGGTGGCGATCGAGGACATGGCGCGGGGCGTCCACGTCCACCTGCCGTTCGGAGAGGGCGATATGGACGTCGGCGGCGTCCTCACCGCCCTGGAATCGATCTCCTTCGGCAAGCTGATCTGCGTCGAACTCTCGCGCGAGAGCCACCGCGCCGACGTGATGATCCCCCAGGCTTTGGCCTATCTGCGCGAAGCCCGGAGGCATGCATGACATCGGCGAATGGCGAATGGCGAATGGCTAGGAAACGGACGAGCAGGTGGGCGATCCATTCGCCATTCACCATTCGCCATTCGTGCGCACCGCGGAGCGGTCGCGCATGAGGATCTGCTTCGTCAGCCGGCGCTATTTTCCCGCGATCTCGGGCATGAGCGTCTATGCGCAGAACCTGCTGCGCGAACTCGTGGGCGCCGGTCACGACGTGACGATGATCAGCCAGTACCGTGGCGACGCCTTCGGCACCCGCGTCTATGGCGGCGGCCCGCCGCCGGCGGTGCCCGGCGTGCGCGTCATCGGGCTCGAACAGATCGGCGAGCAGACGAACGGCGACTTCGAGCGCGACATCGCGACGATGGTCGAGACCATCGTGGCCGAACATGCGCGCTCGCCCTTCGACGTCCTGCATGCGCAGTACGGCTACCCCACCGGCTGGGCGACCCTGATCGCGGCCAGGACAATCGGCCTCCCCACCGTCGTCTCGATCCAGGGCGGAGACGGCCATTGGGTCGGCTCCTGCTGCGAGACCCATCGGGTCGCCATGTGCGCGGTGCTCGCGCACGCCAACGCCCTGCTCATCGGCGGCGCCTCCTTCGTCGGGGAGGTCTGCGACCGGCTCGGTGCCGATCCGGATCGCTTCACGATCGTGCCCGGCGCGGTCGATACGGCCCGCTTCACCCCCGTCGAGACGCGCGCGCCCGGTCCGATCCGCCTGTTCTACCATGGACGGGTCGACCGTCGGAAAGGTGTGCTCGACTTCATCGAGGCGTTGGCGAGGATGCGCGACGCCGGTACGCCGTTCGAGGCGATCGTCTCGGGCATCGGGCCGGACGTTGAGGCCTCGAAGGACCTGGCCGCCGAGCGCGGCCTGGGAGAGGCCGAGATCCGCTTCACCGGCTACGCGGATTACGACACCGTGCCTGCCCTCTACGCGCAGGCCGATGTCTTCGTGTCGCCGACCTATGCGGAGGGTTTCTCCAACACCATCCTCGAGGCGATGGCAGCCGGGCTTGCCGTGGTCTCGACCCATTCGGTCGGGGTGTCGGACTGCCTGCGGGACGAGGAGAACGGTCTCCTGGTGCAGCCGGGCGACGTACCAGCCCTCGCCGCGGCCCTGACGCGGGTGGTGGTCGACGACGACCTGCGGCGGCGTCTCGCCACGGACGGCCTCTCCGAATGCCGTCGGGTCTACTCGTGGCACAGCGTCGGCCGCCGGATCATGGCAGTCTACGACGAGATCGCCGGCGAGCTTCCCGATCCTGCCTTCGAGGAGACATTGCCGCACGATCCGTCCTGCCGTTTCCGCGCCGAACCGCACCTGCTGTAGCGATGCCCACCGCGCTCGCCCTGTCCCCGCATCTCGACGATGCCGCCTTCTCCTGCGGAGGCACGCTCGCGACCCTCGCGGCGTCGGGCTGGACGGTCGTGATGGCGACGGTCTTCACCGGCTCGGTCGCCGATCCGAAGGGGTTCGCCCTGGCCTGCCAGACCGACAAGGGCCTCGGACCCGACGTCGACTACATGACGCTCAGGCGAGCCGAGGACGCAGCGGCAGCCACGGCCCTCGGTGTCGCGCGCCCGCTCCACCTCGGTTTTCGCGAGGCGCCGCACCGCGGTTACGGCAGTGCGCCGCAGCTCTTCGCCGGCCTGCGGGCCGACGATGCCATCGTCGACGATCTGCGCCCGGCCTTGGGCGACCTGATCGCCGAGACGGCTGCCGACCTCATCCTGGCGCCACAGGGCATCGGCGGGCATGTCGACCACCTCCAGGTGATCCATGCCTTGCAGGCGAACGTCTCGCAGCGCGCAGCCGGCACACCGATCCTGTGGTGGCGCGACTTTCCCTATACCGTGCGTCATGAGACGCCGAAGGAGCCGTTCGCCGAGAGCTTCTCACGGCTGGAATCGGTGACGATCGGCTTTGCGCCCGAGGCCGAGGCGGCCAAGGAGAGGGCCTGTTCCGCCTATGCCAGCCAGCTCGGATTTCAGTTCGGAGGACGCGCCGGGCTGGTGAAGCGATTGGCCGAGGAAAATGCACGCGAGGCGTTCCGCCTCATGGGCGCCTTGCCTGCCGCACTGGCCGCGCTGGCTACCACCACCTGAAGGATGGCCGCTCAGGCCGGCTCGGGCCACGCCCGCATCGCGGAAGCGGCGATACGCTGGAGCTTGTCGCGCGCCGCGCCGTCGCGCGCGAGGGTCGACAACCCCTGGATGACGGCCATCACATGCCCCGCCAGGGCGTCCGCGTCCGTTTCCGGCGGCATCTCGCCCGCGTCGATCCCGTGCAGGATGCGCTCCCTCAGTTGGGCCTCGATGCGCTGGCGGATCGCCGTGAGCGCTCGCTGAACGTCGACAGCCTCTGCCGAGCAACTGATCGTGGCGCTGGCGAGCAGGCAGCCGGGCGGCGTCTGCGTTCCCGTGAAGCCGATCACCGAGGCGTCGAGCAAGGCGAGTGCGGCTGCACGCGCGGAGCAAGCGCCTGCAATGATCGTCTCGGGCGTGACGGGGCCCGACAGGTAGCGGTCGACCGCGGCGAGGAACAAACCCTTCTTGTCGCCGAAGGCGGCGTAGATGCTGGGTGGCCTCACGCCCATGGCGGCGGTCAGCTCGCTTAGGGACGTCGCCTCGTAGCCATGCCGCCAGAACAGCAGCATCGCCTGGTGCAGGGCCGCATCGCGATCGAACGACAACGGCCGACCGGCCTTCCGACGCGGAGTGTCTTCATCGAATTCCATAGCGTTCAATATGAAACCCTGGACGCGGCGAGGCAAGGAGTGCTAGGGTTTCGTATCGATCGATAGGAAACACCTCAATGCCGTTGGACGATTATCGCACCCTCGGCCGGTCGGGCCTCGTCGTGAGCCCGATGGCCCTCGGGACCATGACGTTCGGAACCGCCCGCTGGGGGTCGGGCGAGACCGAATCGCGAGCGATCTTCGACGCCTACGTCGAGGCGGGCGGCAACGTCGTCGATACGGCCGACGTCTATGCGGACGGTCGCAGCGAGGAGATGATCGGGCGCTTCGTCGCCGAACGGGGATTGCGCGACCGCATCGTCCTGTCGACGAAGGCGGGCTTCGCCACCGGCAAGGGCCGACTCGCCGGCGGCAGCGGCGCCAAGCACCTCCACGCGGCGCTCGAGGGGTCCCTATCCCGCCTGAAGACCGACCATATCGATCTGTTCTGGCTGCATGTGTGGGATTCGGTCACGCCGGCCGAAGACGTGTTGGAGACCATGACCGGCTTCGTCCGGTCCGGACGGATCCGCCACTGGGGCCTCTCGAACACCCCGGCGTGGTTCGCGGCCAAACTCGCGACCCTGGCGGCCGTGCGGGGCGTGCCCGGTCCGATCGCGCTGCAAGGTTTCTACGCCCTGGTGAACCGCGATATCGAAGCCGAGCATGTGCCGATGGCCTCGGAGTTCGGAATGGGGATCATGCCCTGGAGCCCTCTCGCCTACGGCCTGCTCGCCGGCAAGTACGACCGCGCCGTCGTCGAGGCATCGCCTCCGAGGGCGGCCGGACTGCCGCGGGACGCGGCGACGTCCGGCCAAGGTCGCGATGCCGGCGACAAGCGTCTCGACGGCGCGAACCCGTTCGGTGACAGCCTGTTCACCGATCGCAACTGGGCCATCGTCGAGGTCGTGCGCCGCATCGCCGACGAAATCGGCACGTCGGCCGCCCGTGTCGCCCTCGCCTGGGTGATGCGGCGGCCGGGTGTGACCTCGACCCTCATGGGCATCGGCCGCGTCGAGCAGATGGCCGACAACATCGCCGCCCTGGACCTCGTCCTCGCTCCGGAACACCACGAGGCGCTGGATTCGGTGAGCGCGGGGCGACCGCGCATGCTCGATACCTTGTTCATGCCGGCCATGCGCCGCCAGGTCGTCTTCGGCGGCGACTCCGTGCGGGCTCGGCCGTCCTGACCGGCTCGACGATCCGCCGTTTTCACCGCCGGCTCGGCCGAGCCGCGGGTGGGCTCCCGACAGCTGCAGGAGCCCCAGGCCGTCAATCCTTGCGCATGATGATCCACAGGGCGTGAACCATCCCCGGGATGATGCCGAGGATCGTCAGCACGATGTTGAGGAAGAACTGCAGGCCGATGCCGGTGGTGATCAGCACGGCGACGGGCGGCAGAAAAATGGCGAGGAGGATGCGGATGATGGTGGACACGGGAACTCCGGACTTTCGAGCGACCGATCGCTCGGTGGCGCAAGTCGTGCGGGCCGGCTTTGGTTCCCAATACCATGTTGCACTGCCCACGATGGGATTGGCCCGGAGCGAATGGAGAGCCGGCGACAATACGTGCCCTGGCGCATCGATGTGCGTGAGGGTCTTTTAAACCTCCTTCCCGCAAGATCGCGGCTGGTCTGATGGTGGGTGCTGAGGGGACATGAATCATCCGCTCCTCGTGGATGTCGAACAGGCCGTCGCCGGCGGTGACGGGGCGGCGCGCCAGAGCATGCTCGATCGCGTGACCGATCTCTTCGTGGGCGTCGCCGACCGCATCGACGACGACCAGGTCGAGGCCTTCGACGTGGTCCTCCACCGCCTGATCGGAACGGTGGGGCCGCAGGCTCGCGCTTCCCTGTCGGATCGGCTGGCCGACATTCCGAACGCGCCGCGGTCCGTGGTACGCGACCTCGCCTACGATGCCGAGGTCAGCGTCGCCGCGCCGATCCTGTCGCGTTCGACCCGACTCGACGAGGACGATCTCATGATCCTGGCCGCCGAACGCGGCCAGGATCACCTGCATGCCCTGGCCAAGCGCAAGAGCCTGAGCGAACGCGTCAGTGACGTCCTCGTCACCCGCGGCGACCGCTCCGTTGTCCACGCGGTGGCGGCCAACCAGGGGGCCCGCCTATCCGGCAAGGGGTTCGAGACGATCGTCGCGCGATCGCGGACGGACGACATCCTGCGCGATACGATCGGTCGGCGCAGCGATGTCCCGAAAGCGTGCTGGCCGGCCCTGCGCAAGCCACCCGCTCCCGTTCGATCGAACCCCGCTGCCGTTTGCGACGAAGACGAAAAGCGGATCGCCGCCTGGTTCGCGGAAGACCGCATCACCGAGTGCCTCGACGCCCTGGCCGGATTTTCGGGAACGTCGGTCGATCGGGTGAGGCAAGCCTACGAGGCCACGGCCTACGAGCCGCTGCTCTACCTCGTCCGCTCGGTCGGCTTCGGTTGGGGGATCTTCAAGCTGTTCCTCCTGTCGAAACCCGGGCCGCCTCCGTCGCCGGAGGACCTGCGCGGCGCCTTCGCGGCCTTCCAGGCGATGCCGGTGGCGACCGCCATGCGGGTGGTGACCGTCGGCGCCCACGGCGCGGCCCCCCGAACGCCGCGCTGAGGCGCCGCGGCGCGCCCGACATGCTGCTGGACTGGCTCGGCTCCCTGATCACGCCTGCGGCGAGAGACGTCCGCCGCCTCGGCTACGTGCGCGACAGCATCTGGCTCCTGTCGCGCTCGCGCCGCTGCCGCGCCGCCTGGCGGCCCCACCTCGACCTGTCGCGGGCCTTCGTCGTCGAAACCATCGGTGGCCTGCCTCGGCGTCACACGGCGGTGGTCCTCGGGTCGGGCCTCCTCGACGACGTTCCCCTCGAGGCCCTGGCCGAGGCCTTCCGGTCCGTCGTTCTGGTCGATCTCGTCCATCCCTGGCCGGCGCGGCGGCGGGCGCGGCGGTATCGGCACGTTCGATTGGTGGACGCCGACCTGAGCGGAAGCATCGACTGGCTGCTCGGACGCCGCAGCGACCTGGCGCCGGCGCTGCCGGATCTCTGTCGCTCCCCCGACGTCGATCTCGTGATCTCGGCCAACGTGCTGTCGCAACTGGCGATCCTGCCCCTCGACACCTTCGAGGCACGGGGCCGGGTTCCACCAGATCTCGGTGCCCGCATCGTCAGGGCCCATCTCGACGGACTCGCAGGCCTTGCCGCGCAGGTATGCCTCCTCACCGACGTCGAGCAGGTCGAGGAGGATCGCGGCGGGCAGGCGGTCGCGTGCGAGGACCTGTTGTTCGGGATCACCATGCCCGAACCGGACCGGCGATGGGACTGGACGCTGGCGCCGTTCGGCGAGGCGTCGCGCAAGACCCGGCTCGTCCACCGCGTCCGCGCCTATCGCGACTGGACGGGATAATGCCCTCGGCCGCCGCCAGGATACGGTGGACAACTGGATCTGCGAGGACGGAGAGACGAAAACGGCCGCCCGATCGGGGCGGCCGTGCGTGATCGGGTAAAGCCAGCTTATTCGGTGTCGCCGCCCTCGGTCGGGCCGGACCCGGCCTCGGCGCCGTCGACGCCCTCGAAGCGGGGGCGACGCCGGCGGCGGGGCTTGGCGGCGGCCCGCGGCGCCTCGTCGTCCCCGTCCGGTCCGGGCACCGGCTGCGGCTCGGGAGCGGCTTCCACCGGTGCCGGCGGACGCGGCGGCGTCATGAGGAAGGCAGGCAGAGCGGCGGCCTGATCCTCCAGAGGAAGCCGGCTGGCAGGCTCCTCCCGGCGGCGGCGGCTCCGTGTCGAGGTCTCCGGACGAACGGCATCGTTCCGAGGCTCGTCGCTGCGCGGAACCTCCTGCCGGACCGGCTCGTGACGGACGGGCTCCTGACGAACCGGTTCCTGGCGAACGGCCTCCTGCCGCGGCTGCTCCTGCTGTGCGGGATCGAAGCGCGGCACGTCCTGCCTCGGAGCATCCTGCCGGGGGCCATCTTGCCGGGCACCGTCTTGCCGGCCGCCGTCTTGCCGGGCGTAATCCTGGCGGGGCTGATCGTGGCGCGGGCGATCGTTGCGGACGTAGTCCGTCCGCTGGTCCTGGCGGGCGCCGTCGCGGGGCTGATCGTTGCGAGGCCGGTCCTGCCGGACGTAGTCGGCTCGCGGCTGATCCTGCCGGCCGTAGTCCTGGCGGGGGGCGTCGGTGCGCTGTCCGTCCCGCGGTCCGTTGTCGAAGCGCGGGGTGTCGAAGCGCTGCGGCCGGTCGTTGCGGTTCTGGAAGCGGTCGCGGCGCTCGGGCCGGTCGTTGCGGTTCTGCCGATTGTCGGACGGCGCGTCCTGGCGGTTCTCAGGACGCGTGTCGGGCCGAGCCTCCTGCCGGCTGTCTTGGCGATTCTCCTGGCGATTCTCCTGCCGGCCCTCGTAGGGCTGGGGCTGGTCGCCGTAATCGTCGCCGTAGCCGTTGGCGGCGTAGCTGGCGGCGGCATAGCCCTGCGGGCTGCCGTTCTGGCCCTCGTCGTCACCGTCGTCGCCGTCGTCGTCGTAGGCGCCACGGGCATAGCCGCCGGCCTGTTGCCGGTTCTGCTCCTGGGCGCCGGAGATGATGCGGAAATAATGCTCGCCGTGCTGGAAATAGTTTTCTGCGGCGACCGGGTCGCCGCTCGCCTGCGCATCGCGCGCGAGCTGGGCGTATTTGTCGGCGATATGCTGGGCGGTGCCCCGGATTTTGACGTCGGGCCCATTGGATTCATAGGACCGGGTGAGCGGGTTGGGACCCTTCGGGCGGTTGCGGCCGCGCATCCGTCTGTTCTGGTTTGGTCTCATCGGTCTCGATTGACCCTCGCTCATATCGAAGCGTCTGATGATGGGGCGGTTCCGGTCCGCAGCGACATCCCGATCCCAGGCCCGTCGCCGCCGTCGCATGGCCGAGGCCATCCGCGACCGATGTGTCGCCGTGCTTGCGGTCTGTCCGTCAACCGGGGCTTGGCTCGCGTACGGGTTTCCTTCGCAGGATCCCTTCGCGTGTCGGGTTGTAAGGGATCAAGCCCCTGTCGCATCCATGATGCGCGTCTGCCTGATCACGGGGAGATCGCCCAAGGCTGCTACGGACCACACCGCAGAAGTCTCTACATCGTGCCGGCTTAACAGCCCGCCCAACGATCTACCCCGAGACCCTAGCCGTTTGCCGTTCGGGCAACAAGCATTTTTTCCCCGCCGACCGCCCCGTCGTCCAAAACGGCCCGGCGACGGCGATTCCGCCGTGGTGGGTGCTCCCTTCGTCCCCTTCACGTCCGCAACCCGGACAGGCTGACGACCCGCTCGTGCCCCGCCAGATCGCGAACGACGTGGACATGTTCGAACCCGGCCCGGCGCCCGAGATCGGCGACGGCCTGGGCCTGGTCGAAACCGATCTCGACATGGAGCGCGCCGTCGCCCGCGAGCAGGGACGCATCGCCCGCCGCGATGCCGTCGAGGATGCTGCGATAGGCGTCCAACCCGTCCACACCGCCGTCGAGGGCGAGCACCGGATCGTGATCCCGGACCGATGCGGACAGGGCCGGAATCACGGCGCTGGCGATATACGGCGGGTTTGACACGATGACGTCGAAGGGGCCGGTCAGCGGATCGGACCAGGAGGCGGCCACGAAGGCGCAGCGGTCGCCGACACCATTGGCCCGCGCGTTCGCCGAGGCGGTGACGAGGGCGTGCGCGGAGCGGTCGACGCCGATGCCGAAGGCGTGTCGGCACTCGCTCAGCAGCGCGATCAGGACGCAGCCCGAGCCGGTGCCGAGGTCGAGGATGCGTAAGGCGTGCCCGCGATCGGCGAGCCCCCTCAGGGCGGTCTCGACGAGAGTCTCGGTATCGGGCCGCGGCACCAGCGTCTCGGGCGACAGCAGGAACGGCAGTCCCCAGAACTCCCAGGCGCCCAGGATGCGCGCCACCGGCTCGCCGGACAGGCGCCGCTCCATCGCGCGCGCGAGGCGCGCGGCGCCCGCCTCGCCGATGGCGGCGTCCGGCGCGAGGCGAAGCTCGGTCTGCGTCAGCCCGAGGGCGTCGAGCACGAGAAAGCGGGCGTCTTCCGGTCCCGCATCGATCCCGTCCCGGTCGAGCAGGGACCGCGCGACCGACAGGGCGGCCTGGCGCGTGAGATGCGGAGGGATGCCGCTCACGCCATGCCGTCTGCGGCCAGGAGTTCGGCCTGGTGCTCGGTGAGCAGGGCATCGACGAGTTCGTCGAGGGCTTCGCCGGCCAGAACCTCCTCGAGCTTGTAGAGCGTGAGGTTGATCCGGTGGTCGGTCACCCGCGCCTGGGGGAAGTTGTAGGTGCGGATGCGCTCGGAGCGGTCGCCCGATCCCACCTGCGACTTACGGTCGGCGGCGCGCACGGCATCCTTGGCGGTACGCTCGGCGTCGTAGAGCCTGGCCCGCAGCAGCGACATCGCCCGGGCGCGGTTCTTGTGCTGCGAGCGCTCCTCCTGGACGAAGATCACGATCCCGCTCGGCAGGTGGGTGATGCGGATCGCCGATTCGGTCTTGTTCACGTGCTGGCCACCCGCGCCCTGCGACCGCATGGTGTCGATCTTCAGGTCGGCGTCGTTGACGACGATGTCGACCTCCTCCGCCTCCGGCAGCACCGCCACGGTGGCCGCTGAGGTGTGGATGCGCCCCTGGGTCTCGGTGTCGGGCACGCGCTGGACGCGGTGGGCGCCGCTCTCGAACTTGAGCTTGGCGAACACGCCCTTGCCCTTCACCTCGGCGATGACCTCGCGGTAGCCGCCGACGGTGCCCTCGTTCTCGGAGATGACCTCGACCTTCCAGCCCTTGATGTCGGCGTACTTGGCGTACATCCGGAAGAGGTCGCCGGCGAACAGGGCGGCCTCGTCGCCGCCGGTGCCGGCCCTGATCTCGAGGATCGCGCTCTTCTCGTCGGCGGCGTCCTTGGGCAGCAGCATGAGCTGCAGCGCCCGATGGGCCGCCTCGACGGCCTCTTCGGCCTCCGGCTTCTCGGCCGCCGCCAGCGACCGCATCTCGGCATCGCCGCCCGATTCGTCGATCAGCCCCTCGATCCCGGCGAGGTTGTCGGCGGCGGCGCGGTAGGCGTGGATGGCGGCGACCACGCCTTCCAGCTCCGAGAGTTCGCGCGAGAGCTGCACGAAGGTCTCGGAATCGGCCGAGCCCGCGCTCAGCGTCGCGGTGACGATGTCGTACCGCGTCAGGATGGCATCGAGTCGGTCGGGAGGAATCGGCGTCATCGCCCTCTGGTTGCTCTTGATCCGGGGGAAAGGGAACGGGCCCGGCGGACGGTGCCGCAAGGTCCGCGCTGGCGGCCCGTCGACGGTGTCTAGATAGGCACGCCCTGTGCCTTGGCGAAGGCGGCGAGCGCCGGGCGGAGGGTGTGCCCGCCGGGGGCGCGGGTCATCTCCGCTTCGATCAGTGCCGCCACCGCGGCCGCGTCGATGGCCAGAACCATCGCCTTGACCGGCCCGATCGCCGCCGGCGACATCGAGAGGTGCCGGAAGCCGAGGCCGATCAGGGCCATGGCCTCCAGCGGCCGCCCGCCGATCTCCCCGCAGACGGTGGCCGGGCAGCCGGCTGCCGCCGCGCGCTCGGCGATGAGGCGGAAGGCGCGCAGGGCCGGTACGCTCAGGGTGTCGAAGCGATCCGCGACGCGGCGGTTCTCGCGGTCCACGGCGAACAGGAACTGCATCAGGTCGTTCGAGCCCACCGACAGGAAGTCGGCGACCTGTGCGATCTCGTCGATCTGGAACAGCAGCGAGGGCACCTCGACCATGACGCCGAGTCGGCACTCGCTCGGCAGGGCGTGGCCGTGCCGGCGCAGGTGCGCCTTCTCGCGGTCGACGATGGCCTTGGCGCGGACGAACTCGTCGACCGTCGCCACCATCGGGAACATGATCTTCAACGGGCGCCCGGCCGCAGCCTTGAGGAGGGCGCGCAGCTGCACCCGCAGCAGGGCCGGCCGATCGAGGCCGATGCGGATGGCGCGCCAGCCCAGCGCCGGGTTCTCCTCCTCGAGGGCGGGCATGTAGGGCAGGATCTTGTCGCCGCCGATGTCGAGGGTCCGCACCGTCACCGGCAGGTCGCCGGTGGCCGCGAAGACCGCCTCGTAGAGGGCCTGCTGCTCGGCCGCCGAGGGCATGCGCTGGGCGACCATGAACTGCAGTTCGGTGCGGAACAGGCCGATGCCGTCGGCCCCCGTCTCCTGCAGGTGCGAGAGGTCGATGAGGAGGCCCGCGTTGAGCTGCAACCCGATGGCGACCCCGTCTCGGGTGACCGCGGGGACGTCGCGCAGCGCCCGGTACTGCTCCTGCCGGCGGGCGCGCAGCCGCACCATCTCGGCATAGGCCGCCTCGATCTCGGGCCCGGGCCGGACCTGGATCTCGCCCAGGACGCCGTCGACGATGATAGCATCGCCCGAGTCGCACAGCGCCGTGGCGTTGGCGATCTCGCCCACCGCCGGGATGCCGAGCGCGCGCGCGACGATGGCGATATGGCTGGTCGGCCCGCCTTCCTCCAGCACCACGCCGCGCAGGGAGGAGCGCGCGTATTCGAGGAGGGCGGCCGGCCCCATCGAGCGCGCCACCAGGATGGCGTTCTCGGGCAGGACCCGCAGGGCGCCCGAGGCGTCGTCGCCGATCAGGGTGCGCAGCAGCCGGTTGGCGAGATCGTCGAGGTCGTGAAGGCGATCCCTCAGGTAGGGGTCGCTCTGGCGCATCATCCGGGCGCGGTTGTCGGATTGGACGCGCTCCACCGCCGCCTCCGCGGTGAGGCCGGAATGCACGGCCTCGCGCATCCGGCGCAGCCAGCCCTTGTCGTGGGCGAACATGCGCACGGTCTCGAGGACCTCGCGCGATTCGGCGGTGCCGATGCCGTCGCCGCGCTCCACGAGGTCGTCGATGGCCGAGCGGACCTCGCCGATGGCCTCCTCCAGCCGCTCGACCTCGCGCTCGACGTTCTCGGCGATGAGGGTCTTCACGACGATGCGCGGCTCGTGCAGCACCACGTGGCCGAGGCCGATGCCTTCGGCGAGCGCCACGCCGCGCTGGCTCACGGCGCGCCGGGCCGACGATCCGGCTCCCGGCGCCAGGGATTGCAGCTCGCCCGAGGCGATCATCTCCGAGAGCACCATGGCGGTGGTCTGGAGCGCCTCGATCTCCTCCTCGGAATACACGCGGTAGGTGCGGTTCTGCACCACCAGGACGCCGAGGGTATTGCCGGCGCGCAGCAGCGGGACGCCGAGGAAGGCGTGGTAGGCTTCCTCGCCCGTCTCGGGACGATAGGAGAACGAGGGGTGGGATTGGGCGTCGGAGAGGGACAGCGGTTCGGCGGTCTTGGCGATGAGGCCGACGAGGCCCTCGTCGGACCGCATCCGGGTGAGGTGGACCGCCTCGCGGTTCAGCCCTTCGGTGGCGAAGAGTTCGAGCGTGCTGTCGTCGCTCAGCACGTAGACCGAGCAGACCTCGGCGATGACGTTGGCGGCGATCAGGGTGACGATGCGGTCCAGGCGAGCCTGGGGGCTGACCGGCTCCGCCATCGCTTCGCGGAGGCGGCGCAGCAGCAGGCGCGGGCCTCCGGGCGCAGCGGGCATGGTGTCGTCAATCCAGCTTCGGCGCCTGACGCCATTCCTGCAAAGGCAGCACGCAAGCCCCGCGGGCGAATCCCCGAAGGCAAGTCCTGCGCGACGCGCCTGCGGGGCTCAGGCCTGATCGAGGCCGTATAGCGAGTGGAGCGTGCGAACGGCAAGCTCCGTATAGGCCGCATCGATCAGGACCGAGAACTTGATCTCGGACGTGGTGATCGCGCGGATGTTGATTCCCTTCTCGGCCAGCGCCCGGAACGCCTTGGCGGCCACGCCCGCATGGCTGCGCATGCCGACCCCGATGGCGGAGACCTTCACGACGTCGGTGGCACCCTCGATCTGCCCGAAGGCGATGGTGCCGCTCTGGCCGGCCAGGATGGTGCGGGCGCGGTCGTAGTCGGCGGCCGGCACGGTGAAGGTCATGTCGGTGGTGGCCTGGTCGCCCGACACGGTCTGGATGATCATGTCGACGTTGATGTTGGCGTCCGCCAGCGGCCCGAAGATCGCCGCGGCGATGCCGGGACTGTCCTTGAGGTTGCGCAGGGTGATCTGCGCCTCGTCCTTCGAGAAGGCGATGCCGGTGATGATCTGCTGTTCCACGCTGTCGTCCTCGTCGCAGATGAGGGTGCCGGGGCGGGCGTTGTCGGGCGGGTCGAAGCTGGAGCGGACGGTGGTCGGGACCCGATGCACCATCGCGAGCTCGACGGAGCGGACCTGGAGCACCTTGGCCCCGAGGGAGGCCATCTCCAGCATCTCCTCGAAGGTCACGCGCTCCATGCGCCGGGCCTTGGGGACGACCCGCGGATCGGTCGTGTAGACGCCGTCGACGTCCGTGTAGATGTCGCAGCGCTCCGCCCCGATCGCCGCGGCGATAGCGACCGCGCTGGTGTCCGAGCCGCCCCGGCCGAGGGTGGTGAGCCGGCCGGTGGCCGCATGCATGCCCTGGAAGCCGGCGATCACCGCCACCTCGCCGCGCTTGAAGCCGTCGTCGAGGCGCGCGCCGTCGATGTCCTCGATGCGGGCCGAGCCGTGCGCGTCGGAGGTCAGGATCGGGACCTGCCAGCCCTGCCACGACCGGGCCCTGATCCCGTCCTTGCGCAGGGCGATGGCCAGGAGCCCGGAGGTCACCTGCTCGCCCGAGGCCACGACCGCGTCGTACTCGGCCTCGTCGTAGAGGGGATCGGCGTCCTTGACCCAGCCCACGAGCTCGTTGGTCTTGCCCGACATCGCCGAGACCACGACGGCGACCTCGTAGCCGGCGGCGACCTCGCGGGCGACGTGGCGGGCGACGTTTCGGATCCGGTCGAGGGTCGCGACGGAGGTGCCGCCGAATTTCATCACCAAACGGGGCATGTCGCGTCCGTGTCGTCTTTCTCTGGCAATCCGGCCGGTATCGACGTTTGCCTCGGCCGATCCGAAGCGATCGACGCGCCAGCCTGCCGCGGCCTTCGCGGCCGACATCGCATCAGGCAGGGCTTCACCGGGTGGGCGTCCGGCGGGTACAAGGGCGGCCCGAGCGTGTCAACAATCCGGCACGGTCGGACGAAGTGCCGCCCGGCGGCGGCATCCCGATCCGGCAGGTTTCATGAACGACCGCAGCGCCTCCTCCATCGACCGCGACGAGGTCGCCCGGTTCGAGGCCATCGCCGCGACCTGGTGGGACGAAGCCGGGCCGATGCGGGTGCTCCACCGCTTCAACCCGGTCCGCCTCGCCTACGTCCGCGACGCCGTCTGCCGCCACGCGGGCCGCGATCCGCGCGCGCCGTTTCCGCTCGAAGGCCTGACCCTCGTCGACATCGGCTGCGGCGGCGGCGTGCTGTCGGAGCCGCTGGCGCGGCTCGGAGCCACGGTCACCGGCCTCGACCCGGCCCCCACCAACGTCGCCGTGGCCCGCGCCCATGCGCAGGCGCAGGGCGTGCCGGTCGACTATCGTGAGGAGACCATCGAAGCCGTGGTCGCGGCGGGCGCGCGCTTCGACATCGTGCTGGCGATGGAGGTGGTGGAACACGTGGCCGACCGCAGCGCCTTCGTCGCCACCGCCTGCCGCGCGGTCAAGCCCGGCGGCCTCCTGTTCGCCGCCACCATCAACCGCACCCTGCGCTCCTACGCCCTGGCCATCGTCGGGGCGGAATACGTGCTCGGCTGGCTGCCGAAGGGCACGCACGATTGGGACAAGTTCGTGCGCCCCGACGAGTTGACCGCCGACATCGCCCGCGCCGGCCTGACGGTGACGGACGTCGCCGGCGTGGTCTACAACCCGATCGGCGATCGCTGGTCCCAGGCCCGCGACACGGCCGTCAACTACATGCTCACCGCCACGCGGCCGGCCTGACGGATCCGGCTGATCCAAGGACCGACCCATGAAGGCCCTGCTGTGCTCCCGCCTCGGCGGACCGGACGATCTCGCCATCGCGACGCTGCCGGATCCCGTCCCCGGCCCGGGCGAGGCGGTGGTGCGGGTGAGGCTGGCGGCGCTCAACTTCTTCGACACGCTGATCATCGCCGGGCGCTACCAGGTGAAGCCGGAGTTGCCGTTCTCGCCCGGCGGCGAGGCCTGCGGCGTGGTGGAGGCGCTGGGCGAGGGGGCGACGGGCGTGGCGGTGGGCGACCGGGTGATCGTGCACGCCAAGTTCGGCACCTGCGCCGAACGCATCGCGGTGCCGGCGGCCGGCCTCGCCAGGGTGCCGGATACGGTCACCGACGAACAGGCGGCCGGGCTGACGATCACCTACGGCACCACCCTGCACGCCCTGCGGGACCGGGCGAGACTCCGGCCCGGCGAGACCCTGGCGGTGCTCGGCGCCTCGGGCGGCGTCGGCCTTGCCGCGGTGGAACTCGGGGCGCTGATGGGCGCACGGGTGATCGCCTGCGCCTCCTCGGCCGAAAAACTCGCCCTCGCCAAGTCGCACGGCGCCCACGACCTCGTCGATTACGGCCGGGACAACCTGCGCGAAGCCCTGCGCAGGCTGTCCGGCGGACGGGGGATCGATGTCGTCTACGATCCGATCGGCGGCGATTATGCCGAGCCGGCCCTGCGCTCCCTCGCCTGGAAGGGGCGCTACCTCGTGATCGGCTTTGCCGCCGGCGAGATCCCGCGCATCCCCCTCAACCTGGCGCTGATCAAGGGCATCGACATCCAAGGCGTGCATTGGGGCGTGTTCGTGGAGCGCGAGCCGGAGGCGCACCGGGCCAACCAAGTCCAGCTGCTCGACTGGGTGGCCCAAGGCCGCCTGACCGCCAAGGTCGACAGCGTGCATCCGCTGGAGGCCTATGTGGACGCGCTGGGCATCCTCCAGCGCCGCGAGGCGATGGGGAAGGTGCTGCTGAGACTGTAGCGCATCGACCCGAACGCCGCCGCGATGCAGCGAGCATATGCGGCGGGCGATCCGGGATCACCCGCCGCAGTTGCGATCAGAAGATACCCTGGGCCTTGGCCAGGGCGACGAGGTCGCTCTGCGGGCGGGCGCCGATGTGCTGGATCACTTCGGCCGCCGCCAGGGCGCCGAGCTTGGCGCTGGCGACATGGTCGAGACCGCGGGCGTGGCCGGCGAGGAAGCCCGCCGCGAACAGGTCGCCCGCTCCGGTGCTGTCGACGAGTTCGCGGATCGGCGAGGCCGGCACCTGGCGGATCTCGCCGCCCTTGACCACCATCGCGCCCTCGGCCGAGCGCGTGACGACGCCGAGCAGGTGCATCCCGCGGATGTCGCGCTCGTCGCGCAGGGCCTTGAGGGCCACGTCCGGGTCGTCGGTCTGGTAGAGGCTCTGCAACTCACCGATGTTGGCGAACAGGATGTCGACGCTGCCGTCGCGGAGCAGCCCGAGGAATTCCTCGCGGTAGCGGCCGACGCAGAAGGCGTCCGACAGGGTCAGCGCGACGGCGTTGCCGGCGGTGTGGGCGACCTTGGCCGCCTTGCGGAACGCATCCTTGGCGGCGGGCGGATCCCACAGGTAGCCCTCGAGGTAGACGACGCGGGCACTCGCCACGAGGGCCTCGTCGACGTCGGCCGGGCTCAGGCCCTGGCAGGCACCGAGGTAGGTGTTCATGGTGCGCTCGCCGTCCGGCGTCACGAGGACGAAGCAGCGCGCGGTGGCCGGCCCGTCGCCGGCGGGCGGCACCGCGAACGTGACGCCGGTCGCCTTGAGGTCGTGGGCGAACAGGCCGCCGAGCTCGTCGTTGCGGACCTTGCCGACGAATCCGGTCCTGGTGCCCAGGAGGGCGGCGCCGACGGCGGTGTTGGCGCCCGAGCCGCCGGACACGATCGTGGCCGGTCCCATCGATGCGAACAGGGTTTCGGCCCGCTCCTCGTCGATCAGCTGCATCGCCCCCTTGGTCACCCCCTGTGCGGCGAGGAATGCGTCGTCGGTCCGGGCGATGACGTCGACGATGGCGTTGCCGAGGACGAGGAGATCGAGGGGTGCGGACATGCGGGAGGCCTCGCGAGCGCGATTGATCACTGGGGGCGGCTGTCGCACCACCTCCGGCACGGGTCAAGCCGCGGCACCCGCAGCGGGACGGCCGCGCTCAGCCCGCCTCGAACACCTCGGCGACCGCCAATGCGAGGCCGGGAGGCGTGAGGTCGAGGGTCGTCCCCATGGCGGCGATCCGGGTTTCCATCAGCTCGTCGGTGGCGCGCCGATGGTGGACGATCAGGCGGCGCTTCGGGTCGACGATGAGGGAGTGCATCACGCTCGGCGCGCGGAAGTAGCCGTTGAGCTTATGTCCGGTATCGAGGCCGTGGGTACTGGGCGACAACACCTCGACCACGATGACGGGGGCCGGCACCTCGACAGCGTCTGCGTCCAGGCGATCTCCGCAGTAGACAAGGGCGTCTGGCTCGAAGGCCGTCGCGTCGTCGATCCTTACGGTCAATCCATCCGGCAAACTCCGGCAGGGCGAGCCGGCTGCGTGCAAGGCGGCGCGGAGCGCGAGCTGGACGGCCAACGTCACTTCCGCGTGCCGCACCCGCTGGGGCGACATCCCGAAGACCTCGCCGCCCAGGAGTTCGTAACCGCCCGGCCGGTCCTCGGACCAGGCCAGGAACGCGTCCACCGTCAGGCGCGGTTTGGGCGGCTCGCTCACCACATCATGTTACCACTACGACGACGCCCGAAGCGGATCGCTGCCCTATTGCAGCGCCTTCACTTCGCATTGCGCGTAATCGGCGCTGGCCTTCACATAGCCGTTGAGCGCCTTCACGTAGCCCTCCGCTAGGGGGCGATAGGCTTCGAGCTGGAGGTTGTAGGCCTTCACCGCATCGTTGAAGCTGTAGGCCTCCCAGCCGGGGCAGCCGCCCTTGGCATCGAGGCAGGCGGGCTTTGCCGGTACGGCGGGCTTGGCCGGCCTCTGCTCGACGGGAGGCGGCACCGGTGCCGTACAGGCCGCCGACGCGGCGGTGGCAAGGATCAGGCCGGAAAGGCAGCCCAGAACAGACCAGCGGACCATGACGTTGCTCCCTACGCGACCCGAATCGTCCGGGCCGGTTGTGGGCGTCCGCTCCGGCGAGGGCAAGGTGGCCGGACTACTCCGCGGCCACCGGCTGTCCGCCGACCGACCGGTCGAGCGTCGTCGGCCTGGGCTTGGCCGTGTCCGTCAGCGTCCGCACAAGGTTCACGAGCGGCAGGAGCAGGCCGTAGCCGAGCACCCACCAGGCCGGCCGGATGCTGTAGGAGAAGTCGAGGTTGGCACCGAGCACCGCGCTCGCCGGAACGCCGCTCTTGAGGCCGTACCAGGCCGCCTCGACCAGCGCGGTGAGCAGCGCCGATGCGACCGCCAGACCGACGAGGGTCGCCGGATTGGACGCGATCCTGAAGCGCTGCATGGCGCGCCAGCCCATCAGCACGATGAACAGGCCTGTCCAGAACACCGGGTTCGAGACGTCGATCTTGGTCTGCAGGAAGTAGTGGAACAGGCCGAGCGCCGCGATCGCGTAGACGACCTTGTGCAGCCGCGGCCACGCTTTGCCCAGGCGCCGGATCATGCCGTCGGTGGAGGTGACGCCGAGCACGGTCAGACCGAGCAGCGCGACGAATCCGATGGTGAGATAGAATCTCTGCACGATCTCGGAGGCGACCTTGGTCAGGATGAAGTTCTGGTCGACCACGTAGAGGCCGAGGTGCAGGAGGGCATAGGCGAGGACCGTCAGGCCGAGCATCCGCCGCACCAGGATGAACCTGGGATAGTTCGCGATCCGTCGCAGCGGCGTCACCGCGAGCGAGAGCAGCAGGAAACGCACCGCCCAATCGCCGGTGCCGTGGATCAGCGCGGTGATCGGTTTCGGCCCGAGGGCGTCGAGGCCGTACGATCCGGCGAGCCAGAGGCCGGGCGCCAGCGCGAACAGGAAGGTCGCGAGCTTCAGGCCGGAGAGGCGGCCGGCGCGATCGCGCCAGGGCGCGGCGAGGGCGGTGGTGGCGGGCATGCGTGTCCTGACATCCTGACGTCGGCGGCGCCTGGCGGTGCGATGGGCACACCGGCGACCCGACGTCGACTTTCGCCGGCGAGGGGCCGCGGTTACGGCGCGCCTATGCTGCAACGCACCTGCGCGATGTCGGTGCCGAAGACCGATGCGGCAAGCCCGGTGCTCCCTCGGGGATTCGGGGATGCTATGAGGGCGGCCCCGGCCCTCTCGCAGATCATCCCATGACCGCAGACGTAACCGACCCACGAACGCCGGAAACGGCGCGTGCCGAGCATGCCGCCCTCTCGGCCGAGATCGCCGAGGCCGACCGGCTCTATCACGGCGAGGATGCGCCGATCCTGACGGATGCGGAATACGACGCCCTGCGCCGGAGCCTCGAACGGCTCGAGACGGCGTTTCCGGAGCTCGCGGGCACGGGGGCGGCGAGCGCGTCCGTGGGTGCCAAGCCCTCGGAGAAGTTCGCCAAGGTCCGGCATGCGGTGCCGATGCTCTCCCTCGGCAACGCCTTCGCCGACGCGGAGGTGGACGAGTTCGTGGCGCGCGTGCGCCGCTTCCTGGCGCTGCCGGAGACGGCGGCCCTCGCCTTCACCGCCGAGCCGAAGATCGACGGCCTCTCGCTGTCGCTGCGCTACGAGGGCGGACGCCTCGTCACGGCCGCCACCCGCGGCGACGGCGAGGTCGGCGAGGACGTCACCGCCAACGCCCGCACCGTGGCGGGCATCCCGGAGACGCTGGAGGAAGACGGCTGGCCGGAGATCTGCGAGGTGCGCGGCGAGGTCTACCTGTCGCACGCCGATTTCGCCGCCATCAACGCGCGCCAGGACGCCGCCGGCAAGGCTCTCTTCGCCAACCCGCGCAACGCGGCGGCCGGATCGCTGCGCCAGCTCGATCCGACCGTCACGGCATCGCGGCCATTGAAATTCTTCGGCTACGCCTGGGGCGAGATGTCCGCCATGGCCGCCGGGACGCAGCACGGGATGATCGCGGCGTTCCGCCGCTGGGGCATCGCCGTCAACGACCGCACGGCCCTGTGCGGGGACGCCGCCGGCATGGTGGCCCACTACCGCGCCATCGAGGCCGATCGGGCCGATCTCGGCTACGACATCGACGGCGTGGTCTACAAGGTCGACGACCTGTCCCTGCAGCGCCGCCTCGGCTTCGTCTCGCGCAGCCCGCGCTGGGCGCTCGCCCACAAGTTCGCGGCCCAGCAGGCGCTGACGATCGTCGAGGGCATCGAGATCAACGTCGGCCGCACCGGCTCCCTCAACCCGCTGGCCAAGCTCCGGCCGGTGACCGTGGGCGGCGTCGTCGTCTCGAACGCCACCCTCCACAACGAGGGCTACGTCCAGGGCGTCGGCGGCGACGGTGAGCCGATCCGCGAGGGTCGCGACATCCGCGTCGGCGATACCGTCGTGGTGCAGCGGGCCGGCGACGTCATCCCGAAGGTCATGGACGTGGTCCTCGACAAGCGCCCGTCCGAAGCGACGCCCTTCGCCTTCCCGACGACGTGTCCGGCCTGCGGCAGCCGCGCGGTGCGCGCCGTGAACCCGCGCACCGGCCAGACCGACGCGGTGCGCCGCTGCACCGGCGGGTTGATCTGCCCCGCCCAGGGCGTCGAGCGGCTCAAGCACTTCGTCTCGCGCAACGCCTTCGACATCGAGGGCTTCGGCGAGACCTACATCGAGGTCCTGTTCGAGGCCGGCGTGGTCAAGCAGCCCGCCGACCTGTTCCGGTTGCGGTTCGACGACCTCAAGCGGGCGGTGGTGGCCCGACGCGAGGCGCTGTCGGCGGCGCGGCGTGCCGAGGGCGAGCCGGCACCGAAGAAACCCACCAAGAAGAAGGGCGAGGACGAGGACAAGGCGATCAAGAACCTCGTGGCGGCGGTGGAGGAGCGCCGCCGGCTCCCCCTCCACCGCTTCGTCTTCGCGCTGGGTATCCCTCAGATCGGCGAATCCACCGCCAAGGCCCTGGCCAAGCGCTTTGCCGACATGCCCGCTCTCATGGAGGCCGTCGCCCGCGCCGCCGCCGCCCAGGCCGGCCCGGACTGGCTCGCGCTCGCCGCGATCCCGCGGATCGGACCGACGACCCGCGACCGGCTGGTGGAGGCGGGTTTTCCCGACGACCGGCCGTCGGAGGAGGAGGAGCCCGCCACCGCCGAGGCGCCGACGGGCCGGCGCCTGACGGCGGCGCAACGCGAGAACCTGATCGCCCACTACGGCAGCGGGGAGGCCATCCGCGCCGCCTTGTCCCGCGCCGCCGAGCAACGCCCCGGCGACGCCTATCGCCTGTTTGCCGACGACGGCGAGATCGGCCCTGTCGCCACCGATTCGCTGATCCAGTTCTTTTCCGAGCCGCACAACGATTCCGCGGTGCGCGCGCTCCTCGACGAGGTGACGACGGAAGCGCCCGCGGCCGCCACCCGGTCGGCCGCCTTCTCCGGCAAGACCGTGGTTTTCACGGGATCGCTCGAGAGGATGACCCGCAGCGAGGCCAAGGCAACGGCCGAGCGGCTTGGCGCGAAGGTCTCCGGTTCGGTCTCGGCCCGCACCGACCTCGTGGTCGCTGGGCCGGGGGCCGGCTCGAAGCTCAAGGACGCCGAGAAGCACGGCGTGAAGGTCATCAGCGAGGACGATTGGCTCGCCCTGGTGGCGGCCGCGTGAGCCGACCGGTCGTCGCCCTCGATTTCGAGACCGCCAACGAGCGCCGCGACAGCGCCTGCGCGGTCGGCCTCGCCTGGATCGCGGGCGGCGCCGTCGTCCGGCGGGAATCGCGGCTGATCCGCCCGCGCGACCTGCGGTTCTCCCCGGGCAACATCCGGGTCCACGGCATCCTGCCGGCCGACGTCCGCCACGCCCCCGAGTTTCCCGACGCCATGGCGGAGTTCCTGCCGGACCTCGCGTCCGGGCTGATCCTCGCCCACAACGCCCCGTTCGACCTCGGCGTGCTGCGCGCTTCGCTCGCCGCTTACGGGCTATCGGTGCCGCCGTTGGCGTCGCTGTGCACGGTGCAGGTCGCGCGCAGGGTCTTTCCGGACCCGGCCGGCTGCGGCCTCGGCAAGGTCGCGGGTCGCCTCGGCATCCGGTTCGCGCATCACGATGCCGGCGAGGACGCCTATGCTTGTGCCCAAATCGCCCTGGCGGCCGCCCGCGAGCGTGGTGCCGCCGATATCGTCGGCCTCGCGCAGATGCTGGGGCTGCCCATCGCGCCCCGCACCGGCGAACCGGAGGGGACACGCCGTCCGCTGGCGCGCGAGGCCGCCCGGACGGCGCCAGCCCTGCGCTTCGGGGTGCGCGGGCGCACCGGCAAACGCTACGAAGTCACCGCGGAATCGCGCCCCGCGGGCTTGAGCCTGCGCTGCACCTGCGCGGCCGGGCGCTACGCCCTACGCTGCCGCCACGTCACCGCCCTGGTGGATGGCGACGTCACCGACCTCCTCACGGAAAACCACGACGACGTCGTGGTCCTCGGCCGCCTCCTGTCCGCGAAAGGCTGAGTGGGCCTTGCCGGATTCAGCCGCGCGAGCGCAGCACGCGCTGGACGGGGACGGCCTGTTCCGGCCAGGTCGGTCGCGGGTCGACCTCGCCCGGAGCGAGGGTGCGCGGCGCGACGCTGTCGCAGACCTCGCGCTGGCGGATGATCACCGGCCGGCCGAACTCGTCGCGGCGACGGACGTGTCCTCCGTCGCGGCAGAAGCCGGCGATCTCGGCCGAACTGCCGGCACGGCGCCCGCCCGGCGTGCGCGCGACCGGACGATGCTCGATGACGAGGGGACCGTCCCGGTTGAGGGAGCGCTCGATGTAGGTGGTCTCTCCCACCGGCAGCGGCTCCGCCCGGGCGGGGGCGGCCGCCGCGAGGATCAGGGGGATGAGGATCGCGCTGTGCCGCATGGAAAAGTCCGCATATCGAGGAAGCCGTCTTGCTCCACGACTAAAGCCTGCGGGCGCGGCGCGATAGTCCGCAGGGCCGTGTACCTCTGCTTCGCTCGACAGGGCATGTTCGCTTGACAGGGCATGTCCCGGCATGGTCGGAACACCTCGCTTTCGACGAGGCCCCGCCGCCGGCGGGGCGAGGATGAGGAACGCCGCGTGGAGTTGCGTGAATTGCGGCATCGCGCATCGGGCGCCTTCCGACGTGCCTTGCGATCGTCGTCGGCTCTTGGCGTGGCCGTGGCGTCCGTGGCTCTCTTGCTGGCGGCGGCGGGTGAGCCGAGGGCGCAGGGCCTCGTGCGCAACACCTACGGCGACTGGCAATTGCGCTGCGAGACGCCGGCCGGCGCCAAGGCCGAGCAATGCGCCCTGGTGCAATATCTCGCTGCCGAGGACCGGCCGAACCTCACGCTCGTGGTGATCGTGCTGAAGACCGCCGACAACCGCGGCTACCTCCTGCGGGTGGTGGCGCCGCTCGGCATCCTGCTGCCGTCGGGCCTGGGCCTCAAGATCGACCAGACCGATGTCGGGCGCGCGGGTTTCGTGCGTTGCCTGACCACGGGATGCGTCGCCGAGGTCGTGATGGACGACGGCCTCGTCAAGCAGTTCAGCAACGGCGCGCAGGCCACTTTCATCGTCTTCCAGACCCCGGAGGAGGGCGTCGGCATCCCGCTCTCGATGAAGGGGTTCGGCCAGGGCTTCCAGAGCCTGAAGTGAACGGGCCCGACAGGGGCACGAGGTGAGATGGACCACAGCAGACGAGTTCGGGCCCGGTGCGTGATGGCGGCCCTCGCCATCGGCCTCACCACCGCCGGCGGGGCGGTGGCGGAGGAAGGCAACTTCCTGACGAACATGTTCAAGTACGGCGGCCCGACGGTGCCGCCGTCCCAGCCCAAGGATCTCGGCGAGCCGTATTGCCCCCAGGTCGACGTGCCCGAGGGAGGTGCCGCGATCCGCAGCTTCGGCGGCAAGGGCGGCGACAATGCCTCCCTGCGCAACCAGGTCACGCTCGGGCGGATCGCCCGCGAATGCAACCGCCTCGCCGAAGGCGGCCTGAGCGTGAAGGTCGGTGTGGCCGGGCAGGTGCTGCTCGGGCCCGCCGGGGCGCCGGGTCGGTTCGAGGCCCCGTTGCAGATCTCGATCAAGTACGGCGACAAGGTGGTGGCCACGCGGGCGCGCCGGGTCGCGGTGTCGGTGGCGCCGGGCGAGGCCCAGGGCCTGTTCACGGTCGTGGAGGATGGCCTGATCGTGCCCCCGGCCATGGCGGAGGATTACGAGATCGTCGTGACCCTGGGTGGATCGCCGGCCAAGCCGGCACCGCGCAAGAGGAAGCCGGCGGCACCGCCCGCCGAGGCAGCGGGCGCCGCCCAGTGAGGACGCGCCAGGATATCGGCGCCGCGGCGACGGGGCACGAAAGATCGATCCCCTGACCGACGCGTCCTGGACAGGTCCGCGCGTGCTACGGCGCGGCCGGCCGGCGGCTTTCGCCCTCGAGCCGGTGGACGATCCCCCGTTCGACCGGCGGCTGGTGGTGACGCCGCGCCCGCGCAACGGCTGGATCGTGCTGCAGTATCGCAGCCGCGCCCGCGTCCGGCCGCTGCGCCCCATGGTGCGGATGCTCCGGACCGGCGGCGTCGTCCAGGATTTCGTCCTGCCGGGCGGGGCCGAGGGCCGTGGCGTCTGGCTCGGCTACGTCGCTCCCGATGTGAGCGAGATCCGGCTGGCGATCGAGCCCGACAGCGGGTTCGTCCTGGAACACGTCGGCTTGCGCACGAACGCCGGACTGTTCGCCGAATGCCTGATCCGGCGCCCCTCGCGCGCCGGGCCGGCCCTCTATCACTATGCCCGGGGCGACGAGCGCCGGTTTCGCGACATCCTGCGCGGCAGCTGCGCGGTGACGCCGCTCGCGGACTTCGCGGGGTGGCAGGCGCTTCGCAGCGTGCCGGAGGCAGCCGCCGGGCCGGGACCGACCGTCGCCCTGGTCCTGCCGGCCGCGGAGGAGGCGCCCGATCGCATCCGCGCGACGGTGGATGCGCTGATCTCCCAGAGCCATTCCGACTGGCGGTTGACGATTCTCTCGGCGCGCGCCATCGCCCTGCCGGCCGACGAACGCATCCGGGTCGTGCCGGGCGCGGCCACGGTGCGCGACCTCGTCGGCGAGGCCGGGATCGCCGGTATTTTGGCGCCGGGCGACCGTCTTGGCACCGACGCCCTGGCGGTCCTCGTCGCGGCGCTTGGTTCGCACCCCTGCGCCGACATGGTCTACGCCGACGAGATCCGGTCTGGTCCGGGAGCGTCCCACGTCCGGCTGAAACCGGATTGGAGCCCCGACCTTGCCCTGGTGGCGGATCATCCCGGAGCGCCGGCGCTGTACCGGGGCGACCTGCTGGCACGCCTTGCAGGACGGGCGGTGGATGTTTCTTCGGATCTCGCACGCGACCTCGCCTTGGCAGCCGCTTTGAGCGCGCGCGACGTCATCCACGTTCCCCGCGTCCTCTGCCGCAGCGTCGAGCGAAGTACGGTGGGCGAGGCCGCGGCTCTCGAACGCCATCTGCGCGAAACCGGTTCGCGCGCGACGGTGATGCGCCGCGACGGCGTCGTCGATCTGCTGTGGCCGCTGCCGGACCCGCCCCCGCTCGCCACCGTCGTGATCCCGTCCCGCGACCGGCTCGATCTGATCGCGCGGGCGACGCGGGGCGTCCTGCACGAGACCGCCTATCCGGCCATCCGCCTCGTCATCGTCGACAACGGCTCCACCGATCCTGGCGTGCTCGCGCATTACGACACCCTGCGGGACGACCCGCGGGTACGGATCGTCTCCTTCCCGCAGGCCTTCAACTTCTCCGCCATGGTCAATGCCGGGGTGGCGGCGGCCGAGGACGGGATCGTGGTCCTGTTCAACAACGATGTGGCGGTGCTGGAGCCCGGTTGGCTCGACGCCATGGTCCGCCAGGCCTGTCGGCCGGGGGTCGGCGCCGTGGGCGCCAAGCTCCTCTATGGCGACGGGCGGCTACAGCATGCCGGCGTCGTGGTTGGCCTCGGCGGCCGGGCCGGGCACATCCTGCGTCGCAGGGCGGGCGACACGCCCGGGCATCTCGGACGGCTGCGGGTGGCGCACGAGGTCTCGGCGGTGACCGCAGCCTGCCTCGCCATCCGCAAGCAACTCTACGACGCCGTCGGCGGCTTCGACGCGAAGGCGTTCCCCATCGACTTCAACGACGTCGATTTCTGCCTGCGGGTGGCGGCGACCGGCCACGCCTGCATCTGGACCCCGCACGCGACGCTGTCGCATCTCGAATCGGTGAGCCGCGGTCCGCCGGTGGGCGAGGAGCGCCGCCGCTTCGAAGCGGAGGGAGACCGTTTCGCCGCGCGCTGGCGCGACCGGGTCCGGCACGACCCGTTCTACCATCCGTCGCTGAGCCTCACGACCTTCGGCGAGGAGCTCGAGTAGGGTGGTGCGCAGGCCGAGGCTCCCGCCCCGCATCGACCTCTCCGACGAGAGCCTCGACCCGCTGCGCTTCGCGCTGCTGCCGGCACCGAGCGCCTGGGCGCGGTGGATGACGGCCCTTGCCATCCTGGCTCGACACCCGAACCGGCTCGGCGCGATCCTGTGGGCGCGGCTGCGCGGGAAACGGTTGCGGGCTCGCCAGGCCCTCGCTTCCCTGATCGGCCTCGATCATCGCCGTCTCTGGCTTGCGAACGCCACGTCCGAGGACGAGACGCCCGCCCCTTCTTTTTGGGGGGAGAGAACGCAGGGAGGAACGGCCGTCCCGGTCGTGATGGCGGGCGGGCCTGCCGGCCCCATTACCGGCATCCTTCCTCACCGGGACGGAGAGTCGCGGGATCTCGATCGACCCGCGTTTCGTCTTCATCTCGCCCCGGGTCATACCCCGGCGGCGGGTGCCGAGGCTCGCATCGAAGCCGCTTTCGCTGCCGAGCCAGGAATCCAGGCGGTGTATGGCGATGCCTTGGCCGAGATCGGCGGGTCGCCCCTGCCGGTGCTGAGGCCGGCCTTCGATCCCGACTACCTTCTGGCGGTGGACTACATCGGCCCGGTCGTCGCCTTGCGGTCGAGCGCCCTGGCCGCCATCGAGCGGCCCGACGCGTCATCCCCCACCTACGCCGCCGCGTGCCTTCTCATGATCGCCGACCGCTTCGGCACGGGCGCGATCCGCCACCTGCCGCAGGTTCTTTCGCATTGGCGGCCGGACCCGAGAGGGGAGGGGGGGGCGGGCCACCGCAGCGCCCGCCTCGATCTCCTGCGCCGCCGCGGCCTCACCGGCCGCATCGACGAGCACGGGGTCGTCACCGTGTCGAGGCCGCTGCCCGAGGACCGCCCCCTGGTGAGCCTCATCGTGCCGACCCGCGACCGCCTCGACCTGCTGCGGCCCTGTCTCGACAGCCTGCGCCACCAGACCGACTGGCCGGCCTGCGAGATCCTGATCTGCGACAACGACAGTCGCGAGCCGCAGACGCATGCCTACTTCCGCGATCTGACGGAAAGCGGCCAGGCCCGGGTCATCGCCTGTCCCGGCCCCTTCAACTTCGCGGCCATGAACAACGCCGCGGCGCGGGCCGCAGGGGGGCGGCTCCTGGCCTTCGTCAACAACGACGTCGAGGCGTTCTCTCCCGACTGGCTGGAACGGATGTGCCGCGAGGCCCTGCGCCTCGAGGTCGGAGCGGTCGGCGCCCGGCTCCTCGACGGGGAGGGCCGTATCCAGCACGGCGGTATCGTGCTCGGCACCGGCGGTCTCGTCACGCACGGACACCGTCACTGTCCGGGCGACGCCCTGGGCTATCTTTCCGCCCTGCGGGTGACGCGCAGCGTTAGCGCGGTGACGGCGGCCTGCCTCGTCGTCGAAGCGGACAAGTTCCGGCGGGTCGGGGGGTTCGACGCCGAGACCTTCGCGGTGGACTTCAACGACGTCGACCTGTGCCTGCGCCTCGCCCGGACGGGCTGGCGCACGCTCTACGTCGGCGGCGCCGTCCTCCACCACCGCGAGGCGGCGAGCCGGCGCCGGACACCGGAGTCGCAAGACCGCCACCGGCGCGAGGTCGAGGCCTTCAAAAAGCGATGGGGGCCGCTGCTGGCGCAGGACCCCCATTATCACCCGGGGTTCGATCCGAACCTCGGCACCCATGTGCGGCTGGCCCGGACCTGGTCGGGCGGGCCGCCGCGTTAGGTCGGGCTTATTGCACCAGCCGGGGGCCGCCGGTCTGCACCTTCTCGTTCTCGGACATGATGCCGAGCCGCTTGGCGACTTCGGTGTAGGCTTCGATGAGGCCGCCGAGATCCTTGCGGAAGCGGTCCTTGTCGAGCTTGTCGGAAGACTTGATGTCCCACAGCCGACAGGAGTCCGGCGAGATCTCGTCGGCGACGACGATGCGCATCATGTCGCCTTCCCACAGGCGGCCGGTCTCGATCTTGAAGTCGACGAGGCGGATACCGACTCCGAGGAAGAGGCCCGACAGGAAATCGTTGACCCGGATGGCCAGCGCCATGATGTCGTCGATCTCCTGGGGCGTCGCCCAGCCGAAGGCCGTGATGTGCTCTTCCGACACCATCGGATCGTTGAGCGCGTCGTTCTTGTAGTAGAACTCGATGATCGAGCGCGGCAGCTGCGTGCCTTCCTCGAGGCCGAGGCGAGTCGCGAGCGAGCCGGCGGCGACGTTGCGGACCACCACCTCGAGCGGGATGATCTCGACTTCGCGGATCAGCTGTTCGCGCATGTTGAGGCGACGGATGAAATGGGTCGGCACGCCGATGTCGTTGAGGTGCTGGAACACGAACTCGGAGATCCGGTTGTTCAGCACGCCCTTGCCGTCGATGACCTCGTGCTTCTGCGCGTTGAAGGCAGTGGCATCATCCTTGAAGTGCTGGATGAGCGTTCCGGGCTCGGGCCCCTCGTAGAGGACCTTCGCCTTGCCCTCGTAGATGCGACGGCGGCGGTTCATAGGCGTATACCGTGGTTTGAGGAAATCCATGGCCGTGGCTCCTTCGGACGCAAACGATGGTGTGGGATCCGCGGCGGCAACCGCTGTGCGGTCGGGCCGTGAAGACACGTCGCTTGTCGAAAGCCCCGACGACCGCGTCGCAAACTACCCGAAGCGGGTTGGCAGCACAACGCGTTAGCCGGACGGCGGGGCCACGCCCTGGGGATCGCACGGCCGCACGGCCGACGATCCCCCGCTAGATCGCGGCGGCAGGGGAGGGGGGCAGGGCCACGGTCTTGGCCGGATAGCGGCAGAGATCCGCGAGCGGGCAGGTCGGGCACTCCGGCCGTCGTGCCTTGCAGACGTAGCGTCCGAACAGGATCAGCCAGTGGTGGGCGTCGTGCAGGTAGGCTTCGGGCACGGTCGCCTCCAGTCCGGCCTGGACCTTGTCGGGCGTGGTGGCGACCACGAGGGGCAGCCGGTTGGCGACGCGGAAGATATGCGTGTCGACGGCGATGGTGGGTACGCCGAAGGCGACGTTGAGGACGACGCTCGCGGTCTTGCGTCCGACCCCGGGCAGCACTTCGAGGGCCTCCCGCTCCCGCGGGACCTCGCCGCCGTGGCGTTCGACCAGGATGCGCGACAGGGCGACGACGTTCCTGGCCTTGGTGTTGAACAGACCGATGGTGCGGATGAAACCGCGCACCCGCTCCTCGCCGAGACGGAGCATCGCCTCGGGCGAATCCGCGGCGGCGAACAATGGCGCCGTGGCGATGTTGACGCTGCGATCGGTGGCCTGGGCGGAAAGGACCACGGCCACGAGCAGCGTGAACGGGTTGTGGTAATCGAGCTCCGGCCGCGGTTCAGGGTTGGCGGCGGCCAGCCTCGCGAACACTTCCGCGACCAGTTTGCGTGGCAGCGGCGCGGGGCCGCTCTTCCCGCCTGCGACGATCGGTTCGGCCGAAGCGGCGGAGATCAACGGCTTCTTGAGCGCGCGCGGCTGTCGGGTTTTCATGGTCGCGTTATATTGCGCGCATGACGATGCGCAGCAACCACGCCCACCCCGATGGCCTCGACCCGGAGGCGATGGATCATCCGCTGTTCCAGGCGACGATCCGACCGCATCAATCCTTGAGCCGCGAAGGCTTCCGCATGGTGATGTGGGCGTGCTGCCTCGTCTCCGCGGTCGTCTCCGTGAAGATGATGCAGGCCGGTTTCTGGCCGGTGGCGGGGTTCTTCGGCCTCGACATGCTGGCGCTCTTCATCGCGCTCAAGGTGAGCTTCCGGCGCGGCCGATCCTTCGAAGAGGTGATGATCTCGCCTATCGCGGTGCTTCTCACCCGGGTCACGCATCGCGGCGAGCGCCACGAATGGCGGTCCAACCCGATCTGGACCAAGCTCACCCTGGTCGAGGACGAGGAATACGGCCTTCAGACGCTCACCCTGGTGTCGCGGCGTGAGCAGGTGGTGGTGGCCCGCGATGCCTCGCCGCCCGAGCGCGCGGTCATCGCGGACGGGCTCACCCGTGCGTTGGAACGCGCCAAGAAGGGCTACTGAGGCGTGGTGTGGATGGCTCACGTCGCCGCGCGGATCATCCTCGCTATGGGCGCAGTGGCGGCCGTTACGCTGCCGGCCGCCGCGACGGCCGAGGTCGTGGTTCGGTTCATCGCGCCGGACCGATTCACGGATGCGCAGAACCGGTTCGGGTCAGGCCTGTCGCTGCGCGTGACGCTGGCCGAGGTCGGCCGGATCATGGAGCGATACGGACGAGAAGCCCTGCGCCCCGGCGAGACACTGACGGTCGACGTGCTCGATATCGATCTGGCCGGGTTCGAACAGCCGGGGGCGAATTTCCCCTACGGCCTGAGGGTCGTCCGGGACATCACCCCGCCACGGTTCGGCCTGCGATACGTCCTGTCCCATGGAAAACGACGCATCCTATCGGGCGAGGAGGTCGTGACGGACCAATCCTTCCTGATGCGTTCGTCCCGCCTATCGCAGGGGAGCTTTTCCCATGAACGCGAGCTTCTGCGCGATTGGTTCAGGATCCGTATCGCCGAGCGCCGTCCGCAACGGAACTGAGTGCCCCGGCAGCGGGTGTCGCGGCCGATCCGCCCTCTGTGCGCCGGCTTTGTGATTTTTCCTTCATCGTCGGTGTTGACGTGTGAGGGTTGGTCCGTCATAAGGCTGCCCATCGGCGGCGGCGCCGGGGCGCGGTTTCGCTTCCTGGCGGTGTTGTTGTTTTCACCTTTTGGATTGGCTGGCTGGTGCTGAGCTGTAATGGCTTGGCGG
>NZ_LMQK01000034.1:0-184447 GCF_001424525.1 Methylobacterium sp. Leaf399 | reverse complement strand
CGCCTGGAACAAGCTCATCGCCCAACCCTGGCGCATCATGTCCATCGGACTGCGCCGATGGGCCCATGGGTGCTGATCAATGAGAATTGGTATAAGCCGGAGATATAGTTGCCGTTTACATCCGTTGCAGTAAAAAAGTTGATGTTGTTGGTGTCATTAAAAGTCGCCATTTCTTGCCCTTCCAACTTTAGCGAGAATCACGATAGGAATTTTCGCTTCAAGTAGAACGGGCTGCAATAAATCGTCAATTACCAGTTTAAGATTGTTAATATAAGTCTCATTATTGCAACATCGCAAATAATATGTCATTAAATCAATGATTGTCGTTTGATATAGCGGAAATACAAATATATATCGATTTTTAATCAATATTGTATTATTTTCTGAACGATCCGAGTATCATCGGACGGAGTATATAGAATGACGCCACTTTATTCGCAGTCATAAAATAGATATTGTACTGATCCGGATGATAGACATTCTAGTGATTATCATCTTAATAGGCGGGCATATTAAGTTTTGAGTAAATTTTGAAAGTCACACAATCATAAAGTCAAGATGAGTCACTGTAGCTTTAGTATCGAGGATCGCGAACTGCACCGCGGCAGAAGCCAAGCCGCTACCGTCGGCGTCGTAGGACAAGGCTCCCGTCGCCTTGTCGTAGAGGATGCGGTCGCTGGCATCGGCCGACCCAGCGGAGAGATCCCTGAACGCCGCCTCGGACAGGGGGCCGGCTCCCAGCGCCGTGAAGACACTGCGCGCGAGCTGCACGGTGGCACCGCCGGTCAGGAGGTCGTTGCCGCCCTGGCCGTCGAGGACGTTGGCACCGCCGTTGCCGGTGAGGGTGTTGGCGATCGAGTTGCCGGTGCCGGCGAGATTACCGGTCCCCGTCAGAGTGAGGTTCTCCAGGTCCGATCCGGCGAGCGAATACGACGCCGAGGCGTAGACGAGATCGGTGCCCGCGGCGCCGTTGGCCTCCAGAGCGCGGTCGCCGACGTTGTCGACGTAGTAGGTGTCGGACCCCGCCCCGCCGCTCATCGTGTCGGCACCCAGGCCACCGTTGAGGACGTTGGCGCCACTGTTGCCGGTGATGACGTTGGCGAGCGAGTTGCCGGCTCCGTTGAGATTGCCGGCGCCGGTCAGCGTCAGGTTCTCCAGGTGCGATCCGGCGAGCGAGTACGACACCGAAGCGAAGACAAGATCGGTGCCGACCGCGCTATCGGCCTCGATGGCGCGGTCGGCGGCGTTGTCGACGTAGTAGGTGTCGGACCCGGCCCCGCCGGACATGGTGTCGGCACCGACGAGCCCGTTGAGGACGTTGGCACCGCCGTTGCCGGTGATGACGTTGGCGAGCGAGTTGCCGAGGCCGGTGAGGTTGTCGGTGCCGGCGAGCGACAGGTTTTCCAGATGCGACCCGCCGAGCGAGTAGGATACCGTCGCGTAGACGAGATCCGTGCCGAGGCCGGCTAACTCGATGGCGCGATCACCGGCATCGTCGACCACGTAGAAGTCCGACCCGGCCCCGCCGGTCATCGTGTCGGCACCCAGACCGCCGTTGAGGGTGTTGTCGCCGTCATTGCCGGTGAGGATGTTGGCGAACTCGTTGCCGGTGAGGGTCAACGACATGGTGGCGCAGATCACCNCCGGCATCGTCGACCACGTAGAAGTCCGACCCGGCCCCGCCGGTCATCGTGTCGGCACCCAGACCGCCGTTGAGGGTGTTGTCGCCGTCATTGCCGGTGAGGGCATTGGCGAACTCGTTGCCGGTGATGGTCAACGCCGTGCCGCCGGTGGAGGCGGACAGGGCGAGGCTCTCGATCTCCTGTCCCGCCGCCAACCGGTAGCTGACGCTGGCGATCACGCTGTCGCTGCCGCCGCCGGTCGCCTCGATCACCCGGTCGCTGACGTTGTCGACGAGATAGGTGTCGTTGCCGAGCCCGCCCTGAAGTACGTCGGCTCCGGCACCCCCATCAAGCCTGTTCGCACCTGCATTGCCGGTAATCGTCTGGCCACCGGCATTGCCGGTGAGATCGATCGGGGAAGACCCCTCCCCGTCGAGGATAGAAAAGTCGATGACGTCCTCTCCGTCCCCGAGCACATAACTCGCGCTTGTGAGAAGCGCCTTGTCGGAAAAGGCTAAGCGGGTGATGCCGGACAGGACTGTCTGGACCGTGTCTGGTCCATCCACGGTGACGTCATCGGCCGAGATCGTGATCCGCGCGTCGGAAAGTCCGAAGTCGAAGAGGACCGAGCTGCCGGCAATGTGAGGCAGGGTGGGTGTGAAAGAGACGTTGCCCGCCAGGTCCGTGGCCACGGAACTTAGGACGTGCGGGCCCGTGCCGAGCAGGTTGGAGACGCTCCACCCGCATTCACCGTCCAGTGTAGCGAGTGCGAGTTCGGTCGTTCCGTCCAGAAGTCGCACGGTGGTCCCAGGAGTATTCTCGACCTCGCCGAAGATGGTGACTTGCGTGCCCTCGGCTCCCGCCGCAATCACATATCGGTGGGCGGCGACCATCGGCGCGATTCGGTCGAGGGTCAGGTTTAGCGTCTGTGTCGAGGATACATTTCCGGCCGCATCGATTTGGGCAACGTCGACGGTGTGGAAACCTTCTGCAAGGCTGTCGGGATCGTAGTCCGATAGTGTCGCGGCGCCATCGATGACGTAGCGCAGCGACCCTCCCGCCTCCGTCGCCATCACAGCCAGCCGCCCATCGCGTGTTATGCTATCGTCGTTGCTGGCTCCGGTATCCGCCAGCAACGCAAGGCTTGGCGCAGCCGGTGCCGCTGTGTCGAAAGTGGTTCCGTCGCCGCCGAGGCTGGCCACGTTGCCGTAGATATCCTGCACCGCGAGGCTCGTTGTGACCTCACCGTCGAAGTCCGAGAGGTCGATGGTGACAGTTCCGTTTGCCGACATCGCAACGGTCTTCACATTGACGCCGTCGGTGAAGGTCGCGACGGCGCTGCTGTCGTTATCGAGGCCTGAGAGCGTTACAGTGACTGCCGCAGCCTCGGAAGCGTTGACCACTCCGTCGCCGGTTCCGTCGAGGGTCACGGTCGCCCGTGGGCCTGCATCGGCGGTGGTGTCGATGATCAAGTCGAGCGCTGAGGTCGAGGTTGAATTGCCTGCAAGATCGGAGACGGATGCAACGACGGTATAGGTGCCGTCGAGTATGGACCACAGCGCCGGATCCGCTGGCCGATCAATCCGGAACGCATAGTAGTCGCCCGAGCTATTAGAGACAACGTTAACGGCTTTGGCGATCAGTGTGTGGCCGTCGACGCCCACCAGGGTGACCGTGGCTTTGAGCCCCTGGCCAAGCTCGACGCCGCCAACTAGGCCGCCCACCCGCAGGCTGCGTCCAAACTGAGCGGCATTCAGCACCAAGGCACTGCCATCTTCGTTCTGGATAAGCGGCTGATTGCCGTTCGGGTCGGAGACAGTGCTCGTACCGCTCGATAGTGCGAGCCCAAGCGTCGGACCGATGGTATCGAGCGTCATGTCGACGCCCGCCTCTTCCATAGTAGTCAAATCTGTGACGGTGATGCGGTGGCTGCCCTGCGTGAGGTCGATCGGCCGGAAGCGATAGGCTCCCTCGGCGTCAGCCGTAACAGAGCCGAGTAGCCGTTCGCCGTCCGCGAACACCACAACCGCCCCAGCTGTGGCGATGCCGCGAATTGTTGGATCGAAGGTCAGCCCATCCGTCGACCGAAGCCCAGTGTCGCTGTCGAGGATCGCTGTAAGCGTCGGATTGACGTCCTCGGCCATGGTTCACTCCGGCTCCCGGTGCCCTCGGACAGATGACGACCTGACCCTGGCTGAGATGCTGACCGTGGCCACGAAACATTAAACCGGATCTTAGCAGGTCGCTGATGCACTCAAGGTTGCGTCGATCTAGTGGTGGAAATCTGACAGATGGTACCCACGCCCACCGTCCGCGATGGGTCGGGAGCGAACCCAGGACATGGGTTCCATCCGTCAGATTTCGACCACTAGTCGGCCATTCGTAGTGCTTACGCGCGGTACACCGCCTGCGCTCCCGCCAGCTTCGGCGTGGACGCGCGGGGGACGGTCCACGAGGCCCTGTCTTCATGTCAGCTCAGCTCTGTTGCAGATGAGGCGAGGGTGCATATCGACGTCTAGATTTGAGGTCGCTAAATTGCCGATCTCTAATTTCGTTCGGGTCGACATTCCGCCACCTCCTCACGATCTCAGCAGCACGGACGTGATGTGCGCGTCACGCCGCTGCGCCAAAGGAAGCGGCACGCTATTAGACGGTCTGAGACGGTGGCGCAGAGCCGCCCGTCGCCACATCCTGCGAGATGCTCATGCGTGCCGTTACCTACACCGAAGGCGCCCGAATCGATGCGCCGGACGCCCTCCTGGACACGACTTTCTCCGATCCTATTCCAACTGGACGTGACCTCCTCGTGCGCGTGGAGGCGGTATCGGTGAACCCGATCGACACGAAGGTGCGTCAGGGGGCCTACAAGCAGGGCTGCGAACCGAAGATCCTTGGCTGGGATGCGGCCGGAATTGTTGTCTCCGTCGGACCGGAAGCGCGCCTGTTCAAGCCCGGCGACGCGGTGTTCTATGCTGGAGCGCTCGACCGGCCGGGTAGCAACGCCGAGTTCCAATGCGTGGACGAGCGCCTCGTCGGTGCCAAGCCGGCCACCCTCGATTATGCCGCCGCCGCGGCGCTGCCGCTTACTGCGCTGACCGCCTGGGAGATGCTGTTCGACCGGCTCGACGTCGCCAAGCCCGTGCCGGGTGCCGCACCGGCGATCCTAATCGTCGGCGGCGCCGGCGGTGTCGGCTCGATCGCGATTCAGCTCGCCCGGCAGCTCACGAATCTCACCGTGATCGCCACGGCGTCGCGCCCGGAGACGGCACAATGGTGTCGAGACCTCGGCGCCCACCACGTGATCGACCATGCGAAGCCCCTCGCCGCCGAGGTCGCGGCGCTCGGTCTTCCCGGCGCGCCTGGATTCGTGTTCGCGACCACGCAGACCGGTGCGCATCTCCCGCAGATCATCGAGCTCCTCGCGCCGCAAGGACGCCTCGGCCCGATCGACGACCCTGAGACCCTGGACGTGATGCCGCTTAAACCCAAGAGCCTGTCGCTGCACTGGGAGCTGATGTTCACCCGCTCGCTGTTCCAGACTGCCGACATGGAACGGCAGCACACGATCTTGACCGAGATCGCTCGCCTGATCGATTCGGGACGGCTGAACACAACGTTGAGCGAGACCTTAGGTCCAATCGACGCCGCCAACCTGGCACGAGCACACGCGTTCATCGAGAGCGGGAAGGCGAGGGGCAAGGTCGTCCTCGCCGGGTTCAGCGACTAAGCCGGCAAGCGAAGCGTCCCGGCGCGGAACTGGGGCGCTTCCTGCATCAGCCCGAGATGCCTCCGCGTCGTGGCCTGGACTAACGCTATTTCGACGTCGGCTCTGATGCCGCAGCCACTCGAAAGCGGACCTGGGGAAATCCACCCTTCTCGGACCTTCGCTGACGGGCACCAAGCGTCAGATCTCCACCACTAAGCCGGCGTCATCCTCATCGAGCAGAATGAGGAGGGGCTAAGTCTGCTGCTGACCGGGGCGTAGCGATACGCCTGATGGGTGAGTGATCTTGTGGCCACACCCTAGATCAATAAATAGGGGTTATGGACAAGCTGCCATACTCCCTTCGCATGCCCTACGCACACCTCGTTTGTCGAAGTGTGGGCAGGACAGTCTCCATGAACAAACAGGGGCAGCCAACTGGTGCTGAAGTCATTTCGTTTCCGCACCACGTCGCGTCCACTACACCGGACGCAGACATCGCTTCGATGATTCAGGTGCTTCAGGATCAACTTGCCCTGGCGCGCGAAGGTAAATTACGCTCGGTCGCGGTCGTCTCGGTCTCCACAGACGGCGAGGCCATCGGCACGCAATGGTCGTGCAAGGGGGCCGACATCACCGGGCTGATCGGAAAGCTGACGGTGTTGACACACGACATGATGGCCGCCCGGAGGTAACGCTCCCGCATTGATGGCCATCGCGACGCCGTCGGTGGGCGGCGACAGGACGACCTAACTCGACCGCCGCGCCAGAGGCCTGCTGCGCGGTCCCTACGAGAACCGCGCCCTCAGTCCCCGGTTGTCAGCCTCTCGGAGAGTCGTCGGATCAGCGGCGCCGCCAGGAGCACGATCGGCAGCATGGTGAGCCAAGCGAGGACCCACGATCGGATCCAGTGATTCAGAAACGATCCTTCGACGAGGAAGGGATAGCTCGCGATCGCCGCGGCGATGGCGCACGTCAAACCGGACTGAAGGACGCCGTAGACGAAATGGCTATGCCGCCGGGGGATCTTTGGCATGGTCGGTATACGAACCTTCGTCGTTTTCGCCTTGCCGCAGGCGGCATGCCCCTTTCCCTGCTCGGTTCATGCCAATTTGGGATCGATCTGACTGTCAGGCGGCTGCGTCAGCCCCGCGCCGGTCGCCACCCCGCGGCCTTCGCCTCATCCTCGCTGCAGAACATCCGCTCCCCCGCCCGATCGTTGACGCGCGTGCGGGCGTAATCGCGCGATCCGGGCAGATGATAGATCCGCTGGCCGCCGGCCGAGATGTTGCCCTTGATCGTGCAGCCGCTCTTGCCGGTCGGGGGCGTGACGGTCTCCGGGCGAGTGTCCTCACCACCAGCGCGTTGGGCGCGGCGCCACTCGGAAGGCTCCAGGAACGTGCCGGCCCATATGCCAGTCCGTAGCGCCTTCGCCGTCAGCTCGGCATTCACATAGTCCTCAGCGTAGCGTCGGTAGGCGACTGCGTGGCCCTCACGAGCCATCCAAGCATTCAGATCCTCGCTGCCGATCCGGCACACGGCCACGACCCGGCCATAGCGGTCGGTATCCCGCGGATCGCAGGTGACGACCCGCTTGCCGATCCGGTCGGCCAGCGCCAGGGCCGCGGCCTGGCCGCACCGATAGTCTTTTCCAGCGGCATCCTTGCAGCGTTGGCCACTCTCGGGCGCATCAATGCCGTGGAGCCTGATGCGCATGCCGCGGACCTCCAGCGTGTCGCCGTCGATCATCGAGGCCTGGCCGACGATCGGCTCGGCTAGGACAGGTGTGGTCAGGAGGAGAAGGGCGAGAAGGGGCAGGGTGCGCATGGGGGCCGCATTACCATGGTCGCACCCTGCGCGAGACCATGGTGCCTGACCTCGACACCCGATCTCGCGCAACGTCCCGTCGCATCGAACGTCTCAACTGGTGACCCTAACGGAAGCTTCAGACTTCGCCCTCACCCGGCTTCCCTGCAGGCTGAACGCCTTTCGACGGATCGCCATCTTCCGAAGGCCGTCCCGATGGCCCCGACGTCCCCTTTCCGGGATGCCCTGTCAGCTCGTCGATGTTGCCGAGCCCGCCGCCCTCCTTGGTACTGCCGGCGTTCGGCACTTCCTTGTCTTCTGTTTTTTCGGGTTTGCGCATGGCTTCCTCCTGTCAGTTTTTTCGCCAACTCAACACGGAGGACAGACGTTCCGACTATGGTCGAAGGGTCAGCGACAGGCCTCCACGATCATGAAGCTTCCACGGTGGATCTCTGATCGCCTCCAATCCCGTCGGTTTCGTTGTGAGGGTCACGCCAAGGCAACCGACCTCGCTGCCGTCCACGGTCCGATGGCCAACGCTGTCGCGCGGGAACAGCCTCGCATCAAGCGTCGCGCTATGCGGTCAGGTGACGATGGCATCTGGCGCGAGGCGGCCGACAACCGACCCTTTCGCTATTCCAAAGCCGGCATCGTCACCACCGGCCTGATGCCACTTGCTGTCAGCCCGCACCTTTGCCTGGGGCTCGATCCGGCCAAAGCGCGCTCAGAGAGGTGCGGGGCACGACGAAAATATCCTTTAATAATCAAAGGGCCTACTACCGCGAGGTGCGGGGCAGACAGCGTTGATATCTAACGATTATTTTACATCTACTCGGGGAGCCAATCCTTTCCATTGCGATCATGTCTGAAGTCAGCCGAAGCATCCGATGCGCGATGCGTGCGGTCTGCGACTGGCTGGACCGTTAAGGTCTTTTCCAAGGGCGCCGTGATAAGGCTTCGTCCTTGCCCGGATCGGGCCGGGGTCCGGGATGATCGCGCGCCACACCTTCACCTATGTCGGCTCGCGCGGCCTCGCCGCCGCCCTCAACATGGCCGCCGTGGCCGTGTTCACCCGGCTGGCGCCCCCGGAGGCCTTCGGGACGTATCTGCTCATCCTATCGTGGTCGCTCCTCCTCTATAGCGCCACCAGCCAGTGGCCGAAATACGCGTTCTTCGCCCTCTACGACGAGACCCGGGCGGCGGTGCAGGTCGGCACCGTGCTGCGGCTGCTGGGTGGCATGGTGCTCCTCAGCGGGGTCGTCTGCGCGATCGCCTGCGCCCTCGGCCTCGTCTCCGGCCCTGTCGCCGTCGCGGTGCTGGCCTCGGGGGCGGGCATGACCCTGTTCGAGGCCGCCGCCGAGATCGCCCGCACGCGGCTGGCCGCCACCGCCGTGGCGGCCGCGGTGGTCCTGCGTGCCGTGCTGGTGCTCGGCCTCGGCAGCCTCTCGCTCCTGGTCTCGGGCGATGCGCGCCACCTCCTCCTCGCCATCGCGCTCGCCAACGCCCTGGCCGCCCTGCCCGCCCTCGCGGCCATCGCGCCGCTCCTGCGCGGGCGCGGCAGCCTCGCCGAGGCCCGCGCGATCCTGGCCTACGGCTGGCCCCTGATCGTGTCCTTCACCGCCGCCGCCCTCGCCCAGACCGTCGACCGGCTCATCGTCGGCGGCGTGCTCGGCACGGGCGCGCTCGGCGCCTACGGCGCGGTGTCCGATTTCCTGCGCCAGAGCTTCGTCGTGTTCGGCGAGGCCATTGCCCTGTCCCTGGTCTCCATCGCCAAGCGCGACGCCAGGGCCGGCGGCATGGCGGCGGCGCGACCCGCCCTGGCCGATGCGATGCGGCTGATGGCGCTGGTGGCGGCCTTCGGGGCGGTGTTCGTGCTCACCTTCGACGGGCCGATCGTGTCGGTGCTGCTCGGGCCGGACTACCGCGCGACGGCCCTGTCGGTGGCGCCGCTGCTGCTGGCCGCCAGCATCCTCGTGATGTTCCGGGCCTACTACTTCGGCCAGGTCATCTACTTCTCGCCCACCAGCCGCCTCGAGGCGGTGGCCTCGATGGTCCTCCTGGTCACCGTCGCCGGCCTCTCGGCGGTCCTCATCCCCCGCTACGGCGTCGCCGGGGCGGCCGTGGCCAACCTCGCCGGCCAGGCGGTGGCCTGCCTCGTCCTGGTGCTGGGTGCCCGCGAGGCCGTGCGCCTGCCGATCCCCTGGACCGATCTGATGCTCATCGCGCTCGGCGCCTTGGCCTGCCGGCTGGCGGTGGTCGGTGTCGACGCGCTCGCCCTCGGGCCCGTCGGCGCCCTCCTGCAACTGGCGCTGATCGGCCTCGCGGCGGCCGCCACCGCCTGGCACCTCAACCCGATCGGCCTCGCCGACCTGGTGCGGCGCCGGATCGGCCGGGTCTCGTGATGGCAAAGCCCGATCAGCGTTTCGGCCCGACGCGCCGCATCGGCGACCTCGTGGTGGCGCTCCGCCCCCTCTCGCCGGCCGCGCCCTGGCTCGGGGCCTGGCGGACGCTGGCCGCCGCGCCCGCCTTCGACAACCTGTTCTACCATCCCGACTTCGCGATTCCCGCCGCCGGTCCGTTCGGCTCCGGCGTGCGGGTGATGCTGGTGGGCGACCGAGCCCCCGAGGAGCCGGGCCTGCGCCTCCTCGCCCTCTGGCCGATCCGGGTCACCCGCCGCCGCTGGGGCCTGCCCCTGGCCATCGGCTGGATGCATCCGTTCGGCGTCTTCGGCGTGCCGCTCCTCGATGGCGACGACCCCGCGACGGCGCTGGCCGCCCTGTTTTCGGGCCTGGATGCGGTCGGCCAGCGCCGGGCGATGCTCACCCATGTGCCGATGCGAGGAGCCTTCGCCGACCTGCTGGCGGGCTGGGCGGCGGCGGCGGGCACGCGCCGGACGCCGTTCTGGGCCCATGCCCGTGCCCTCCTCGACCTGACCGGCCGCAGCGAGGCCGAGCGGGCGGCCTACCTCGGCCATCTCTCCGCCCGCCGGCGCCGGCGCCTGCGCCAGTCGCGCGAGCGGCTGGAGGCCGACACCCCCCTCGCCTTCGACACCGCGCGGACGCCGGGTGCGGTCGCCGCCGCCCTCGACGATTTCATCGCTCTGGAAGGCGCGGGCTGGAAGGGGCGCACCGGGGCGGCCACCGCGCTGGCCTGCCGCCCGGACGAGGCGGCCTTCGTCGCGGCCGCGGTGGCGGCCTTCGCGGCGCGGGGCGCCATGCGGATCGACCGCCTGCACCGGGACGGGCGCAGCCTCGCCTCGGCCCTCACCTTCGCCACCCGCGGCCGGGTCTGGTGCCTGAAGATCGCCTTCGACGAGACCGCCGCCCGCGATTCCCCCGGCGCCCAGCACCTGCACCACCTGACCCGGAGCCTGATCGACGATCCCACCGTGACGGTGGCCGATTCCTGCGCGCCGCCGGACTTCTTCCTCGCCGAGACGTTCTGGGCCGAGCGCCTGCCGCTGGCGCACGTCCTCGTGGAAACGCGAGCCGGGGATCGGTTCTACGGCCTCGGCGTTCGCCTGGAATCCCTGCGTGCCGCCGCCGTGCGCGCGGTCAAGCGCTGGCGCGGCCGCGACAAGCCGGCGGCCGAGGCGGAGTGAGGCCTACCAGCCGAAGCGCGAGATTTGCGCCGACTTGGCCTCGATCGCCGCCGGGTCGTGGCCCAGGCGGGCGATGCGCACCGACAGGTCGTAGCAGGTCGGGCAGAAGCCGAAGCTCATGAGCGGGATGCCCTCGGCGCGCGAGCGCGCCACCGAAGCGATCAGGCAGGCGATCGGCAGTTCGGCCGCCGGCGTGGCGAGGCAATCCCCGCGCGGGCTGCCGAACGGCGAGCGGTTCGGCCATGTCAGAGACACGATGGTGCCGCCCTGGCGGTCGGGGGCCGGCGGCACGGTGTAGCTGCGCACGAACAGGGCGCAGACGGCGAGGACGGCGGCGAGGGCGAGGAGGAGGCGCATGGAACCAATCGGTTGTCGGAAGCCTGTGGGGTGCTGGGCATGGACAGGGTTGTTTCGAGTCGCGAATGATATCCGCTGGTTGGCGGAGCTTGAAAAGGGCAGGCATGACGAACGACGAGGCCCTCGACGCGATCGACAATCTTCAGACGTGGGGATGGGAAAAACCGCCCGCCCTATCCGATGAAGATTTCAGCTGTGTCATTGATGAATTATTTTGTTATTTGACCGACCGTTCGCAGATTGAGCCGTATTGTAAGACTCAATTTTTGCAAGAAACTATTGATAAATCGAATCGGCGATTACGCGCGTTTCTTCCTGATTTTCGACGCCGTTTTGAGGCTGGAAGCCGTAATCAAGCAGAAATTTTCATCGAAGAAGCCATAAATTGGAGTTCGAACAAATTTGAACGGATGATAGTGAATATTTATATTGAATCGACGCAAAAAGTTCGTCAAAAACACGACATCAAGGACGATATGGGTATCGACGAAATCATTATGCAACTAGTTGGCTGCCATTGGCAGAAGGTTGCTATGATTGCGGGAACCGTCATGGCACTGCGCTCGGGACTCGTCGACACGAATATCGCTGAGCGAGTGAAGGTCCTCGTCAGTAGTGGCTTGCTCGAGTCGCAGGGTTCCCTATCGAATATGCGCTACAGTGAGGTTCGCTTGCCGGTGGGAAAGGAAGGCGCAGTAACCGATACTTTGTCGTGAGGTCGTAGCTTGTCGTGCCATCGCTCAGCCGCAACAGAAGACGCTAGCCCGGCTCGTCGTACCGGCTCCAGCGGAACACCTCGGTGCCGGCCCCGTCGATGACCCGCACGGCTTCCGCCGGGGTCCCCGTGCGCTGGGGCACCCGCGCCCTGGCGAACAGGCCGAGCGCCCGTTCCTTGGCGCCCTCGACGCCGGCCGTGCGCACCGAGATGCGCTGGCGCACGACATCCTCGTGCGGCGCGTCCGTCTCCGGGCCGAGGACTTCGATGTGGTAGGTCTCGCGAAGGCTCACGGTCGGGGCTGGTCCTGTCGTCCGGGTGGTGCATCATCGTAGGGCATCGCGGCCCGCCCGTCTGCCGCGGGTGGGTCCGACCCGCGCGGCGCGATCGTCCGGGGCCGTGCAAGGCCCGCCGCGATGTGATTGAGTGGCGCCTCCGTCCAGACCCTCGCCCGCACCGGATCGTTCCATGGCGCCCTCCCCCTTCGTCACCGCCGACTGGCTCTCGGCCCGCCGCGATGCCCCCGACATCGTGGTGCTCGACGCCTCCTGGTATCTGCCCGCGCAAGGCCGCGACGCGGCGGCCGAATACCGTGCCGGCCACATCCCCGGCGCGATCCGCTTCGACCTCGACGCCATGAGCGACGAGACCTCGCCGCTGCCCCACATGCTGCCGCGCCCGGAGGTCTTCGCCTCGCGCATGCGCGGCCTCGGCATCGGCGACGGCGCGCAGGTCGTCGTCTACGACGGCCTCGGCCTGTTCTCCGCGCCGCGGGTGCGGTGGATGCTGCGCACCTTCGGCATGCGCGACGTGGTGATTCTCGAGGGCGGGTTCCCGGCCTGGGTCGCCGGCGGCCATCCGGTGGAGGACGGCGACCCCCGACCGCGCGAGCGGCGCCACTTCACCGCCCGCCTCGACCATGGCGCCGTGGCCGATGCGGGCGACATCGCCCGCGCCCTGGAGACCGGCGCGGCGCAGGTGGTGGACGCCCGCTCCGGCCCGCGCTTCCGCGGCGAGGAGCAGGAGCCCCGCCCCGGCGTGCGCCCCGGCCACATGCCCGGCGCCCGCAACCTCCATTACGCCGCCCTTCAGGGCGACGGCCGCCTCAAGGACGAGGCGTCCCTGCGCGCCGCCTTCGAGGCCGCCGGGGTCGACCTCGACCGCCCGGTGGTCACCACCTGCGGCTCCGGCGTCACCGCCGCCATCGTCTCGCTGGCGCTGGAGACCCTGGGGCGCCCCTCCCGCGCCCTCTACGACGGGTCCTGGTCGGAGTGGGGCGCCGACCCCGCCCGCCCCGTCGCCACAGGCCCGGCGTGAGCGGCAGCGGCCGTCGGGCCGTCGAGGTCATCGGCGCCCCGATCGAGGTCGGCACCCACGAGGCCGGCGCCATCATGGGCCCGGCCGCCCTGCGCACGGCGGGGCTGGTGCGGGCGCTCGCCGACCTCGGCTGGCCGGTGACCGACCGCGGCGACGTCTCGCCCGATCCGGCTGCGCCCGCGCGCGGCGCCGGCGCGGTGGCGGCCTGGGCGCTCGCCCTGCGCGAGGCTGTCGGCGCCGCCCTCGGCCGGGGCGCCCTGCCCGTGGTGATCGGCGGCGACCACAGCCTGTCGCTGGGCACCGTCGATGCGGTCCTGCGCCATTGCGCGGCGGGCAACCGCGCGCTCTTCGTGCTGTGGCTCGACGCGCATGCGGATTTCAACACGCCCGAGACCTCGCCGTCCGGCAACATCCACGGCATGCCGCTGGCGGCACTCTGCGGCGAGCCGGGGTTTTCGGACCTGTTCGCGGACGACGACCGCCCGACCCTGGCGCCGGGCAACGTCCACCTGTTCGGCCTGCGCTCGATCGATGCGGGCGAGTGCGCCCTGGTGGCCGCCCGCCGCATCGACGTCGTCGACATGCGCACCATCGACGAGTTCGGCGTGGTCGCGCCCCTGCGGCGCATCCTGGAGCGGGTCAAGGCCGCCGACGGGGTGCTGCATGTCAGCCTCGACGTCGACTTCCTCGATCCCTCCCTGGCGCCGGGCGTCGGCACCACGGTGCCGGGGGGCGCCACGTTTCGCGAGGCGCATCTCATCATGGAGATGCTGCACGATTCCGGCCTCGTGGCGGCCCTCGACGTGGTCGAGCTGAACCCGTTCCTCGACGAGCGCGGCCGCAGTGCGCGGCTCTTGGTGGAACTCGTCGCCAGCCTGTTCGGCCGCGCGATCCTGGAGCGGGCGCCGGTCCTGCCGGACGTGGGCGGGGCGTGAACCGGATCGAAGACCCCTCGCGCCTCGACGAGGAAAGGCCTGCCGCGCCGGCCCGGCAGCGCTCGCAGGGGTTCGCCGGCCTCCGGCTCGGCTGCCCCGGCGGTGGCGGCACCCGCGTCCTCGACATGCGCGAATCCGGCCCGCTGCGGCTGCGGCTGCCGCGCCGGCCGGAGGGGGCGCTGGAGGCCGTCCTCCTCAACACCGCCGGCGGCATCGCCTGCGGCGATGCCTTCGCCGTCGAGGCGACCCTCGACCCGGGCGCCGACCTCGTGCTGACGACGATCGCCGCCGAGAAGGTCTATCGCTCCGACGGGCCGGTGAGCACGGTGGCGACCCGCGCCCGTCTCGCCGCCGGCGCCCGCCTCGCCTTCCTGCCGCAGGAAACCATCCTGTTCGACCGCAGCGCCCTCGACCGGCGTTTCGAGGCGGATCTGGCGGCCGATGCCCGGCTGCTGGCCTTCGAGGCGGTGGTGTTCGGGCGCGCCGCCCGCCACGAGGCGATGACGCAGGGGCGCCTCGTCGATGCCTGGCGCATCCGCCGCGCCGGCCGCCTCGTGGTCGCCGACACGCTCCGGCTCGAGGGCGCGCTGGGCGACCTGCTCGACCGCACCGCCATCGGCGCCGGCGCCCGGGCGATGGCGACCCTGATCGACGTCTCTCCGCAAGCCGAAGGCCGCCTCGACGAGATGCGGGCCCATCTCGACGCCGCGGGGGCCAATGTCGTGGCGGGGGTGGAGGCCGGGGCCAGCGCCTGGAACGGCCACCTCGTCGCCCGCTTCCTCGGCCGCGACGCCGATGCCCTCAAGGCCGTGGCGATCCGGGTGCTGGTGGCCTATCGCGGAGTGCCGATGCCCCGCGTCTGGCAGACCTGAGGACTCGCCGGTCCCCGGCCCATGCGAAAACGGCGGCGCTTTCGCCCCGCCGTCCGCTCTTCGAACCGTGGTGTGCCGGTCAGTAGGCCGGGCCGCCCGAGGTGGTGCCGTAGTTGGGCACGACGCGGTTGTTGCCCTCGGCGTTGCCGGCCTTGGCGGAACTGTCGAAGCCGCGACGGCCGACCGACCCGGTGGTCAGGTCGTCGTCGAACGCGCCCCGGCGCGCGGCCTCGGCATTGCGGCGGGCCGTCCGGCCCTCGAGCCCGGCCGGAGCGGTCGCGGCGGCGATGCCGGCCGGTGCGTTGTAGCTCTGCGCAATAACAGGCGAAGCAACGGTGCCGGCGGCGACGAGCAGGGCGGCGGCGAGGGAAGCAAGGCGCTTGGTCATGACGATATCCATTCCGTTCTACGCGGTCGTTGCCGTTCCCGGTCGGCCGCGTGATCTTGTGTGATCCGGATATGGGACTGGCAACGCCGCCTCGTCGTGCGGTGCCGCACGCGACTGCGATGGCTCCGCGCCTCCTGCGGGCTCCGAAAGCCGGCGACCAGCTTTCGGTCCGATGCTCTAATCCCGACGGCGGCGCGAGGCGGTGGTCCGGTTGGGCGTCCGGCCGGCCACGGTGGCGAACAGGGCGGGATGCGGCTCGATCCCCGGCTTTGCGGGAAACTTTCCGGGCGGACGCCAGACCGTCGGCGGCCGCCGGGACGCGTCGGCGGCCGGTGTCGAGACCGTCGCCGCGCGGGTCTTGCGCGGGACGGCCCGGCGCGGGGCCGGGAACAGAGCGGCGATGCCGGCCAGCACCAGGCAGCCGAGGCCGATCGCCAGGCCGCTCGGCCCCGGCACGGCGTCCGTCATCATGACGACGAGGCCCGCGAGGGAGAGGATGCGAACGAGGTTGTGGGCCGCGAAGGGGTCGTAAGGCATGGCGGCAGGATCGTCGCCAACCCTTGCCGGACCTTGAAGCCGGTCCGTCGCAATCGATGCATCGATTGCTTCGTCAAGGGCTTACGAGCAAGGGCTTGCGAGGAAGTCCGGCGCCAGGGCTTCGCCTTGGTGGCCTAGCCCTCGCGCGCCGCCGCCGCGGCACCGGCCCGATGGCCTCGGGCCGACGCTTGCGATGCCGCGCAAGGGCCGCTTCAGCCCGCCGGTCCTGCGGGCGGGAGCGGGCGGGGCCGGCCCTCGTCGTCCACGGCCACGAAGGTGAAGGTCGCCTCCGTCACCTTCTCGCGGGTCTGTGTGCGGAAGCGGCGAGCCCAGGCCTCGACCTCGATCTTCATGGAGGTGCGGCCCACGCTCGGAATGCGTGTGTAGACACACAGGACGTCGCCGACCCTCACCGGACGGATGAAGGTCATGGCGTCCACCGCCACGGTCACCACCCGGCCCTGGGCGCGGTCGACCCCGGCGATGCCGCCGGCCTGGTCCATCTGCGACATCACCCACCCGCCGAAGATGTCGCCGTTAGCGTTAGTGTCGGCCGGCATGGCGCTGGTGCGGACCGTGAGGTCGCCGCGCGGCTCGACCGCCTGATCCGTGGACGAGCCCTTGTCGCGCTCCATCGATCCCTCCCGTGCCCGCCGGCGAGCCCGGCTTGTCCCGTTCGGCGATGGGGTGCCGACCGTACCGGGCCGCCCCGGCCGCCGTGGCCGGGATCATGGGCCGCAACCGGCGGGAAGGCCAGTGCGGCGACGGCCCGGGGCGACGGCTCGCGCGAGCGCGCAGAACGACGAAGGCCCGGCAGCGGATGTCGCTGCCGGGCCTTCGTTCAGGCATGTCGCCGGCGGGGTCCCTTCCCGGAAGGAAGGTCCCCGCCCGGTGACGGGAGCGTCAGTAGAAGCGGCGCGGGCCGTAGAAGCGCGGGCCGCCGTAGAAGCGACGCGGGCCATAGAAGCGACGCGGCCCGTAGAACCGGCGCGGGCCGTAGAAGCGGGGGCCGCCGTAGAAGCGGCGCGGCCCGTAGAACCGGCGGCGATAGCCGTAGTACTGCGCCTGCTCGACGACGGCCGGAGCGGCCTGCGCCTGAAGGGCGAGCGCGGGACCGATCGGGGCCGCCGAGGCGCCCTGGGGCGCCGTCGCAGCGAATCCAAGAGCCAGCAGGGCTGCCAGCAGCATCTTCCTCAGCACGTTCAGAACTCCTCGGATAAGGGCCACCGGCCCGGTGAACGATCGGGCGGCCGACCGTCACCCTGGCCTTGCCGCCCGCTCGAAGTCTTCAAACGCACGATGCGCCCAAAGCGTTTCAGGCTCGACCGCCCCTTCGGTTCGGGAGGCCCCGGCCTGTCAGAGACATCAGGCGATCTTAAGCGTCATGTCGACGACCGGTGCGTCTCCGACACGGCGAACCAGGCCGATACCGTGCTCGCAATCCTCGCGGCGGAGGTAGCCCTCGGCGCAATCGGCGATCACGTTTCCGTTCTGCGCCCGGAGCCGCCAGCGCCATTCGCCGCCGGCATCCCGATAGAGTTCGAACCGCATCCCGATGCCTCGCCTGCGACAAACCGACCGGACATGAGATGGGGTATCGCGCGGCGGCGGCAATGCCGGTGGCACCGATGGCCCACGAAAAAACCGCCTCGGACGAACCGAAGCGGCTTTTTCGTTCCTGGCGTGTCGCGTCGGGAGGTCGACGCGACACGCGATGGCGGTGCGGTCCGCGGTGTCGGATCAGGAACGCGGGGCGCGGTCGAGCCAGCCGATCGCGCGGCCGCCTTCGCCGCTCGTGGTCCGCTGCGGGCGGCCGGCACCCTGGGGGCGACCGTCGCCGCGCGGCTCGCCGCGGGGAGCCTGGGTGCGGGCCTCGGCCTGGCGCTCGCCGCCGCGGTTGTCCGGGCCGCGATTGCCGTCGGGGCGACCGGACCGGGCCGGGGCGCCGCGGTTCTCGGTTCCACGCGCTTCGGGACGGCCGCCGTTGCCGGACCGGCCGTTGCCCGGACGGCCGCCGCCGGGGCGCTGGCCCTGGCGCTGGCCGGGACGCTGGCCCTGCGGCAGCGGGCGACGCTCCTCGGCCTGGGCCGCGTCCATCGCCTCCTGGCGGCTCGGGGGCGCGAAGCCCTCGGGGAAGCCGGCGACGGGGATCTTCTGGCGGGTGGTGCGCTCGATGTCGCGCAGGTACGCCTTTTCCTCGTCGTTGCAGAACGAGATCGCGAGGCCGTCGGCCCCGGCCCGCGCCGTGCGGCCGATGCGGTGGACGTAGCTCTCCGGCACGTTGGGCAGGTCGTAGTTGATGACGTGGCTGACCGCGTCGACGTCGATGCCGCGGGCCGCGATGTCGGTGGCCACCAAGACCCGGCAGGAGCCGTCCTTGAAGGCGGCGAGCGCCCGCTCGCGCTGGGGCTGCGACTTGTTGCCGTGGATGGCGGACGCCGCGATGCTGACCTTCTCGAGGCCACGCACGACGCGGTCGGCGCCGTGCTTGGTCCGTGTGAAGACGAGCACCCGCTCGATCTTGGGATCGCGCAGGATGTGGTTGAGCAGCGCCTGCTTGGCACCGGTGTGGGCGAAGATGACCTCCTGGGTCACCCGCTCGGCGGTGGTCGCCACGGGCGTGACGGCGACCTGGACGGGGTCGCGAAGATACTGGTCGGCGAGGCCGGCGATGTTCTTGGGCATGGTGGCCGAGAAGAACAGGCTCTGGCGCTCACGCGGCAGCATCTTCACGATGCGCTTCAGGGCGTGGATGAAGCCGAGGTCGAGCATCTGGTCGGCCTCGTCGAGGACGAGGATCTCGACGGCCTCGAGGGTGAGCGAGCGGCGCTCGATCAGGTCCATCAGGCGGCCGGGGGTGGCGACCAGGATGTCGACGCCGTTGGCGAGCGCCTTCTCCTGGCGGGAGATGGTGACGCCGCCGAACACCACGGTGTTGGTGAACGACAGGTGTCGGCCGTAGTCCGAGAAGCTCTCGGCGATCTGGTTGGCGAGCTCGCGGGTGGGCGAGAGCACCAGGACGCGGCAGCCGCGGCGGATCGGCCGGCGCGGCGTCAGGGCGAGGCGATGCAGGATCGGCAGCGCGAAGGCCGCGGTCTTGCCGGTGCCGGTCTGGGCGATGCCGCAGAGGTCGCGGCCCTGCATGGCGGGCGCGATGGCCTGGGCCTGGATCGGTGTCGGCGTGGTGTAGCCGGCTTCCTCCAGCGCACGCAGCACGGGCTGGGCGAGGCCGAAATCAGTGAATTGGGTCAAGGGTGGTCTTTCAAGGCAGCGGGACCGGCCGCACGCCATCGATCGCGATGGTCGTCGTACGCAGGCTGGTCCGTTGGGCTGGAGGCTGCCCGCGTGATGGGGCAGTCCGGGTGCATGCACGTTGAAGAGAGGGGCTCAGGTCGCTGGGGCCGCGCTGATGCGCAATCGGCGATCCGTCACGCAGCCCTCTCAAGCGGAACCATGACGGCCGCTGACGCTGCAGGGCGACATTTGCGCCTTCGCACTTGCGAAGTCAATCCCCGGACCGAACCTGCCCCGGATCGGACCCGTGCGGGCGATCCGTCGCGGAAATCCGAGGCCCGAAACGATGACGGCCACGGAGCCGGTGTCCTGTGCGCGTACATCCGGCGTCACAGGTCACCGGCTCCGTGGCCGTGTCCGACGGTGCGACTGGGTCGCGATCGGCATGGGTCGACGATGACCCGAGATGGTTAACGCCCCGTCAACGCCGGGGCGATTCCCTCCGGGTCGGTCGCGGGATCAATAGGTCCGGCGCTGCCCGCGGCCGCCGAAGCGACGGCTGACGAACTGGATCAGCCGGGGCAGGAGGAAGGCGACGAGAAGCTTACGGATCATCGAAGGTCTCCGAGAAAGGCGGCGTAACTGCCGGTATGGAGACGTAAAGGCGCGATGCCGCGATGCGTTCCATGCCGTCGGCATCCGCGTGCAGCGGATCGGTCAGGCGGCCATCCGGCTGGATTCCGGCGCGGACACCGGAAAGACGAGCTGGACGGTCGTGCCCTCGCCCGGGCGGCTCTCGATCGACGCGCTCCCGCCGGCCTGCTGGGCGAACCGCAGGACCTGGTTGAGGCCGAGCCCGGTGCCCTTGCCCACGGGCTTGGTCGTGAAGAACGGGTCGAAGGCGCGGGCGATCACCTCGTCGCTCATGCCGGGCCCCGTGTCGCTCACCGCGATGGTCACCTGGACCGTCTGCGTGGCCGTGGCGACGGCGCGTGTGGCGATGGTGAGCGAGCCCCCCGCGGGCATCGCGTCGCGGGCGTTGACGGCGAGGTTGAGGAGCGCATTCTCGAGCTGGTTGGCGTCGAGGGTCAGGTTCGGAACGTCCGGCGACAGCTCCAGCTCCATCCTGATCTGTCCGCCCAGCGTGCTGCGCAAGAGCTTGGCGAAGCGCAGGATCAGGTCGTTGACGTCGGTCGGCGCGACCGACAGCGGTTCGTTGCGGGCGAAGGACAGCAGCAGGTGCGTGGTCTCGGCCGCCCGTTCGGCGCCCCCGAGGGCGTCCTTCACCCGTGCGAGCAGGGCCGGCTCGTGTGCGAGATGACGTTCGAGCCAGTCGAGGTTGGCGATCACCACGTTCAGGAGGTTGTTGAAGTCGTGGGCGATGCCGCCCGCGAGCTGGCCCACCGCCTCCATCTTCTGGGATTGGCGCAGCTGCGCTTCCGCCGCCTCGCGTGCGCGCACCGCGTCCTCGCGCGCCAGCACCGCCTGTGCCCGCGCGATGTTGGCGCGCGCCTGGCGCGCCAGGGTCCAGAGGATGCCTAGGATGGCGGCGATGCACAGGACGGTGGCGCCGGCGCCCAGGATCGCCTGGTTGCGCCAGTCGTGCAGGATGTCGTCGCGGGCACGACTGACGTTCACCACCATCGGGTAGCCGGTGACGGCGCGGGTGGCGACGAACCGATGGACGCCGTCCATCGCATCCGAGACCTCGTAGTAGCCGCCCTGGCTGGCCACGAGGTCCGGGGTGAACGCCTTGATCCTGAACTGCCGCCCGACCCCGGCGATGGCCGGCTCGCGGGTCAGCAGGGTGCCGTCCTGGCGCCACAGGCTGATCGCCGACCGGCCGCCGAGCTTGAGCGAGCGGTAGAAGCTGTCGAAGTACCGGAGGTCGATCGCCCCGAGCACCAGGCCGACGAACCGTCCGTCCGGCCCCACGAGCCGGCGCGCCAGATAGATCGTCCAGGTGCCGGTGCCCCTGTTCTGCACCGGCTCGGTGACGTAGGAACCGGTCACCTCGGTATCGCGCAGGTGCGCGAAGTAGTCCCGGTCCGACAGGTCGATGGCCGGAATCGGAAGGAAGCGGGAGAAGGTGACGAGCCGGCCGTCGGCTCCCACCACCGACACGGCATCGAGCTGCGGGATGCCGGCGATCTTCGCCTTCAAGCCCTCGTGGAAGCCGCGGTCGCCCGCGAGGCTGGCGAGCCCCTCCCCCGTGGGCGGGCCGTCCTTCGAGAGGGAGGCGACGATGGTGTCGACGACGAGGTCGACGCTCTGCATCGCCCGTGCGGTCTCCTCCGCGAGCACCGTGTTGAGGGTCATCAACTCGCGCTTGGCGTCGAGCAGCTGCTTGGTGCGCAATTCCAGGATGACGAAGGCCGCCATGGCCACGAGGCCGACGCTCAGGACCAGCCCGACCAGGGCCAGCCTGCGCGAGAGCATGCCGATCGTCTGCCGGAGCTTGACGATCGAGCGGGCCTCCCCCTCCGGTAGCCGGGCTCCCGCCTCGGTGTCGGGTCTCATGCCGCCGGCCTACCCTCGCGCCCGGCCGGCGGTCGAACGGCGGGCCCGTCGACGGCGGCCACCGCTGGTCTCAGATCCGCCATTCCGTACCCGTCCGCCTAATTTATGAGGAGCGCCGCCACGCTGACATCCAAGACCGTCACGGGTGATGACACCGAGGATCGGACAATCGGACGATCCGCCTAGTCTGGTCGATGGAGCCCGTGGCGTAAATGGAGGCCGAACGTCGTATCCTCCACGTCCGGCGGCCCCGCCGCACGAGGAGGACGTCGTGGTGTGTCGGGACGGCCCTCGATCCAGGAGCGCGAACGGCACCGACATATCCGAGTCTGTCATCGGCTTCGATGCGGAAGTCGCAGGATTTATTCTGGATAAAATCTGCCGAACGGCATATCGACAATGAAAAATCAGGTTCTAATTTCTGGCGCAAGCTTCGATATTGAATAACGAGACACAAGTTCCCGATTCATTGTGGCGACCGCCGTTCCGTCAGGGGCGTTGCTCGGGCCACTCATAGATAGAATGCGCGTCGCGACAAGTCGATTGGCGGGGGATGGTTTACAACCGAGAGGCGCGGGACGCCCGCCGGATCGCCGGGCCGGGAGGGTGGCCGTTCGAGGCCGGTTCGGCTAACGCTCCGGTCCGAGCCGGTCGAGGAGGACGCCGTCGGCATAGCCGTCCGGCGTGAGCCCGACCGAGGCCTGGTAGGCGCGGATGGCGGCCCGGGTCCGGGGGCCGATCTTACCGTCGATGCCGCCGGCCGCATGGCCGCGTTCCGTCAGCCGGGTCTGCAGCGTCCGGATCTCCTCAGGCGTCGGGATGCGGTCGCCCCGCGGCCAGTCCCGGGCGAAGGCCGGTCCTCCCCGCAGGCGGTCGGACAGGTGGCCGACCGTGAGGGCGTAGGCGAGCGCGGTGTTGTAGCGCAGGATCACGGAAAAGTTCGGCAGCAGCAGGAAGGCGGGCCCGCGGGCGCCCGCGGGCAGGATCAGCGTCGCCCGCGTCGTCGCGTCGGGTGGCACGAAGCCCGGCACGGGGCGCACGCTCAAGGCCGCCCATTCGGCGAGGCTGCGCGGCGTGGTCTCGTCGGCCAGGGCGTAGTCGAAGCCCTCCGGCAGGGTGGCCTCGGTGCCCCAGCCCTCGCCCGGCCGCCATCCCATCGCCGAGAGATAGGCGGCGGTGGAGGCGAGCGCGTCGGGCACGTTCCAGAGGTCGCGCCGGCCGTCGCCGTCGCCGTCCACCGCATGGGCCTGGTAGACCGTCGGCATGAACTGGGTGTGGCCCATGGCGCCGGCCCAGGAGCCGGTGAACCGCTCCGGCGCCACCTCGCCGCGGGCCAGGAGCTGCAAGGCCGCGATCGTTTCGCCGCGCCAGTAACCGGCCCGGCCGGTGTCCCCACAGGCCAATGTCGCCAGCGAGCGGACCACCGGCCGCACCACGGCCGCGTTGTCGAGGACGGCGCCATAGCTGGATTCGACGCCCCAGAACGCCGCCAGGGTGAAGCGGTCGACGCCGAACCGCCGTTCGATCTCCTCGAAGACGGTCGCCCACTCCTGAAGCTTGCGCTTCCCCTCGTCGATGCGCGACGGCGAGGCGCCGCCGTCGAGATAGGTCCAGATCGGGGTGACGAACTCCGACTGGTTGCGGGTGGCGGCCAGCACCTCCGGGTCCGGCGTCAGGGCCAGCAGGCGCTCGGCGATCACCGCCTGCGGCACCTCGCGGGCCGCCGCCCCGGCGCCGATCCCGGCGATGCATTCCGCGAACGGGGGCGCTGGCGCCGCCTCCTGGCCCGCCGCCGCTCCTGCCTGGAGGCCGAGCACGACCGAGGCCGCCGCCATACCACGCGGGATCGGGGACCGGCGATTTGCCGTGCGATCGCGCATCCTGATTCTCCCGGCAGGCCATGCTGCGCCCGTGCCGGCGGGGTACCACCGCCCGCCGCCCTATGAAACCGTCCCGGCCCGCCCGGCGAGGAGGACGGGGTCCACCGAGACCTCGATGATGCGCGGCTTTGGGTCGTCGAGGTTCTTTTCCGGCCACTCGGTGGTGACGAGGGGACCGTCGGCCGCGGTCGGCGCGGCGGGGATCGCGGCTCCGGTGAAGGCGATCGCAACGTCCGGCCGGCAGGTTCGCAGTCTCATGACAGGTCCCTCGCTCATGACGGGTCTCTCGGCGAAGATGCGGGGACGACGGGTCGAGAGGGGTCAGCGTCCCGGCTTGCGCACCGCATCCGCGATCGAGACGGGCTTGGGCAGGAGGCCGAGCGCGTGGAAGGCGTCGGCGACCCGCTGCTGGTCGGCGACGGTCGCCGCATCGAGGGGCGTCACGCCGTAGGTCTGGCGTTTGAGCGCGACCGAGAGGACCGCGGCCGGGATGCCGATGGAGGGCGCGAGTTCGGCCGCGACCGCATCGGTGTTGTCCTTGGCCCAGGCGTCGATCTCGCCGATCGCCGCCACCACCGCGTCGATGGCGGCTCCGTTCGCCTCGGCGAAGCTGCGCCGCGACAGGTAGAACTGGCGGTTGGGTACGAGGTCGCTGCCGTTCACGAGGGTGCGCGCGCCGGTGGAGCGTTCGCCGGAGGCGAGGAAGGGGTCCCAGATCGCCCAGGCATCCACCGCCCCGCGCGCGAAGGCGGCCGCCGCGTCCGCGGGCGAGAGGTGGACCGGGGTGATCGCCTCGTAGGGGACGCCGGCCCGCTCCAGGGCCCGCACCAGCAGGTACTGGACGTTCGAGCCCTTGTTGAACGCGACCTTCTTGCCGCGCAGGTCCGCCACGGAGCGGATCGGGCTGTCCTTGGCCACCAGGATCGCCTCGCCCGAGGGGGCCGGCGGCTCGTGGGCGACGTAGAGGAACTCGCCCGGGTTGGCGGCCTGCGCGAAGACCGGCGGGGCCTCGCCGGCCGACCCGACGTCGACCGCGGCGGCGTTGAGCGCCTCCAGCAGCGGCGGCCCGGACGGGAACTCGGCCCAGACGACCCTGTAGCCGAGCGGCTTCAGTTTCTGTTCGAGGAGGCCCTTGCCCTTGAGCAGGACCAGGGTGCCGTACTTCTGGTAGCCGACGCGGATCGTCCGCTCGTCGGCACGCGCGATCAGCGTGCCGGACACGACGATGGCCAGCACCAGGAGGGCGGTCCACAGCCGCCGGGCGATGTCCGGGCGGAGGGTGGCGAGAGGCAGGGCGGATCGGGACATCGGGACGGGTGTTCCTTCGGTGAACGTGAGACGGGTGGGGATCATTTCGCGGCGACCAGGGTCGCCGGCTCGGCGAGAAGCAGGGCGCGCAGGGCCGAGGCCGCCTGATGGAGGGGCCGGGCCAGGGCTCGGCGCAGGGCCTGGGTCCCGGCCCGGCAAGCCCCGGTCGAGGGCCGGGCGGGAGGCCGCATTCGGTCTTCGGACGCGGCGACCGCGGTCCGGCCCCCGCCCTGCCCGCGCGCCCGCGCGATCAGGGCGGCCACGCCCGCTCCCGATGGCCGGAGGGTGCCGAGCGTGTCCGCGATCACGACGGCGTCGCCGCCCGCGATCGCCTCGCACGCGCTCCCGTCCGTGGTCTGCCGCAGGGCGGCGAGGGCGGCCTGCCCGAACGCCAGCACCGTCGCCTCGTCGGCCCCGCGCAGCACCGCGCGCAGATGGGCGGCCGCCTGCCGGTGCAGCCCGTCGAGGGCGTCCGCCTCGGTGCGCCCCGTGGCGTAGCCGTCGCGGTACCAGGCGGCGATCCGGTCGACGGCGGCGGGGTCGGCCCCGGCGAGGACCGGCAGGTTGCGCAGGACCTGGGCGCGGGCCGCCTGCGGGCTGTCGTCGTCGTCGAGGGTCGAATCGGGGAAGCGGTCGGTCCCGACCACGTCGGTGACCACGCCGGCCCGGACGAGCCGCTCCGGCTCGGGCGTCCACATGTCGTCGGAGGCCACCGCCAGCGCCTCGGCGACGAAGTCCGCCGCGATGCCGGCGTCGCGGTAGGCGGCGCGCTCGGGCGCGGGGTCCAGCACCGGGCTCCGCCCGGACGGCCCGGTCTCGTAGGGGGCGTGGAATCCGAGCCGTCCACCCGTCCCGAGGTAGCGCCGAGTGCCGCGGACGAAGACGAGGGTGCAGGCCGAGGCGCAATCGTCCGGGACGTAGGTGGCCAGGCCGTGCGCCGCGACGAGGCTCCCGAGGCTCATGCCCTCCGAGACGAGGCCGCCGCCGCTGGTGAGGTGGATGCGCCGCACGCCCGGGTTTTCCGCGAGCAGGGCGGCGACCCGCGCCGACACCCCCTCCATGAGATCGCCGGCCAGACGCAGGTCGCGGCCGCCCGGGCCGAGGGTCACCCGCGCCGCCGGTTCCGCGTCGTCGGTCTCGACCTCGTCCGGAAGGTCGGTGGCGAGCGAGGCCGGGACGAGGCGCGGCGTCGAACCGCCGTCCGATCCATCGGACGCGACCGCGGCAAGGCAGGCGGCGCCGAGCAGGGTCGCGCCGCACAGGATCGCCCAGGGCCTGCGAGGAGGTCGGGACAGGGTGATGGGCATGAAAAGTCCTCCCGTCCGCGGGGATGCGAGAAGCATGGAACCGTCGGCCGGCCGATCCGGGCCGCCGAGCGGGACCGCGACGGCGTCAGCCTCGAGACGGCGCGCCCGGCATCGGCCGGAGGTCGCTGCCGGACCTCAGGCGGTCATCGACGGGGGAGCGATCGCACGTCGGCGATGACCGACCGCATGCCGTCCACAGCGGCTCTCACCGGCTCCGCCTCGACAGGACGCACGGGACGGCACCGTCGTCTGTTCCAGAAAGTACATCCGGGCGATCATCGGCAATGCAGGCTCTCCCGTCGCAAGCCTATGCTTTCGATGGAGTGATTCTAGCCGTTCGGACCGGGGATGTGCTTCCAAAGATGGGCCGTCGTGCAGTCGTTTCGATGCGCGAAACGCCCGATGCGCGAAACGTCGGTCTTCCTGCGCGAACGGGTCGTCAGGGCCCGGTCATCACGCCGAGACCGGCACGTCGGCCAGGCCGACGAAGATGCGATCGGGCACGCGGCGGCCGATGCGGATCGCCGAAAACGCAGGGCCGCGACGCCGACGCCATCCGGCGGGACGACGTCCTCCAGGCGCGACAACGAAAAACCCCGGCTGCGGGGCCAGGGTTGGAAAGCGCGATCATCGACAAATTTGGTAGCGAGAGAGGGACTCGAACCCCCGACACAAGGATTATGATTCCTCTGCTCTAACCAGCTGAGCTACCCCGCCCCAACGTCCGGGGCCTTCGCGTGAACGACGGTCCCGACCGGAGCCGGCGGTATAGGGAAAACCGCCGCGTGGTGTCAACGGTGCGTTTGGGGTGCGTTTGGCGTCGGCTTTGCGCATCGTGGTCGCCGGCTTTCTTCCAAAGCCGGCGACCACCTCCCGGTCCGACGTTCTAGAGGGTGGTGCCCATGATCTCGGCCACCTGCGGCACGTCCTTGTCGCCGCGGCCGCAGAGGTTGACCACCATGAGGTGGTCGACCGGCTTCGTGGGGGCGAGCTGCATCACCTTGGCCAGGGCATGGGCCGGTTCGAGCGCCGGGATGATGCCTTCCAGGAGCGAGCACAGCTTGAACGCCTCCAGCGCCTCCTGGTCGGTGGCCGAGATGTAGGTGACGCGGCCGGTCTCGTGCAGCCAGGAATGCTCGGGCCCGATGCCGGGATAATCGAGGCCCGCCGAGATCGAATGGGCGTCCGAGATCTGGCCGTCGGCGTCCTGCAGCAGGTAGGTGCGGTTGCCGTGGAGCACGCCGGGCCGGCCTCCCGTGAGCGAGGCGGCATGCAGCCCCGAGGAGACGCCGTGACCGGCGGCCTCGACGCCGAAGATCTCGACGTCGCGGTCGTCGAGGAAGGGATGGAACAGGCCCATGGCGTTGGAGCCGCCGCCGATGCAGGCGACCAGCGAGTCGGGCAACCGCCCTTCCCGCGCCAGCATCTGCTCCTTCGTCTCTTTGCCGATGATCGACTGGAAGTCGCGCACCATCGCCGGATACGGGTGCGGCCCGGCCACGGTACCGATGCAATAGAACGTGTCGGCGACGTTGGTGACCCAGTCGCGCAGGGCCTCGTTCATGGCGTCCTTCAGGGTGCGGGTGCCCGATTGCACCGGCACCACCTCGGCGCCCAGCATCTTCATGCGGAACACGTTGGGCGCCTGGCGCGCCACGTCGACGGCGCCCATGTAGATCACGCACTTCAGGCCGAAGCGGGCGCACAGCGTGGCGGTGGCGACCCCGTGTTGGCCGGCCCCGGTCTCGGCGATGATCCGCGGCTTGCCCATGCGGCGGGCGAGCAGGATCTGCCCGAGCACGTTGTTCACCTTGTGCGAGCCGGTGTGGTTCAGCTCGTCGCGCTTGAAGTAGACCTTGGCGCCGTGGCCCGGCTCCGACTGCGCGCGCAGGTGCTCGGTGAAGCGCTCGGCGTAGTAGAGCGGGCTCGGCCGGCCGACGTAGTGGGTCAGGTAGCCGTCCATCTCCTCCTGGAACGCCGGGTCGGCCTTGGCCTTCGTGTAGGCGGCCTCGAGGTCGAGGATCAGCGGCATCAGCGTCTCGGCCACGAAACGTCCGCCGAAGATGCCGAAGCGGCCGCGCTCGTCGGGGCCGGTGCGGAACGAGTTCGGGGTCGGGGCGATGGTCACGGTAGCGGTTCCTTGCAAGCGGGCGTCCTCCGTGTCGGCGGGCAGCGTGAGGTCGTGCCTCCGGCCGGCGACGGGGATCGCGGTTCGTGAACGAAACGATGCGGTTCCGGGCTCTCACATGAGTCTAGCACGGTTTGCCGACAATGCGGCGCGAGCGCCATCCGGGCGGAAAACGCGAGGCTTCCGGTTTCACCCGCCGCCGGCGCGCGCCGCGGCCATGAAGGCCCGGATCCGGTCCGGATCCTTGACCCCCGGCGCGCGCTCCACGCCCGAGGAGACGTCGAGAGCGCCGAGGCCGGTCCGGCGCAGGGCTTGCGCCACGGTCTGCGGCGTCAGCCCACCCGACAGCATCGTTCCGGCGGGCAATTCGGCGCCCGCAAGGACATCCCAGTCGAAGGCATGGCCGTTGCCGCCCGGCAGGTCGGCGTCCGTCGGCGGCTTGGCATCGAGGAGGAGGATGTCGGCCACGCCCGCATACGGCGCCAGTGCCGCCAGGTCTTCCCGCCTGGCGATGCCGATCGCCTTGATCACCGGCCGCCCGATCGCCTTGCGGATGGCGGCGACGCGTTCGGGGGACTCGCTGCCGTGGAGCTGCACCAGGTCCGGCTCGACCGCGGCGAGGCCTTGCGCCAGCAGCGCATCGTCGGGATCGACCAGGAGGAGGACGCGCCCGGCACGGCCCCTCGCTTGCGCCGACAGGCGGGCTCCGGTCTCCCAGTCGACGTGGCGCGGGCTCTTTGGGAAATGCACGAAGCCGACGAGGTCGGCCCCGGCATCGAGGGCGGCCTCCAGGGTGTCGGCCGTGCTCAGCCCGCAGATCTTGACGCGCGTCTCGGGCATCGTGGTGTCAGCGCGGCGCCGGCAGGGCGACCTGGTTCGTGCCGCCGCGCGAATAGAGGTCGTCGCCGCTCGGCACCTGCGTCTTGAGCCGGGCGGTCTCGGTCTCGAGGCGGTGGATCTCGCGGCGGCGATCGCGGCTGCGGCGGCGGACGCCGGACTGGCCGAGCCAGGTGCCGATCCCGCCGAGCACCACGCCCAGCGCCACCGCCCCGAACAGGATCAGGTAGAACGGCAGCGTCACGCTGAAGACGGGCATGTCGGGCGAGAACGGATCGAAGGACAGGCGCACCGCCTCGCGATTGGCCACCGCCAGCGCGACGACGACGATCGCCACAGGCAGCAGCACAAGTCCCTTGAGGAAGCGGATCATCGAAGTCCTCCGGTTGTCGTGAATCTCGTCACGGGGCCGCCTCGGCCCGATCGTCGCCGATCCCCGCGTCGTTCAAGCGCTGGCGCATTTCCTTGCCGGTCTTGAAGACGGGGATGGCCTTCTCGGAAACGGCAACGGCCGCTCCCGTGCGCGGGTTGCGTCCCCGCCTCGCATCGCGGCGTTTCACCGAGAAGGCGCCGAAGCCCCGCAGCTCGACCCGGTCGCCCCGCGCCAGGGCGTCGGCGATCGTGTCGAGGATGGCGTTGACCAGGGTCTCGACGTCGCGCTGGTAGAGATGCGGGTTCTGCTCGGCGATCCTGAGCACGAGCTCCGACTTGATCATGCGGCCGTCTTCTCGCAGGTCTGTCGCCGGCGAGGCCGGCGGTGGAGGGTGGAGAACCGTAGGTCGATCAGGGCCGCCACAGGGCCAGCAGGCCGCCCTGGGCGAGGTCGGTGGTCTCGGTGCCGACGGCGCGCAGTTGCATCGCGGCTCCCGGGAGGCCGAGGAGATCGGCGCCGGTGCCCAGCGCCGACCAGAGCTGGAAGTCGCTCTTGCCCTTGGGCTTCCAATCGGTCACCGGCAGTCCCTTGGCGACGCCGCGGCTGTTCTCGAGCCAGGCCACGGCATCGCGCTCGCCGCCCAGCGCGTCCACGAGCTTGAGGGGCACGCTCTGGCGCCCGCTGAAGACGCGACCGTCGGCGACCACGGCGAGTTCCTTGTCGCTCATCTTGCGACGGTCGGAGACGAGGCCCTTGAACCAGCCGTAGGTATCGCCGACCACCGCGGCCAGGGCCGCGCGCGCCTCGGGCGAGGTCGGGGTGAAGCCCGACGGCTCGGCCTTGAGCGGGGCCGACTTGATGGATTCGACCTTGACGCCGACCTTGTCGAGAAGCCCGGACAGGTCCGGGTACTGGAACAGGACGCCGATCGAGCCGACCAGCGCGGTCTCGCGCGCCACGATGTGGTCGGCGGCGATCGCGGCGATGTAGGCGCCCGAGGCGGCGGTGCCGTCGACGAAGGCCACCATCGGCTTCTTCTCGGCGAGCGCACGCAGGTTGCGGTGGAGTTCCTCCGACCCGGTCGTGGTGCCGCCGGGCGAGGAGATCGAGACCACCACGCCCTGGACGGCGCTCGACTCGCGCACCCGCGCGATCAGCTTGGTGGTCTCCTCGCTCCCGGCGATGAAGCCGCCCACGCTGATGCGGGCGATCTGCGGCTTGATGGCACCGAAGCCCGCGACCTCGCCGCCGCGCAGGCGAAGGCCCACGGCGCCCACCGCCACCACGAGGGAGCCGATGCCGACCACGCGCCACACCGACAGCTTTCGGCGCAGGCGGCGGCGATCGATCAGAAGTTCGGCGTCGGCTGCCATGCGTTCGGTCACTCCCGCGGGTCCGGCTCGGATTGGGGCGAGCCTGTTCTTGCCCCCTTCTCCCACAACCCCGGACCGTTTGCACCATCCTTCGGCGTCGCGTTCGGGTCCGTGACGGTCGCCAAGTCGTTGGCGGGCATGGACTTGGCGGGGATGGGCTTGGCGGGCATGGACTTGGCGAGCATGGGCTTGGCGCCCGGGAGGTCGACTCGGGGGCGGTGTTCTAGCCCCGCCCGCGCCGGAGCGGCAAGAGGCTGTACGTGCGCGCATCGAAGAGGCTGCGCGCATGGCATGGAAAAACCCGCGCGGGAGGCGATCCCGCGCGGGTTGCGTGGTCGTCCGGCCCACCGCCCCGAAGGGCGGCGGGGGATGAGACTATTCCTCGTCCTTGTCGTCGCTGGTGCGGGCCTTCTTGAAGGCCGCGCCCAGGATCTCGCCGAGCGAGGCACCCGAATCGGCGGAGCCGAACTGGGCCATCGCCTCCTTCTCCTCGGCCATTTCGAGGGCCTTGATGGAGAGCTGGACCCGGCGGACCTTGCGGTCGAACTGGATCACGCGGGCATCGAACTTCTCGCCGGCGGCGAAACGCTCGGGACGCTGGTCGCCGCGGTCGCGGGCGAGTTCGGCACGGCGGATGAAGGTCGAGAGGTCGGTGTCGATGATCTTCACCTCGACGCCCGAATCCTTCACCTCGACCACCTCGCAGGTCACGACCTGACCCTTCTTGAGCTCGCCGGCCTCGGCGAAGGGGTCGCCGCCGAGCTGCTTGACGCCCAGCGAGATGCGCTCCTTCTCGACGTCGACGTCGAGGACCTGGGCGCGCAGCATGTCGCCCTTCTTGAACTCCTCGATGACCTGCTCGCCGGGACGGTTCCAGTCGAGATCCGACAGGTGGACCATGCCGTCGACATCGCCTTCGAGGCCGATGAACAGGCCGAACTCGGTCTTGTTCTTGACCTCGCCCTCGACCTCGGAGCCGACGGGATGCTTCTCGGAGAAGGCCTCCCACGGGTTCTGCAGGGTCTGCTTGAGGCCGAGCGAGATGCGGCGCTTGACCGGATCGACCTCGAGGATCTGCACTTCCACTTCCTGGGAGGTGGATACGATCTTGCCGGGGTGGACGTTCTTCTTGGTCCAGCTCATCTCGGAGACGTGGATCAGGCCCTCGATCCCCGGCTCCAGCTCCACGAAGGCGCCGTAGTCGGTGATGTTGGTGACGCGGCCCTTGATCTTGGCCTCGACCGGGTAGCGCTGGGCGATGCCCTCCCACGGATCGGCGAGCAGTTGCTTGATGCCGAGCGAGATGCGGTGGGTCTCGTGGTTGATCTTGATGATCTTGACCTTGACCGTCTGGCCGATGGTCACGACCTCGGACGGGTGGTTGACGCGGCGCCAGGCCATGTCGGTGACGTGGAGCAGGCCGTCGATGCCGCCCAGATCCACGAAGGCGCCGTATTCGGTGATGTTCTTGACGACGCCGTCGATGACCTGGCCCTCTTCGAGGTTGGCCACGAGCTCGGAGCGCTGCTCGGCGCGGCTCTCCTCGAGGACGGTGCGGCGCGAGACCACGATGTTGCCGCGGCGGCGATCCATCTTGAGGATCTGGAACGGCTGGGGCGTGCCGAGCAGGGGCGTGACGTCGCGCACGGGGCGGATGTCGACCTGGGAGCGCGGCAGGAACGCCACGGCGCCGTCGAGGTCGACGGTGTAGCCGCCCTTGACCTGGTTGAAGATCGCGCCGGTGACGCGCTCGTTGGCCTCGAAGGCCTTCTCGAGCTTGACCCAGCTCTCCTCGCGGCGCGCCTTGTCGCGCGAGATGACGGCCTCGCCGAGCGCATTCTCGATGCGGTCGACATAGACCTCGACCTCGTCGCCGACCGCGAGGTCGTCGCGGCCGGGGCCGTTGAATTCCTTGAGGGCGACACGGCCTTCCGTCTTGGCGCCGATGTCGATGACGGCGACGTCCTTCTCGATCGCGACGACGCGACCCTTGACGACGGAACCTTCGGTGATCTCGTGCTCGAGGAAGCTCTCCTCGAGGAGAGCCGCGAAGTCGTCGCGGCTCGGGCTACGCTGCAGGGCGTTACCAGCGGTCATTCTGTCTCCTGACAGGCCTCCTGAAGAGGCCGGCATCGGCGGCTCGTGTGACGGGAGACCCCCTCCGACGCCGCCCGGGATCCGTTCGGGATCGACGGGCTCACCTCCCCGAGGGAGGGCCGACGCAGTCTCAACGCTGGTCGAGGGCCATCCCCGCAATGGCGCGGCGGCGGGCAGGAACTGCCCAGGAGACGTCGCATCCATCGTGAGGAACGGCGACGACATACGCGATCGCGCGCTCAGGGGCAACCGCGCCGCGCCGTTTGGGCGCCGGTCTCAGGTCAAGGAAGCTTGGTCAGGTCAGGGAAGCCTTGTGCGGCCCACCGCCGCGCAGCCACACCGCCGAGGCCACCGCGAGGGGTTCCAGGGGCAGCGTCACCGTGCCGTGGCGCCGGCCCCACAGGGTCAGACCCTTGAAGCCGACTTCGCGGATCTCCAGCCAGGCCCCGAACGGGAAGGTGGCGTCTGTCCCCTCCCCCGGCCCGTAGCATTCCTCGAAGGCGATCGGGTCGACCATGATCTCGCGGTATCGGCCGAGATGTTCGGTCATCGAGACCTTGGAGCGGAACAGCATCCGATCGCGGTGATAGGAGGAGAAGCAGGGCTCGTATTCGGTCAGCGTCACCCACAGCTTGCCGCCGATGCGCAGATACGGCGGGTTGGGGCCGGCCTCGCTGAAGTTCGACGCGCTCCAGCCGGCGTCCGCCATGAGCGATTCCGCGAGCGTCACAGGCTCCTGCACAGCACCCTGAACGATATTGCAAGGGCGCAGGCCGCCCGGCCCGACTGCGGATCGCTCGCTCCGCGATGCCCGGTCGTAGACCGGGCCGGCGTCGGTGTCGGTTCCCAGGGAGGCCATGGGACGCTCCAGATGCGATGCCCTCGCCCATCGCGGCGGAACACTATCCGGCATTTTATCGCACTTGGCGAGCCGTTTCGGCAGCCCCGGCCGGGCCGGGCCCGGCCGAGACAGTCCTCGTTCGTGCTCCTGGCCGACGTCGCGATATCCCGCCCGCGGCCAAGAGGTCTCAAGAGGTCTTCGGCGCCAGGCCCGCAGGCGGTGATCAGTCCTCGTCGTCCTCGTCGGTCTGGCGCATGCCCTTGAGCTTGGCGAAGACCGAATCGACGTTGAGTTTTTCGTCGCGGGCGTTGCGGTGGTGCTCGGCGTGCTCGTCGGTCTCTTGCGCCGTTGAGAGCTCGGTGGGCAGGAGGCTCGCTCCGACGTCGGCCGGCACGGTGGCGGGCCGGTCCTTGGCGGCACGCTGCACCTCGAAATCGAGGTCGATCTGCGTGCAGAGGCCCAGCGTCACCGGGTCCATCGGCTGCAGGGCGCTCGAGTTCCAGTGGGTGCGCTCGCGGATCTGCTGGATCGTCGACTTGGTGGTGCCCACCAGCCGGATGATCTGCGCGTCCTTGAGCTCGGGGTGGCTGCGCAGCAGCCAGAGGATGGCGTTGGGCCGGTCCTGCCGACGCGACAGCGGCGTGTAGCGCGGGCCCTTGGTGGTGCGCTTGACCTCGGGCAGCTTCACCTTCGAGACCGCGACCTTGAGCTTGTAGTCGGGCACCCGCTGCGCCCTCTCGATCTCGTCGCGGGTGAGCTGGCCGGTGGTGATCGGGTCGAGCCCCTTGATGCCGGCCGCGACCTCGCCGTCGGCGATGCCCTTCACCTCCAGCGGGTGCAGCTTGCAGAAGTCGGCGATCTGCTCGAAGGCGAGCGACGTGTTCTCGACCAGCCAGACGGCGGTCGCCTTGGGCATCAGCGGACCCTGGGACATCGGGCAACTCCAAACACGGCGGGCGAGGACGAGCCGGTCCGGGAATCGGTCCGCGGGGGTCCGGATCCATTGATCCGAAGCGTCCCGTCTCACGCCATCAAAAAGGGGATGCCTCGCTTATAGGCGCGAGATCGGAGCGCCGCAATCATCCTCATGCGGACTCGCATCTCGATACGGACCTCGGCGCCCGAAAACCCCGGCTCCCGGTGCGGCTACGATCGCCCTCGGACGAAAGCCCTGAAACTTTTCCCCGGAGAGCCCCGTAAGACCGATCACCGCCCCGATCGCAGGGGCTCGTACCGAGGAAAACGCTCCATGATGATGTCCAACGCCCGCCGCTCGTTCGCCTCCACCGCCGCCGCCGTGGCCCTGGCCGTCTCGGTCGGCGCGGCCCTGCCGGCCGTGGCCTTCGCCAAGAACCCGATGGTCGGCGGCGCACCGATGTTCGCATCCAAGACCATCGTCGAGAACGCCGTCAACTCCAAGGACCACACGACCCTGGTGGCCGCCGTCAAGGCCGCCGGCCTCGTCGACACCCTGTCGGGCCCGGGTCCGTTCACGGTGTTCGCGCCCACCAACGCCGCCTTCGCCAAGCTGCCGGCCGGCACCGTCGAGACCCTGGTGAAGCCCGAGAACAAGGGCACCCTCACCAAGATCCTGACCTATCACGTGGTCTCGGGCACCTACACCGCCAAGGACCTGATGAAGCTCGTCAAGGACGGCGGCGGCGAGGCCCAGCTCAAGACCGTCGAGGGCACCCCCCTCGTGATCCAGGCCAAGGGCAAGTCGGTGTTCGTCACCGACACCAAGGGCAGCACCGCCAAGGTCACGGTGGCCAACGTGATGCAGTCCAACGGCGTCATCCACGTCGTGAACGGCGTCCTGCAGCCGTAAGGCCTTGCGCTCCGCCCTTCCCCCTCCCCCTTAACGGGGAGAGGGAAGGGTGCGGGGTCGAGCGTCGCGGTGCCGTCTTCGCCACCCTCGCCTCCGATTCGTCTCCCCGCACGGAGGGTCGGAGCGCCCTCACCCCGCCCGGCTCAGGCGCCGCGCCCCGTCGAACCGGTTGAGGAAACGCGGCTCCTTCTCGGGGGCGATGCGGATGGCGAGGTGGATCGTGCCGCCCTCCTCCTCGCGCCGGTCGAGCACTTCCGCGTTCTCGTAGAGCCAATGCAGGGCGCCGCCGTCCTCGGGTGAGAGGACCACCGCGAAGGTCGAGCGCGACTTGGCGATCCGCGCCTCGATCCGGCTCGTGAGCGCCGCCATCCCCTCGCCGGTCACCGCGGAGACGAGGACGGGGGCGCCGCTGTCGCGGTCGCTCCGCCCGGTCCCCGTGAGGTTGAGGAGGCGGTTGCGCTCGTCCTCGTCCAGCAGGTCGGCCTTGTTCCAGACCTCGATGATCCGGTCGGCCGAGGTCTCGATGCCGAGTTCGCGCAGGACCCCGCCGACGTCCTCGGCCTGGGCCTCGCTGTCGCCGTGCGAGATGTCGCGCACGTGCAGCAGGATGTCGGCCTCGATCACGTCCTCCAGCGTCGCGCGGAAGGCCGCGATGAGGGAGGTCGGCAGGTCCGAGATGAAGCCGACGGTGTCGGACAGGATCACGGTCTCGCCGTGCGGCAGCCTGGTGGCGCGCGCCGTCGGGTCGAGGGTGGCGAACAGCATGTCCTGCGCCATCACCTCGGCCTTGGTCAGGGTGTTGAACAGGGTCGACTTGCCCGCGTTCGTGTAGCCGACGAGGGCCACGATCGGGTACGGCACCCTCGCGCGGCCCTGTCGGTGCAGGCCGCGGGTGCGGGTGACGCCGTCGAGGTCGCGCTCGATCCGGGTCATGCGCTCCTGGATCATGCGCCGGTCGGCCTCGATCTGGGTCTCGCCGGGGCCGCCGAGGAAGCCGAAGCCGCCGCGCTGGCGCTCCAGGTGGGTCCAGGACCGCACGAGCCGGCTTTTCTGGTAGGCGAGGTGGGCGTGCTCCACCTGCAGCCGCCCTTCGCGCGTCGAGGCGCGGCGCCCGAAGATCTCGAGGATGAGGCCGGTGCGGTCGATGACCTTGGCGCCGAGTTCCTTCTCGAGGTTGCGCTGCTGCACCGGCGAGAGGGCGCAATCCATCACCACGAGGCCGATCTCGCGCGCCTTGATGACGCCGGCCAGTTCCTCGACCCGGCCCTTGCCGAGGTAGGTCGAGGGCCGGATGCGCGGCAGCGACAGGCAGATCGCCTCGACCACGTCGAGCTCGATGGCGGCCGCCAGCCCCACGGCCTCGTCGAGGCGGGCATCTGTGGCCCGCGAGGCCTCGCTGCGGCTGCCGCCGGAGGCGGTCCGCGCGAGATAGGGACCGATGACCAGGGTATGGGTCGCGGCCGCGATCTCACCCTCGGGAGCCGCCATCGCCTGAAGCCGGGCTTCGCCGGGGGTGATCGTGTGGTTCGTCAACTGCTGTCCGGCCTCGTCCTGATGCGTTCCAGGACAATGGGCCTTTGCCGGCTGCAGACAAGGGCGTGCTCCCATCGAACGATGGAGGCCGATGAGCTTTTGCGGAGGATCGAACCGGTCGGACGTCATGTCCCGGACGCCCGGAGCGTCAGCGGGCGACGACCCGGGAACCGGTGTCGTGAAGGGCCGCCTCGGCGGCTCGATCTCGGCGGCTCGATGCGAGCGGCGCAGACGGTATCGACGCCGCGCGGCTCGTCGTGCCGGACCCCGGGTCGGGTTCCGTTTCGCGTCACCCGCCCGGGGAAGGGCCCCGCGGGGATCGATCGGCGTTCGACCTCACGCCTTCTCGGGCGCGGCCTCGTCGGGTTCGAACAGCTGCACCGGGTGGCCCGGCATGATCGTCGAGATCGCGTGCTTGTAGACGAGTTGCGAATGGCCGTCGCGGCGCAGAAGCACGCAAAAGTTGTCGAACCACGTCACCACGCCCTGGAGCTTGACGCCGTTCACGAGGAAGATGGTGAGCGGGATCTTGTTCTTGCGAACGTGATTGAGGAACGTGTCCTGGAGGTTCTGAGAGCGTTCGGCCGCCATTTTTTTCTTGTCCTTGTTTAATCATGCCGCCCGCCTCACCGGGCGGGTTCTCTTCAGTCGGGGTCGCAGCCACGACTTCGTGACCGGGCGAGTCAACCTCGCCATTACACGTAGATTGCCGGCCCGATGCAAGTGCGCGACCGCTCGCGACCGCGCCATTCTTCAGGAGCCGATGCCGAGCGACTTCAGTTTCCGGTGCAGGGCCGAGCGCTCCATGCCGATGAACTCGGCGGTACGGGAAATGTTGCCGGAGAACCGGGCGATCTGGGCGATGAGGTACTCCCGCTCGAAGATCTCGCGCGCCTCGCGCAGGGCCAGGCTCATCAGCTTCTCGCCGCCCGACCCGTTGGGGGTGGTGGGCACCAGGGCACCGATCTCGGTGGGCAGCATCTCGGAGGTCACCTCCTGCTCCGGATCGGTGTGGGTGAGGATCATCAGGCGTTCGACGTTGTTGCGCAGCTGGCGGATGTTGCCGGGCCAGTCGTGCGACTGCAGCACCGCCATGGCGTCCTCGGCGATGCGCCGGCGCGGCAGGCCGGTGGCGCCCGAGATCTGCTCCATGAAGAACCCGATCAGCTCGGGCACGTCCTCGCGCCGCTCGGAGAGCGACGGCACCCGGATCGGCACCACCGAGAGCCGGTGGAAGAGATCCTCGCGAAAACGGCCCCCCGCGATCTCCTCCGCGAGGTCCCGCGAGGAGGAGGAGATGATGCGCACGTCCACATGCACCCGCGTGGTGCCGCCGACCCGCTGGAAGTTCTGGTCCACCAGGACCCGCAGGATGCGGTTCTGGGTCTCGCGCGGCATGTCCGCGACCTCGTCGATGTAGAGGGAGCCGCCGTGGGCCTCCTCCAGGGCACCGACGCGCCGGACCCGGCCCTCCCCCGCCTCGACGCCGAACAGCTCGGCCTCCATGGTCTCGGGCGTGATGGTGGCCGCGTTGATGACCACGAACGGGCCGTTGGCGCGGGTCGAGGAGGCGTGCAGGGTCCGCGCGGACAGCTCCTTGCCCGAGCCGGGCGCGCCCAGGATCATGACCCGCGCATTGGTGGGGGCGACCCGCTCCACCGTCTGGCGCAGCTGGTTGACGGCCACCGAGCCGCCCACGAGCTTGCTCGCCTGGCCCGAGCGGGTCTTGAGGTCGCGGACCTCCCGGCGCAGGCGCGAGGTCTCGAGGGCCCGCTCGGCCACCAGGATCAGGCGGTCGGCCTTGAACGGTTTCTCGATGAAGTCGTAGGCGCCCGCCTTGATCGCCGCCACCGCGGTCTCGATGTTGCCGTGGCCCGAGATCATCACCACCGGCAGGTCGGGGTGGCCGGCCTTGATCTGGTCGAGCACCTGCAGCCCGTCGAGGCGCGAGCCCTGCAGCCAGATGTCGAGGAAGACGAGGTGGGGCCGGCGCGACTCGATGGCGGCCAGGGCCTCGTCGGAGCCTCCGGCGGTGCGGGTGCGGTGGCCCTCGTCGTCGAGGATGCCGGCCACGAGGTCGCGGATGTCGGCCTCGTCGTCGACGATCAGGATATCGGCGCTCATGATAGGATCTCCGCGATCTCGGGGCCCGTCCGTGCGGCGCCCTTCTCGTCTGGCGCGGCGGCACGGGGCCCCCGCATGTCGTCACCGGTTCCGGCCGGGGTCCGCCCGCCGGCGGCCTCGACGTCGCGGGGGATGCGCATGCGCACCTGCCCGCCCCGTCCGGCCGGGTTGTCGTTCAGTTCGATGCCGCCGCCATGGTCTTCCAGAACCTTGCTGACGATGGCGAGGCCGAGCCCGGTGCCGCCCTCGCGGGTCGTCATATAGGGCTCGAGCAGGCGCTGGCGCCCCTCCACCGGAAAACCCTTGCCGGTGTCGGTGACCTCGATCACCGCGAAGGCGTCCTCCACGAGAAGCCTCACGTCGACCCGGCCCTGGCCGCGCTCGGCCTCCGGCACCGCCATCACCGCCTCGACGGCGTTCTTGAGGATGTTGGTGATGGCCTGCGACAGGAGGCGGATGTCGAAGGCGGCGGTGAGCGGCTCGCCGCCGTCGCCCTCGCCCGAGAAGCCGAACTCCAGGTCGGGGTGGGCCACCCGCATCATGAAGAGGTTCTGGCGGGCGATCTCGCCGAGGTCGTTGCGGCCGATGGCGGGCTTGGGCATCCGCGCGAAGGACGAGAACTCGTCGACCATGCGCTTGATCTCGTCGACCTGGCGCACGATCGTCGCCGTGCACTGGTCGAACACGTCGCGGTCCTCGACGATGACCTTGCCGTATTTGCGCCGGATGCGCTCGGCCGAGAGCTGGATCGGGGTGAGCGGGTTCTTGATCTCGTGGGCGATGCGCCGCGCCACGTCGGCCCAGGCGGAGGTGCGCTGGGCCGCCACCAGGTCCGTGATGTCGTCGAGCGTCACCACGAAGCCGCGCTGGCCCCCTTGCGCCTGCTCGCTGGTGACGCGCACCGTCACCGTGCGCTCGCGGCCGTCCCGCACGAGCTGGATCTGCTGCTGCAGCGCGCGCTGGCGGCCTTCGCTGCCCTCGGGGAAGAGGGCCTGCAACTCGGGCACCACCTGGGTCAGGGGCCGCCCGACGATCTCCTCGGCGCCGATCCCCAGCGTGCGCTCCACCGCCGGGTTGGCGATGGTGACGAGGCCGGCGGCGTCGACGCCGATGACGCCCGGCGAGACGCCCGAGAGCACGGCCTCCGTGAAGCGGCGCCGGCGGTCGATGAGGTCGCTGGCCGCCGTCAGCCCGTCGTGCTGGCGGCGCAGCTCCTGCGTCATCTTGTTGAAGCTCTCGCCGAGATGCGCGAGGTCGCCGTCGGTCTTGCGGGCCGGCACCTGCGCGTAGAAATTGCCCGACGCGACCTGGTCGGCGGCGTTGATGAGGCGCCGGATCGGCGCGACGAAGCGGTTGGCGAAGTTGAGCCCGAACCACACCGCCGAGAGCAGCGCGATCAGCGCGATCAGCACGAACACCGAGGCGAAGGTGATCTGGATCGAGCGCTTGAGCGAATCGTAGGTGAGATATTCCGCCGCCGCCGCCCGCGACACGCCGGGGAATTCCACCGCGAGCTGGCTGACCTCGCGCTGGACCAGCAGCACCGCCCCGTCGTAGGCGGTCATGCGCAGGAGGGCGGCGAAGACCCGGCCCTCGGAGGGCACGAGGCAGATCGGATCGCTCGATTTGGCCGCCTCCTCGAAGGCGGCGGCCGAGGGCAGGCGGCGCTCCTTGATGATGTCGATCTTGGCGCGGGCCACCACCTCGGTGGGGCCGCGCATGATCTCGGCCACCGGCAGGCCGAGGGCGGTCGCCCGCGTGGTCAGGAAGGTCTGGAACCAGTCGCGGTTCACGTCGAAGTTCGGCCGGGCCCGGGTGAGGTCGTCGGCCAGGATGCGGATCTCGCGGGCCAGCGACTGGCACTGGTTCTCCTGGTAGGCGTCGGCCACCTCCACGGACTTCAGCACCACGTCGCGGACGCGGTCGGTGAAGCCGAGCGACAGGCCGCGGTCGATGGTCACCGCCGCCACCACCGCCAGCAGCACGGTGGGCAGGATCGCGATGAGGCTGAACAGGCCGACGATGCGGGTGTGCAGCCGCGCCACCGCCGCATTGGCCTTGCGGGCGTGCAGGAAGACCCGCGCCTCCCAGGCGATGATCACCACGAGCCCGAGCACCAGCGCGACGTTGATGCCGAGCAGGGTGACGCCCACGGTTGGCGTCGGCGTCACCCGGATGACGCCCGCCAGGATCAGGAAGGTCGCGATGGCCGAGACGAGCGCGGTGGCGACCACCAGGGCGCCGATCCAGCCCGGACCCCGCGGCGGCGGCCTGACGACCACGTCAGGGGCGGCTCCGTCCGTCGAGGCGCCGGCCTCGGAGGCCTCCGAGACCGCCTCGGGAGGCCGCTTTTTGCTGAACCGTCGAAGCCACGCCATGGGCTGATGCATCGCCACAACAGTGTGGCGAAATTAATACGAATCGGGTGTGGCGCATCTCGGTCCGGGAGCCGATGCGCGGCGCGAGAGACGCAGCGTTCGAAGCCGGATCGGCACTGCCAGAGCGACCGATCGCAGGGCGGTCCGGCGCCCGCACTCTGGGAGGATGGCGATGCCAGCCAGAATCTCGTCCTCGGGAACGGACGCCGTCATCGCCGAAAGGACGTCGGTGTCGAGGAGCGGCCTCACGCGAGGCGCGGTGGCTCGCGGGTCGTCTCCCGCGGTGCGATCACGATGCCCTCGCCGTCGAGGGCTGCGAAGCGATGGTGGACACGGGTGTAGAGGCGGCGGTCAACGCGCGGCATGTCGGTTTTCCGCGACCGGCTTTTGCAAGGCAGAGCATGGGTCGCTAGCGTGCGCTCCACGTCGACGCCCTCGATCTCGCACCTTCGCTGCACCCTACGAGCCCCCCCATGCCAGAAACGCCCGTCTTCGCCTCGGCCGCCGTGGCCGCACCCCATCACCTGGCCGCCAAGGCGGGCCAGAGCGTGCTGGCGCAGGGCGGCAACGCCATCGAGGCGATGGCGGCGATGGCGGCGACCATCGCGGTGGTCTATCCGCACATGAACGGCATCGGCGGCGACGGGTTCTGGCTGGTGCGCGAGCCCGGCGGCCGCGTGCGCGGGATCGAGGCCTGCGGCCCCGCCGGGAGTCTGGCCACCATCGCCCGCTACCGCGAGAAGGAATACGAGGCGATTCCCGCCCGGGGCCCCGACGCCGCGGTCACGGTCGCCGGTGCCGTCGGCGGCTGGCGCCTCGCCCTCGATCTCGCCCGGGCATTGGGCGGGCGGATGCCGCTGCCGACCCTGCTCGCCGACGCGATCCGCCATGCCCGCGACGGTGTTCCGGTGTCGCCGTCGGAGGCGCGCTACGTGCCCAAGGAACTCGACGCCCTCCACGACCAGCCGGGGTTCGCCGACGCCTTCCTCGATGCCGGCAAGCCCTACGCCGCCGGCGCGGTCCGGCGCCTGCCAGCACTCGCCGCCACCCTCGACCAGCTCGCCCATGCCGGCCTCGACGACTTCTACCGGGGCGACATCGCCCGCGAGATCGCCGCCGACCTCGAACGCCTCGACGCCCCGGTGACCCGGGCCGACCTCAAGGCCTATGCCCCGCGCGAGCGGGCGCCGCTGTCGCTCAGGCGCCGCGACGCGGTGCTCTACAACTTCCCGCCCCCAACCCAGGGGCTGGCGGCGCTCATCATCCTCGGCCTGTTCGACCGGCTCAAGATCGCCCGGCCGGAGACCACGGCGCATTACCACGGGCTGATCGAGGCCACGAAGCGGGCCTTTGCCGTGCGCGACCGCTTCGTCACCGATTACGACCGCCTCGACGGCGATCCGTCCCGCTTCCTCGAGCCCGGCTTCCTCGACGCGCAAGCGGCGCAGATCGACATGCGCCGGGCCGCGAGCCTGCCCCTGCGCAACCCCGGCGAGGGCGACACCGTCTGGATGGGCGCCATCGACGGCAGCGGCCTGGCCGTCTCCTACATCCAGTCGATCTATTGGGAGTACGGCTCGGGGGTGGTGCTGCCGAAGACCGGCATCCACTGGCAGAACCGCGGCACCTCGTTCTCCCTCGACCCCAAGGCCGTGAACCCGCTGGAGCCGGGCCGGCGCCCGTTCCACACCCTGATCCCGGCACTGGCCGCCTTCGACGACGGCCGGGTGATGTCCTACGGCAGCATGGGCGGGGACGGCCAGCCGCAGTTCCAGGCCCAGATCTTCTCCCGCTACGCCGATTATCGGATGGGCGTCGCCGATGCGGTCGATGCGCCCCGCCTGCTCTACGGCCGGACCTGGGGCGCGGAATCGCTCAGCGTGAAGGTCGAGGACCGGTTCGACCCGGCCTGCATCGCGGCACTGCGCGCCATGGGCCACGAGATCGAGGAACTCGGCGGCGCCTACATCGATTCGCTGGGCCACGCCGGCATGCTGGTGCGCCACCCCGGCAACGGCCGCATCGAGGCCACCCACGATCCGCGCTCCGACGGCGGCGCCGAAGGTTTATGAGATTCGGCTCTGAGGAGAGCGACCATGGCCGAGACCATCACCCAGGCCGAATACTGGAACGGCGACGCCGGCCGGCGCTGGGCCCGCAACCAGCGCGCCATCGACACGGTGTTCGCCCCCCTGACGCAGGCCCTGTTCGCGGGTGCGGTCCTGCGGCCGGACTCTGCCGTCCTCGACGTCGGCTGCGGGGCGGGCGATTGCGCCATCCGTGCCGCGCGCGACCTCGGCGCCCGCGGCCGGGTCGTGGCCGCCGACGTCTCGGCGCCGCTCCTCGCCGTGGCGCGCGAGCGCGCCGCCCTGGACGCGCCGGGCGGCGCGCCGATCGCCTTCGTCGAGGCCGACGCCCAGCGCCACGATTTCGGCGGCGCGGTGTTCGAGCGGGTGATCTCGCGGTTCGGGGTGATGTTCTTCGAGGATTCCGTGGCGGCCTTCGCCAACCTGCGCCGGTCCCTGGTGCCGGGCGGGCGCCTGACGTTCCTGTGCTGGCGCCCGCTCGCGCAGAACGCCTGGATCGCGGTGCCGCTGGCCGTCGTCCAGCCCCTAGTGCCGGCGCCAGAACCCTCGCCGCCCGGCGGACCGGGGCCGTTCCGCTTCGCCGACCCGGACGTCATCGGCGACATCCTCGCCGCGGCGGGCTTCCTCGACATCGGGATCGAGGCGATCGACCGGCCCCTCGTCCTCGGCCTGTCGGGAGAGGCCGCCGCGGGTGCCGCCGCCGAGGCCGCGGCGCGCTTCGTGCTCGAACTCGGGCCGGTCTCGCGCCTGCTGCGCGACCGCGACGACGATCTGCGTGCCCGCGCCCATGCGGCGGTGGCGGCCGACTTTTCCGCCCGCGCCGAAGCGGGGGCCGTGACCCTCGGGGCCGCGTGCTGGCTGGTGTCGGGGAGGCGGTGATACGGTTTCCGCTTGGATCAAGCGTGAACCGTATCACCGAGCCCGCGCGGCGCCTGAGCGAAGCCCATTTCCGCATCACGAAGTGATCAACCGAAAATGGTATGAGACCGGCATTTCGGACCTCAGCTCCAATCGGACTGTGCGCTCAGAGGCTACTCCGCAGGTCGGCCAACGCAATCATCAAGGTCATGGGATCGAGCGGCGACGCATCGAAACCAATCGCTTGGTAGAAGGCCTTCGCATCCTCGGAGATGGCACGGACGAGAATGCCGCGGATGCCGATGGTGTCGGCGGCATGGATCACCCGCCTCGCGCCATCGACGAACAAGGCACGGCCGAGCCCAATGCCCTGATGGCGGCGATCCACGGCGAGACGTCCCAGGACGACGATGGGAACAGGCTCCGGCATGTTGCGGCGGAACCGCCCTGGCGCGGCGGTCGTGGCCACGCCGCCGGACGCGAGAGCGTAGTAGCCGATTACCGTGCCTTCTCGGCATGCCACGAAGGTCCGCGAGGCATCGGCGACCTGGTTCTTGTAGGCGCGCCGCCTGAGCCAGTCGTCGAGTGCCGGGACGCCGGAATCGAACTGTCCGACATCATGATCCTTCGACAGCGGCTCGGGCACGCCGATCGTCATCTGTCATCCCAGGGAGGGGGAATTCGCATCGTCCGCCGCAGCCGATCGTTCGGTTGCGGCGGCGCATCGAGGCGGGCGAGGAATTTCTCCAAGACTTCCGGCTCGACGACGAGGAGAGTGCGGTCGAGCAAGGCGTCCTGAGCCGCTCGCCGCGCCGCATCGAGGATGAAGTCCGTGCGGTTCTTGCCGCCGGCCTGAGCCGCACGATCGATAAGGTCACGATCTTCCGGTCTGATACGGATGTTCAGCGTGTCGCGCTTCGGGACGGGGATGGACATGAGGCCTCCATGTCCGCGCACGCTAACGAATCGTAACGACGATGTCATTACGATGTGGTGTGAGGGCCGCTATCACTGTCACCGTGCGCTCACCGCGCCGTGCGGAACACCTGCAGGTCCAGATCCCGGACCTTCTTGCGCAACGTGTTGCGGTTCACTCCCAGCAGTTCGGCCGCGCGGATCTGGTTGCCGCGGGTGGCGGCCAGGGCCGCGCCGATCAGCGGGCCTTCGATCTCGCGCAGGATCCGGTGGTAGAGGCCGGGCGGGGGCAGCGTGTCGCGGTAGCCGCTGAAGTAGTCGGCGAGATGCCGCTCCACCGCCCCCGACAGGGTCTCGCTCTCGCCCGACGCCTGGCGGCGGCCGTTGCCGCCCTGGGGCGCGCTCTGGGCCAGCGGCAGGGTGTCGAGCTCGGCCTCGATCACCGGGCCGGTGATGGTCTCCTGCGGGTAGAGGGCGGCCAGGCGCCGGACGAGGTTCTCGAGCTCGCGCACGTTGCCGGGCCAGCGGTAGCGCTTGAGCTTCTCCATCGCCTCGCCGTCGAGCTGCTTGCGGCTGAGGCCCTCCTTCTCGACGAGGACGAAGAAGTGGCGGATGAGGTCGGGCACGTCCTCCGAGCGCTCGCGCAGGGCCGGCAGGCGCAGCGGCACCACGTTGAGGCGGAAGAACAGGTCCTCGCGAAAGATCCCCTGCTGGATCGAGATGCGCAGGTCCTTGTTGGTGGCCGCGATGATGCGCACGTTGGTCTTGATCGGCACCCGGCCGCCCACCGTGGTGTATTCGCCCTGCTGCAGCACGCGCAGCAGCCGGGTCTGGGCCTCCATCGGCATGTCGCCGATCTCGTCGAGGAACAGCGTGCCGCCCTCCGCCTGCTCGAAGCGGCCGGCCGAGCGGGCGAGCGCCCCGGTGAACGAGCCCTTCTCGTGGCCGAACAGCTCGGATTCGATCAGGTCGCGCGGGATCGCCGCCATGTTGACGGGCACGAACGGGCCGGTGCGGCGGCGGCCGTAGTCGTGCAGGGCGCGCGCGACCAGTTCCTTGCCGGTGCCGGATTCGCCGGTGATCATCACGGTGAGGTCGGTGGGCATCAGCCGGGCCAGGGCCCGGTAGATCTCCTGCATCGCCGGCGAGCGCCCCACCAGGGGGATGTCCTCGTGGGCCGGGTCGGCGCCGGGCGCGGGCGTCCCGCGCGGCCGCGAGAGCGCGCGCCCGACGATGGCGATCAGCTCCTTCAGGTCGAAGGGCTTGGGCAGGTACTCGTAGGCGCCGCGCTCCGAGGCCCGGATCGCGGTCATGAAGGTGTTCTGCGCGCTCATGACGATGATCGGCAGCTCGGGCCGCACCCGCTTGATGCGCGGCAGGAGGTCGAACACGTTCTCGTCGGGCATCATCACGTCGGTGATGACGAGGTCGCCCTCCCCTTGCGCCACCCAGCGCCAGAGGGTGGCGCAATTGCCGGTGGAGCGCACCTCGTACCCGGCCCGCGACAGGGCCTGGTTGAGCACCGTGCGGATGGCGGCGTCATCGTCCGCGACGATGATGTGGCGGTTCTGCATGACGCGACTCTACGGGTTCCAGGATTCCACGCTCGATTCACGCCCGTCCCGGGCGCTCGACATGGGCAGGAGAAGGCGAAAGGTGGTCCGACGGGGCACGGGATCGCACTCGACGATGCCGCCGTGGTCGCCGACGATCTTGGCGACCAGTGCAAGTCCGAGGCCGTTCCCCTGCGCCTTCGTGGTGACGAAGGGATCGAACATGTCGGACAGGAGGTCGGGGCTGACCCCCGGCCCGTTGTCGCGCACCGCGACCTCGATGGGCAGGCTGACGCGCTCGCGCGAGCCCGGCACCTGCAGGCGCAGGCCGGTGCGGAAGGCGGTGGAGAGGGTGATCTCGCCGTCCACCGTATCGGCCCCGATCGCCTCGGCGGCGTTCTTCACGAGGTTGAGGATGATCTGGATCAGCTGGTCGCGGTTGCCGAGCACCGGCGGCAGCGAGGGGTCGTAGGTCTCCACGAAGCGGATGTGGCGGGCGAACCCGCTCTGCGCCGAGCGCTTCACCTGGTCGAGGACACCGTGGACGTTGACCGGGCCGCGCTCCACCGGGCGCTCGTCGCCGAACAGCTCCATGCGCTCGACGATGCGCACGATCCGGTCGGATTCGTCGCAGATCAGGCGGGTCAGCAGCCGGTCGTCCTCGCTGCCCGACTGCTCGAGGAGCTGGGCGGCGCCGCGGATGCCGGCGAGCGGGTTCTTGATCTCGTGGGCCAGCATGGCGCCCAGCGCGATCATCGAGCGGGCGGCCCCGCGATGGGTGAGCTGGCGGTTCATCTTGTCGGCGATGGTGCGCTCCTGGAGCATCAGCACCACCGCCTCGCCGTCGTCGCCGAGCGGCGTCGCGAACACGTCGACGCTGCGCTCCTGCCCCGAGCGCGGCTGCACCAGCTCGACGCCGTACTCGCTCACGCTGGCCCGCCGCCGGCGCACGTCGGTGACCAGGGCGATGATCGGCGAGGCGAAGGGGATGATGTCGGCCAGGCGCTGGCGCTGCATCAGCCGGGCGGAATGGTCGAAGAACGATTCGGCGGCGTGGTTGACGTGGAGGATGCGGTCTTCGGCGCCGATGGTGATCACCGGCAGCGGCAGGGCGTTGATCACCGCCTCGCTGGTGGGGATCACCGCGGCGGGCAGGCCGGCGGGCAGCGCGTAGCCGCCCTTGCGCGGCGGCCTTGCCGCGCCCTCTGCCTTGGCCGTCGCCCCGGCTTCGTCGCCGGGCTGTCCCGGACCCTTCGTTGTGCCCATGGTCGTCACGCCGCCTTCCCGATCGCGGGACGATCGCCGGAGCCGCGTCCCTCCCGGGCCGGGCCGATTCCGAAGGCGGCCAGGAGCAGGTCGCGGACCCGCGCCGGATCGGTGCCGGTGAGGAGCGCGATGCGCTCCGGCCCGTCGAGGCCGCCGGCCGCCTCGGCGTAGGCGGCCAGGTGCTTGCGGGCATGGCGCACGCCCATCCGCAGGCCGTAGAGCGCCAGCAGCCCGTCGTAATGATCGAGGGCGACCCGCGCCCGCGCCGCGGCGTCGAGCACCGGGGCGGGCCGCCCGGCGAGGTCGGCTGCGACGGCACCGACGAGCCAGGGCCGGCCCAGCGCCGCCCGCCCGATCATCACCCCGGCCGCTCCCGATTCCGCCAGGCAGGTCCGCGCGGTCCCCGCATCGGTGACGTCGCCGTTGGCGACGACGGGGATGCGCACCGCCTCCACCACCGCCCGGATGGCGCGCCAGTCGGCCCGGCCCTTGTAGAACTGCTGGCGGGTGCGGCCGTGCACCGTGACGGCGTCGAGGCCGATATCCTCCGCCCGCCGCGCCAATTCGGGGGCGTTGAGGCTGGCATGGTCCCAGCCCAGCCGCATCTTGACGGTGACGGGGATCGCAACGGCACCGCGCACGGCGGCGAGGATGCGGGCGGCCCCGTCGAGGTCGCGCATCAGCGCCGAGCCCGCCTCGCCCCCGGTCACGGTCTTGGCGGGGCAGCCCATGTTGATGTCGATGACGTGGGCACCGGCCGCTTCCGCCAACCGCGCCGCCTCGGCCATCGGACCGGGCGCGCAGCCGGCGAGCTGGACCACGTGCGGGTCGATGCCGCCGCCCTCGGCGCGCAGGCGCGCTTCCTCGCTGCCCTTCGCGAACTCGGCCGCCGCCACCATCTCCGACACGACCGCGCTCGCCCCGAGGCAGCGCACGGCCCGGCGGAAATGCAGGTCCGTGACGCCCGAGAGGGGAGCCAGCAGGACGGGCGGCGCGGATGCCGTGGCATCCGCCGTTCCGGAGCTTCCGCCCGAGCGCAGAACGCTCAAATAATCATCAGCTCTCATTCTGCACAACAAATAGCCATATCGGAGCCGGACGCAAGGACTGACGCAGATTTGATTTCACACCCTCCCCCGCTTACACGACAGGCCCTTCGGTGACGCGGTCCTCATCCGTGGGGCGTTGCGCGCGGGCCGCACGACGTCATGCGCGATTCCGACGCAGCGAGAATCGGCGAGGGGACTTCGAGAGGGAACTTCGAGATGGCGGGCTCGGCATTTCAGGCGGCGGCCGTGGTGGTCGCGGCCGGGCGCGGCATCCGCATCGGCGGCGACACCCCCAAGCAGTACCGCCGGGTCGGCGGGCGCGCCGTCCTCACCCGCACCCTGGCGGCTCTGGCGGCCCACGACGGCATCGCGCGCATCCAGCCGGTGATCGCCCCCGACGCCGCGGCCTTCTACGAGGACTGCCTGGCGGACCTGCCCGCGCAAGCCCGTGACAAGCTCGCGGCGCCGGTGGCGGGGGGCGCCACCCGCCAGCTCTCGGTGCGGGCCGGGCTCGACGCCCTGGAGCGGGCCGGCGCCCCCGACCTGGTGCTCGTCCACGACGCCGCCCGGCCCTTCGTCGACACCGCCCTCCTCGACCGGGCGCTCGCGGCCGGCCGCGACCACGGCGCCGCGGTCCCCGGCATCCCCGTCACCGACACCGTCAAGCGGGTCGAGGCGGCCGAAGGCGGGATCGCCCGCGTCGCCGAGACCCCGGCACGCGAGGCCCTGCGCGCCGTCCAGACGCCCCAGGCCTTCGCCTTCCGCCTCCTGGCCGACGCCCACGCCCGCGCCGCCGCCGCCGGCCTCGACGGCTTCACCGACGACGGGGCGCTCGCCGAATGGGCCGGGCTGCCGGTCGTGGTGTTCGAGGGCGACACGGCCAACCGCAAGATCACCCAGGCCGCCGACCTGATCGAGGCCGACCGCCGCTTCTCCGAGTCAGAGGGTTCGACCATGACCGCCACCGTCACGCGCCTGGGCACCGGCTTCGACGTCCACGCCTTCACCGAGGGCGACCACGTCTGGCTCGGCGGCATCAGGATCCCGGCCGACCGCGGCGTGCTCGCCCATTCGGACGGCGACGTCGCCCTGCACGCCCTCACCGACGCCCTGCTCGGAGCCATCGCCGACGGCGACATCGGCACGCATTTCCCGCCCAGCGACGAGCAATGGCGCGGCGCCTCCTCCGACCGCTTCCTCGCCCATGCCTGCGCCCTGGTGCGCGCGCGCGGCGGCCGGATCGACCACCTCGACATCACGGTGCTGGCCGAGGCCCCGCGCATCGGCGCCCATCGCGAGGCGATCCGGGCGCGCATCGCCGAGATCTGCGACGTCCCCTTGAGCGCGGTCTCGATCAAGGCCACCACCACCGAGAAGCTCGGCTTCGTGGGTCGCGCCGAGGGACTGGCCGCCCAGGCCGCCGCCACGATCCGGCTGCCCGAAATCGACCCCGCCGGGTTCGGCGCGTGATCGACGATCCCCTCCTGCGGGCCCGGGCCGGGGCGCTGGTGGCGGCCTATGCCGCGGCGGGCCGGCGCATCGCCTGTGCCGAATCCTGCACCGGCGGCCTCGTCGCCGGCCTGCTGACGGCGATCGCGGGCTCCTCCGCCGTGGTGGAGCGCGGCTTCGTCACCTATTCCAATGCCGCCAAGACGCAGATGCTCGGGGTGCCCACCGACCTGATCGCGGCCGAGGGCGCGGTGAGCGAGGCGGTGGCCGGAGCGATGGCGCAGGGCGCCCTCGACCGGTCCGAGGCCGACGTCGCCGTGGCGATCACCGGCATCGCCGGGCCGGGCGGGGGCAGTGCGCACAAGCCCGTGGGGCTCGTGCACTTCGGGCTCGCCGCCGCGGGGGCGCCGCCGCGCCGTCTCGAGCGGCGTTACGGCGACCTCGGCCGCGACGCGGTCCGGCGACGGGCGGTGGAGGATGCCTTGGCGCTCCTCGAGTCGAACATTGCGGTCGGCCAGGCGTGACCGGTCCGGCCCGAGATGAAATTCCCGTGAGTCAGGTATCGGCTTAACGATCCTTTCGCAGGCAATGCTTACGGCTACGCTCGACATGATCAGATGTCGGGGGCGACCACGGTGATGACGATCGTACCCGCACGGGTTCTCGGTTTCGCCCGGCGTTTCGGCTCCGATACGGGCGGCGGCATCGCGATCATCTTCGCGCTGGGCGCCGTCGTCCTGATCGTGGCCTCCGGCGGCGGCATCGACCTGATGCGCTCCTACCAGGCCAAGCAGAAGCTGTCCGAGATCGCCACCCTGACCTGCCAGTACGCGAGCCGCCCGAGCGTGCTCCAACTCCTCAACGGCACCGGCGGTCCGGGCGCCACCTCCTACCAGGCGACGGTGGACGGCTACATCGACCGGGCCGTGACCACGCAGAAGATGGGCTGGACGCTCACCAACACCGACCGCTTCGTCCAGTCCGGAACCGGCCCGGCCGACGTGAAGCTCGCGGTGGCGGTGCCCACCGCCTTCGCCAGGATCATCGGGATCACGCAACTGCCGGTGACGGCCGCGGCCCATTGCTACGACGGCCCGAACGCCCCCGATCCCAGCGGCTTCGTGGTCAAGGAGGGCTTCGAGGCCACCGGCGGCGCCAACGCCGTCCAGAAGGGCGGCTGGGCTTATTACACCATCGACGGCCGCTCCATCGCCAGGCCGTCCGCGAACCCGGGCTCGACCCCGGTGTACACCGGCACCGGCAGCGCGGTCTGGTACGGCACCGGCTATTGCCTGGAGACCGACGAGGTCGGGACCATCAGCAGCACGGTCCCGGAGGGACGCCAGTCGGCCGAACTCGATTGCGAGAACGGCTCGGGCCGGGCGGGCAACTCGGCCATTTCCACCAAGGTCGACCTGAGGGCGGGAAACCAGGAGCTGCGCTACTTCTACCGCAGCCGCGTGACCTACCGTAACTACGACCCGGCCTACCTGTGCGGCTCGACGGCGGGCGACCTGTCCTGGGCCAACGACACCGCCTCGTCGGGCGGGCCGGTGCCGAACGCGTCGCGCACCAACCAGATCAACGTCTACCTCGATGCCGCCACGGCGGGCGCGAACGCCCCCCTGCATCGCACCCTCGACGGACGCCAGGAACTGGCCGGCGCCAACCTGATCGACAGCTGCGTCTATGCGCCGGCCTGGATCGAGCGCAGCGTGCGCATCTTCGTGTCGACCCCCGGGTCGTACTGGCTGACCTTCGCCGCCGATGGGCAGGACGACAGCTACGGCGGCCAGATCGACAGCATCCGCCTGTGCAACGGCACCTGCCCGGATGCGCTGCAGGACAACTTCCCCGCCGCCTGGGCAGGGGGCGGCAAGGTGCTGTTCGCGGATTCATTCGAGTCGCCGACCTATGCCGAGGACGTGCCGCGCCACGGCATCGCCAAGGGCGGCAACCTCGCCCTCAGCCGCGGCAGCACCGGCGGCTCCCCCCTCGGCTGGCCTGCCCAGGACCCGTCCGGCTGGACCACCGCGCCGGTCAACCAGGTCAACTACGGCACCCTCCACAACGGCCAGTCGGGCGCATCGCAGGGGTCGCAATACGTCCTCCTCGACGGCTGGAGCGCATCCGGCTCGGCCGACAAGAACCGCAAGGTGATGCGGCCCTTCCTGCTCGATCCGGGCTATTACCGGGTCAGCTACGGCTACATCTCCATCGTCGACCTGAGCGGTGCGGGCGTCACCGGCACGAGTTGCCAGGCCAACCCTGCGTCCGGCGCGGTCTATCCCGCCGACGGCGCCGGCCTCACCGGCACGATCCGCCACCACACCACCCTCGCCACCGGGCGCTGGACCAACCTCGTCGGGGTGTTCATGTCCAACGGCCAGCTGATCAGCACGCCGGTTCCCGGTGCGTCGCAGGGCGCGGCCACGAGCTTCCGGAACCCCGACGGCAGCTTGAGCGCCACGCCGGCGGTCCCGCCCGACAGGGTCGACTGGCAGAGGTACGACGCGGGCGCCGTCAATCCGGTGATCGACACCTGCGGCTATGCCGACAGCTTCCGCTGGGTGCCGCGCACGGCGAGCGTGAAGATCACCAAGCCCGGGATCTACTGGCTGACCTTCTCGGCCAACGGCGGCACCGCCGACGGCAACGGCGGGGGCATCGACGACGTGAAGGTCACCGCGCTGGGCGGCCCCTACCTGGCGAACCCGCCCGGCAACACGACGACGATCCCGGTCCCCGATCCGCAGCCCGGCACGCGGATCTATTTCACCGGCTTCTCCATCGTCGCCGATCCCTTCGCACCGACGGCGCCGCTGCAGTGACGAGCCCCCCCGCCCTTCCCCCGCCGGCCGCCTGCCGGGGTCTTCCGGCGCCCCGCCGCACCGCGGCGCGGCGCTTCACCATCGATGACGGCGGCGCGTCGGCGGTGGAATTCGCCCTCGTGTGCGCCCCGTTCTTCGTCCTGCTTCTCTACATCCTGCAGGTCGGGATCTACTACATGACCCAGACCGCCCTCGACGCCGGGGTGATCCGCACCGCCGACGAGCTTCGCAGCAGCTTCAACACCGCCGTGCCGCTGATGCCCGATGCCGCCGCCCTCAAGACCAAGGTCGAGGCCAACGCAGGCGGGCTCGTCTCCGCGGCCGGCGCCAACGTCCTGGCCGTGGAGATGCGTCCCATGACCAGCCTGTCGGCGGCCGCCGTTCCAATATCCGGCGGCGTCGCCGACTACGGCACCGCCACCAGCGTGCTCGCCCTGCGGGCGCAGACGTCCGTCGTGGTGTTCGCGCCGGGCTTCTCCAGCCTGAACAAGGTCACCTCGACCTCCCTCCTGCGACGTCAGGCACGATAGGCGATGCGCGATCGATCCGACCCGGGCCCGGCGACCCGTTTTCCCGCCTCGCGCCGGGGCAGCGCCGCGATCGAATTCGCGGCGGTCGTGCCGATCATGATCCTGCTCGCGGCGGGGATCGTGGAATGCGGGGCGGTCTTCCAGGTCTATAACCAGACCAACCGCCTGGCGACGCAATATGCCATCGTCTGGTCCGACTGCCGGGACGACACGACGTCCTGCCAGACCGAGCTGAACACCTACACGCCGGACGCCGCCAAGGGGAACGTCGCGCCCCAGCTCAGCCCGAGCAGGATCACCCTGCAGATGTTCCAGGTGAGGATGTCGGGAACGACGCCGCAGGTGGTCTACGCCTATCCCGCCGGTGCGACCCCCACCGCGGCCCAGATCGACGCGGTGCAGAAGACGGTGCCCGACAGGCAGACCGGCGTCATCGTCACCGCCACCTACCGGCATTCGCTGATGTTCTTCTCGGCGCTGGCGGCGCCCTTCCTCGACGCGGCGGCCCTGGCCCCGTCCTACACCGTGACCCAGCTCAAGACCTGAGCCGACAAGCCGCCCTCACGGGCGCGGCAGGCCGTAGACCCGGTCGGCCCGGCTCTCGAAGGCGTCGGTGAACTTGCGGAAGGCCCGGTCGAACATCGAGCCCATCAGGAGGCCGAGCGTCCGGCTCTTGAATTCGTAGGTGATGAAGAAGTTCACATCGCAGCCGCCGCTCGCCGCCTCGGTGAAGCCCCAGCGGTTCTCCAGATGCCGGAACGGCCCGTCGATGTATTCGGCGACGATCCTGTGGTCGACCGGATCGAGGGTGACGCGGGTGGTGAAGCGTTCCCGGATCGCCTTGTAGCCCACCGCCATCTCCGCGACGCAGACCTCGGTCCCGTCCGGCCCCGGTTGCCGGCGCAGGACGCGCAGGGATTCGCACAGCGGCAGGAACTCCGGATAGCGTTCGATGTCGGCGACGAGATCGTACATCTGTTGGCGCGAGTGACGCACCGTGCGGGTGATCCGGAAGGATGGCATCGAGACTCAGGTGCTGGCGGTGGCGAGACGAGCGAGCCTGGCCGCTTTCAATCGGGAAAAATCCTCGCCGGCATGGTGCGAGGAGCGGGTGAGCGGGGTCGCCGAGACCAGGAGGAAGCCCTTGGCATAGGCCGTGGTCTCGTAGCCCTTGAACTCGTCTGGGGGGACGAAGCGGACGACCTCATGGTGCTTCTTGGTCGGCTGCAGGTACTGGCCGATGGTGAGGAAGTCGACGTCGGCCGAGCGCAGGTCGTCCATCAGCTGCACCACCTCGTGGCGCTCCTCGCCCAGCCCCACCATGATGCCGGACTTGGTGAAGACGGTCGGGTCGAGCTCCTTCACCCGCTGCAGCAGCCGCACCGAGTGGAAGTAGCGCGCCCCGGGGCGCACGGTGAGGTAGTTGCCCGGTACCGTCTCGAGGTTGTGGTTGAACACGTCCGGCCGGGCGGCCACCACCGTCTCCAGCGCGCCATCCTTGCGCAGGAAGTCCGGCGTCAGGATCTCGATGGTGGTGGCGGGGCTGTGCGCCCGGATCGCTTCGATCGTGCGGGCGAAATGCGCGGCGCCGCCGTCGGCCAGATCGTCCCGGTCCACCGACGTGATCACGACATGGGCGAGGCCGAGCTTGGCCACGGCCTTCGCCACCTTTTCCGGCTCGTCCCCGTCGAGGGCCTCGGGCAGGCCCGTGCGGACGTTGCAGAAGGCGCAGGCCCGCGTGCAGGTGTCGCCCATGATCATGAAGGTGGCGTGCCGCTTCTCCCAGCACTCGCCGATGTTGGGGCAGCCGGCCTCCTCGCAGACGGTCACGAGGCCGTTCTCGCGCACGATCCTGGCGGTCTCGGCCCAGGCGGCCGAGCCGGGGGCCTTCACGCGGATCCAGTCGGGCTTGCGCTGCACCGGGGTGTCGGGCCGGCGCGCCTTCTCGGGGTGGCGCGGGCGCCGGTCGTTGCTCAAGGTGTCGAGGACGAGGGCCATGCCGCACCGCTGCGGGCGCCAGGAACCGGCGCCCATAGTCCTGACCTAAGCGTTCGGGCGCGCGGCCGCAAACCCGACGCGACCCGGCGCCGCGTCGAACGCGCCGATCTGTCAGGCGCGAGCGCCGTCGCCGCGAGCCGCCCAGCCCCGGATCGCGCTCGCTCATGCGGCCGGCCCTGGCGGAATTCACCCTGAGATTGCAGCGTCCGATAGCCGGCTTTGCACCCGGCCTGGGTCGGCCAGCGTAATCGTCGGTGTCCTCGGCCCGCCGGCAAGGCAAAGCGCAGGACGAGAGCCTTTCGACGCGCAGACCTCACGTTAACGATAACCCAAGATCCACCCTGTGTGCCCTGCGCGCGACGCGGCCTGTTTTTTACGGGCATAACAATTGCGCGGATGTTGATGGCGATTTGTTTACGCTATTCGTGGGTGCCGGGCTGATGGCATCGTTTTTCTGGCGAGCGGGAGTGTCGACGGTGAACCGAGTTCTATTGACGGGTGCAACCGGACTGATCGGCGGCGCCGTGCTTCACCGGGCGCTATCGAGCGGGCACCCCGCCGAATGGGTCTGCCTGGTGCGGGCACCCGATGCCGAGGCCGGGCGCCAGCGCATCGCCGCCCGGCTCGGGCGCTTCACCAACCCGCTCACCGCCCAGCGCCTCGCCCAGAGGGTGGAGGTCGTGACCGGCGACTTCACGCAGGCCGACCGCATCGCCGATCCGCGGCTCGATTCGGTGACGCAGGTTCTGCACCTGGCCGCCGACACCTCGTGGTGGGCGGAAGGGAAGGTCCACAAGACCAACCACGACGGCACCCTGGCGCTGGCGCGGCGCGCCTCGCACATGGCCGGGCTGACCCGCTTCCTCCATGTCAGCACCGCGATGATCTGCGGCGGCGAGCCGCCCCACCTCGTCGACGAGACGCTCTATCCCCGGCCCGACACCCACCACCTCGTGCATTACAGCGCGTCGAAATCGGCCGCCGAGATGTCCCTGGCCGCGCAGTTCCCCGACCTGCCGCTGGTGGTGGCGCGGCCCTCGATCGTGGTCGGCCATGCCGCGCTCGGCGCCCGGCCGGGCTCGAGCATCCTCTGGGTGGTGCGCGCCTGCGACAGGCTGCGCCTGCTCTCCTGCGACCCGGAGGGCGCCATCGACATCGTGCCGGCCGACTGGGTGGCCGACACGCTCATCGCCATGCTCGACCGGCCGGAACTCGCCCACACGGTCTACCACCTCTCGGGCGGCCGCGACCATTGCACTCGCTGGGACGCGCTGGCCCGCGCCTTCGAGGCGGCCGACCCCGAGGGGGGGACGCGTAACTACGAGCGTTTCGAGGCGACCGACCGCGCGACGCTGCAGGGACGGTTCGCCGAGACCTTCGGCCTCGACGAGGCGATCAAGGTGGCGATGATGCGCGCGCTCCAGGCCTACTACCGGTTCTGCGCCCTCAACGTGACCTTCTCCAACGACCGCCTGCTCGCCGAGGGCTTCGCCCCGCCCCCGTCCCTGCCGCAGTACCTCGCCCGCTGCCTCGAGACCTCCGGCGAGATCGTCGACCAGTTCCACGAGGACTTCGGCAACTACGCCCCCGGCCAGGCCCCGCAGCGCGCCCCGAGCCGGCGCGTGGCGGCGGCTGCTGCCCGCACCGGCGCCGAAGCCAGACCGGCCCGCCGCGCCGGCTGACCGCCGGCGTCGCCGCGCTGGCGCGGTGGCGGGACGGCAATCCCAACTGGCTGGCTCTTACGCCCATCACCGGCGCCCTCCGGACGACGGTGAACGCGCTGGTGGGATCGGCGGCACACTCCAGACCCAAGACGTCAATCCCATTAAGGTGGGCGGCGTCTACCTCCGGCTTGCCTGGCGCGATTGGAGCCAAATCCCTGACGCGCGGGTGCCGGCCTCGGGTCGACTTCGTCGCCGCGGCGACCGTCCTGAATCAGGCGGTGGGCATCGGCTTTGGCACGTACGCTTAGGCATTGCCCGAGACATGATGCAAGGGCTTGTTTGTGGCCTACGCAGCGTTCGGGAATACTGCCCTGAGGGCGGCTACAGGGTCATCTCCATGCGGTTCCAGGATAGTAACTAGCTGGGCCGCCACCGGCTTCCTTAACGCCTACGAGAAGGCACTAGAGCGACCGAGGGGCTGGATGAGACAGACACGCTACGGGCGAGTAATAGTGAGGGGAAGGCGGTTAGGCGGGTGAACGAGGCGGCGGGGCCAGGGATGAAATGTAAAAATCTGGACAGCAATTATCTTTGCAATTCTAACTGGCATACTCTAAAGTGCAATACTTAACCACATCGGTATCTAATAGCGTGGAATTTAAGCCATGGCATCTCCAGAAATAAATCGTTGCTTTATGCGTTTTGAAGATAGGGCAGAAAGAATCACGGCAAAGCAAGTGGCTGAAACATTTGTTTCTGTTGGCCCGCTGATTGATTTGTTGACGTCAAGAAATAATCAAATACTTTATGGCCGTCGAGGTACCGGAAAAACCCACGCATTGCGTTTTTTCCAGAATCTAAAAAATACCGAAGGCGATATAGCAATATATATTGATGCTCAGAATATAGGGTCTAATGGATCAATATATAATGATCCAGATTTGCCGACGAGCGAACGAGCAGTTAGATTACTTGTTGATATATGTTCCGCAATTCATCATGAATTGCTTGATGTATTTACAGATCCTAATCGGGGTTGGGAATTAGCTGAAGCCGCTCCTCTGCTGGATGCTTTCGTCAGCAGTTTCGTTGAGGTGCGCATTCACGGTGCTACTGAGTCGGAACACTCGACAAAAGTTGGATTTGCTGTAAAAAATAATAGCTCGGTTGGTATTAATATGAGCGCGCTCGCAAATGCAACCGCTGGACTAGGCTCGGAAAATTCTGAAAGTCACGAAGGTTCGTCCCGAGTAAAACTAGTCGGAAACGAAAAAACATGGATTGATTTTAATTTCTTTTCAAAATCAATAAAGCAACTGACGGGTTTTATTGGTAGTACGAGACTTTGGATATTGATCGATGAATGGACGACGGTGCCAGCCGAAATACAGCCCTATCTTGCTGATTTAATTCGAAGATCTATGTTTAGTGTGCCAAACATATCTGTAAAGATTGCCGCAATTGAACACCGATAAAATTTTAAGTTTGACTTGCCGAATGAGGGATATGTTGGTTTTGAACTAGGTGCAGATATCAGTACTGCGATAAATCTTGATGACTATCTTGTTATTGACAATGATGAAAACCGGGCAAAGCAGTTCTTTCGAACTTTTATATCAAATCATGCCTTAGCTGTTGCCAATGAAATAAAAGTAAACATCGGAGATTCAAATAATATCATAAGTAATGCCTTTACTCAGGAAAATGTTTTTACGGAATTTGTTAGGGCTACAGAGGGTGTTCCACGCGATGCGATGCACATTCTGTCTCTGGCTGCACAAAAAGCAAATATAAGCCAATTATCGATGCCAATTATCAGAGCTGCGGCCTACTCATTTTTTCAGTCTGAAAAATATACATCTATCCAAGCAAATAAAGAAAATAGAATATTACTGGATTGGATCAGAGATGAAGTAATAAGCGACAGAAGAACGCGCGCTTTTCTGCTCCCAATTTTTGAAGAAGATATCATAATTGATCGACTGTTCGACAGACGCGCGCTGCATATCTTAAATAGAAGTAGATCTGCCGCGCACCGTCCCGGCGAAAGATTTATAGTTTACAAGCTGGACTATGGTCTTTATGTCGATTTGATAAATACAGATAAGTTTCCGGACGGTTTATTGATCGAAACTCAGATTGGAAATGATATCGATTTTGATGTTCCTCTTGATGACGCTCGATCATATAGAAGGGCAATACTAGATTTGGAAAAGTTTTATGCTAAAAATCCAGATATAAATAGAAACAGTTCGTCGAGTAAATTCTAAAAAATTGGCTAAATTGTGTTTTGTATTTAAAGAACATTAAGTTATTAGCTTTTAAATCTTAATATTGTTTGTAGATGGACTGCAAAACTGGAGTTCACAAATATCAATCGACTCTCCTTTTTGTCTGGCTGATCTTGACTTGGGGTCGCCCAGCCACCCCCGCCTCCCTGCTCCTCCCCGCCAGGGGGGAGGAGAGGCGCGAACGTCCGTCGGTCCGTCTCCCGTCCCACAGGAACGTCGCCTCTCGACCTGATGTTGACGTCGGCGTGCGAACGCCAACGATCAGGGAGAAACACCATGTCGATCAAGACGCTTCTCGTCGCCGGCACCGTCCTGCTGGGTTCCGTCGCCCTCGCCACCGCCGGCGGTTCGGGGACCAGCAAGTCGGGTACGGCCGACAAGACGGGCGCCAGCGACGCCGGCTCGGGGTCGTCGCCGGGGGCGGCGGGCAGCGGCCCGTCCACGGGCGACAAGAGCCGGTCGGGCACCACCAACAGCACCGGCGCCAACGACGCCGGCTCGGGTTCCTCGCCGGGCGCCGCGGGCAAGGGCGCGCCGGCCCCGACCCGCTGAACTTTGGCGCGTCCCCTCCCCCTGGCGGGGAGGGGACGCGCCTGACGTGACGGGCGCTACGAGTGGATCACCCGCCCATACGCATCCAGCACGCTCTCGTGCATCATCTCCGAGAGCGTCGGGTGCGGGAAGACCGTGTGCATCAGGTCTTCCTCGGTGGTCTCCAGATTCATGGCTACCACGTAGCCCTGGATCAGCTCGGTGACCTCGGCTCCCACCATGTGGGCGCCGAGGAGCTGGCCGGTGTTGGCGTCGAAGATCGTCTTCACGAGGCCGTCCGGCTCGCCCAGCGCGATGGCCTTGCCGTTGCCCGCGAAGGGGAAGCGGCCGACCTTGACGGAGAACCCCAGCTCCTTGGCCTTGGCCTCGGTCAGGCCCACCGAGGCGATCTGCGGCTGGCAATAGGTGCAGCCGGGGATTTTCGCCTTGTCCATGGCGTGGGTGTGAAGGCCCTTGATGGTCTCGACGCAGAGCACGCCCTCGTGCTCGGCCTTGTGGGCCAGCATCGGCGGGCCGGCGACATCGCCGATGGCGTAGACGCCGGGCACGTTGGTGCGCCCCAGCCCGTCGGTGACGACGATGCCGCGCTCGATCGTCACCCCGAGCCTGTCGAGGCCGATGCCCTCGATGTTACCGACCACGCCCACCGCCGAGATCAGCTTCTCGGCCGACAGCTCCTGGGTCTTGCCGTCTCCGGTCTCGATGGTCGCCGTGACGGAACCCTCCGCCTTCTGCACCTTCGTCACCTTGGCGCCGGTGAGGATCTTGATGCCCTGCTTCTCGAAGCGCTTGCGGGCGAGGCCGGCGATCTCGGCGTCCTCCACCGGCAGGATCTGCGGCAGCAGTTCGATCACCGTCACCTCGGCGCCCATGGTGCGGTAGAACGAGGCGAACTCGATGCCGATGGCGCCCGAGCCCATCACCAACAGGCTCTTGGGCATCGTCTCGGGCACCATCGCCTCGTAGTAGGTCCAGATCTGCTTTTTGTCGGGCTCGATGCCGGGGATCGCCCGCGGGCGCGCACCCGTGGCCACGATGATGTGCCTGGCCGCATACAAGCCCGCCGCGAGCGCGCCCTTGGGGGCGGGCGCCCGGGTGGTCTCCTTCACGGTGACGGTGCCGGGTTGGTCGCCCTTGGGGGCGGCCTCGATCGTGCCCTCGCCCCAGATCACGTCGACCTTGTTCTTCTTGAGCAGCATGCCGACGCCGCCGTTGAGCCGGGCCGAGACCCCGCGCGAGCGCTTGACGATCGCGGCGGTGTCGTAGCCGACCTTCTCGGCCGACAGCCCGTAGTCCCCGGCGTGCTGCATGTAGTGGTAGATCTCGGCGGTGCGCAGCAGGGCCTTCGTGGGGATGCAGCCCCAGTTGAGGCAGATGCCCCCTAAGTGCTCGCGGTCGATCACGGCGGTCTTGAACCCGAGCTGCGCCGCCCGGATGGCCGCCACATAACCGCCGGGGCCGGCGCCGATGACGAGGATGTCGTAGGTGTCGGGCATGTCGGGGCTCCGTCGGCTTTCCTCCCCCTTGCGGAGAGGACGTGGAGGTGGGGGCGGCTGGGCGACCCGCTGCGGAAGATGGTGGAACCTCCCCCACCCTCGATCCCTCCCCACGAGGGAGGAGGGAAGCGCGTTGTGGTTCCGGCTTACACCAGCATCCCCATCGGGTTCTCGATCAGGCTCTTGAACGCCGAGATCAGCTCGGCGCCGAGCGCCCCGTCGAGCACGCGGTGGTCGCAGGAAAGGGTGGCGGTCATCGCCTGGACCACCGCCGGGGCACCGTCCTTGACGACGACGCGCTTCTCGCCGGCGCCCACGGCCAGGATCGAGGATTGCGGCGGGTTGATCACCGCGGTGAAGTGCTTGATCCCGAACATGCCGAGGTTCGAGACCGAGGTGACGCCGCCCTGGTACTCCTCGGGCTTGAGCTTCTTGGCCCGTGCACGGGCGGCGAAATCCTTCATCTCGTTGGAGATGGTGGAGAGCGTCTTCTGGTCGGCCCTGCGGATGACCGGCGTGAACAGCCCGCCGTCGATGGCCACCGCCACGCCGACCTCGGCGTTGTTGAAGCGCAGGATGCGGTCCTCGGCCCAGACCGCGTTGGCGGTGGGCACCCGCATCAGCGCGAGGCCCATCGCCTTGATGACGAAGTCATTGACCGAGAGCTTGAAGGCCGGCTTGCCGTCCTTGGCGACGGCGGCGCTCTTGTTGAGCTGCTCGCGCAGGGACATCAGCGCGTCGATCTCGCAATCCACCGTCAGGTAGAAGTGCGGCGCCACCTGCATCGCCTCGGTGAGGCGCTTGGCGATGGTCTTGCGCATGCCGTCCAGCGGCACCTCCTCGTAGGCGCCCTTCTGGTAGAAGCCGCGGACCTGATCGAGGCTGAGCCCCGCCGGTGCCCCGGCGGCGGCCTTCGGGAGCGGCGCAGGGGCGGCCGCCGGCGCGGGTGCGGCCGGAGCCGACTTGGGTGCGTCCGCCTTCGGAGCGCCGGCCTTGGCCGAACCGTCAGCCGCCGCCGCCCGCACGTCGCGCTCGATCACCCGTCCGCGCGGGCCGGAGCCGGACACGGCGGAAAGGTCGATCCCCTCGATCTTGGCGATGCGGCGGGCCAGCGGCGAGGCGACGACGCGGCCGCCCTGTGCCGCACCCTCGGGGGACTTGGCCTCGGGCGGATGGGTCGGCTCGGCGCCCTCCGGTGCCGCATCGACCCGGGCATAGGCCATCTGGCCGCCGCCGGGCATCGTGTTCTCGCTGGGCGGAGCCGCCTCGGCCTTGGCCGCGCCGCTGCCCGGCGCCTGGATGCCGGCCGGGTCCTCGCCCTCCCCGGCGATGATGGCGATGAGGTCGTTCACCGGCACGTCGGCGGTGCCCTCCGGCACCAGGATCCTCGCCAGGATGCCCTCGTCGATGGCCTCCACCTCCATCGTCGCCTTGTCGGTCTCGATCTCGGCCAGCACGTCGCCGGATTTCACGGCGTCGCCCTCCTTCTTCAGCCACTTGGCGAGATTGCCCTTCTCCATCGTCGGCGACAGGGCGGGCATCAGGACGTTGATGGGCATGGCGTCAGACCTCGGGCGGGAGAGGCGCCGCAGGCGGGGCGGCCGGATCGTCGAAGGGGAACAGGTCGTCGAGTGGGAACGGTGCGGCGTCGAAGGGGGACAGGGCCACCACGTCGCCGCGTGCGACGGTACCGAGCAGCAGCCACTGGCGGCCGGTGAGCGCGAAGCCTTCGAGCACGCCCTCGCCCGGATCGAGCAGCCAGAGATGGCTCACTCCCGCCTCGGCGTAGATGCGGCGCTTGGGACCGCGGTCGAGGCGCGCCGTGGACGGCGACAGGATTTCGCAGACCCAGTCGGGCGGAGTCTCGACGAAGGCGGTGGCCGGCTCGGCTATCATGCGTTCGCGGCGCCAGCCCGCGAGATCGGGCACCACCACATGCGAACCGAGGTGGAGCTCGGGCTCGATCATGAAGATCCAGCCGCCGGGGCCGCCGCGACCGTGCCGGTAGGGGGGGCCCAAGACGGACCCAAGGTCGGATGCTGCCATGGCGTGCCGAGGCCTCGGGCGCGGATGCGTCTCCAGCACCCCAAAGACGATCTCGGCCACGAGATGGTCCGGCACGGCCTCGAGATCGGCGTAGGTGGCGAGGCGGGTTGCGGCATCGGCCATGGGCATGCGCCGCTAGTTGAAGCCGCCGGGGTCGAGGCTCTCGGCCTCCCACCCGGCGCGGATGCGTTCGAACGCCTCGTCCTCCGCCATCCCGGTCTCGAGGCCGTAGGCGCGCGCGGCCTGACGGGCGAGGTCGCTGAGAAGCCGCCCCCAGGTCGCGGGGTCGTCGAAGGAGCGGCGCAGGGCCACGCTGATCGCGCCGTCCACGACGGCGGCGCGCAGGACCTCGATTCCGCCCTGTTCGAGGGCGTCCGGCGGCACGGCCAGTTCGACGAAGGACTCGCTCACGGTCTGCGCCTCAGCGATAGCAGACCGCCTTGGCCGCCTCGACCACCTCGGCGACGTTGGGGAGCGCCAGCTTCTCGAGGTTGGCCGCATACGGCATCGGCACGTCCTTGCCGGTCACGCGCAGGACAGGCGCGTCGAGGTAGTCGAAGGCGTCCACCATCAGGCGGGCGACGATCTCGGCGCCGATGCCCGACTGCGGGAATCCCTCCTCCACGGTGACGCAGCGGCCGGTCTTCTTCACCGATTCCACCACCGTGGCGGTGTCCATCGGGCGCAGGGTGCGCAGGTCGATCACCTCCGCCTCGATGCCCTGTTCGGCCAGCGCCTGGGCGGCCTTGAGGGCGTAGGTCATGCCGATGGAGAAGGAGACGATGGTCACGTCCTTGCCGGTGCGGTGGACCTTGGCCTTGCCGATCGGCACCACGAAGTCGTCGAGCTTCGGCACGGGGAAGGTCTGGCCGTAGAGGATCTCGTTCTCGAGGAAGATCACCGGGTTGGGATCGCGGATAGCGGCCTTGAGGAGGCCCTTGGCGTCGGCGGCGGTGTAGGGGGCCACCACCTTCAGGCCGGGCACGTTGGAGTACCACGCCGAGTAGTCGTGGCTGTGCTGGGCGCCGACGCGGGCGGCCGCACCGTTGGGGCCGCGGAACACGATCGGGCAGCCGAGCTGGCCGCCGGACATGTAGAGCGTCTTGGCCGCCGAGTTGATGATGTGGTCGATCGCCTGCATGGCGAAGTTGAAGGTCATGAACTCGACGATGGGCTTGAGGCCGGTATAGGCTGCGCCCACCGCGATGCCGGCGAAGCCGTGCTCGGTGATCGGCGTGTCGACCACCCGGCGCGCGCCGAACTCCTGCAGCAGCCCCTGCGTGATCTTGTAGGCGCCCTGGTACTCGGCGACCTCCTCGCCGATCACGAAGACGTCGTCGTCCTTGCGCATCTCCTCGGCCATGGCGTCGCGCAAGGCCTCGCGCACGCTCGTCGTCACCATCTCGGTGCCGGCGGGATAATCCTCCATCACCTCGGCCCGGGCCTTGGTGGTGATCACGGCCGGGGCGGCGGGGGCGTTGGGCGTGTCGTCGGCGGTCTTGGCGGTGGCGGCGCTCTGCGCGGCCTGCCCCTCCGCCTGCATGTCGGGGGTCGGCGCGGGCGGCTCGGCCGCGGCGCCGTTCGCCTTCGGCTTGCCGCCGCCGCTGGCCGCCGCCGCCACGTCCTCGCCCTCGGCGGCGATGATGGCGATCGGCGTGTTGACCTTCACGCCCTCGGCGCCCTCCTCGACCAGGATCTTGGCGAGGATGCCCTCGTCGATGGCCTCGACCTCCATCGTCGCCTTGTCGGTCTCGATCTCGGCGAGGACGTCGCCGGACTTGACCGCGTCGCCCTCCTTCTTGAGCCATTTGGCGAGCTTGCCCTCCTCCATGGTGGGCGAGAGGGCGGGCATCAGGATGTCGGTCGCCATAGGGTACTCTGTCGATCGAGGATGAAGCGGGCGGCCCCGTCGTCTCGTGGGTGCGTCAGGCGCGCGCCTCGAGCAGGATGTCCGTCCAGAGTTCCGAGGGGTCCGGCTCGGGGTCGTGGGTCGCGAACTCGGCCGATTCGTTGACGACCTCGCGCACCTTGGCGTCGGTGGCCTTGAGCTCGGCCTCCGGCACGCCGTGCGCCTCGATCAGGCGCTTGCGCACCATCTCGATGGGGTCGTGCTCGTCGCGCATCTTCGAGACCTCGTCCTTCGACCGGTACTTGGCCGGGTCGGACATCGAGTGGCCGCGATAGCGGTAGGTCTGCATCTCCAGGATGTAGGGGCCTTCGCCCGAGCGGGCGTGGGCGATGGCGCGGGCCGCCGCCTCGCGGACCGTGCGCACGTCCATCCCGTCGACCTGCTCGCCGGGGATGCCGAAGGAGATGCCGCGCTTGGAAAAATCGGTCTGGGCCGAGGCGCGGGCCACCGAGGTGCCCATGGCGTAGCGGTTGTTCTCGATCACGTAGACGACCGGCAGCTTCCAGAGCTGGGCCATGTTGAAGCTCTCGTAGACCTGGCCCTGGTTGGCGGCGCCGTCGCCCATGTAGGTCATGCTGACCTGGCCGTTCTTGCGGTAGGCGTCGGCGAAGCCCAGCCCGGTCCCCAGCGAGACCTGGGCGCCGACGATGCCATGGCCGCCGAAGAACTGCTTTTCACGGGAGAACATGTGCATCGAGCCGCCCTTGCCGCGGCTGTAGCCGCCGCGGCGTCCGGTCAGTTCGGCCATGACGCCCTTGGGGTCCATGCCGCAGGCCAGCATGTGGCCGTGGTCGCGGTAGCCGGTGATGACCTGGTCGCCCTCGACCGAGGCCATCTGCATGCCGATGACGACCGCTTCCTGGCCGATGTAGAGGTGGCAGAACCCGCCGATCAGCCCCATCCCGTAGAGCTGGCCCGCCTTCTCCTCGAAGCGGCGGATCAGCAGCATCTCGTGATAGGCGTGGAGGTCTTCGTCCTTGGTGAACTGCGGCGTGTTCGGGGCCGGGGCGTGGCCGGGGTCGCTCTCGCGCATCGCCTTGGCGGCTTCGGCTGTGGCGTGACCCGCTTCGTTCGCGGCATCCATCGGCGACCTCCCGTGAACTGCTCTCGTGGCGAGGAGTCTTAGGGCAGGGTCCGGGGGAAAGCGAGGGCCGGCACGGCGCGGAGTGAAGCAACCGCCGGTTCTGTCACTCGTCCAAGTTTCATGCCGGGTTTCACGCCGGTTTCGCGGCGGGCGCGTGCTCGGCCCGTCGCGCCGCCGGAACGGATCGCGGCAACCGCGGTGCGCCGGCGCGCCCCGTTTTCAGGGATCGATGATCACCACGTCGTTGGCGTGGACGCGGCCGAGCATCACCCGGGCACGCTCCTCCAGGAGGTCGCGGTCGATCTGGTCCGACCGCAGCAGCGCGACCCGGTGCTCCCAGATCGCCCGGTCGGCCCGTGCGGCCGCGAGTTCCTGGTTGAGGCCGTAGGCCTGGATCTTGAGGGCGCGCTTGGCGACGAGGCCGCGGTTGCCGCTCTCGGCCTGCTGCACGAAATAGGTCACGACGAGCGCAGACACGGCGAAGAGGCCGAGGGGCATCAGGACGGAACGGACGCGGCGACGGACAACCATGGTGCGCAGCATCGGGCGACAAGGTTAAGGAAGTGCTGATCGCACCCGGTTCGTTTCACGCGGATCCGGCAGGACGCGCGGCGATTAGGAAACCGGCCCGATGATGCGTTTCGACCTCGTCGATCTCAGCCTGTTCCGCCACGTGGTCGAGGCCGGCTCGATCACCCACGGCGCGGCGCGGGCCAACCTGGCGCTGGCGGCGGCCTCCGCCCGGGTGCGGGGGATGGAGGAGACCCTGGGGGCCGCCCTCCTCATCCGCAGCCGCCAGGGCGTCGCCCTCACCCCGGCGGGCCGGACCCTGCTCGCCCACGCCCGCGTCCTGCTTGACCGTGTCGAGCGGATGCAGGGGGAGCTGGCCGCCTACGCCGGCGGCACGGTGGGGCAGATCAGGCTCCTGTCGAACACCAACGCGCTCACCGAATTCCTGCCCGAAGTGCTCAGCGCCTACCTCGGCCGCCACCCCGGCGTCAGCGTCGACATCGAGGAGCGGACCTCGGACGAGATCGTCGGCCTCGTGGCCGAGGGCGCGGCGGATCTGGGCATCGTGGCCGGCACCGTCGATACCGGCACCCTCCAGACCTATCCGTTCCGGCAGGACCGCTTCGTGGTGGTGGTGGCCCCCGGCCACGCCCTGGCCGCGGCCGAGGCGGTGAGCTTCGCCGACGTGCTCGCCCACGACCTCGTCGGGCTCGACCGGGCGAGCGCCCTCACCCGGTTCCTGGCCGACAAGGCCGGGCGCATCGACGGCCGCTCCCTGCGGCTGCGGGTGCAGCTGCGCAGCTTCGATGCGGTCTGCCGCCTCGTCGAATGCGGGGTCGGGGTCGGCATCGTGCCGGAGACCACGGCCCGGCGTGCCATGCGCGGCATGGCCATCGGCATCGTGCCGCTCACCGACCCATGGGCCCTGCGCGACCTCACCCTGTGCCTGCGCGCCCTCGACGCCCTGCCCGCCTTCGCGCGGGATTTCGTGGCGCACCTGCGCCACCCCCAGACCCTCGAATCCCGTGCGAACCCGTCCGGGGGGCTCCCATCCGGGGCCGGGCTTGGCTAAACAGGGGCCGGACGGCACCGCGCGACGCGGCGCCGCAGCGACCGCGAGAGTCAGCCGGCATCATGCGCGAACCCTCCCGATCCGAGGCCGAGGTGCCTCTCATCGATCCGGACGTGCATGTGGAGAGCTTCCGCCAGGCGCGCGAGGCCCGGCGCCTGGAACTGGTCGAGGATTACGTCGAGCTCATCTCCGACCTGATCGGCGACGGCGGCGAGGCGCGGCAGGTCGACATCGCCGCGCGCCTGGGCGTCGCCCAGCCCACCGTCGCCAAGATGCTCAAGCGCCTGGCCGAGGACGGCTTCGTGCAGCAGCGGCCCTACCGCGGCGTCTTCCTCACCGCCGCCGGCCAGGCCCTGGCCGCCCAGAGCCGGGAGCGGCACCGCATCGTCGAACTGTTCCTGTGTGCGCTCGGCGTCAGCCCGGAGACGGCGCGTCGCGACGCGGAAGGCATCGAGCACCACGTCAGCGCCGAGACGCTGGAAGCCTTCCGGCGCTATTCCGAGCGGGGCGCCTGAGCGACCGGTTTATGGCGAGCCGATCCGCGCCGCGCGGCCTGCGTCCACCAGCACTTCCGCCGGGAGCGGGTGGCTCAGGAAACCGGTGGGGCTGGCGGTGAGGCCGTAGGCGCCCGACTGCAGCACCGCGACGAGGTCGCCCTCGGCGAGATCCGGCAGCGCCGTCGCCCGCGCCAGCATGTCGAGGGGCGTGCACAGGGGGCCGACCACGGCGCAGGGGCTGCGCGGGCTGTCGGGGGCCTCGCGCACCGCGCTCACCGGATAGTCGCGCTTGATCACCTGGCCGAGGTTGCCCGAGGCCGCCAGGTGGTGATGGAGGCCGCCGTCGGTGATGAGGAAGCGGGTGCCGCGCGAGACCTTCACCGCCCGCACCCGTGCGACGTAGATCCCGGCCGGACCGGCGAGGTAGCGGCCGGGTTCCAGGACGACGCGGGCGCCCGCCAGCCCCGGATGCGCGGCGAGGCTCCGTGCGAGGGCCGGCACGCCCGCGCGGATCGCGTCGAGGTCGAGGTCGGAATCGGAGGCGAAATACGGGATGCCGAGGCCGCCGCCGAGGTCGATCGTGGCCAGTGGCCGGCCGATCCGGTCGGCCACCCGCGCGGCCAGGGCGAGCCCATGGCCCCATTGCGCCAGCAGCGTCGCGGCCATGAGCCCCTGCGTCCCGGCGAACAGGTGGATGCCGGAGAGCGCCAGGCCGGGCTCGGCCTCGACGGCATCGACCACCGCGTCGAGGTCCTCCTCGTCGAAGCCGAACGGCGAGGGTTTTCCGCCCATGCGCATGGCCCCGCCCTGCGCCTCGGGGCCGGGGTTGATCCGGATCGCCACCCGCGCGGTGCGGCCGTGGCGTCTGGCGGCCGCGGCGACGCGGGCCATCTCCTCGGCGTTCTCGAGATGGATCTCGCCGATGCCGGCGGCCACCACCCGGTCGATCTCCGTCTCGCCCTTGCCCGGCCCGGCGAACAGGATGCGGTCCGCCGCCAGCCCTGCCCCCAGGGCCGCCTCGAACTCGGCGCCCGAGGCGATCTCGGCGCCCGCCCCCTCCTGCGCGAACACCCGGATCACCGCCGGGGCGGGGTTGGCCTTGACCGAGTAGTCCACCTGCGCGAACCCGGCCACCGCCCCTGCCAGGGCGCGATAGGCGGAGCGCATCACCGCCGCGTCGTAGAGGAACAGCGGCGTGCCGTAGGTGTCGGCGAGGGCTGCGACGGACAGGCCGCCGATCGTGAGGCCGCCCTCCCCGTCCCGGGGAAAGTGGCGCGCGATCAGGCGGTCGGCGAGGTCGGCCGGCTCAGGCATGGTCGCTTGGGGCATGATCGGTCCGTTCCGCGACGAGGCGGGTGTAGTCGACCTTGCCGTTGGGGGTGACGGGCAGCGCCTCCACCGCCTCGATGGCGCGGGGCACCATGTGGGGGGCCAGACGCGTCCGCACCCGCGTCATCGCGGCCTGCGTCGAGGGGCCGTCCTGCGCCGCCACCGCCACCGCATGCACGCGCTGGCCGAGGTCGGGATCGGGCAGGCCGATCACCGCCACGGAGCGGAAGGCGCCCGTCTCCATCAGGGCCGCCTCGACCTCGTTGGGGCTGATGCGGAACCCCGCACTCTTGATGAGGGCGTCGGCCCGGCCGAGGAAGGTGAAGTAACCGTCGGCGTCCACCACCGCGAGGTCGCCCGAGCGGCACACCGGAGGCGCGGCGGGATCGTCCGGATCGGGCACGATCACCCGCGCGGTGTCCTCGGGCCGGTTCCAGTAGCCCAGCGACACGGTGGGGCCGCGGTGCATCAGGATGCCCGGCTCGCCCGGCCCGGTGCGGCGCCCCCGGGCATCGACGCAGAAGACCTCCGTCTCGGGGATGGCCCGGCCGATGGAGCCGGGGCGCCGGGCGACCTCGCCCGGCGGCAGCCAGGTCGAGCGGAAGGCTTCCGTCAGCCCGTACATCAGGACGATGTCGGTGTCCGGCAGGGCCCGGGCCAGGCGGGCCACGGTCTCGGGCGGCACCGCGCCGCCGGAATTGGTGAGGTAGCGCAGGTGCGGCAGCGCCGTGGCGGCGAGGCTGGGGGCGGCCCGGGTCAGGAGCGTCCACAGGGTCGGCACCCCCGCGAGCCCGGTGATGCGGTGTTCGGCCAGCGCCGCCACCAGGGCATCCCCGAACCGAACCCGGTGCAGCACGAGGCAGGCCCCCTGCTCCACGCTCGTCAGCAACTGGTTGAGGCCGTAGTCGAACGACAGCGGCAGCACCGAGAGCAGGCGGTCGTCGGGCCCGATCCCGAGGTAGCCCCGCACGATCCGGGTGCCGGCCAGGAGGTTGGCGTGGCTGAGCATCACCCCCTTGGGCAACCCGGTGGAGCCGGAGGTGTAGAGGATCGCCGCGAGGTTTTCCGGAGGAGGCGGGCCGTCCCGCGGTGCCAGGGCGAAGACGCGGACGGTGTCGTCCGGGCGGTCGCCGCCCCCAAGGGACAGCGGATCGGAGGTCGCGTCGCTCACCAGCGCGCCGGCCCCGCAATCGTCCAGGATGTGCCGGACCTGGGGCGGCTTCAGGCTCGGATGGATCGGCACCACGACCCCGCCCGCGAGGCTCACGGCGAAGATCGCGGCACATTCCGCCGCCGATTTCGGCAGGAGGATCCCGACCCGGTCGCCCGCCCCCACCCCCGCCGTCCTCAGGCGGTCGGCCAGAACCGTCACCCGGCCGCGCAGGGCGTCGTAGCTCACGCGGTCGGCGCCATCGACGATGGCCTCGCGCCCGCCCGCGCTGGCCGGACCGTCGAGGAGGTGGTGCAGCAGGCGTGGGACGGCCATGCCGGTGGTCAGGCCCGCACCCGCCTGCCGTCGATGGACCGGGCCAGGGCGTCGACGCTCTCGAAGTTGGGAAGCGCGAAGCTCTCCTCGTCCACGGGCACGTCGAAGCGCTCGCCCAGCTCCATCAGGAGGTCGAGCACCCCAATCGAATCGAGGACGTCGCTGGTGACGAGGGAGGTCGCCCCGGTCACCGCGCCGGGCGCGATGCCGGGATTGCGGCTGGCGACGAAGGCGAGGATGGCCTCGCGCACGGCGGCTTCGCTCGGACTCAACACGGCCATGCTCCCGGCTCGGCGCCGACCTGCGCCGTTCGCGCCCTTAGCGAGGGCTGCGGGACAAGTCCATCGGGCCGTCGCTCCATGGCATGCGCGACAGCAGGCGCCCTTTCGGGCGCCTGCTGTCGTCGTGACGTCCCGCGGGGGCTCAGTTGGCGCGCGACACCTCGACGAGGTTGTCGGAGAAGGACGGGGCGTGGCCCATGTCGGTGAAGGCCGACGAGCTGATGCTGTTGACCGTGCCGTCGTTGAGCTGGCGCCAGTAGCCCAGCGTCGCCACGACGATGCCGGCCCTGACGTCTTCGGTGATGCGCGCCACGCCCTTGAAGGCGCCGCGGTCGTTGGCGACCTGGACGCGGTCGCCGTCCCTGATCCCGCGCGCGTCGGCGTCGGCTTGACTGATCATCACGAACTGCTCGCCCTGGCCCTTCTGCTTGTCCTCCATGTTGGCGTAGCAGGAGTTCAGGAAGTAGTGGCTTTTCGGCGAGACGATGTTGAGCGGGAAGCGCCTGGCGAGCTCCGGATCGTTCGCGTGGGACTCGCGGGGGCCGAGGTAGTCGGGCAGCGGGTCGAGCGCCTCGCCGGGCTGGAAGCCCTCGTACATCTGCCGGAACGGCGGGGCGACGAAGTTGGTGGCGCCCTCGACCTTGAGCATGCACTTGCCGGTGGGCGTCGGGAAGTTGCCTTCCCGGTGCGGCGCCCGGTCGTCCGGCGTGCCGACCTTGAGTCGGGCGAAGCCGTTCTCGCGCATGTACTGGAGATCGATGCCCTCGCAGGCCGGCGCGTTCCAGTCCACGTAGTGCTCCAGGCACTCCGTGTCGGTCCACTTGAAGTTCTCCTCCTCGAAGCCGAGCCGGGCGGCCAGCCGCCGGAAGATCTCGTTGTTGGGGATCGCCTCCCCCGGCGCCTCGGCGCACTTGGTGTTGTAGGTCAGGTAGAGGTGGCCCCAGGACAGGATCATGTCCTCCATCTCCGCGCCCATCGTGGCGGGGAGCAGGATGTCGGCGTAGGCTGCGGTGTCCGAGACGAAGTGCTCGGCCGAGACCATGAACAGGTCCTCGCGCATCAGCCCGGCGACGATCTTGTCGGTCTCGGGCGCCTGCGTGACCGGGTTCGAGTTCCAGCACATCATCGACATGATCGGCGGGTCGAGCTGCAATTCGCCGGTGAGCGCGCGTCCGATCTGCAGGTTCGAGACGACGCGGGTGCCTTCCGGGATCAGGTCGGGGCGGCACATCACGTCGAACTTGTAGGGGTGCTCCCAGACGCCGAACTGCGTGACGCCGCCGCCGACGTGGCGCCAGGCGCCGGTCAGCGCCGGGATCGAGGACACCGCCCGGATGGTCTGGCCGCCGCCGTAGTGCCGCTCCAGCGCCACGCCCATGCGGATGCCCACGGGCTGCTCGGTGGCCATCTCGCGGGCGAGCGTGCGGATGTCCTCGGCCGGGATGCCGGTGATCTCGGCGGCCCATTCCGGCGTACGCGGAGCGGCACGCTCCTTCAGGTCCTCGAAACCGACCGTGTAGTTGTCGACGTAGTCCTGGTCGACGAGGCCCTGTTCGATGATCGAGTTGATCAGCGCCATGGCGAGCGCGCCGTCCGTGCCGGGCTTGGGCGCGATGTGCCAGTCGGCGGCTTTGGCGGTCCGCGAGGCGTAGGCGTCGATCACGACGACCTTGGCGCCCTTCTTCTGGGCGTCCTTGACGATGGCCCAATGGTGCAGGTTGGTGCTGACCGAGTTGCAGGCCCAGATCACGATGTACTTGGAGTGGATGTAGCTGTCCGGGTCGAGGCCGGCGGTGGGGCCGACCGTGAGCAGCCAGGCCGTGCACGAGCCCTCGCCGCAGAAGGTGCGCTCGGTCACCGTGGCGCCCAGGCGGTTGAAGAAGGCGTCGCCGCCGTTCAGCCCGTGCACGAGGCCCTGGTTGCCGAGGTAGCTGTAGGGGGCGATGGCCTCGGGGCCGTACTGGTCGACGATGCCCTTCCAGCGCGTGACGATCGTGTCGAGGGCCTCGTCCCAGGTGATGCGCTCGAACTGCTTCGAGCCCTTCGGGCCGACCCGCTTCATCGGGTAGAGCAGACGATCGGGATGGTAGTGGCGCTTCTCGTAGTCCTTGAGCTTCACGCACAGGCCGCCGCGGGTCATCGGATGGTCCGGGTTGCCGCGCACGCTCAGGAGCTCGCCATCCTTCACCTCGAACAGCATCGAGCAGGTGTCGGGACAGTCGTGCGGGCAGCCGCCGAAGAAGGTCTCGGTCAGGCTCTCGGCCTGGGCGACGAGCAGCGAGTCGGGCTTGACGATCTCGTTCATGTTTCCTCCACGGCCGAGCGTCCCGCCTTATTGTTCCTGGCGGGCCGGCCCGATGCGCCGGAGCATGCACGAAAGGTATAGGAATTCCAATTCCAGGTCGGTCCACGGTCCGACCAGGTGCCGTCGTCGAAGCTCATGAGGATGAGCCCGGACACTCCGGTTTCCCGGGCGGGGCGACCGCCGTCGGCCGGCGATCCTGCGAAGCGGAGGTGGGCTCGCCCGGGTCAGGCCGTGGCGGCCTCGGGCTCGGCCCGTTCGAACTCCGCGACCTCGGGCGGCATCGCCTCGCCCTCGGGGATCACGTCCACCTCCACCCGCAGCTTCTGCGAGCCGGAGGAGGAGACGATGCCGTCGATGGGGGAGACGTCGGTGTAGTCGCGGCCGCGCGCCACCAGGATGTGGTCGTCGCGCACGCCGATGCCGTTGGTGGGGTCGAGGCCGATCCAGCCCTGCCCGCACCAGACCGCGACCCAGGCGTGGCTGGCGTCCGCCCCGCGCAGGCGCGGCCGGCCCGGCGGCGGGATGGTGCGCAGGTAGCCGCTGACGTAGGCCGCCGGCAGCCCGAGGCCGCGCAGGGCCGCGATCATGATATGGGCGAAGTCCTGGCAGACGCCGGCGCGCAGGGCGAAGGATTCCGCCAGGGGGGTCTGCACGGTGGTGGCCTTGGAATCGAATCGGAAATCGGCCCGGATGCGCATCATCAGGTCGAAGGCGCCGCCGTAGGCGCTGCGGCCGGGCGGGAAGCTGGCGCGGGCGTAGTCCGTCACCTCCGCCACCAGGGGCACCCGCACGCTCGGGAACAGGAAGTGGATCGGCGCCTCGGGCGCCAGCGACCGCGACGCCAGGGCGGACAGGCGGACCTCCTCCCAGCTCGGGCCGGATTCGGGCTCGGGCAGGGCCGGTCGCTCCACCAGCACCCGCGACAGGGCCTCGACCCGCAGCTCGCTGTGGACCGCGTCGATGGTCACCGCCTCGGTCTCCAGGCCGAAGTAGTCGCGCCGCACGATGCGGGTGCGCGGGGTCGGCGAGATTGCGAGGGTGCTCTCCAGCACCCGCTGGCCGTCGCCGTCCTGGGGCCGCAGGCGCAGGGCGCAGCGGGCGAAGCGGACCGGCTTGCCGTAGCGATAGCGGGTGAGGTGGCGCAGCGTGTAGATCACGCGAGCCCCATCAGCTTCTCGGGCCGCAGGGCATGCGGGCCGTTGGGGAAGTAGCGTCCGGCGATGGCGTCGGCCAGGCTCTCGAACGAGGCCTCCAGGCGGGCCAGCGTCGCGCTCTCGAAGTCCACCGCCTCGCCGGTGGAGAACTCGGCCCGCAGCTGCAGGGCGAGGCGCCGGTGCGGCTCGGGCAGGCCGTCGGCGCGCAGGGCCGGCAACTCGTCGAGGTGGCGCACGATCGCCTCGATCTGGAAGGCCACCGAGCGGGGGTTGAAGGCGTCGAGCAGCACCATGTCCCGCACCGGATCGAGGGCGACGCCGTGCATGTAGCGCGCGCCGTAGGTGATATGCGAGTCGCACAGCGACAGCATCACCGCCAGGTCCTCGGCCCCCGCCTCGTCGCCGGCGAACCGCACCGCCAGGGCGCTGGTGTTGATCGCCCGCTCGATGCGCCGGCCGAGGTCGACGAAGTGCCAGCCGGCGGTGCGGTTCATGTTCTCGCCGGCCAGCCCCGAGAGGGCGGCGATGTGGCTGAGCGCCCGCTCGGCGAGGCCGAGCAGCTCCGCCTCCGAGCGCGCCTCGCCGTCGTCGTGGTCGAGGGCGTCGCGCAGGTCCGTGAGCACCCGCCAGGCCTCGCTGGAGAGGCGCTCGCGCAGGGAGGCGGCGTTGTCCCGCGCCGACAGCCCGTGCGCCAGGGCCGAGCCGTGGGTCTTGCGACCGCACAGGGCCTCGCGGGCGATGGCGACGGTGGGCAGGTCGGGCGCGCTGATGGCGCCCCATTCGTCGAGGAGCGCCCGGATGCGCAGGGCGGTGGGTGCCTTGGCGTCGCCGGCCAGATCCGCCACCACCGCGTCGCCGACGCTGCCCAGATGCGCGATGACGAGGCGGATCACGATCTCGGCGCGCTCGACGTAGCGACCGAACCAGAACAGGTTGTCGGCCGCCCGCGACGGCAGGTGCCCGGCGATGCGCCGCACACGGGGCGCGCCCTGCTGGATCAGCGAGACCGATTCCACCGGCCGGTTCGACAGGACCCACACGTCTGCCGACTTGATGCCCGCCCGCATCTCGATGGGGGCGACGTCCGGCCGTTCGGAGATGCGGCAGAACCCGCCGGGCATGACGCGCCAGCCCTCGGGGGTGGCGGCCGCGAACACCCGCATCACGAACGGGCGCGGCACCAGGCGCAGCCCGCCCGGGCCCCGCTCCCAGCCGGGGGTGGTGGAGAGGGGCGCCGCTTCCTCGGCGACGAAGTCGAACGGCCGGTCGCGCAGGGCCGAGACCAGGCGCTCGCGCTCGGCCTCCAGCGCGTGGGGCCCGAGGATGGCGTCGCGGGCCATGCCCTTGCCGGGGGTCGCCACCGGGCGGAGGGTGAGGCCGTCGAGGTGGTCGCGGACATGGGCGAGGGCGTCGGGATCGCCGCACCACCACGAGCGCGGCCCCGGCAGCGACAGGCCGTGCCCCAGCACGTGCCGGGCGATGCCGCCGAGGTAGGGCGAGAGCGCGCCCGATTCGAGGATGCCCGAGCCCGGCATGTTGCCCACGACCAGGTGGCCCCCGCGCAGGGCTTCGACCAGCCCGGGCACCCCCAGCCGCGAGGCCGGGTTGAGTTCGAGGGGGTCCATGTAATCGGAATCGATCCGCCGCCACAGGACGTCGGCCCGCTTGAGGCCCGAGACGGTGCGCACGTGCAGCACCCCGTCCTGGGTGACGAGGTCGTCGCCCTCCACCAGCAGCAGCCCGAGGTAGCGCGCCAGCGCCGCCTGCTCGACGTAGGTCGAGCTCATCGGCCCGGAGGTCAGCAGGCAGATGCGCGGATCGCTGCGCTGGGCCCCCACCGCCAGGCCCTCGCGAAACGCCTGGAAGAAGCTCGCCAGCCGCTCGACGTGGAGGTCGGTGTAGAGGTCGGGGAAGGCGCGGGTGAGCACCAGCCGGTTCTCCAGCGCGTAACCCGGGCCGGAGGGAGACTGCGTCCGGTCGGCGAGCACCCGCCAGCGCCCGTCGGGGCCGCGGCCGATGTCGGCGGCGTAGAGCTTGAGCCAGCGCCCGCCCGGCGGCGCGACGCCGTGGAGCGGCCGCAGGAACTCGGGGCTGCCGGCCACCGCGGCGGCGGGGAGCAGACCCTGCGCCACCAGGCTGCCGGCGCCGTAGATGTCGGAGAGCACCCATTCCATCAGGCCGGCGCGCTCGACGATGCCCTCGCTCAGGGAGCGCCACTCGTCCTCCTCGATCACCAGCGGCATCGAGCCCAGCGGCCAGGCGTGGTCGCGCTGGTCGCCGTAGATCCGGTAGGAGACCCCGGCATCGCGGATGTGGCGTTCGGCGGAGGCGAAGCGGGCGCCGATCTCGGATTCGTCCATGGCGCCGAGGCGGTCGAGCACCCGCGGCCAGGCCCCCTTCACCCGGCCCTGGTCGTCCATGAACTCGTCCGGCACGCCCGCGTGCGGCCGGTAGCCGGCCGTCCAGCGGGCGATGCGCTGGCTCGGTGTCTCGTGCGCCGATCCCGGGGGCGGTGTCATGTCGGGGCCGGAACCCGCATGTCGAGGGTCATGGGGAACTCGCGGCTGCCCTCCTCGGGCGGCATCGCGACCTTGCCGGGGGTGTGGCCGTGCGCCTGGAACCGTGCCAGGCGCCGCCCCTCGGCCTCGTAGGTGTTGACCGGGAAGGTCTCGTAGTTGCGCCCGCCCGGATGGCTGACGTGGTAGCGGCAGCCGCCGAGCGAACGCCCGCTCCACGCATCGAGGATGTCGATGGTGAGGGGCGAATGGGCCGGAATCGTCGGATGCATCGACGAGGCCGGTTGCCAGGCCTTGAAGCGCAGGCCCGCCACGGCCTCGCCGGAGACCCCGGTGGAGGTCATCGGCAGGCGCCGGCCGTTGCAGGCGATGACGTGGCGGCCGGGCACGAAGCCGGTGGCCTTCACCTGCAGGCGCTCCACCGAGGAATCGACGTAGCGCACGGTGCCGCCGATGGCGCCCTCTTCGCCGAGCACGTGCCAGGGCTCCAGGGCCTGGCGCAGTTCGAGGCTCACGCCGCCCTGCTCGATGCTGCCGAACACGGGGAAGCGGAACTCGAACTGCGCCTGGAAGGCGGCCGGGTCGAAGTCGTAGCCGGCCTCGCGCAGGTCCGCGAGGACGCCGAGGAAGTCGCTCCAGAGGAAGTGGGGCAGCATGAAGCGGTCGTGCAGCCCGGTGCCCCAGCGGACGCAGCCGCCACCTTGCGGCTCGCGCCAGGCCCAGGCCACGATGGCGCGCAGGAGGAGCTGCTGCGCCAGGCTCATGCGCGGGTCCGGCGGCATCTCGAAGGAGCGGAACTCGAGCAGCCCGAGGCGCCCCGTCGGCCCGTCCGGCGAGTACAGCTTGTCGATGCAGATCTCGGAGCGGTGGGTGTTGCCGGTGACGTCCACCAGGATGTTGCGGAAGATGCGGTCCACGAGCCAGCGCGGGATGTTGGGCTCGTCGGGCTTGGGCACCTGGGCCAGCGCGATCTCGAGTTCGTAGAGCCCGTCGTGGCGGGCCTCGTCCATGCGCGGTGCCTGGCTGGTGGGACCGATGTAGAGGCCGGCGAACAGGTACGAGAGCGAGGGGTGGCGCTGCCAGTACAGCACCAGGCTCTTGAGGAGGTCGGGCCGGCGCAGGAACGGCGAATCCGCCGGCGTGGCGCCGCCGAGCACCACGTGGTTGCCGCCGCCGGTGCCGGTGTGGCGCCCGTCGATCATGAACTTCTGGGCGCCGAGCCGGATCTGGCGGGCCTCCTCGTAGAGGTCGGTGGTGATGGCGACGGCCTCGCGCCAGCTGGCGGCGGGGTGCACGTTGACCTCGATCACGCCGGGATCGGGCGTGACCTTGATGACGCCGATGCGCGGATCGAACGGCGGCTCGTAGCCCTCGATGTGCAGGGGCTGGCCGAGGTCGGTGGCCACGGCCTCTAGGTGGCCGAGCAGTTCCAGGTACTCGTCCACCCGTTCGAGGGGCGGCATGAAGACGTGCAGCACGCCCTCGCGCGGCTCGATCGCCAGGGCGGTACGCACCGCCACCCCGGTGACGCCCGAGCCGTTGGCCGTCGCCGTGGCCGGCGCCGCCCCGGGCAGCACCCCACGCTCTTCGAGCGGGTCCTGCGGCTGGTAGTAGGGATAGTGCTCGGGCGGCACGTAGGGGAGCGAGGACAGCGGCAGGCGGTAGCCCGCCGGGGAATCGCCCGGCGTGAGGAAGGCGTGGCCGCGCCGGAACTCCCAGGCCTCCGAGATCCAGCGCCGAGCGTCGTCCTCCCCCAGGGCGAGGCTCGCCAGCGGAAGGGCGAACCCGGTGGGCTCGCCCAGGCCCCGCTCGAACACCCGCTTCATGCGGGCGTTGGTCTCGGGGTTGGGGAACTTCGGGTCCGAGGTGGTGACGTTGACCGGCAGTTCGTCCTTCTTCTCCTGCCAGTAGACCGGGTCCTCGTAGGCCGGGAGCACGTAGGCGGAGAGGCCGAGCTTGCCCGCGAGCCCGTCGATGAGGGCCTTGGCCTGGTGGATCTTGGCGTCGCGCGGGCCGGTCTCGGAGGCGATCAGGTCGGCGTCGCGCCAGATCGGCTGCCCGTCCTTGCGCCAGAACAGGGCGAAGGCCCAGCGCGGCAGGCTCTCGCCGGGATACCACTTGCCCTGGCCGTAGTGCAGCATGCCGCCGGGCGCGAACCGGGTGCGCAGGCGCCGGATCAGCTTGTCGGCGAGGCCCCGCTTGGTCGGCCCCACGGCGGAGGCGTTCCATTCGGCGGATTCGAAGTCGTCGATGGAGACGAAGGTCGGCTCGCCGCCCATGGTCAGGCGCACGTCCTGGGCCAGGAGGTCGGCGTCGATGCGCTCGCCCAGCGCATCCATCGCGGTCCAGACCGCGTCCGAGAACGGCTTGGTGATGCGCGGCGCCTCCGCCACGCGGGTCACGTTCATCTCGAAGCCGAAGGTCACCCCGGCCGGCTCGGCCAGGCCCGAGATCGGGGCCGCCGACTGGTAGTGCGGGGTCGCCGCCAGGGGGATGTGGCCCTCGCCGCACAGGAGGCCGGAGGTGGCGTCGAGCCCGATCCAGCCGGCACCCGGCAGGTAGACCTCGGCCCAGGCGTGGAGGTCGGTGAAATCGGTGGAGGTGCCGACCGGCCCGTCGACGGCGGTGGTGTCGGGAATGAGCTGGATCAGGTAGCCGGAGACGAAGCGGGCCGCCATGCCGAGGCGGCGCAGCACCTGCACCAGCAGCCAGGCGGAGTCGCGGCACGAGCCGCTCTTGAGGGTCAGGGTCTCGGCCGGCGTCTGGACGCCCGGCTCCATCCGCACGCCGTAGGCGACCTCGGCGGCGATCTGCGCGTTGAGCGCCACCAGGAACAGGACGGTGTTGGTCTCCGTCGGCAGCCGGGTCAGGAAGGCGTCGATCTCGGGGCCGGTGGCGTCGTCGGTGACGAGGTAGGGCTTCAGCTCGGCGGTGAGGTCGGCCTCGTAGGCGAACGGCCGGTTCTGGGCGTACTCCTCCACGAAGAAGTCGAACGGGTTGATCACCGCCATGTCGGCGGTGAGGTCGACCTGGATCTTCAGTTCGGTGGTCTTCTCGGGAAACACCAGCCGGGCGAGCCAGTTGCCGTTGGGGTCCTGCTGCCAGTTGATGAAGTGGTTCTCGGGCGTCACCGTGAGCGAATAGGCCGGCACCTTGGTGCGGGTGTGCGGCGCCGGACGCAGCCGCACCACCTGCGGCCCCAGCGCGATCGGCCGGTCGTAGGTGTAGTGGGTGACGTGGTGCAGGGCGGCTTTGATCGACACGGAGGCTCCCGCAAGTTCAGTCGAGGAGGCCGTGCCCGTCCCGCGCTCGGGATCGACACGGCGATGATCGAGGGACGGCCCGTCGGCCGCCCGTCACGATGCCGGCCCTCTATAGGCCGGCGATGGTAGGCCTGTAACCGGGCCGATGCGAATCCCGCAGGGCCCGGGGTGCGCGCGCCCGCTTCGTGAGCCGGCGGCGAGGCTTGGTGGCAAGCAAATCCCGTGCATCATGCCGTGGCGGGAACCGGGGGGCCGGCAATCCTCTTGGTTCCCGCCGGTGACGCCCGGTGCGAGCCCGCGGCGTGCGCCCGCCGCCCTCACCTGGAGTTCCGCCATCGAGACCCCGTCATGAAGATCTTCCAGTGCCAGGCCTGCGACCAGCCGGTGAGCTTCGAGAGCACCGCCTGCGACAGTTGCCAACGGCGCCTCGGCTACGTCTGCGAAGGGCACAGCGTCTCGGCGCTCGAACCGTCGGGAGACCTCTGGCACGCCTATGCCGACCCGGGCCGCAAGTATCGCTTCTGCGCCAACGCCGAGCACGGCGCCTGCAATTGGCTGGTGCCCGACGACGAGCCGGGGGCGTTCTGCGCCGCCTGCCGCCACAACCGGCTGGTGCCGGACCTGCGCATCGCCTGGAACCTGACCCGCTGGCGCCAGATCGAGGCGGCCAAGCACCGCCTGTTCTACTCGCTGATGCGCCTGCGTCTGCCGCTGATGACCCGTGCCGAGAACCCGGCCTCCGGGCTCGCCTTCGACTTCCTGGTGGACCCCACCGAGAGCTACCGCCTCGGGCCGCCGGTGATGACGGGCCATCTCAACGGCCTCATCACCATGAACATCGCCGAGGCCGACGACGTCGAGCGCGAGCGCCGGCGGATGCTGTTCGGCGAATACTACCGGACCCTGCTCGGCCATTTCCGGCACGAGATCGGCCATTACTTCTGGACGATGCTCGTGCGCCAGGACCCGAGCCTGTGGGATTTTCGCGATCTGTTCGGCGACGAGACCCGGAACTACGCCGCCGCCCTCCAACGCCACCACGCCTACGGGCCGCCCGACGACTGGGCCGAGGGCTACGTCAGCGCCTATGCCACCTGCCACCCGTGGGAAGATTTCGCCGAGACCTTCGCGCATTACCTCCACATCGTCGACACCCTGGAGACCGCCGGCGTGTTCGGCCTGAGCCTGAACCCGCACCTGCGCAACCAGGCGCCCCAGACCGTGCGGATCGAGTTCGACCCGCACCGCAGCCCCGACCTCGACCGGATGATCGAGGCCTGGCTGCCGTTGACCTACGCCATCAATTCGCTCAGCCGCAGCATGGGCCAGCCGGCCCTCTACCCCTTCAAGCTGACGCCGGCCGTGATCGCCAAGCTCTCCTTCGTCCACGACCGGATCTACGCGGCGCAGGGCTACCGGCAGGTCCAGGGCGACGCGGGCACCGACATCCTCAAGGCGGTGATCACCGGGCTGCGCCAGCGGGTGGCGGCGCCCAACATCTGAGCGTCCGCCCGGACGGCGGAACGATCACGGCCGATGCCCGCGGTTCCCTTAACCGGCCCCCCACACTTTCCGGCTAACGCTCGACGCGGCGCGACCTCGTCACGGTTCGGCGCGCAGGAGCCTGCCCGTGGCCGTCCCGTCCCTCGACACCCCGTCCGCGTCGCCCGCCGGCCAGGAGCCGCGCCGGCGCATCCTGCATGTGTTCCGTGCCCCCGTCGGCGGCCTGTTCCGCCACGTCTCCGACCTCGTCCGTCTCCAGGCCGCGGCCGGGCACGACGTCGGGATCGTCTGCGATTCCGGAACCGGCGGCGACCGGGCCGAACGCGCGCTGGCCGACCTGCGCCCGGTCCTCCGCCTCGGCGTCGTGCGCATCCCGATGAGCCGCAATCCGCACGCCGCCGACCTCGCGGCCCTGTGGCGGCTGTCGCGCCATGCCGCCGCCCTCGGGGTGGGCGTGTTGCACGGGCACGGCGCCAAGGGCGGCGCCTATGCCCGGCTCGCCGTCGTGCGGGGCGCCATCCGCGCCTACACGCCCCACGGCGGCAGCTACAACTACCGTCCGGGCAGCCGCCTCCACCGCCTCTACATGGGCGTCGAGCGTGCCCTCGCGGGGCGTACCGACGTGTTCCTGTTCGAGAGCGCCTTCGTCGCCGGCCGGCACCGGGCCTACGTGAGCGAGACCCGCCGCGCCCGGATCGTCTACAACGGCATCGACGCCGCAGAATTCGCCCCCATCGCGAGGGCGCACGACCCGTTCGACCTCGTCTATGTCGGCGAGTTGCGCGAGGCCAAGGGCATCCCGGTCCTCATCGACGCCCTGGCGGCCTTGCGCGCGGCGGGGCGCCCGGTGCGCCTGCTCATGGTCGGATCGGGCCCCGACGCCGATGCGATCGCCGCGGCCGTGGCGCGGCTGGGCCTCGCCGACGCCGTGGTCTACGAGCCGCCCCAGCCGATCCGGGACGCCCTGGCCCGGGGCCGGGTGATGGTGGTGCCCTCGTTCGCGGAATCCCTGCCCTACGTGGTGCTGGAGGCGGCGGCCGCGCGCCAACCCCTGGTCGCCACCGATGTCGGCGGCATTCCCGAGATCTTCGGCGCCGCGGCCCGGGACCTGGTGCCGCCCCGCGACGCCAAGGCCCTCGCCGCGGCCCTCGCCCGTGTCCTCGACGAGGCCCCCGAGGCCCTCGCCGAGCGGGTCGGCCGGCTGGCGACATCGGTGGAGGCCCGGTTCTCGATGCGGCGGATGGGAGCGGGCGTGCTCGCCGGCTACGCCGCCGCCGTGGCGGCCAGGGGCGACCCGGCCCGCGCGGCGGCGATCTTCGCCGACGACTCGCTCGGGTCGGGGGCGGCACCGTTAAGCCTTCCGTGAGGTCGGCCCGCTACGCTCGACCGACGCGCGATCCGGACCGGACGACGGGTCCCGACCCGCGAACGGGGGCGGTCGACGCCCGGCTCCCCCTCCCCGGTCCGATGTGCAAGGTGGCCATCCGATGAGTGCCTTCGACGTCCGCGACCTCCTCAAGGTGGCCGGCGCGCCCGGAGCCCGGGTCGCCGGGTTCGACGTCCCCGCCGCCGCGCCACCGGCCGAGACCACGCGGCCGATGCCCGCCGCGCCGCTCTCCCCCGTCGTCCTGACGGGGACGGTCCGCGTTCTCGAATTCGCGGCGATCGTCGGCCTCGGGGTGGCCGTCCACCTCGTGCAGCCCGACCGGATCGGGCCGCTGGGCCTGCGCTACCTCGCTGCCATCCTCGGCAGCGCGGTCCTGGCCGTGGCGCTGATCCAGGTGAGCGGCGGCTATCGCATCGCGGCCTTCCGCAGCGTCCTCAAGGCCGCTCCACGGCTGTTCGCGGCCTGGTCGCTCGCGTTTCTCGTGGTCGCCGCGGCCCTGGTCTTCGCCAAGATCGCCGACCAGTACTCGCGGATCTGGCTCGCCACCTTCTACGGGGCCGGCCTCGTTGGCGTGATGGCCGGCCGCATGGTGCTGGCGCGCATCGTCGCCACGCAGATGCGCCAGGGGCGCTTCGACCGCCGCACCGCCATCGTCGGCGGCGGGCCGCTGGCCGAGAACCTGATCCGCGCCCTCGAGGCGCAGGCCGATGCCGGCATCCGCGTCGTCGGGTTCTTCGACGATCGCGCCGACGACCGCGCCGCCACGGTGATCGCCGGCTATCCGAAGCTCGGCACGGTCAGCGATCTCGTCGCCTATGCCCGCTCCACCCGCCTCGACCTCGTGGTCTTCACCCTGCCCATCGCCGCCGAGGAGCGGCTGATGCAGATGCTGACCAAGTTGTGGGTCCTGCCCATCGACATCCGGCTCTCGGCCCAGGCGACGCGGCTGAAGCTGCGCCCGCGCGCCTATTCCTACCTCGGCGACGTCGCCGTCCTCGACGTGTTCGACAAGCCGATCGCCGATTGGGACATCGTGGTGAAGGGCATCTTCGACCGGGTCGTGGGCGTGGCGATGCTCGTCGCCCTCGCTCCCGTGATGATCGGCGTCGCCCTGGCGGTGCGCTTCACCTCGCCCGGCCCGATCCTGTTCCGGCAGAAGCGGCACGGCTTCAACAACGAGATCATCGAGGTCCTGAAGTTCCGCTCGATGTACGTCGACCAGTGCGACTACGCCGCCGCCAAGCAGGTGACGCGCGGCGACCCGCGCGTCACGCCCGTCGGGCGCTTCATCCGCCGCACGTCCCTCGACGAGCTGCCCCAGCTCTTCAACGTACTCAAGGGCGAGCTCTCCCTCGTCGGCCCGCGCCCGCACGCGATCAACGCGCGGACCGCCAACACCCTCTACGACCAGGTGGTGGACGGCTACTTCGCCCGCCACAAGGTCAAGCCGGGCATCACCGGCTGGGCCCAGGTCAAGGGCTGGCGCGGCGAGACCGACACCGACGACAAGATCCAGCGCCGGGTCGAGCACGACCTGTACTACATCGAGAACTGGTCGGTCCTGTTCGACATCCGGATCATGCTCGAGACGCCGATCTCGCTGTTCACGACACGCAACGCCTACTGAGGTCCTGGGCGGCGTACGCTACGGCAGGGCGCCGGCCTTCTCCTTGGCCTGGGTCATGGTCGCCTCGCAGCCCTTGACGTCGCCGGCCTTGTCCTGGGCCTTGGCCTGCCGGATGAGGTCGCGCGCCGCCTCGACACCCGAGGCGGTGGGGCGGGCCGCCGGATCGGTCGGCTTGCCGGCCGGGGGAGCGTCCAGCGCCTTGCCGGATGCCGGCGGGGTCGGCCCCCCGGGCGGGACCGTGCCGGTGACGGTGGCCGCCCCGGCGCTGTCGAGACGCTTCTCGATGGTCGCGATCTGGTCGGTGCAGGACGAGGCGAAGGCCGGCGCCGTACCGGACAGGGCGAGAAGACCGGCCGCGAGGCCAAGGGTGAACCGCATGAACACATTCCCGATCGTTGAAAAACAGACAACGCCGGAGGCGACTCCGGCGTTGCTGCGACAGATCGGGCCCTGGGGGGCGGCGGTTACTTCATCAGCTTGAGGACGGCCTTGCCGGCCGGCTTGCCGAATTCCTTGGCATCGAGGGTGCCGTCGCCGTCCGGATCGGCCTTCGAGAAGCGCTTGGCGACGATGGCCAGGTACTCGTTCTTGTCGAGGGTGCCGTCCATGTCCGGATCGGCGGCCTTGAGCTCCTTGGCCGTCAGGCGGCCCTTCAGCTCCTTCTTGTCGAGGGTGCCGTCCTTGTCGGGGTCGAGGGAATCGAACAGGGCGGCGGCGGCGGCCTGCGCCTCCTTGAGATCGACCGTGCCGTCCTTGTCGGGATCGAACATCTCGACGGCCATCTTGCCGGCGGGGGCGGCGAGGGCCTGCCCCATCGGCAGGGCGACGAGGATCGCGGAGAACAGCAGGGCGTGACGAAGGTGGGAGGACATCGATCGGGTCTCCAAGGTCATGGACCAGGGAACGGTCGGTCCCCGGTTCTCGTCCGTCGCAAGGGCCGGTCGGCGGGTGCTTCGCCCGCCGGGACCGCGGCGCATCCCGTGGCGACGGTTTTCGGGACGGCTGAGGCGACATAGTGCAAGTCGGCGGCCAAGGGAACGATGCGCAACCCATCCGGGTGACAATACCCGCCGATGTGCGTGTTTTTCCCGGTCCCCGAGGCGGTGTCCCACGCCTGCGAGTCCTGTCCGCCGTCGTTTTCGGCGTGCCCTCATGACAAAGCCCCCGCGGGGGCGACCCGCGGGGGCTTGTATCGGGATGATGCGGGGCCGCTCGGCGCGGCCCCGCGATCGCATCGGGCGGTGCTACCAGAAGATGCGCAGGCCACCGTAGGCGGCGATGGGCGCTCCGGGCGCGAGGCTGCGGTTGGAGCTGGCGTTGGGCAGGGCCAGGATCGGCACCTCGCCCACCGGCGAGAAGGTGCCGAAGGTGGCGTATTTCGCGTTGAGGGCGTTCTCGACGTAGCCGTAGACCTCGATGTTCTGGGCGATCCGGTAGCTGGTGTTGAAGCCGATCACCGCGTAGTCGCCGGTGGTCTTGTTGAGGTTCGAATCGTCGCCCACCAGGAACTTGCCGGTGGCGTAGCGGGCGAGCATGCCGACCTTCCACTCGGGCGTGACGAGGTACTGCACGCCGACCTTGATCTGGTGGGGGGCGACGCCGGGCAGCCTGTCGCCGGGCCGCACGAACACCTGGCGGGCCTCGTCGTTGTCCGGCTGGGCCGGGTTGGGGGTGGCGAAGGGGTTGCCGCCGGAGTTCAGGGTCAGGGGCGTCTGGAAGGTGGCGTCGACGAAGGCGTAGTCGAGGAAGGCGTTCCAGACCGGGGTGGTGTAGGCGATGCCCGCCTCGACGCCCTGGCGGCGGGTCGAGCCGACGTTCTGGAAGAAGGCCCGGCCGATGGTGATGTCGGAGGGGACGAAGGTGATGTCGTCCTCGTTGCGGGCCCGGAACACGCCGGCCTTCCAGCTCACGATGCCGCCGAATTCCGCCGACACCGGGATGCGGCCGCGAAAGCCGGCTTCCACGGTGCGCGACACCACCTGCTTGAGCGGCGGGTCGCCGACGAAGAAGTTGGTGAGCGAGCACGGCGCCAGCGGGTCGGCGCAGGAGAGCTCGGCCGGGGTCGGCGCGCGGTTGGCCTCGACGTAGCCGCCGTAGGCGGTGAGCAGGTCGGGGATGATCTTGTAGGTGGCGCCGATGCCGGGGTTGAAACGCTCGAAGTAATGGTCGCCGTTGAGCGCCGTGCCGATCTGGTCGCGCAGGACGATCTTGGCCATGTTGTAGCGGCCCTGCAGGGTCAGGGTCAGCCGGTCGGTGATGTCGGTGTTGTTCTGGATGTAGATGCCGCCGTAGTCGTTGCTGGAGTGCACGCTCACCGGGGTGATGGCGTTGTCGTCGGAGCGCACCACGATGCCGGGGCCGGCGAAACCGCGGTCGAAGGTCAGGCCGCCCACCGAGTTGTCGGCGGAAAAGCGGGTGCGACCGCCGTCGTAGGAGCCGCCGAGCACGAAGCGGTTGGGCATGTCGAACAGCCGCTCGCGCACCGTGGTCTGGATGGTGGCGCCGAAGTTGTCGGTCTGGGTGCGGGTCTGGTTGAGGAAGGCGTAGGGCCCGCCCTCGTCGAAGCGGTCGGCGAAGAGCGGCAGCGAGGCGAAGTCGGCCGTGCGCACGCTGCTGGCCCGCACCGGGGCGTTCATGCGGTCGCGCAGGAAGAACTGCTGCTCGTTGGCGCCTTCCGAACAGATGAAGTCCGGGTTGGCTTCGCAGTTCTCGAGCTCGGCGGCGTCGCCGTTGGCGGTCTGCTGCGAGAACCGGCCGATGTAGGCGTTGCCCTGCAGGGTGACGGTGGGCGCGATGTCGTAGATGCCCGAGATGCCGATGCGGCCGTACTCGTTGAGGGTCTTGTCGGGGTAGGTGAAGACCTCGTTGCGCTGGAAGGCGAGCAGGTCCACCGGCAGGGTGCCGTTGCCGGTCAGGCTGTTGATGGCGCCCGAGAAGTTGAGGTGGAACTCGCCCTTCTCCGCCTGCACGCCGAGGTCGGCGTAGAACTGGCGCAGCCGCGAGGGCGAGCGCTTGCGCCAGCCGTTCTCGGACAGCGAGGTGCCGGCGATGTAGAGGCCGACGTTGTCCGAGCGCTGGCCGTGCTGGAACGAGACCGAGCCGCGGCCGAACGAGCCGCCGAGCACGTTGAGCTCGGTGCCCTGGTAGGTGAAGCCGTTCTTGAGCAGCACCTGCAGCGAGCCGCCGAGCGCGTTGAGGCCGAAGGCCGGGTTCGAGCCCTCGAGCTCGATGCGGTCCACCGCGATGTCGGGGATCAGGTCCCACTGCACCGTGTCGCCGAACGAGGTGTTGAAGCGCTGGCCGTTGACGTAGACGGCGACCCCCTGCGGGCTGCCGCCCAGCGGCGAGGCCTCGAAGCCGCGATAGGTGATCGTCGGCTGGAAGGGGTTGCCCTGGGCGTTGTTGATGCTGATCGAGCCGACGCGCTCGTCCAGTGCCCGCAGCACGCTCGGTGCGCCGACGCGGTTCACGTCGGCCGAGGTCAGCACGCTGGAATTCTGGGGCAGCTTGTCGCGGTCGATGCCGAGGAGCGCGCCGCTGGCGCTGCGCACGCTCGCCGAGGGGGCCGAGGCGACGACGTCGAGCTCGCCCAGTGTGACCGCCTGCTGGGCGCCCTGAGCGTAGACCACGCTCGGCAGCATCGCCGCCGATACGAGGAGGCTGCTGCGCAGCGTCCGCTTGTTCATTCTCTCGACCCCTGTCCCCGGTTTGGTCCGCCGGTTGTTCCCCGGCGTGTTCGGGTATGTTTCGAGAGGAGTGCGCTTCAACACAATCGGGTGAGCCGCGAATTTCCCCATCTCACCGGAGGTTCGGTCCGGATCGCGATCGAGGGTGTCCAAACGGCAACAGAAATCTCAATGACCACAACGGGTTCATGCCAATTCGGCATCAAATCCGGGAGGATTCGGCAATGCGCGGCGACACGATTTTGGCCCGGTGTTGCGGATTGGCCCAGGGGCTCCGACCGTGTCGCTACGGGCGGTGCGGCGGTCGAATCGGCTCGGCGGTCGGGCCCAAGCGGCAGCTCGCCGCGGCGACGAAAAAAGGCCCGCCGGGAGGGGTCCGGCGAGCCTTTCGGTGAGAGGGCGCGGGGTCTGGCGATTCAGAGCCGCGCCTGAATCTTGCGGGCGATTTCGCCCAGGCGCTGTTCGAGCAGGGTCGGCACCTCGCAGACGTAGGCCAGCGACTGGCTGCGCTCGGTGAAGATGCGCCGGTCCCAGGCGAACTGGTTCTCGAGCTCGGAGGCTTCCTTGGGGATCTCGCGGGCGTCGGAGGCGCTCGGGCCGTCCTTGGTGGCGCTGATCTTGTCGGCCTCGTCGCGGATGCGCTCGGCCATGCGGCGCTGGCCCTGGGCGTAGCGGGTGATGCCGCCCATGACGCGGGCGCGCTCGCCGTTGACCACCTCGAACACGCCGGCGAACACCCGGGTCAGGCGCTTGGCCTTCTCGTCGCCGGCCTTGGCCGCGAAGTCGTCGAGGAGCGGATCGACCTGGGACAGCTCGGTGCGGCGCGAGGCGATCTTCTGGGCGAGGGCGGCCGCCTCGAAGTCGTCGCCCCACGGGCCGGCCTCGGCGATGTCCGGCCCGGTCCAGACCGTGCCGGGGCTGAGCGTCGTGACCTTGCGCTGCACGCAGGGCCAGTCGGGATCGCTCTTGGGCTGGGCGCCGGCCGGGGCGGCCAGGAGGGCGAGGGAGGCGAGGACCAGGGCGGAACGAACGGGAACGAAACGGATCATGGGGCTTCTCCGGCGGGACCGCCGCGCCGGGCCATGATGCCGCGGCCGGGATCGTAGGCGATGACGGCGAGGGTGAAGACGACGAGGGTGGTGCCGACCACCACGGCGCAGGCCAGCGGATCGAACTGGCCGTAGAGGGCGAACCGCACGAGCTGGACGGCGTGGGTGAAGGGGTTGGCCATGCAGATGGCGTAGAGGGTCTCGGAGGATTCCCGGATGCGCCAGAGCGGGTAGAGCGCCGAGGAGGCGAAGAACATCGGGAAGATCACGAAGTTCATGACGCTCGCGAAGTTCTCCAGCTGCTTGACCATCGAGGACAGCAACAGGCCGATGGCGCCGAGCATCAGCCCGGCGGCGACGAAGGCGGGCAGGGCGGCGAGGTAGCCGATCGCGGGGATGTCGAGCTCCCAGAAATACGCGATGGCGAGGAAGGCGTAGGCCTGCACCACCGACACCGTGACGCCGGCCACGAGCTTGGCCAGCAGCAGCAGCCAGCGCGGATAGGGGCTGGTGAGCAGCACCTTCATCGAGCCGACCTCGCGGTCGTAGACCATCGAGAGCGACGACTGCATGCCGTTGAAGAGCTGGATCATCACCGCGAGCCCGGGCACCACGTAGACCTCGTAGAGCACGTAGGTCTGGTAGGGCGGCTCGATGGAGACGCCGAGCGTGTTGCGGAAGCCCGCCGCGAAGATGAACAGCCACACCAGCGGCCGCACCAGGGCGGAGAAGAACCGCTCCTTCTGGTTGAAGAAGCGCAGCAGCTCCCGGCGCACGATGCCGGACAGGCAGATGAGGTAGCCGACCGCATCGAGCCGCCCGAGGTGGGGGACCGGCTTCTCGAGGGGGGTGGCCGAGGCCTGGGGGCCGGGTGGTGTCGTCATGCCGCCTGCCTCGCCGGGTCCGCCACCAGGCGCCGGAACGCCGCCTCCAGGGTCTCGCCCGGACGGGCGATGCTGCCGGCGGTGCCGCGCGCCACGATGCGGCCCTTGTGCAGCACCACCGCGTCGTCGTCCCCCTCGATCTCCTCGAAGATGTGGGTGGCCCACAGCACCGACAGCCCCTCCTCCCGCACCAGGGCGCGCACGATCGCGACGATGTCGGCCCGCGATTCGAGGTCGAGGCCGACGGTGGGCTCGTCGAGGAGCAGGAGCCGCGGCTCGTGGATCAGCGACCGCGCGATCTCGATGCGGCGGGACTGGCCGCCCGAGAGCGTGCGGATCTTGTCGGCCCGCCGGTCGGCGAGCCCGACCCGGTCGAGCAGCACCGCGATCCGCGCCCCGGCCACCCGGCGGGCGATGCCGTGCAGGCTGGCGTGGTAGAACAGGTTCTGCTCGACGGTGAGATCGGTGTCGAGGGTCCGGGCCTGGAACACCACGCCCATCCGGGCCAGCGCCCGGGACGGCTCCCGGTCGAGGCCGTGCCCGAAGATCGCGACCCGGCCGTCCTGGTGGGTGTAGAGCCGGGTGATCACCGAGAACAGGGTGGTCTTGCCGGCGCCGTTGGGGCCGAGCAGCGCCACGAACCGGCCGCGCCCGACCTCCAGGGAGACGTCGGAGAGCGCCGCCCGGCTGCCGAAGCGATGCGTGACGCCGGCGACCGCGAGGGCCGGAGCGTCGCTCATCGCGCCAAAGCCCGCTTGGCGTCGCCCACCGCGTCGAGGCACTCGTCGAACTCGCCCTCGTCGCGCTCGCGCTTGGCCACGCGCAGGGCGGTCGCCAGCTTGGGCCGCGCGGCTTCCGAGGGGGATGCGGCCAGGGCCGCCTCGATCATGGCGATGCCCTCCGAGCACTCGGCCTTGTCGTCGGCGAGGGCGGGCGCGGTGGTGAGGGCCAGGACGGCCAGGCCGTGACGGAGGGAACGCATGGAGGAACTCCGGTCTACTTGACGATGAACTTGCCGGTCATGCCCTTGGCCTCCAGGCCGCGGATCGTCCAGGGGTACTCGCCCGGCTTGATCGTCACGAACTCGACCGCGATCTCGCCCGGCTCGTCGAACTCGAAATGGTCGGGCGGGCCGCCGCCGTGGATCTCCAGGTGCTGGATCACGATCTGGTTGAGCCAGATGTAGCGGAAGAACTCGGGCGCGTAGAACTTGTACTCCTGCCGGCCCTTGGCGACGATGCGCAGCCGGTAGGCCTTGCCGGATTCGAGTTCGATCTCCTTGTTCTCGACGACGAAGTCGTTGCCCTCCTCGTTGCCGAGGACGAGGTCGGGCAGGGTCTGGCGCTTCTTCGTGAGGTCGAGGGCGGTGGCCGGGCCCGCTGCCAGGAGGGCCGCCAAGGGGGCCGCCAAAAGGGCCGCCAGCCGCAGGCCGGCGAGCCGAAACGTCGCTGTCATCCGTCTTGTCCCTCCCTGAGCGCCGCCTTGTGGCGGTCGCGTTCGGTCATCGTCTTCGCGACCCGCTCCCCTCCCCTGTGGAGAGGAGAAGCGCCTCGGCTAGTTCGGAGAACTCGCGACGCCCCAGGGCAGCAGCCCCACCGCGATGCTCTTCACGACCTTGCCGGCCTCCACGTCGATCACCGAGACGTCGTTGGACGAGCCGTTGGTGGAGAACAGGAGCTTCTGGTCCGGCGTGAAGGCGAGCTGCCAGACGCGCTGGCCCACCGGCAGGTACTTCTCGACCTCGAAGGTCTTGGCGTTGACCACCGCCACCCGGTTGGCCGGCCCCAGCGCCACGAAGGCCTTGGTGCCGTCCTTCGTGATGCGTACGCCCACCGGCTGGATCGCCTCGTCCGTCACGCCGGGGATCTTGAAGGTGATCTTGCGGGTCACCTTGCGCGTCTCCACGTCGATGATGCTGATCGTGCCGCCGACCTCGGCCGAGACCCAGAGCGTCTTGCCGTCCGACGTGAACTCGGCGAACCGGGGCCGGGCGTCCACCAGCACGTTGTCGACGATCTGGTGCGTCGTGGTGTCGATGAAGTGGGCCATGTTGGTGGTCTCGGAGGTGTTCACGAGAATCTTGCCGTCCGGCGAGAGGCCCATGCCCTCCGGCTCGACGCCGACGGGGATCTCCGCCAGCACCTTGTTCTTCTCGATGTCGATCACCGTGACCTGGCTGTCGTCCTCGTTGGCGACGTAGAGCGGGTTGCCGTCGGGACCGAGGATGAACTGCTCCGGGTCGGGCCCCGAGCGCAAGGAGCGCAGGGTCTTGCCGGTGGCGGTGTCGAGCACGTCGACGCGGTCGTCGTCCGAGGCGCAGACGAACAATTCCTTGCCGTCCTTGCTCACGGTGACGCCGCGCGGGCGGCGACCCGTCTTCCAGGTCCCGGTGACGGTCAGAGTCGTCGTGTCGATGACGCTGACCGAGTTGCCCTTCTCGTTGGTGACGTAGACGGTGTAGGCCGCGGCCGGGGCGGCCGTGCCCAGCAGCGCCCCGGCGAGGGCGGCGAGCCCGAACCCGGCCTTCACGTCCATGCGGGCCATCTTACGGCTCATCCGTGTCTCCCTGTCCCTGCGCGCGGCGCGCTCGTGTCGCGTCCGTCGTTTGAGGTTCCCGGTGCTGGTTGTAGGGCAGTTCGGCCTCCGAGACAGGCCCGGACCGCATCCGCATCGCCGCAGCCGGGCCGGTCGGCGGAGCCTGCCGCCCGTCAGCGCAGCTTGCAGGTCGTCTCCGGCTGGTCGACGCCCAGCGTGTCCAGCGGCGTGCGCTGGTGGATGAAGCCCTGCTCGGGCGCCACCGTCACCATCGCCTTAGCCTGCGCCACCACGATCGGTTGGCGCAGCTGGTGGTCCCACGGGCGGTAGCTCAACGACACACCCTTGTAGGCCGGCAGGCCGAAGGCGGGGTCGGCGAAATACGGCACCAGCACCGCCGGATCGGCGGTCTTCTTCTGGGTCGCCGCCTCGCCGACCGTGCGGACCGCCGCCCAGGCCTGGTAGTCGAGGGGGCGCATCAGCCGGCCGGCCTGACGCCGGAACCGGTTCTGCGCCTGGGCCGCCCCCCAGGTCTCCAGCGTCGGGTGCCAGGTGGTGGCGATCAGCCCCTGCGTGCCCGCCACGGGGCGCGGGTCCACCGTGCGGAACGGGACGTAGTCGCCCCAGTCGTTCGCCTCGTCGGCGACCACCGCGAGGTCGTAGTCGAGGCCGCGGGTGAACACCATCGCCTCGGCGCGGGTCGGCGTGTCGCCGCGCGCCCGCGCCAGGGGGCCGAAGGTCCAGGGTTTCTCGGCGTTGATCTTGAGCGAGAACTTTTTCGCCGATTTCCGGAACGCGTCGGCATAGAGCCCGTCGGCCTCGTTGGGGCCGACGATGAGGAACATCTTGCGCCAGCGCATCAGCGTGAAGAACTGCGCCAGGGCGTCGGTCTGCATCGCCCGGCTCGGGACGACGTGGAAGACGTTGGCGCGGCACTCGGCTCCCCGCAGGGCGTCGTCGGGGGCGGCGGTGTTGAAGACCGTGACGCCCTCGCCCTTCACCGCGTCGGCGACCGCCAGCACCTCCGCCGCCGGCAGGGCGAGGACGAGGTAGCGGATGCCGCGCGAGGCCAGGTCCCTGGCCGCCGCCACGGCCGCGTCCCGCCCCTGCTCGGGCGTCAGGGCGACCTCGTCGAGGGCGTAGGTCTGCTTGGTGAAGCGGCCGGTGGTGTTGTTGTCGCGCACCGCCATGCGGGCGCCGGCGACCCCCTCGTCGTCGGGCACGGCCTCGGCGTCGTAGGAGGACGGGGCCGGCTGCGGCCGGTAGATCAGGCCGATGTGGGTATCGCCGGGCGCCGCCGCGGGCGGCGTGGCGCCCTGTCCCTTGGTCTCCTGAGCCAACGTCTCCTGAGCTGCCACCGGCATCGGGACGAGCCCCGCCGAGGCTGCGGCGAGGGCGAGGGCGAGGAGGGGCCGGGATGAAGCGTGCATGCGGCCGGCACGCTAACAACATTGCGGGTTCGCGCTCAACGCCGGATGCATAAGGAAACGCTAAGGAGCCGCCGTCGCCGTTGCCCGGCGCCCGCCGGGTGCTATCTGAGGTCGGCCGGCACCGATGAGAGGCTAGAGATCGCATGACCGTCGTCTTCAAGTCCCTCGCGGGCGCCCTCGCCCTCGGCCTGATGCTGCCGGGCGTCGCCTCGGCCGCCCCCGACAAGGTGGCGATCTTCGGGATCGAGCTCAACGATCCGGCCGTGGTCGGCGGCCGCAAGGCCCGGCCCGACGAGGTCCGCCGCCTCGGGCTCGTCACCGAGGAACTGCGCAAGGCGCTCACCGCCACCCTGGAGCCGGTGGACGTGGCGCCGCAGGCGACCGAGATCACGAAGCAGGCGCCACTGTTCAAGTGCGAGGGCTGCGCCGCGACGATCGCCAAGGCCCTGGGCGCCGATCTCGCCGTCACCGGCTACGTCGACAAGGGCTCCAACCAGATCTTCAACCTCAACGTCGCCATCTCGGACGCCGCCACCGGCAAGGTGCTGCGCGCCGGTCAGGCGGTGATCCGCGCCGACACCGACGACACCTGGGCCCACGCCATGCGCTGGATCGTCAAGAACCGCCTCCTGGCCGAGCCGTTGCCGAACCGCTCGTGAACGGCGTCGTCCCGGCCCGCGCTCGCTCGTCGCCGGTCGCCCCGAACCGACCGCATTGATCATTCGGCGCGCGTATGACACCCCACGGCCCCATGACCCGGCCTGAGCCCCATCTGTCCGTCCGAGCGGCTCCGCGCCTCCTCGTGAGCGTGCGCGACGCCGCCGAGGCGGAGGTCGCCCGTGCGGCGGGAGCCGACCTCGTCGACGCCAAGGATCCCGCCCGCGGGGCGCTGGGCGCCCTTGACCCGGCCCTGGTCCGTGCCATGGTGGCCCGCATCGGGGACCGCGCGACCACCAGCGCCGTGGCCGGCGAGCCGCGGGAGGCGGGCGACCTCGTCGCCAAGGTCGCCGCCATGGCCGCGACGGGGGTCGACTACGTCAAGGTCGCGCTCCCTCCCGGCCTGCGCTCCGGCCGCGACGGCCTTCGCGAGGCGGCGGATGCGGCGCGCGGCCGCCTCATCGCCGTGCTGTTCGCCGAGGACGGGCTCGACCTCGCCGTCCTGCCGACCCTGGCCGACGCCGGGTTCGTCGGCGCGATGATCGATACGAACACCAAGGACGGGCGCCGCCTCACCGACCGCATCGCCGTGCCGGCTCTATCCGCCTTCACCGCCGCCTGCCGAGCGGAGGGGCTGGTCTCGGGGCTGGCGGGCTCCCTGGCGCTCGCCGACATCCCGGCCCTGTCGGACCTCGGCGCCGGTTACCTCGGCTTTCGCGGCGGCCTCTGCCGGGGCGGCGACCGCCGGGGCGACCTCGATCCGGCTCGCATCGCCGAGGCCGCCCGGCTCCTGCGCGCCGGAGGCCGCCGCGATGCCGCCTGAGGCGACGCCTTTGAGCGTGGTGAAGGTCGGCGGCAGCCTGCTCGCCGATCCCGCCCGCCTCGCCCGCCTGCTGTCGGACCTCGCCGAAGGGCGCGAGGGAGCCGTCGTCGTCGTGCCCGGCGGCGGCGGCTTCGCGGATGCCGTGCGCGCGGCGCAGGCCATCGCGCGCTTCGACGACGGCGAGGCCCACCGCCGCGCCCTCGACGCCATGGGACGCATGGCGGCGTGCTTCGTCGGGATCGAGCCGAGGCTGAGGATCGCGAAAACCCTCGCCGCGTGCCGGAGCCTGTCCGAGGCCGGCGCCACCCCGGTATGGGACCCGGTGATGCTGCGGGCCGGGCACCCCGGCATCGCCGAATCCTGGGCCGTCACCTCCGACAGCCTCGCCCTGTGGCTGGCGGGCGAGATCGGGGCGCGGGCCTGCATCCTGGAGAAGTCCGTCGCCGTGCCGGCCGGCGCCGGTCCGGCCGAACTCGCCGCGACCGGTCTCGTCGACGCCGCCTTCCCGGACTTCGCCCGGCGCTTTGCCGGCCGCATCGTGGTCCGCGGCCCGGGCTGCGCCGCGCCGGACCGGGCCGCCGCATGAGCGCCGCAGGCAAGAGCATGAGCGCCCCCGAACACCTCGTCTTCATCACCGGCAAGATGGCGCGGGCCCGGCTGGAGAAGGTCGCCGCCACCCTGCCGGCCGACCGGTTCGCCTGGAGCATCGCCGATGCCGGGGTGAAGGTCGCCGCGCTGATGACCGAGGAGATCATCCGCCGCCGGGTGACGATGCCCGAGGGCGCCACCCGCATCGTCCTGCCCGGCCGCTGCCGCGCCGACCCCGAGGCCCTGAGCCGGCATTTCGGCCTGCCGGTGGAACGCGGCCCCGACGAGGTGGTGGACCTGCCCGCCCACCTCGGGCTCGCCGGCCGCACCATCGACCTCTCGAAACACGACCTGCGCATCTTCTCCGAGATCGTCGATTCCTCGAAGATGACGCCCGAGCAGATCCTGGCCAAGGGCCTCGACCTCGCCCGGCGCGGGGCCGACGTGATCGACCTCGGCGGCCTGCCCGACACCGACTTCCCCCATCTCGAGGAGAGCGTGCGCCTGCTCAAGGGCGCCGGGCTCAAGGTCAGCGTCGATTCGTTCTCCCTCGACGAACTGATCCGCGGCGCCAGGGCCGGGGCCGACTTCCTCCTCAGCCTCAACGAGGAGACGCTCGATCTCGCCTTCGAGACCGACGCGGTGCCGGTGCTGGTGCCGATGCGGCCCGACGACCTGCCCTCCCTCGACCGGGCGATCGAGCGGATGGAGAAGGCCGGGCGCCCCTACATGGCCGACCCGATCCTGGAGCCGATCCACTTCGGCTTCGTCGAATCGATCACCCGCTACCACGAGATCCGCCGGCGCTGGCCAGGCATCGAGATGATGATGGGCACCGGCAACCTCACCGAGCTCACCGAGGCCGACAGCCTCGGCGTCACCGCGCTGCTGGTGGGGATGTGCTCCGAGCTGAGCGTGCGCAACGTGCTCATCGTCCAGGTCTCCAACCACACCCGGCGCACGGTGGAGGAGCACGACGCCGCCCGACGGGTGATGTTCGCCGCCAAGGGCGACGCGGCCCTGCCCAAGGGCTACGGCCGGGAGCTTCTGGCACTTCACGACAAGCGCCCCTTCGTGCAGACCTCGGACGAGATCGCGGCGCAGGCGGCCGAGGTGCGCGACCCCAACTACCGCATCGCGGTGGCCGAGGACGGCGTCCACGTCTACAACCGCTCCGTTCACGAGGTCGGCACCGACGCGATGGCGTTCTTCCCTCATCTCGACGTCGCCACCGACGGAGGCCACGCCTTCTATCTCGGCGGCGAACTGACCAAGGCCGAGACCGCCTGGCGGCTCGGCAAGCGCTACGTGCAGGACGAGCCCCTGCGCTGGGGGGCCGCCGCCGATCCGGTCGCCGAGGACACCACCGCGTTCAAGGCCGCCGGGCCGACGCGGGGCACCGGCTCTCCCTCCGCGGCGGAACCCGCCGCCGAGGCCGGGCGTATCGTCTGCGGCAAGCTCGTGCCGGCCGGGGAGCGTTGAGTCGGTGCCCTTGATCCTGGAAACCGTGGTGACGACGCGCTCGGCCGAGGGCGACGTCCATCTCGTGCCGTTCGGCCTGATCGAGGACGGCGGGGAGTGGATCCTCGCCCCGTTCCGGCCCTCGCCCACCATCCTCAACCTCGAGGCCAACCCGGTGTTCGCCGCCTCGAGCCCGCGCGACATCCGGGTGATCGCCGGCGCCGTCACCGGCCGGCGCGAGTGGGCCACCCTGCCCTGCGCGGTCATTCCCGGCGTGCGCCTGGCCGAGAGCTTCGGCCATGCCGAGTTCGAGGTGGTGGCGGTGGAGGAGGACGAGACCCGCCCGCGTTACCGCGGCCGCATGGTCCATCGGGAGAGCCACACCCCGTTCATCGGCTACAACCGGGCACAGGGCGCGGTGCTGGAGGCGGCGATCCTCTCGACGCGCCTGACCATGCTGGAGCCCGAGAAGATCCTGACGGAGATGGCCTACCATGCCATCGCGATATCCAAGACCGCCGGGCCTGCCGAGCGCGAGGCCTGGAGCTGGATCGAGGACAAGGTCGCCGCCGCCCTCGGGCGCGACGGTCCCGTCCTCGCACAACCCGACGCCGCCGGCTAAACCGCGGCTCGTCCAAGGAGAACGAACACATGAAAGTCATGACGCTGGCCGCCGTGGCGGCGCTCGCCACGGTGTCCTTCGCGGCGCAGGCCCACGGCCCGACCCGCCAGAAGGTTTCGGACTCGATCGAGATCGCCGCCCCCGCCGACAAGGTCTGGGCCGTCGTCGGCGAGTTCCAGGACGCGAGCTGGATCCCGGTGGTCGAGAAGACCGAGGGCAAGGGCGGCAACGACGCCAAGGCCACCCGCGTGCTGACGCTCAAGGGCGGCGCCACCGTCGAGGAGGAGCTCAACAAGCGCGACGCCGACAAGAAGAGCCTCTCCTACCGGATCACCAAGGTCGACGTGAAGACCCTGCCGGTGAACGACTATTCCTCCACGATCGAGGTCGAGGGCGACGGCGCCAAGACCAAGGTCACCTGGAAGGGGGCGTTCTACCGGGGCTACATGAACAACGATCCCCCGGCCGACCTCAACGACGAGGCCTCCAAGAAGGCGGTCCTCGGCCTCTACAAGGCCGGCCTCGAGAACCTGAAGACGAAGGTCGAGAAGGGCTCGTGAGCCGTCCGCGCCTCGTCGCGGCCTGCCTCGTCGCGCTGATCGCGACGGCTCCCGCCGCGTCGGCGGCGCAGGCCGCGTCGGCGGCGCAGGCCGTGGTGACGGTGCAGGGCGCCAATGCCGTCGAGATCGTCGATCTCGACGGCGGCGCCGTCGTCGCCACCATCCCGGTGGCGGGCTCGCCCGCAGGGGTCGCGCTGTCCCCCGACAGGGCCACCGCCTACGTCACCCGGCCCGATGGGCCGGGGCTGGCGGTGATCGACCTCGCCGCCCGCAAGGTCGTCGGCCTCGTCCCCCTCCCCGGCGGGCCGCTCGGCATCGCCGTCGATCCGGTCTCCGGGGCGGTCTACGTGGCCGATTGGTACGCCGCCCGCGTCTTCGTCCTGGTGCCGAGGGACGGCACCCTCGCCCTCGACGGCGAGATCGCGGTGGGCGCCTCGCCCTCGGGCCTCGCCGTGACGCCGGACGGTGCCACGCTGCTCGTTGCCAACCGCGAGGACGATTCCGTCTCCATCGTCGCCCTCGCCACCCGGCGCGAGACGGCACGCGTCAAGGTCGGCCACCACCCCTTCGGCCTCACCCTCGATGCGACCGGCGCGCGCGCCTACACCGCCAACGTCACCGGCAACGACGTCTCGGTGATCGACGTCGCCGCCGCCCGCGAGGTCGGCCGGGCCGCCACGGGCGAGCGGCCCTACGTGGTGGCTCTGGCCGGGGGGCGCGGCTTCGTCACCGACCAGTACGGGAACACCGTGACGGTGTTCGACCTCGCCACCCTGAAGACCCTCAAGACCATCGACGTCGGAGACCATCCCGAAGGCATCGCCGCCACCAGGGACGGACGCCGGCTCTATGTCGCCAACTGGGGCGACAACACGCTGAGCGTGATCGATGCCGGCACCCTCGCCGTGACCGGGGAGATCAAGATGTCGGACGGACCGAGGGCGTTCGGAGATTTCTTGCGCTAGCCCCTCGCCTCACGCCGCCTCAGGCGGCTCGCCGGTCCCCTCGTCGGCCGGCGAGTTGAGGATATCCTCCAATTCGTCGATCAGCCGGTCGACCTGATCGGGCGTCGCCAGCAGCTTGAGGGTCTGGCCACCCTGGGTTGCGATGGCAAGCTCGATGTCGGCGCCCGAGCGCGCGGCGAGGATGCGGGCGAGTTTCTGGGCGTGGCTCATGAGGGGCTCCGGTCGGATGGGGGCGAGGTCGGGCCCGGCGCTACCTCGGCGAGCAGGGCCACCGCCACGGCCGGGCCGCAGGTGGAAGCCCATTCCGCCCCCTCCCCGCTGGGAAGCCGAGGGGCGATCAGGTCGGTGAAGGCGACGCCGGCGCGGCCGAGGCGCCGGGCCAGGCGCTCGGCCAGGAAGCGGCCGGCGCCGCAGACCACGAGGGGCGCGTCGCCGGGCATGTCGGGGTGCGACAGCAGCCGGGCGGCCGCGTCGTGGACGAGGCGCAGCTGCGCCTCCGCCACATGGTCGGCGAGCGCGCGCCAGTCCGCCGTGCCGCCCTCGCCGTGGTCGCGTCCGATCATCCGGGCGAGCCGCGTCTCACTCTCGGGGACGGACTTGCCCTTGAGGTCGGCGCTGTCCTGCTGGTCGGCGCCGGCGGGGAGGTCGCCGGTGATCCGGTAGACGTCCGCCGTGGTGGCGAAGACCTCCGCCATCAGCGCCGTGCGCCGGCCCCGGAACGGAACGTGGCGGCACAGGGCCAGCACCGGCGTGCGCACCACCCCGGTGTAGACGAGTTCGCCCGTCTCCAGCCGCTCGGCGTCGCTGTAGCCGGTGGCCGCCGGCAGCCCGTCGCGGATCGGGATCAGGTCGGCGGTGGTCGAGCCGATGTCCACGAGGAGGCCCGCGCGAACGCCCTGCCCAGCCAGGGCCGCGGTGGCGTGCCAATTGGCCGAGGCGATGTCGGCGGCCGCTCGTCGCGCGGCTTCGGGCGCGACGAGGCCGGCGCGTCCGCCGTAGATCGCCACCGGTCCGCGCAGGGTCCGTGCGGCCCACTCCGCGATCTGCCCGACGCCGTCGGTCCGGTCCGAAAAGCAGTCGGTGAGTTCGCCGGTCATGGTGACGGCGTGGCGGGCCTGTCCGCGAAAGACCTCCGGCAGCAGGCCGAGGGCGTCGTCGATGGCGCCGACCCCCTCCCACAGCCGGCACGGCGCCTGGACCACCTCCACCACCCGGCCGTCCCGCACCAGGGCCGCCTTGACATGGACCCCCCCGAGATCCCAGCCGATCACCGGCGACGTCGAGGGCAGGGCTGGATCTGTCACGGCGGTGGCTCGACGGAGGAAACGGATGGGCGACGCGTTCGAGGTGATCCCGGTGATCGACCTGCGCCACGGGCTGGTGGTGCGGGCGCGGGCCGGGATGCGCGACTCCTATGCCCCGATCGTGACGCCCTTGGCAAAGGGGTCCGCCCCCGCCGACGTCGCTCGCGGGCTGATCGGGGCGACCGGTGCCGCGACCCTCTACGTCGCCGACCTCGATGCGATCGTGGAGGGCGCAAGCCCGGATCTGGCGAGCCTGCGCCGGATCGCGGCGGCCTGCCCGGGGGTGACGCTGTGGGTCGATGCGGGATTTCGCGATCGTGATTCCGCCGATGCATTCCTGAGTGAAGAGCTCGGCCGGCCGGTGATCGGCAGCGAGAGCCAGACGGATGCGGCCCTGGTACGGGCGCTCGGCGACCGGGCGGTGTTCTCCCTCGATACCCGCGGCGGGCAGGCCCTGGGGCCGGCGTGCCTCCACGCCGATGCACAGGCCTGGCCGGGCGAGGTGATCGTGATGACCCTGGCCAGCATCGGCACCGGGGCGGGGCCGGACATGGCGCGGCTCGCAGGCCTCGCGGCGGCCCATCCCGGCCGGCGCTTCTACGCGGCGGGCGGCGTGCGCGGGCCGGAGGACCTCGCGGCGCTGGCGGCGATCGGGGTCGCCGGGGCCCTGGTCGCCTCGGCGATCCACGACCGACGCCTCGGCCGCGGTGCGGTCACGGGGTGACGGGGCCGCCAAAAAGAATGGGGCGGCCGAAGCCGCCCCACGCAAAGAAGTTCATCGTCCGAGGAAGATGGAAGCCAGTCGCTGGAGCAGGCCCCGCGGTACGGGCGGAGGCTCGCTCTGCCCAGGACTGCCCCCAATCTAAGCGTTCGCGGCGAAGGGGTGCGAGGCCGAGTTGCGCTGCTCGGTGACGACGGCCGCGGTGGGCTCGCCCTTCACGGCGCGCTCGATCGAGAGCTTGACGGCGTCGTAGTTGTACTTCTGGATCTTGGCGTCGTCGGCCGCTTCCCAGTGGATGAACACGCCGACCAGGATGAACAGGTCGTCGGCTTCGTCGGCCGGGATGGTGCCTTCGGCAACCGCGTCCTGGACGGCCTTGGCGACGCCGTGCTGAGCAGGGCCGAACATCTGGACGGCCTGACGGGCGTCGTTGATGGTGACCTTGTTGAACATCAGGGTGTTGGGCTTGCAGGGCAGGTTCGGCGCGATGACCGCGAGCAGGCTGGTGAAGCCGTGCTTGTTGTTCACGAGGCCGTTGCAGAAGGCGGTCTCGGCAGGCGAACCGCGCGGTCCGATGATGAGATCGATGTGGGCGACCTCGTTGCCGTCGCCGACGAGAGCCTCGCCGACCATAACCTTGGTGATTTTCGCCATGTGGGGTTTCTCCCGGTAGTCTTGAAAGACGCGGCCGCATCCGGAGTCGGACGCGGCCCAAAGCCATCCTTGTTCACGGCGTCCAGCCCCGTTCGGGCCGGACCGGTTTGCCCGGATCGCGGCGCGGACCCTACTCTGGGCTCCTGCCCGGAACAACCCGCCTGCGGCCGGGAGGGTGCGGAATTATCGAGCGGCCACCATCCGGGGACGAGGAGGGCTCGCCGGCCGTCGGGCTCACGCCACGAGCTGGGCGAGGGCGTCGCAGAACAGGGTCGCCACGGTGAAATCGGCGCTGGTGCCCGGGTTGATCGCCTGGGCCTTCAGCCGCGCGTCGTGGGCGAGCAGGGCGGAAACGGGGCCCGTCGCCAGGTCGAGGGACAGCAGGGCCCGGGCTTCGCTGCGCACCGCCTCGGCCCGGGCCGCCCCGTGCTTGCGGGCCACATGGCTGTCGGGCACGGCCGCGAGATAGGCGAGGAACACGGCCGTGGTCGTCCAGGGCGGCGCCAGCCCGCGGCCACGGGCGGCGGCCAGGGCCGGCAGGCCGATGGCGGCAAGATCCGAGAACCCGGTGACGTAGGCCCCGGCGATGCGGTCGCGCGGGGCGGCCTCGGCCATCGCCGCCAACAGGGAGGCGGGGGCGGCCTCGTGGACGTCGTGGCGCGCCGCGGCGCCGAGCCCGCCCGGATTGGCGATCCGGATTGCGGCGAAGACGTCGGCGGCGTCCTGCGCCTCCAGCCCGGCCAGCACGTCGCCGAGCGGGATGCCGCGTTCGGCGGCCATGGCCAGGGGGGCGCACAGGAGCAGGATGCCGAGGTTGGTGTTCTGGCCCACGGCCGCCATCGTGGCCTCGACCCCGCCCAGCACCCGTTGCCCGAGGCCGGCCCCGGCCTTGGCGAGGTGGGGCGCCGAGACGGCGGCGCTGGTGACGAAATCGGCCGCGTCCATGCGGTGGCCGGCCGAGAAGACGTGGACGTTGCCGGGCTTCAGCGCGTCGAGTTCGGCCAGGCAGCAGGCCTCGTAGGCCGCCGCAACGGCGGCGGGCGGGAGCGTCACGCCACCACCAGCCGCGGGGCGTGGCCGGCGCGCACCGCCGCCAGGAAGCCGCGCGCCACGCTGAGCGCGATGTCGACCTCGGTGACCTTCTGCAGGCCCGACCAGGCCGGCATCGAGTTCACCTCGAGCACCTGGAAGCCGCCCTCCCCGTCCTCGACGAGGTCGACGCCGGTGTAGTCGACGCCCACCGCCTGCGCGGTACGCTCGGCGAGGTCGGCGGCCTGGCGCGGCATCGCCCAGGGCAGCGGCCGGCCGCCGCGGTGGACGTTGGTGATCCAGCCGTCGCCCTCGCGGATCATGCCGGCGATGGCGCGGCCCTCGCAGACGAAGACGCGGAAGTCGCGCCACAGCCCGTCGCTGCGCGGCACGTAGCGCTGCAGGTAGTAGACCCGCGACACGGCCGCCTCGTCGGGCAGGTCCTCCGGTCGTTCGACGAGCTGGAGCCCCTCTCCCTGCGACCCGAACAGGGGTTTCAGGACCAGCGGACGGCCCGGGGCCGCCTCGCGGGCGACGATGGCGGCGGCGGCCTCGCGCCTCGAGACCACGAAGGTGTCGGGCGTCGGCAGGCCGGCGCGGGCGATGAGCAGGCTCGTCATCGCCTTGTCCACCGAGCGCTCGATGGCCACGGGCGCGTTCCAGACGGTGGTGCCCGCCGCCACCAGGGCGTGCAGCACGCCGAGCCGCATGGTGGTCGCCTCGAAGGTCCCTCCGGCGACGGTGCGCAGGAGGACGCCGTCGGGCAGGCCGTCGGGGAAGCCCGGCACCCGCAGCGGCTCGCCCCCGTCGGTGACGATGGCGACGTCGGCCAGCGAGAACAGCACCGGCTCGGCCCCGAGCGTCCGCAGGGCCGCCAGGAGGCGCCCCTTGTGCCAATTGCCGTTGTCGGCGGCGAGCCCGATGCGCATGGAGGTTTTCTCTGACGTCACCCGCCCCCTTCGTGGGGAGGGTGGCCCGCGAAGGGGGTCGGGAGAGGGGATCGCCGCCATATCCGAAGCGGTCGCGATCCCCCGTCTACCCTGTGGAAGCGCTCAGCTGAACGAGGCTTCCACCAGCTCGGGCATCAGCTTGCCCCCGCGAAAGCTCTCGCCGGTGGTGAGCGAGGTCACGATGACCTCGGCCGGGCTGAACAGGGCGCCGTCGATCTTGTAGAAGTCGCCGTTCACCCGCGAGAAGATGTCGGCGAAGGGCGCGCCGTGGTCGGCGGAGGTCGTCGAGGGCAGCTGCTCGGCGAGCTGGCGGGCGTCGGCCGAATCGGCCTCCACGAACAGCTGCACCCGGCCGCCGTAGATGATGGCGTCGTTGGTGCGGCCCATCGCCTTGACGAAGTCGGGATGCTGGGGCGAGAGCGGCGCCGAGCCGATGCCGTCCACGATCTTGTGGAGGTCGAAGCCGACCGTGTGGGCCTTGTGCAGGGCGACCTCGAGGACGCGGGCCACCACCTGGGTGGAACCGGCGAGGCTCTGGGTCGGCGCGTAGATGAAGGTCACGGCCTCGGGCGACAGGCCTGCCGCCTCGGCGACCTTGGCGACGACGGAGGCCGGGGGCGCGCTGGCGCTCTCCAGCACCAGGGCGGTGGCGCCGGCGGCATCGCGATATCCGAGTTCCTTGTAGAGGTCCTCGACCACCGCCAGCGCCCGGCCGGGGCCCGACCCCAGGGCGAAGAAGCCGGAATCGCCGGTCTCGTCGGCGAGACTCCAGCCGGCGTACTGGCTGCCGAGGCAGGCGAGCACCGGATCGGCGGCATGGACCACCACCGAATACGGCCAGGCCGCGATCGGCCCGGTGGGGGAGATCGTGACGGTGCCCAGCCCCCCGAGGCAGATCTCGGCGATGCGCCGGCCGGCCTCGATCGATCCGCGCGCGCGAGCGCCGGCATCGACCATGCGCGCGCCGTGCGCCGTGGTCACCGACAGGCGCAGGCTCTCGGCCTCGGCCACCAGCCGCTCCACCAGGGGGGCGGTGAGGCCGTTGAGGCTCGGGCTGGTGCGGACGGGGCCGGTGTGGGTCGTGCTCATCGATGGACTCCTTGAGAACCGAGGCGGGCGCGGAGCCTGTCGGCCCTCGCCTGCGAGATCGCGCGCGCGTCCGATGCGTCCCGTCCCGTGGCGACCACCGTGCAGAGCGGCGCCCCCCGTGCGACTGGGGAGCCGGCGCGGGGGCGGTCACGCACGTGGTCGGGCCAGTCGAGGGGGGGCACCGGGGCGTAGTCGGTGGTCGCGTAACAGATCCGCGCGGCCGCCGCATCCACCGGAACGTCGCCGACGGACAGGAGACGGCCGAGATGGGCCGCCACATGCGCCGACAGCAGCGGTTCTGGGCGCCGGTCGAGGACGTCGAGGGTGGCACCGGGGCGCGGGTTGATCTCCATGAGCCACCAGGCCCCGCCGTCGACCAGGATGTCGGCGCTGGCGAGCCCCGTGAGGCCGGTGGCGGAGACGAGCGCCGCCGCCGCCCGCGTCACCGCGGCGACGAGGGCGGGAGGCAGCAGGGGCGTGGCGTCCCGCGCCTGCTCGACGGCGCCGCCGTAGCGGAAGGGCCGGATCCGCGAAGGGTCGCTCCATTGCGCCGTGACCCCGACCGCGGCGATGTCGCGGCCGTCGGCGAGGAAGGCGAGGGCGTGGGCATTTCCCCTCACCCGCGCCTGGAGATAGGCGCCCGGCGGCGGCGCGGCGGCGGTCGCCGCGCGGATGTGGCTGCCGCCCGAGCCGCCGTCCCGCTTCAGGAGCCAGGCCTTCGGGTCGGCGACCGCCCCGCGGGTGACCGCCGGATGCGGGATGGCGAGGCGCTCGCACAGGGACGCGAAGCGGATCGGGTCCTTCAGCGCCGCCACCGCATCGGCCGAGGCGCCGAGCAGGCGATGGCGCGTCGCGATTCTCGCGACGAGGTCGGGGGCATCCTCGAACCCGGAGCCGAGCACGATGCCCAGCGGCGTCGGGCCGGTGGCCGCGAGGTCGTCGAGGTGCGCCAGCAGGGCATCGCCGTCGAGGCGGCCGGCGCCGAACCGCCCCGCCGCCAGCCGGTGGCGTCCCGCCAGCGCCAGGGTGTCGGCATCGCCGAACAGGTCGACCACCAGGGGGACGAGCCCGGCCCGGCGCGCCGCCTGCGCCAGGGCGCGGCCCGATTGCGCCGCGACGAGGATGGTGTCGGCGGACCGGTTCAGCCGGCGACCTCGACGGCCACCGTGTAGGCATCGCGGAAATCGAGGATCAGCGGCTCGGGCGCCTCGAGCATCCGCCGGAGCAGGCGCGACTGGGTCTGGTACTTGACGTTGCCCACCGCCAGCGCGCCGATGCCGATGCCCTTGCCGGTGGGCAGGGCCACGTCGACGGCGTTGACGTCGATGCCCGCGATGCCGGCGGGGGGCACGGCGTTGACGTCCGAGGCCACCAGGAGGCGAGGCGCCGATTCGAGGTCCTCGGCCGAAAGGATCGAGACGCCGGCCGGGCCGGCCGAGAGGATGACGTCGGCGTCCCGGATGGCGGCGCGGCGCGCCTCCGCGTTCGAACCGTCGACGGCGCCGACGTCGATGCCGAAGCGCCACTTCATGGTGAAGGCGATCTTGCTCACCCGCTCCTCGCCGTCGTGGCCGACGATGACGGTCTTGGCGCCTTCGAGCGCGCCGATCACCGCCGCCACGTAGGCGACGACGCCGGCGCCCCCGAAGATCACGATGCGCTTGTCCTTGAGGTCGGTGTCGAACTTCGCCTTCAGCGCGCGGGTCACCTCGGCGACCATGGCCGCACCCGTGGTGAAGGACCCGGCCGGATCGGCGATGATGTGGTTGGCGAAGGGCGGCACCAGGGCCTTCCTGGCCCGGTCCACCATGTCGAGGGCGTCCTCGGCGTTCTTGCCGCCGATGAAGATGCCGGTGCGGATCCCGTCCTGGGGGGAGCGCGAAAAGATCGAATCCTGCACCAGGGAGGTCACGTCGGGCAGCGTCACGTCGGTGTAGGTGGCGATGGTCTCGAAGCCGGCATCGATGGCCATGTTCACGTCGAACGGGCTCATGTGCTTGAGCGGGGTCAGCATGTGCAGGATCGAGCGGGCCATCGTCGGTTTCCTCGGATCTGGCGTGTCGGATCAGGCGTATCGGCGCCGGCGTACGTTCGGTGCGTTGAAGGACGGCGGGCCGACGAGGTCAAGCGCGGCCGGGGCGGCGACCCTGCCACGCCCTCTCTTAAGGTGCCGTGACCGCGCAGACGTCAGGCCGAGGGGATTTCAGGCCGAGGAGACGTCAGGCCGAGGAGACGTCAGGCCGAGGAGACGTCAGGCCGAGGAGACGTCGGCGCCTGTGTTGCGGCCCCGCGCGACGAGGAAGCGCAAAGGTCCTGGCCGCTGCAGGCTCGCCACCAGGGCCCGCGCCTCGGCTTCGGAGGCCACGAGCGCGAAGCCGGTGGGGCCCCACGAGCTCTGGCCGTAACCGGCCACCCCCTGCGCCGCGACGGCGGCGAGCACCTCGGCGACGCGGGGGCTGGCGAACCGCCCGCCCTGGTGGGGTGCGAAGTGGTCGCCGACGAGGCGCTGGATGGTGCTGATGCCGGCCCCGAAGCCCTGCGGCTCCGCGGTGGCGAGCGCGGGCAGGATCTGCATCAGCACGATGCGGCAGATCTCGGCGGCCTCGCCTTCGGGGAACCGCGGCAGGTCGCGGAAAGCCTCGACCTCGCGGCTGCCGTGGACGCCGGTCATCGCTTCGTCGAGGATGAGGACCACCCGCCAGGCGTCCGGATAGGGCAGCCGCGCGATCACGGGGGGTGGGGCGCCACCGGCATCGCGGCCGCCGTCGACGATGAGCCCCCCTTGCGTGAAGGCGGCGAGCCCGACCCCGGAGCGGTTGCCCCGATCGAGGACGTCGGCGAAGTCGGCGGGTGCGAAGGGCCGTCCGTGCAGGGCGGCCAGGGCCGCCGCCACGGCGAGCGCGAGCTGCGTGCCCGAGCCGAACCCGGCATGCGCCGGAATCGCCGACTCGATCCGGATCGCCACGTCGGGGGGCAGGTCGAGGTGCTTGGCCGCCGCCAGGACGTAGCCGCGGACCCGCTCGACCTCCGGTCCGGTGACGATCGTGCCGGGGGCGCGTTCGGCGGTGAGGGCGACCGCCGGCGTGTCGAGGGCGAGCCCGATGCTGCCGAAACGCCGGCCGAGGCCGCCGTGCAGGTCGAGGAACCCGAAATGCAGGCGGGCCGGGGCGCGGACCGCGACGCGGGCCGGCAACGCTTCGGGGGTCTCCATCACTTCGGGGGTCTCCACCACGACGATCCCCTCGATCCTCTTCGACGGCGCGGCCGACGCCGCCGCGCGGGCTTCTCCCACGGCGGCGGGAGGCCTCGCAAGCCGCGTCGCACGAAACCTGGTCGACCACGGACGGTGCCGGAGAAATCGCGCCCCGGGACTTGCTTGCGGCGTTGCGCGAATGCAAACGTCCCCGCCGGGCCCCCTCGGGAGCCCGTACGACGTGACCGGCCGGACCCGAGTAGACGGCATCCGATCGACGGAGACGGCGTCCGATCGAAGCCGGGCACAACGGCCGGCAGCGCGACAGCGGCGCGCGTTTCCCGAAGGTGAGGACCATGGCAGCCTGGGTTAAGGGTGGCGCGACCGACGCCGACGCGGCGATCAAGGCCGCCGCCGATCTGCTGGCCGGCGCCCGGACACCCGTCTTCGCCGGCCTCAACGCCGACGTCGCCGCCCTCCGTGCGGCCTACGGCCTGGCCGGGGTCATCGGCGCCTCCCTCGATTCCGTCGCCGCCCCCGCCCTCTACGCCGAACTCGGCGTCCTCAGCCGGGCCGGCGCCATGCTCACCACCGCCGCCGAGGCGGTCGGGCGCGCCGATGTCGTGCTGGTGATCGGCAGCGCGCCGTGGGACCGTCCCATCGTCGCCGAGATCGCCGCGGCCGCACCCCGGCGCGGCCGCGCCGCCGGCTCCGAACGCACCCTTCTTTCGCTCGGGAGCCCGAGCAACGGCGCCACCCGCCACGTCTCCTACCCCGTCGAGGACGGCGGCCTCGCGGTCTCGATCGCGCACCTGCGGGCCTTCGCCAAGGGCAACCTGTCCGGCGAGGCCGCCTATGCCGACCTCGCCCGTCGCCTCGCCGCCGCCCGGTTCGGGGTGGTGCTCTACGAGCCCGCAGAGGTGGGCGAACTCGGCGTCGAGATGTTGCAGGGCCTCGTCAAGGACCTCAACGAGACCACGCGCTTCTTCGCCCTGCCCATCGCCGACCCCTTCCAGGGTCGCGCCCTGGTGCAGCTTTCGGCCTGGACCACCGGACAGGCCCCGCGCACCGGCTTCGGCCGATCCCTGCCCGAGCACGACCCCTGGCGCTTCGACAGCGAGCGCCAGGTCCGCGCGGGCGAGGCCGATGCCGTCGTGTGGCTCGCCACCCTGCCCGCCCCGCGGCCGGATTGGCTCGGCTCGGTGCCCTCGGTCGCCATCGTCGGCGAGGGCGGCACCGACGCCACCGGCGACGCCGCCGAGGTCGTGATCGCCGTGGGCGTCCCGGGCGAGAGCGCGGGCGGCACGCTCTGGGACGAACGCCGGGGCACGCTGGGCTATCGCGCCGCCGCCGGGCAGCCCGTCGCGCTGACCGCCGCAGCGGTCCTCGACGCGATCCGCGCGCACCTCACTGTGAAGGACCTTGCCGCATGCTGACGCTGATCAGGGGTGGACGGGTCGTCGATCCCACCGCCGGCCGCGACGCCGTCGGCGACGTCTGGATCGAGGACGGCCGCATCGTGGCGCCCTCACAGCGCGCCCCCGACAGCACCGTCGACGCCACCGGCTGCGTCGTGATGGCCGGCGGCGTCGAGGTGCATTCGCACATCGCCGGCGGCAACGTGAACATGTCGCGTCTGCTCCTGCCCGACCTCTATGCCAGCGAGGCGGCGCCCGAGGGCCATCCCTTCGCCCATGCCGGCGGCTCCGCCGCCTGGATCGGCGCCAACTACGCCCGGATGGGTTACACCACGGCGGTGGAGCCGGCGATGCCGCCCGCCAACGCGCTCTCGACCCAGCTCGAACTCGCCGACATCCCGCTCCTCGACCGCGGCGCGCTCGCCGTGTTGGGGAACGACGACCAGCTCCTCGAGCTCCTGCGCCAGCGCGAGGGTGCCAACGCGGTGCGCGACCTCGTGGCCCTCAACGTCGCTACCTCGCGGGCGCTGGGCGTCAAGTGCATCAATGCCGGCGGCGCCTCGGCCTTCAAGGACGGCGTGCTCAAGCTCAGCCTCGACGACGAGATCCCGGTCTACGGCCTCTCGACGCGCAAGATCATGACGGCGCTCCTCGACGCCGTCGAGGAGATCGGGGTGCCCCACCCCCTCCACGTCCATTGCAACAACCTCGGCATCCCCGGCGCCGACGATTCGTTCGTCGCGACGATGGAGGCGGCGGAAGGCCGGCGCATCCACTTCGCCCATGCCCAGTTCTACGCCTATGCCGTCTCCGACCCGTCCGACCCCTCCGTGGGCGGGTTCCGTTCGGCGGCGGCCCGGATCGCGGAGGCGATGGAGAAGCATCCCAACGCCACCTACGACGTCGGCCAGGTCGCCTTCGGCCAGACCGTGACGATCTCGCTGGACATCCTGCGCCAGTTCGCCGGGCGCAAGGGCGCCAACCCGAAGAAGTGGATCCTCACCGCGGGCGATGCCGAGGGCGGCGGCGTGGTGCCGTTCCTCTACAAGCCGCGCGGCGCGGTCAGCTCCCTGCAATGGGCGATCGGCCTCGAGCTGATGCTGCTCTCGGGCGACCCCGAGCGCACCATCCTCACCACCGACCACCCCAACGGCGGCCCCTTCACCGAATACCCGCGCATCATCCACTGGCTGATGGACAAGGAGGCCCGCGACCGCGAGATCGCGAGCCTGCATGCGGTGATCGGCGAGCGCTCCGGCCTCGGCGCCATCGAGCGCGAATATACCCTGTCCGAGATCGCGCAGCTCACCCGCTCCGGGCCGGCCAAGCTGTTGGGGCTCACCGACCGCGGCCACCTGCGCGAGGGCGCCCGCGCCGATGTCGCGGTCTACCGCGACGACCGCGACCGCACCGCCATGTTCGCCCGGGCGAAACTGGTGTTCAAGGACGGCCAGGTCGTCGTCGAGGACGGCGAGGTGGTGTCCTGGCGCTCGGGCCACACCCTCGCACTGTCGGTGGAATCCGATCGTGCGATGGAGAAGCGCACCGACGCCTACCTGGTCGACCGCTTCGGCGCCGGCCTCGACAGTTTCGCCGTGCCCGACGAGGCGTTCTCCACGCCCGACGCCTTCGAGGACGTGGCATGCCTGGCGTGATCGCGAGGGTTCGTTGCGTCCCGCACGGGACCGTCCGGGCCAGTGGGACGACACGTGGCGTCAAGAACCGGTGACCGAGATGTCTGACTTCACCCTCAACGGCATCACCGTCGTCGACACCTTCGCCGAGGCGTTCGACGTCGCCGGGACGGCGCTGATCATCACCAACGACACCGCCAAATGGGCGATGATCGCGGCCGTCACGATGACCGGGTTCGCCACCTCCGTCATCGGCTGCGGCGCCGAGGCCGGGATCGACTGCGAACTGTCGCCGGACGAGACGCCGGACGGGCGCCCCGGCGTGCGCGTGCTGCTGTTCGGCTTCGAGCCCAACGGCCTCAAGGACCAGCTCCTCAAGCGCGTCGGCCAGTGCATCCTCACCTGCCCCGGCACCGCCTGCTATGCCGGCGTCGAGGGGCCCCACAAGATCAAGCTCGGGGGCGCCATCCGCTACTTCGGCGACGGCTTCGCCGTGGCCAAGCGCCTGCCCGACCCCGCCACGGGCAAGGCCCGGCGCTACTGGCGCATCCCGGTGATGGACGGCGAGTTCCTGTGCGAGGACTTCGTGCGCGCGGTGGACGGCGCCGTGGGCGGCGGCAACCTGCTGTTCCTAGGGCGCACCCACGCCGGGACGCTGAAGGTGGCCGAGATCGCCGTGGACGCCGCCCGGGCGGTGTCCGACGTCATCCTGCCCTTCCCCGGCGGCATCGTCCGCTCGGGCTCGAAGGTGGGGGCGCGCACCAAGGGTATGATGGCCTCCACCAATGACGCCTATTGCCCGACGCTCAAGGGCAGGGCCGGCTCGGAGCTGGCGGCCGAGGTCGGCGTGGTGCTGGAGATCGTCATCGACGGCCTGACCTCGCGCTCGGTGGCCGAATCCATGCGCGCGGCCCTGCATGCCTCCACCGAGGCCGGGGCGGCCCACGGCCTCGTGGCGGTGACGGCGGGGAACTACGGCGGCAATCTCGGCCGCCACCATTACCACCTCAAGGATCTCCTCTCGAAGGAGCCGGCGGCCGAGGCGACAGCGTCATGAGCACCCTCACCCTGCGCCAGGAGCCGCCCGAGCGGCTCGACCTCCTCCCCGTCACCCCGCTCTCGCTGTCCGGCCTGTCCGAGGCCGAGGCGGCGCGCCTGCCCGTCGGCACCAGCCGGCGCGGGCTGACGCTGGGCGATTGCTTCTCCCTGTCGCTCGATGGCTCCGACACGCTCACCATCGAGGGCGGATCCGCGCGCCTCGACGGCGTCGGCGGCTCCCTGAGCGGCGGCGTCATCCGGGTCGTCGGCGACGTCGGCCAGCGGCTGGGTGCCGGCATGAGCGGGGGGACGCTCACCGTCACCGGCTCGGCCGGACCCTTCGCCGGAGCGGGCGCCACCGGCGGCACCATCACGATCGAGGGGGATGCCGGCGACCACGCCGGCGGGGCGGTCTATGCCGCCAAGGCCGGCCTCGACGGCGCCACCCTGGTGATCCGGGGCCGGGCCGGCGACCACCTCGGCGACCGCATGCGCCGCGGCCTGCTCCTCGTGGGCCAGGCCGGCGCCTATGCCGGCGCCCGCATGATCGCCGGTACCATCGCCGCGCAGAGCGTCGGCGACCATCCCGGCTACGGCATGCGCCGGGGCACGATCCTCACCGGCGGCCACGGCGCCCTGTCCCCGAGCTTCGTCGCCACCGGCACCCACGACCTGGTGTTCCTGCGCCTCCTGGCCCGCTCCCTGCGCACGATCAGCGCCACCCATGCCGACCTCGCCGCCGGGGCGCTCACGCGCTACTCGGGCGACCTCGCGACCCTGGGCAAGGGGGAATTGTGGGTGGCGGCGGGCTGAAGTCGCGATGGCCTTTGCCATCGTTTGAAACGCGGCTCCCGCCATCGTTCGGTCGGCGAAGCGTCGGCTCCTTCCTCCCTGGTTGAGGAGGATCCCTGCGCCTCTCGTCTCGGGGACGACCAGACCGCTCCGGGGGGCTCGACGGCGGCGATGATCGTCTCGCGGACGCCGTCGAGATTTTCGACGACATTCCTCCAGCCGTCGAGACGGCGTGGGCGCGGGGCCTTCCAGAGCTTGGCTCCCGCGCCCGCCGATGGCCGCGGGAGGTGTGCAGCCGTGTTCGAGCGCGCCACAGGCAGGTCCAGTCGGTCGGAGGTCTTGCACTCACCATGATACTGCAACGTCGCCTCCTGAGGCGACGTGGCGCAGAACTATTCTGCAACGAGGCTTGCCTTGCCAGGTTGCTTCCATGACGTTCGACAACCCGGATCGTGACGCACTCGCGGGGGTCCGGGTCCTTTCCCCGTCAGGCGAGCCCGGACCGATGCTCCTCCTTCTCTCCGTCTGCCTCATCGCGCAGCCCGATCAATGCCGCGAAGATCGCATCAGCATGTCGTTCGAGGCGCGCAGCCCCTTCGTCTGCCTGCGCCACGCCCAGAGCACGCTGGCCACCTGGCAGGCCGAGCATCCCGAATGGCATGTGGCCCGCTGGCGCTGTGCCGTGCGCGGGAGCTTGCCCAAGGACCTCTAGGCGGTTCATCTGCCCCTCGAGCGGCGGTCCGGTCGGGCGTCGCGGGCGGGTATGGACGGTGTGAGACGATGCGGTCCCTGAAAGTCCGGTTCGCGCTTCTCCTCGGCGCGACGGCGGTCCTCGTCGTCCTCGCCGCCCTCGGGGTCCTCGCCGCCATCGGCGCCGCCGAGCGCGCCATCGACCGGACCCTGGCCGCGCAGGGGCGCCTCGAACTGCTGGTCGAGCTCTCCGGACGGATGACGCAGTACGGGCTGGCCGCCCTCGAGGCCGTGAGCAACCCCGACGCCCAGCCGGAGGGGCTGGCCCTGGCCCGCACCGCCGTCGACAAGGCCCTGACCGCGGTGGACGATTCCCTCGGGCGCACCATCGTGGCCAGCAACGATCCCCTCGACCGCACCCTCTACGCCGCCCGCACCCGCCCGATGGCGCAACTGCGCTCGGCGCGGGTGGTGCTCGACCGGCAGGTCACCCAGGTGCTGCGCAAGTCCGAGGACGAACAGCGCAAGGCGGCGATCCGCGGCGCCCTCAACGGGTTCGGCGCCATGACCGGCCAGCCGCTGTCGTTCCTGATCGAGGTCGAGCGCCGCTCGATGATCGCCGGATCGGACGAGGCCCGCGACCTGTCGGGCCGGCTGCGGATCGCCGCCTTCGCGGCGGCCGTCTTCGCCCTCGCGGTGGTGCTGGTGCTCTACCGCGGCGTCACCCGCCCGACCCTGGCGCGGATCGAGGCGATCCGCCGGGCCGCCGGTGCCGTCGGCCGCGGCGAACTCGACACCCGTCTTTCGGTGGCCACCCGCGACGAACTCGGGTTGCTCGTCGCCAACTTCAACCGCATGGCCGCGCGCCTCGCCCGGCGCGAGGGCCGGCTGGCGGCGGACAGGGCCGCCCTCGAGGATACGGTGGCCGCCCGCACCCTGGACCTGCGCGCGGCCAACGAGCGCCTGGAGGCGGTGGACCGCTCGCGGCGCCGGTTCTTCGCCGACGTCAGCCACGAGTTGCGCACGCCGCTCACGGTCATCCTCGGCGAATGCGACATCGCCGCCCGTTCGTCCGGGCGCAACCTCGACCCGACCCCGGTCTTCTCCACCATCCGCAAGCGGGCGTTGCGCCTGCAGCGGCGGGTGGAGGACCTGCTGCGGGTCGCCCGCTCGGAATCCGGCCAGATCGAACTCGACCGCCGGCCCACGGACGCGGCCGCCATCCTCACCGATGCCGTCGACAGCATGGCCTCTGAGGCGGTCCGCCGGCGCGTGGCGCTGCGCCTCGAGACGCACGGGCACGAGGCCCGGGTGCTGGCCGACCGCGAGTGGCTGCGCCAGGTCGTCGAGAGCCTGGTGGACAACGCCATGCGCCACGCGCTCGGCCTGACCCGGGTCGTGGTCGCCCTGGAGGTCGGCGAGGCCGTGGCCACTCTCACGGTGAGCGACGACGGCCCCGGCTTCCCCGAGGCGGCCGAGGGGCTGTTCGAGCGGTTCCAGCGTGGCCCGCGCTCGGTGGAAAGCGGCTTCGGGATCGGTTTGGCCCTGGCGCGCTGGGTGATCGAACGCCATGATGGCGCGATCCGCATCGGGACGGCCGAGGGGGGCGGCGCCCGCGTGGCGCTCGACATCCCCCTCCTGGACGCCGATCCGGGCCACCCGATCGAGCTGACGCAGAAGGAGGGCGTGGCATGACGCGCATACTCATCGTGGAGGATGACGGCGACATCCGCGGCATGCTCGCCCGCGGCCTCGAGGCGGAGGGGTTCTCGGTGGGCGTCGCCGGCCGGGTCGACGACGCCCTGGCCGCCGCCCGCGACGACGCCCCGGAGGCCATCGTCCTCGACATCAACCTGCCGGACGGCTCGGGCCACGACGTCTGCCGCTCCCTGCGCGAGGGCGGCTATCCCGGCCCGATCCTGTTCCTGTCGGCCCGCGACGAGGTCCGCGACCGCGCCGAGGGCTTGGCGCTCGGCGCCGACGACTACATCGTCAAGCCGTTCGTGTTCGACGAGCTCCTGGCCCGCCTGCAGACCCACTTGCTACGGCGCAAGGCGTCGGAGCAGCCGCGCACCGTCATCACCGCCGGCCGGCTGATCCTCGACCTGACCATCCGCCAGGTCGCCTTCTCCGACGCCACCGCCCGGCTCACACCCCGCGAGGCCGAGGTGCTGGCCCTCCTGATGGACAGCGCCAACCAGCCGGTCTCGCGCGGCGACATCTTCGACAAGCTCTGGGCCGGCCAGGGCGGGCTCTCGCTCAACGTGGTCGACGTCTACGTCGGCTACCTGCGCACCAAGCTCTCGGACTTCGTGCGGCTCGGCGGCCCGGTGATCGTCACGGTGCGCGGACGCGGGTTCATGCTCGACCTGAAGGGGCAGGATTTTCGCCATTAGCCCCGCCGCGATCGGGCGACGGTGGTATCCGCGACCGCGGCTGCCGCGGGCGCACGGCGATCCCGCCGCCTGACCATCGCCGGGGGCGCGGCGTCGCGCCGCCCTGTCGCGAGGCTGCAGGATATGAGAACTTTCTAATGGCGCAGCGGGACGATTCGGCAATTTTGCGCTTGAAGAGTCGGCGTAAAACGACGATACAGCTCCCGCGACAGAAATGACTGCGCCGTCAGTATCTTACGATCTTCTTAGTCGTCGATCCGGACACTGACGACCCTTAAGAAACTGTATTGGAGAAACACCATGACCTGGGCTGCCCCCATCGTTTCCGAGATCTGCGTCGGCATGGAAGTCACGAGCTACGAGTCGGCCGAGATCGACACCTTCAACTGAGACCTTGTAACCAAGGTCGTGTGGAACCAGCGGATTGAAGGATAGCATCGGTTCGCCATGCATGTCGTGATCCTCGGTTCCGCCGCGGGCGGCGGCCTTCCCCAGTGGAACTGCCGCTGCCCCATCTGTTCCCTCGCCCGCACGGCGTCGGGGCGGGTCAAGCCCCGCACCCAGTCGAGCATCGCCGTCTCTCCCGATGGAGAACGCTGGCTCCTGGTGAACGCTTCGCCGGACATCCGGCAACAGATCTCCGATACCGCCGTGCTGCATCCGCGTGACGGCCTGCGCCACTCGCCGATCCATGCCGTGCTCCTGACCAACGGTGACGTCGACCATGTCGCCGGCCTCCTCACCCTGCGCGAGGGCCAGCCCTTCACCCTCTACGGCACCGCCGGCATCCTCGATTCGGTGAACGGCAACCGGGTCTTCGACGTGATGGCGGCGGACGTGGTGCGCCGCGAGCCGATCCGTCTCGACCACGCCTTCGAGCCGGTCCCCGGCCTCACCGTCACCCTCTTCGCGGTGCCCGGCAAGGTGCCCCTGTGGCTCGAGGACGAGACCATGGAGATCGGCGCCGAGACCGAGACCACGGTGGGCGCGATGATCGAGTCCGGCCCCAAGCGCCTCGCCTACATCCCTGGCTGCGCTCGCGTCACCGACGACCTCAAGGCGCGGATCGCGGGGGTCGACGCGCTCCTCTTCGACGGCACCGTCCTCCACGACGACGACATGATCCGGGCCGGGGTCGGCACCAAGACCGGCTGGCGCATGGGCCATGTGCCGATGACCGGTCCGGGCGGCTCGATCGAGGCCCTGGCCGACACGGACATCGGTCGGCGCATCTTCGTCCATATCAACAACACCAACCCGGTGCTGGTCGAGGATTCGGTCGAGCGCGACCGCGTCGAGAGCCGGAATTGGACCGTGGCCCATGACGGATTGAGCCTGACGCTCTAGGTCATGTGCGAGGCGCCCGCGTTCCTTCCGCCCAAGGGCGGAGTGACGCGTGCCCGGTGACGGACCTGGAAATTTAGTTCTCCGGTCCTTATAGGATGCGCAATATAATAGCGCGATCGGCACCCTCGACGGTGTCGCCCACGAACCATTCGGAAACGCCTCGAACGGACGAACGCCATGACCGCGCCCTTCCCGACTCCCAAGACCGAAGATGCCCAGCGCCTGCTCGGCCCCGACGAGATCGAGGCGGCCCTGCGCGACATCGGCGCCCGCCGCTACCACAACCTGCATCCGTTCCACCGCCTGCTGCACGACGGCAAGCTGAACAAGGATCAGGTCCGGGCCTGGGCGCTCAACCGCTACTACTACCAGGCGATGATCCCGGTGAAGGACGCCGCCGTTCTCGCCCGCATGGAGGATGCCTCCCTGCGCCGGGTCTGGCGCCAGCGCATCGTCGACCACGACGGCGACGCGCCCGGCGACGGCGGCATCGAGCGCTGGCTCAAGCTGGCGGAAGGGGTGGGCTTCGAACGCGCCTACGTCGAGTCGACGCAGGGCATCCTGTCGGCGACCCGCTTCTCGGTGGACGCCTACGTCCACTTCGTGAAGGAGCGTTCGCTCCTCGAGGCCATCGCCTCGTCGCTCACCGAGATGTTCTCGCCGACCATCATCTCCGAGCGCGTCGCGGGGATGCTCAAGAACTACGACTTCATCACCAAGGACACCCTGGCCTATTTCGACAAGCGCCTCACCCAGGCGCCGCGCGATGCGGAATTCGCCATCGACTACGTCAAGCAGCACGCCACCACGCCGGAGCTGCAGCGCAAGGCCATGGCGGCACTCACCTTCAAGTGCAACGTGCTGTGGACGCAGCTCGACGCCTTGTATTTCGCCTATGTCGCGCCGGGCATGATCCCGCCCGACGCCTGGACCCCCGGCACCGGGCTCGTGCCCGAGGTGACGCAGGCCGCCGGCACCGGGACGATCGGCGCCACCGACGTGCCGCGCCTGCCCCGCGGCGTGCGCCTGCGCCACGACGAGGTTCGCGGCCAGCACGTGCTGCTGGCGCCCGAGCGCACCTTCGACCTCGACGGCAACGCCGTCGCCGTGCTCTCCCTCGTGGACGGCACGCGCACGGTGCGCGACATCGCGGGCGTGCTCGCCGAGACATACGCGGCCGATCGCGCGGTGATCGAGGTCGACGTCCTGGCGATGCTCAACGACCTGGCCACGAAACGGGTGCTCGAGCGATGAACGCCGTCACGCCGACCGGTCCCGTGTTGCCGGCCCCGGTCGGGCTGCTGGCGGAGCTGACGCATCGCTGCCCCCTGCGCTGTCCGTATTGCTCGAACCCGCTCGAACTCGACCGGCGCTCGGGCGAGCTCGACACGGCCACCTGGCAGCGGGTGCTCACCGAGGCGGCGGGGCTCGGCGTGCTGCACGTCCACCTCTCGGGCGGCGAACCCACCGCGCGCAACGACATCGTCGAGATCACCGAGACCTGCGCCAAGCTCGGCCTCTACTCCAACCTGATCACCTCGGGCGTCGGCGGCGCGCTCGCCAAGCTCGACGCGCTCTACGACGTCGGCCTCGACCACGTTCAGCTGTCGGTGCAGGGCGTCGATGCCGCCAATGCCGAGAAGATCGGCGGCCTCAAGAACGCGCAGCCCCAGAAACTCGCCTTCGCCGAGCGGGTGACGCAGCTCGGCCTGCCGCTGACGCTCAACAGCGTGATCCACCGCGGCAATATCCACGAGGTCGAGGGCTTCATCGACCTCGCGGTGAAGCTCGGCGCCAAGCGCCTGGAGGTGGCCCACACCCAGTATTACGGCTGGGCCTACGTCAACCGGCCCGCTCTGATGCCGGACAAGGCCCAGGTCGACCGGTCGATCCGGATCGTCGAGGCGGCGCGCGAGCGGCTCAAGGGCCAGCTCGTCATCGATCTCGTGGTGCCGGACTATTATGCGAAATACCCCAAGGCCTGCGCCGGCGGCTGGGGCCGCAAGCTGATGAACGTCACCCCGGCCGGCAAGGTGCTGCCCTGCCACGCCGCCGAGACCATCAAGCAACTGGAGTTCTGGTACGTCACCGATCATTCGCTCGGCGACATCTGGGCGAACTCCCCGGCCTTCACCGCCTACCGCGGCACCGACTGGATGCAGGAGCCCTGCCGCTCCTGCGACCGGCGCGAGAAGGACTGGGGCGGTTGCCGCTGCCAGGCCCTGGCGCTGGCCGGTGACGCCGCCGCCACCGACCCGGCCTGCTCGCTCTCGCCCCTCCACGCCAAGGTCCGCGAACTCGCCACCGAGGAAGCGGCCGAGACCCCGCCCGACTACGTGTATCGCACCATCGGCAGTAACGCGGACCGCGCGGTCCGTTCGCCGCTGACGGAGGAAGCCCCCCAGTGAAGATTTTCGGACTGGCCGCGCTGATCGCGGTCCTGACATCGTCCGCTCTGGCGCAGACCGCCCCGCCCACCGGGGCCCCGCCCGTGGAGGCGGCCAAGCCGGACTCTGCCAAGCCGGACTCTGCCAAGCCGGATGCCGCCAAAGCGGATGTGCCCAACGCCTCCGACGTGCTGTTCGAACAGCCGCAGATGAAGAACGTCGCCCCCGGCACCACGCTCACCTACGGCTACCTGCGCCGCAGCGGCATCGAGAAGGCCCCGTTCGGCCCTCCCCTCGACGACCGCATCAAGCTGATGGTCGACCCGGGGGCCAACCCCGACACCCGCACCATCCGGGTCGAGATGTTCTCGGGCGCCAACCGCTTCCCGGCCGGCCCCTTCACCGACATGCCCGGCAATCCGGTGATGACGCTGTTCCTGGAGCATCACCTCAAGGATCTCGCCCGCGTCCTGATGGCCAACCCGCGCTACATCAAGAACGCCATCCGCAAGTCCCTGCGCGAGAACGCCACGGTGACGCCGGTCAAGGCGACCTTCAAGGGTCGGACGGTGGATGCCTGGCGCATCGAGACCAGGCCCTTCGTCGAGGACAGGATGAAGGATCGCATGCGCGGGTTCGACAACCTGACCTACGTCTTCGTCACATCCGAGGCCGTTCCCGGCGAGCTGCTCTCCATCGAGGCGCAGTCCAAGAACCCGGAGGGCGGAGAACTCCTCGAGGAGAAGCTGAGCTATGATCAGAACGCTGGTTGAACGCGCCGCGGGCGCCCTCGTCGGTCTCGCCATGCTCGCCGGACCGGCGCTGGCCGTGGACGGCGAGAACGACTACCCCACCGAGGCGCGGGCCGATTACATCTTCGGCTGCATGGCGGCCAACGGCCAGTCGCGCGAGGCGCTGTCGCGCTGCTCGTGCTCGCTGGACGCCCTCGCCTCGATCCTGCCGTACGACAAATACGTGCAGGCGAGCACCGTGCTCTCCATGCGCCAGGGCATCGGCGCGCGCACGGCCCAGTTCAAGACCACCAAGGTGTTCGACGACCAGGTCGCCGACCTTCGGCGCGCCCAGGCCGAGGCCGAGATCCGCTGCTATCGCGGCAGCACCTGAGGGCCGGGCGTCGGTCCGTCCGCGAGCGCGGACCGGGCCCAGCGCCCTCGCGTTTTCGCCTTGCATGAGCGCCGTTTCGCGGGGATGACACGGTGGCGGTCCGGGTCTGCCGGGCATGCCCCCTTCCCGAGTGACGAGACGCCGTGCCGACAGCTCCAACGCCCCTCGCCGCGCTGCTTCCGGACCTCGGGCGCCGCACCCTGGTCATGGGCATCCTCAACGTCACGCCCGATTCCTTCTCCGACGGCGGTCGCTTCCAGGCCCTCGACGCGGCCCGGGACCAGGCCGGGACCCTGGTGACCGAGGGCGCCGCCCTCGTCGACATCGGCGGCGAGTCGACCCGCCCCGGACATGTCCCGGTGACCGCGGAGGAGGAGCAGGCGCGCGTCCTGCCGGTGATCCGCGCCCTCGCCCCGCATCTCGGCGTGCCGATCTCCATCGATACCTACAAGGCCTCCACCGCCCGCCTCGCCCTGGAGGCGGGAGCCACCATCGTCAACGACGTCTGGGGCCTGCAACGCGAGCCCGACATCGCCACCGTGGCCGCCGCCCACGGGGCGCCGGTGATGGTGATGCACAACCGCGAGACCATCGATCCGGGGATCGACATCGTCGCCGACATGCTGGCCTTCTTCGAACGCTCCCTGGCGATCGCCCGGCGTGCCGGCATCCATGACCGCGACATCGTCCTCGATCCGGGCATCGGCTTCGGCAAGAGCTGGGCACAGCATCTCGAGGCCCTGCGGCGCCTCCCCGAGATCCGGGCTCTCGGCTTTCCCGTGCTCGTGGGCGTCTCGCGGAAGTCGCTGCTCGGGCGGCTGCAGGAGGGCGAGACCCGGCCGGCCGACCGGCTGTCGGGATCCATCGCCGCGCATGTCCTCTCGGCCACCCTCGGCGCCGACATCGTGCGCGTCCACGACGTGCGCGCCCATGTCGATGCCCTGCGCGTCGTCGATGCGGTGATGCGTCCTCCGCTGGAGGCGGCATCGGCATGACCGACCACATCCTCGTCGAGCGCATCGCCGTCTTCGCCTATCACGGCCTGCTGGCCGAGGAGGCGCGCATCGGGCAGCGCTTCTACATCTCCCTCGATTGCACCCTCGATCTCGGCCCGGCCGGACGCTCCGACGCAGTCGCCGCCACGGTCAGCTACGCCGATCTCACCGCCGTCGTCGTCCGGATCGCCACGGAGCGGCGCTTCGACCTGATCGAGGCCCTGGCCGAGGCCATCGCCACCGCCCTCCTCGACGGGTTCCCCCTCCTCGACGGCGTGACGGTGCGGGTGGACAAGCCGAGCGCGCCGGTGCCGGCGGTGATCGACGGGGTCTCGGTCGTGATCGCGCGGCAGCGGCGCTCCGCGGTGCCGGCATGACGGCCGCCTATCTCGGCCTCGGCAGCAACATCGGCGACAAGGCGGCGATCCTGGCCGAAGCGGTGGCGCGACTGGCGGTGACGCCCGGCATCCGCATCACGGCGCGGTCGAGCGACTATCGCACGCCGCCCTGGGGCGACACCGAGCAGGACTGGTTCCTGAATGCCGCCGTGGCCGTCGACACGACCCTGAGCCCGCATGCCCTGCTCGAAGCGGGGCTGGCCATCGAGACCGCCCTCGGCCGGGTTCGCGAACGCCGATGGGGGCCACGGGTCATCGACATCGACGTCCTCTTCTACGACGGCGCCGACATCGCCGACGAGCGGCTGGTGCTGCCGCACCGGTTCGTGCGCGAACGCGCCTTCGTCCTCGTCCCCCTGGCCGAAATCGCGCCCGACCTCATGATCGGCCCGGTGACCGTTACGCAGGCCCTGTCAGCGCTCGACGCCACCGGGATCGAACGGATGGCGTGACAGAAAAAAGGCCGGTTCGCGGAACCGGCCTTTCGTCGTCGCCGGCCGGACCGGGATTATTTCGAGGGTTCGAGAAGGGTGTTGCCTTCTTCCGCCAGGAGCGGAACCTCGAACTCCCGCAGCACCGCTTCGATATCGGCCCGGCGCTTGCGCAGGACCGCGTTGAGGCTGCGCTTCCAGTCGTTCTCCTCGAGGCGGACGCCCATGGCGATCCGGAAGCTCAGGGGTGGGCGCTCCGGCTCGTTGAGGAGCGGGACCACGTCCATCCCGACGCCGCTCTGCTTGGCGAGCCAGCCGGCGGCAGGCCCCCACAGGACGGCGGCATCGAGCTTCTTCTCCGCGAGGTCGGCTACGATCTCGGCGGACACCGTCTGGTGCTTGCGGCCGGGATCGAGCTGGTAGGGCGCGTAGGTCCGCATCTTCCCGATCAGCCCGATCTCGCCCATCCGCGAGACCGGCGGCGTTCCGGCGATCACGCCGATGCTCTTGTCCTTGAGCTTGGGGTCGTCGAGGCGCGTGACGCCGTCGTACTCCCCCCGGCGGGTGATCAGCGCATAGGCCGAACGGTAATAGGGGTTGGTGTTCTGAACGCCTTCGGCGCCGGAGGTCGACCCGATGATGAGGTCGCACAGACCGGTACCGAGGGTGTTGCGAACGAACCCCGGTCCCTGCGTCAGCCAGTAGTACCGGACCTTCACCTTGAGCTCGTCGCCGATGATGGCGGCGATCCTGTTCTCAAAACCGTTCTCGCGCCGGTCCGAGAACGGCATGTTGCCCGGATCCCCGCAGACGCGCAGCACGTCCGGCGTCACGAGGTCGGGGAGCGTCTGTGAACGGGCCGGAAGCGCCCCTGCCGTCACCAGCAGGAGCGCGATGGCGTTCCGGAGTGCCGGGCGCATCATCAGCCGCCCAGGCATTCCTTTTCGGCCGCACGGGCAGCCTCGGGCTTCTCTTCCTTGTCGCCCGGACGGATGCGCGGCATCGCACCGGATGCACGGGCCTTCAGGTACACGTAGAGGTCGTCGGCGTAGCACATGACGTTCTTGTTGTCGCCGAACGCCGGCATCACGCTCTGGCCGCCCGCGCTCTCGTTCTTCTTGCCACCCGCGATGATACCGACGAACTCCTCGTAGGACAGGCGCTTGAGCGAGTCCTTCAGGGCCGGCGCATAGGTCGAGCCCATGGCATCGGGGCCGTGGCAGACGTGGCATTCGGCATGGTAGCGGCGGTAGCCCGAGTAGGCGTACCAGTCGAACTTCTTGCCGTCGTTGGAGATGTGGTAGGTCGGGGCGCCGTCCTTGTCGATGTACTTGCCGTCTTCGACCTTGACCGCCTGATACTTGTCGAGAAGCTTCGGGTCCTGCTCACCGGATTTGTCGTTCGGGTCGAGCTGGTTCGCCAGAGCCGCATTGGCGGGCTTCGCATCTTGAGCGTGGACCGACAGTGTCGCGATGGACGCGAGGGCGACAAAGGCCAGGACCGGACGGATTGCTGCTTTGCTCAGGTAGTGCAACGACGTTTCTCCCATCTTGTATATCACATCGGCCAACATGCCGGATGTCACGACCATTCTTGAGGTGATCTAATCATAAAGGTGCCGGCGCGGAAACCCGCGCCGGCACCCTAAGGTTCAACTTGTCGTGCGACCGATTAGTTCGGCAGAGCGAACACGGTGAGCTGACCGCCGAGGTTGGTGTAGTTCGACAGAGCGGCGTAGCCACCCACCGCACCGAGGCCGGCGTTCGGATCGGTCAGACCGGCGGCGAGGCCGATGCCGGCCCATCCACCGACACCCGACAGGATGCCGACGAACTGCTTGCCCTTGTGCTGGTAGGTCATCACGTTACCGATGATGCCCGACGGGGTCTTGAACTTGTAGAGTTCCTTACCCGACTTGGCGTCGACGGCCTTCAGGTAGCCCTCGAGGGTACCGTAGAACACGATGTCACCGGCGGTGGCGAGAGCACCGGACCAGACCGAGAACTGCTCGGCGTTGGACCAGGCGATCTTACCCTTGATGTTGTCCCAGGCGATGAAGTTACCCATGCCGCCATGGCTGCCCGGAGCCGGGTACATGGCGAGCGTGGCACCGACGTAGGGCTGGCCCGGGGTGTAGGTCACCCGGAACGGCTCGTAGTCCATGCAGACGTGGTTGGTGGGGACGTAGAACAGGTTGGTCTTCGGGGAGAACGCAGCAGGCTGCTGGTCCTTGGTGCCGAGAGCGGCGGGGCAGATACCCTTGGAGTTGGTATCTTCACCGTTCTGCTCGGTGGAGTACTTGGCCTGGACGAGCGGACGACCGTAGGTCTTCGAGCCCTTGTCCATGTCGACCTTGGAGGCCCAGTTCACGACCGGATCGAACTTCTCGGCGACGAGGAGCTCGCCGGTGGCGCGATCGAGGGTGTAGCCGAAGCCGTTACGGTCGAAGTGCGTCAGCAGCGGACGGTCCTTACCATCGACCTTCTGGTCGGTGAGGATCATCTCGTTGATGCCGTCGTAATCCCACTCGTCGTGGGGGGTCATCTGGTAGACCCACTTGGTCATGCCGGTGTCGACGTCACGGGCGAAGACGGTCATGGACCACTTGTTGTCGCCGGGACGCTGCTTGGGGTTCCAGGTCGAGGGGTTGCCCGAGCCGTAGTACATGGCGTTCAGCTTGGGGTCGTAGGAGAACCAGCCCCAGGTGCAGCCGCCGCCGGTCTTCCACTGGTCACCTTCCCAGGTGGTGATGGAGGAGTCCTTGCCGACCGGCTTGCCGAGGTGGGTCGTCTTGGCCGGGTCGATGATCAGCTGCTCGTCGGTGCCGACCGAGTAACCGCGCCACACCTTCTTGCCGCTCTTGGCGTCGTAGGCGGTGACGTGGCACTGCACGCCGAACTCGCCGCCGGAGATGCCGACGATGATCTTGTCCTTGACGGGCAGGACGGTGGCGGTGTTGGTCTCACCCTTCTTGGGGTCGCCGTTGACGACGGACCAGTTCACCTTGCCGGACTTGGCGTCGAGCGAGACGACGGTGGTGTCGGCCTGGTGCAGGATGATGGCGCCGTCGGCGTAGGCCAGGCCACGGTTGACCGTGTCACAGCACATCACCGGGATGACGCTCGGGTCCTGCTTGGGCTCGTACTTCCAGAGGATCTTGCCGTCCTGATCGAGATCGAGGGCGTACACGATGTTCGGGAAGGGGGTGTGGACGAACATCACGTTGCCCACGACGAGGGGCGAACCCTCGTGACCGCGCAGCACGCCGGTCGAGAACGTCCAGGCCACCTGCAGGTTCTTGACGTTGCCGGCGTTGATCTGGTCGAGCTTCGAATAGCGGGTGTTGGCGTAGTCGACGGTCTGAAGGACCTGCTCGGCCGGGTTGGCCGTGCGCTTCAGGACGTCTTCGTTGGCGAAAGCCGGGGCCGAAGCCATCAGGCCGGCGCCGAGTGCGAGAAGATGGACCGCTCTCATGCATTCCTCCGACAAGTCTTTACAGCCGTCATCCGCTCGCATGAGCGGCATGTCCGGTGCGACCTGCTGTTTGCGACTGGGACTCGATCGCCTCGGTGGCTTCGCCAAACCCTTCCGGCAACGAACCTTTTCGCTGCCTTCCGTCTTTGCCGGCCGGACCCCGCTATCCCTTTGCGGCGCCCCTCAAAACCAAAGCTTGAATGAACTCTAAGAAAAAAACGGGCGGCGTCAACACGCTTCGCCAAAGCTCAGCGGTGCGGCCGGGACAGTGATGGTTGACGGTTTGTCTCGGCGGGCCCGGTCTTCGCCCCGCAAAATCGAATGGTGCAGCGCAAAAAGAAGACGAGGGGCGATAAAGCGATTTATAGCAACGACCCCTTTGTTCATGCGCTCCTTGCATGTCTCGCCGGTCTCCCTTTGCTCTCCATGCCGTTCGAGGGGCCGAAGGGCCCGTCGCGGTGCGTCTCGACAATCGTTTCGATACCCGCACGGCCGTGGACGGCAATTGGATGCAACATGTTGCATGATGGCGGCAGTCAATGGGTGACGCGATTCAGGGCGCGCGATCGCGTCCGCGGTCTCGATTTCGCACGATCTGATCGTGTGTGCGCCTTCTCGCCGCAGAACCCGCCGACGAAACCGTGATCGCCCCCGGCCGCGCCGGAAGGCTCTGAGGCGGTACTTTTTCGCCTCCCGTGCGCGATCTCAGGCCGCGATGATGCCGGGAAAGCGAGTCGCGAGGTCCCGGCGGGTTTCCTCGGTCCAGCTGCGCGGTCGGTCTGAGCGCGGGCGATCGAGGGGAATCGTCGCCACCAGGCTCGCCGGCCGGCCCGAGAGCAGCAGGAGGCGGTCGGCCATCTCGATCGCCTCGGCGACGTTGTGGGTCACCATCAGCACGCTCACGCCTGCGCGGGTCACGCTCTCCACCACGATCGCCCGCAGCGCGGCGGCCGAGGCGTCGTCGAGGGACACGAAGGGTTCGTCGAGGATCAGGATCCGCGGCGCCAGCGCCAGCGCCCGTGCCAGGGCCACCCGGCGCGCCATGCCCAGCGAGAGGGCGCGCGGGTAGCGGCCGCGCCAGGGAGAGAGGCCGAGGGAGTCGAATAGGGCATCGAGGTCGCGGCCACGCTGCGGGCGCGGCAACGCGAGCCGCACGTTCTGCTCCACCGTGCGCCACGGCATCAGGCGCGGCTCCTGGAACACCATGCCGATGCCGGCCCCGGCCGGATCGGGCACGACGCTGCCCTCGTAATCGAGGTCGAGGCCGAGCAGGATGCGCAGGGTCGTGGTCTTGCCCGCCCCCGACGGTCCGATCAGGCAGGCGATCTCGCCGGCGACGACCGAGAAGGCGAGGTCGCGCACCGCCTCCACCGGCTCCGGGCCGGTGCCGCCGTAGACCTTGCGGCGGATGGCGACCGACAGGACGACCTCGCCCGCCGCCCGAGAGTCCGCACGCACGTCAGCGCCAGCGTCGGACATGGGCCTCGAGCCTCTGCAGGATCAGGATGTCGATGGCGATCATCACGCTCATGAAGACGATGCTGTAGCCGACGATCGCCGCGACGTTCAGGCTCTGCACGAAGTAGAAGTTGATGGCGAAGCCGACGCCGTTGGGCCGGCCCAGCAGCTCGATCACCAGGACGATCTTCCAGGACAGCGACAGCCCCGAGCGTGCCGCGGCCACCACGAACGGCTGGAGTTGCGGCACCAAGACGTGCGCGATCCACGTGCGCCGGTCGAAGCGGTAGGTCCGGGCCATCTCCTCCAGCTGCGGATCGAGGCCGCGGGCACCCTCGCGCAGGATCACCGCCACGTTGGGCAGCTTGTTGAGGACGACGGCCAGCACCGCCGCCCCCTCGTTGAGCCCGACCCAGATGTAGGCCAGCACCGTGATCACCAGGGCGGGGGTGTTGAGCAGGATCAGGAGGGGGGTGTCGAGGACGAGGTTGAGCCGCCTGAATCGCCCCAGCGCGATGCCGAGGATCACCCCCAGTACCATGGCGATGAGGAAGGATACGCCCACCCGCGCCAGGGTCAGGCCGACGTTGCGCCAGAGGTCGCCGGTGGCCGATTCGGATACGATGAACGCCAGGATGGTCAGGGGGGCGGGCAGCAGGCGTGAGTCCGCGAGCATGGCCGCGACCTGCCAGCCGGCCAGCAGCACGAGCACCGAGACGAGGCGGGTGGCAAAGCCCATGAGCTTACCGCCGGGTCCGTGATGGCGGCGTGGCCGCGGTCCGCCGCAGGATCATGTCGGGCATGTCGAGGCGGCCAACTCAGGCGGTGCCGTCGAAATAGAGCCCGGCCGGCAGGGTCTTGCCCGCTCCGACGAGGCGCTCGCCCCCGAGCCTGGCCAGCACGCCGTAGAGGCGTTCGCCGTCCGAGCGCTCGGTGTCGAGGGCACGCTGCGGGATGCCGGCGAGGAAGTCGCGCTTGAGCGCCTCGAAGGTCGGCGCGTCCTCGGCCGACATCAACGGCCTCACGATCTCCCAGGCGGAGGGGTCGGTGGCCAGCAGCGCCTTGGCGGCCTTCGAGGCCCGGGCGAACCCGGCGATCGCCTCGGGCTTGGCCTTCACGGTGCCCGCGTCGAACAGGTAGCCGATCAGGGCGATCGACCCGGTGGCGCCGAAACCGCGCATGATCTCGTCGGCTCCGATCAGCCGGCGAAAGCCCTTGGGCTCGAGGCGGGCGCAATAGGTCCAGTAGAGCAGGCCTGCGTCGAGTTCGCCCTGTTCCAGCTTCAGTGCCAGCAGCGGCGGCGCGCCGAAGGCGACGTTGGCCACCGACTCGAGGTCGATGCCGGCCACGTCGCGGGCCTGCGCCTTGAGGAGCAGCCAGTTCTTGTCGAGGGGGCCGCCGGCGACGCCGAGGCGCTTGCCGGCGAGATCCTTGAGCGAGGCGATCCCGCTCCCGGCCGCCACCATCAGTGAGCCCTCCGTGGTGGAATAGGGCATGAACCGCACCGGACGGCCGTCGTTGCCGAGCCGCGCCGCCCACAGGAGGTCGCCGACGATGGTGTCGACCTGGCCGCCCATGAAGGCGATGCGCGCCGCGTCGTTGCCGGCGAGCTTGACGACGTCGAGGGAAAAGCCGTTGGCCGCGTCGAGGCCGCGCGCCTTGATGACGGCGGCCTCCCAGGAGACGGTGCCGAACGGAAGGCTGCCGACGCTGACCGACCTGGGCGCGGCCACGGCCGGCCGCGCGACGGCGAGCGACCCGGCCAGGGATCCGGCGAGGGATCCGGCGAGGGACCACAGCGACGCCGTCGCCAGCAACTCGCGCCGTGACAGCATGACCGCATCCTTCCCCGGTGATTCTTCGCTCAGGGCCGCACGATCGCCCGACGCGGCTGGACCGGTCGCGCCGTCATGCAGCTTATTGCCGGTCTAGATAGAGTGGCCCCGCCACCGCGTCCACACGGCCCGGGTGTCCCGGTCGCCCTGGCGGCCCGGCCCGAGCGCGACGTCGGCGCGCAGGTGCCGCGATCGAAAGCCTCACGTCGCCGTTCGATCTTGCCCCGAGGCCGCCCCCCGGCGCAGGGTCGTGCCACCCCCTCTCTCGACAGGAGCGACCCGATCATGGCCGGAACCCGCGACGACGTCCTCGACGACGCCACCATCACCCAGCGCCTCGGTGCCGAGCTGCCGCAGTGGACCTACGAGGGCGGCTGGATCAAGCGCACCTACAAGACCGCGAGCTGGAAGGGCACGCTCATGGTCATCAACACGGTCGGGCACCTGGCCGAGGCCGCCTGGCACCACCCGGATCTCACCGCCTCCTACGCCTGGGTCGAGGTGCGCCTCACCAACCATGCCGCCAAGGGCGTCACCGAGAAGGACTTCGCCCTGGCCAGGAAGATCGAGGAGGTGGTGAGCTGGCAGCCCGGCACCGAGGGCGGCGCCCTCGAAGGCACGCCCACCGATCCGCGCTTCGCCTACGTGAAGTACGACCGATAGCTCCACGCCGGAGTCGTCGCGAAGATCAGTCCGCCTGCTTCACCCGCCGGCATTCGGTCTTGAGGTAGGCGGTCTTGCCGATCTCGGCGCTGAGGTCGGTGCGGGCGATGATCTCCTGCCAGCCGTTGGTGCAGCCGAGCTCGTTGGCCACGCGCACCTTGCGCACCTCGCTCGCCTTGTCGTCGGTGCAGGCCTGCTGCGGGATGCCGTTGGCGCAGACGAGGACGACGGCGATGAAGCTGTTCATGGGAATTGTCCTGGGCGCGCGAGGGTGCGATTTGCGACGGTGCACCTTCCATGACCTTACGCTCGGGACGGCGGGCCGGTTTCACGAGGCCCCGCGCGATCGTCAGTCCTCGTCGAGTTCCCGCAGCATCGCGTCGACGACCGGCGCCAGAATGGGGAGATGTTCGGACAGGATGTTCCATAGTACCGGCGCCTCGACCGCGAAGTAATCGTGGCGCAGGATATTCCCGATGCCTTTGATGTCGGCCCAGGCCGGACCGGGATGACGGTCCGTCAGCTCGAGAGGAAGCGCCCTCACCGCTTCCGAAATGATGAGGATCGCGTGTTCCGTGGTGCGTCGCAGGACGTAGGAGGCCGCAAAAGCCTCCGGTGTCAGCCCGCGGGTGGCTTCGGAGAGATCCCGGATCTCGGCTCGAATGTGTTCGAGACGTATCCTTGGGTTTCGGCTTGCTGCCATCAGAAGACGCGGACGGCCTCACGTTCCACCGTCGGTCGGACGGCCGATGCGAGCCCCTGGCGAGTGGAGTAACCGATCGTGACGCCGGGAAAGGCCTCCACCAGACGCCTGTAGGCACCGACGTAGTTTCGCAAGCCGTAGAAGGCGTCCGTTCCAGGATCCACGAAGACGTCGAGGTCCGATCGGGCCTCTGCCTCGTCGCGGGCGACGGAACCGAAGATCGACAGGCTTTCGACCCCGAATGCCCGGATGTCCGGCTCGATCGCCTTCAAGATGGTCACTGCGTCCTGGCGCCTCATGAGCCGATCCTAGAGCATCGAAGCCGGAGGTGGGAACCGGCTTCCTGCGTCGATGACGGGTCACCCCACCTCGATGATCCTGTCGGACTTGAAGCTCCCCCCCTCCACCGGATTCGCCACCCACCGGGTCCGCCCGACCCGGATGTCGTGGCCCGCGTGGAAATGACCCGAGATCCACAGGTCCGGCCGGTCGGAATCGGGGAGGTCGTCGAGGACGCGGCTGGCGTAGAAGGCCGGTAGCCACCAGGGCACGCCCGGCGCGTCGCGGAACGCGTCGGCCGCCATGGTGCCGGCGGGGTGGTGGGTGACGACCACGGTCGGGCCGGCGTGACGCACGGAGAGGGCGGCCATGAGGGTCGCGCGCTCGCGGGCATGGGCCGCCATCGCGTCGCCCGGCGACCACACCGAGCCGTCGCCGTTGCGGATCGCGCCGCGGAACTCGCGCGAGCCGGTGACCGGGTCGGTCATCCGTGCGGCCGCGTAGGCGACGGGGTCGCCGGGGTGCTCGGGATCGGCCGGGTCGAGCCAGCGGCCGGCGAGCGACCAGTCGCTCCACAGGGTAGTGCCCACGAAGCGCACGCCCGCGATCACGACCGCCTCGGCGTCCTGGAGGAGGTGGAAGCGGGGCATTCCTCCGCCCCCGTTGATTCGGGCGACCTCCGCGCCCAGCGCCGCCATGAGTTCGGGGGCGGTGCGGCCGTCGCCGGTGGGGGCGTAACGCTCGTGGTTGCCCGGTACCAGCACGATCGGGCGCTCGCCGGCCAGAGCCAGCAGGGCGGCCAGCCCCCGCTCGGGCCGGCCCTCGTGCATGTCCCCGGCGCAGACGAGGACGTCGAACGGCCGGCTCGGCGGCGGAATCAGGTCCGGCCGCCGCCGTTCGAGGTGGAGGTCCGAGATCGGGAACAGGCGCAGGCTCATCGGGTCGTCTCCTCGCCCGCCCGCGCGGCCCGCCATTCGGCGCGGGCTGCACGGACGATGTCGCCGGCCGAATCGGCGTTGAGGACGGCGATGCCCGCCGCCGCCACGAGGTCGGGCCAGGGCGAGAGCGTCATCGCCGTGGCGAGCCCCGCCGCGATGATGGCGAGGTTGGCGAAGGCGTCGTTGCGGGCCGAGAGGAAGGCGGCCCGCGTCAGGCTGCCGCCGCCGTCGCGGTGGGCGCTGAGCATGGCGGCACAGGTGAGGTTCACGGCGAGCGCCCCGAGTCCGGTGAGCGTCAGCGGGATCGGGTCGGGGGGCGCCATCGTCGCGAACTTCTGCCAGGCGGCGTAGGCGGTGGCGATCGCCGGTAGCATCAGGATGGCGGCCAGCGCCATCCCGAGGCGGGCCCGGTTGCGCAGGCTCCAGCCGATGCCGGCGAAGATCAGCAGGTTGATCGCCGCGTCCTCCAGGAAGTCGAGGCTGTCGGCGATGAGGGCCACCGAGCCGATCGCGAGGGCGACGACGATCTCGATGCCGAAATAGGCGAGGTTCAGCCCGGCGACGCGGGCGACCACCGGGCGCAGGGCCGGGTCGGGGGTAGTCTGGCGAGGCATGGGGTTGGCCGATACTCCGAAGGCCCGGCCTCATGGCGCATCCGCCACGCGCGTGTCGAGGGCGCATTTTCAGGTGGCGGCGGGCTGGATTTGAGTGTTCGCCTGTGTGAAGGGCGATGGACGGCCCCTGCGGCACCAAGCCCTCGCCTGCACCAAGCCCTCGCCTGCAACGAGCCCCTGCCCGTATCGGGCGACCGCGACACGGAGACCCCGACGATGATGCCCGAACTGCGCGTCCTCTATTTCGAGGATCTCGAACTCGGCATGTCCGAGACGCTGCTCAAGGTCATCGCCTCGTCCGACGTGGTGGGCTTCGCCGAGATCACCGGCGACCGCAACCCCATCCACCTCTCCGAGCATTTCGCGGCGCGCACCCCCTTCGGCACCCGCATCGCCCACGGCCTCTACACCGCCGGGCTGATCTCGGCGGTGCTCGGCACCCGCCTGCCCGGTCCGGGGGCCATCTACATCTCCCAGACCCTGAACTTTCGCGCGCCGGTGCGCATCGGCGACACCGTCGAGGTGAAGGTCGAGGTGGCCGAGCTGGTGCCCGAGCGCCGCCGCGCCCGCCTCAAGTGCACCTGTTCCGTCGCCGGCGAGGTCGTCCTCGACGGCGAGGCCCTGGTGAAGGTGCCGACCAAGGCGGAGGCCGACCCGCTGGCGATCCGGATGGGGGGACGCGCCCCGGAGGCGTGACGCGGGCGTGCCCGACGTCGTTGCCATCGACGACCCCGCCGATCCGCGCATCGCCGCCTACGGCGCGATGCGCGAGCGCGACCTGATCGGACGGGCCGGGCGCTTCGTCGTCGAGGGCGAGGTCACCCTGCGCATCGCCCTGTCGGCGCGGTCCCGCTTTTCCCTCGACTCGATCCTGCTGCTGCCCGAGCGGGTCGAGGGCCTGACGGGGGCGATCGCGGCCCTGCCCGCCCCTCCGCCGGTCTACGTCGCCTCGCGCGCGGTCATGAGCGCCATCGCCGGCTTTCCGATCCACCGCGGCGTGCTCGCGGTGGGGGTGGCCGGCCCGGCGCCCGACCCCGAGGCATCGATCCCCCATGCCCCGGCCGGGGCCCTCGTCGTCGGCCTCCTCGGGCTCACCAACCACGACAACGTCGGCGCGATCTTCCGCAACGCCGCCGCCTTCGGCGTCGACGCGGTCCTGCGCGACGCCGCCACCTGCGATCCGCTCTACCGCAAGGCGATCCGGGTCTCGGCGGGCGCCGCCCTGATCGTGCCCTCGGTGCGCGTGGCCGATGGACATGCCCTCCTCGACCTCGCCGAGCGGCACGACCTGGTGCCGCTGGCCATGACGCCGCGGGGACGCACCGACCTCGACCGCCTCGACCACGTTCCGCGCGCCCTGCTCCTGCTCGGCACGGAGGGGCCGGGCCTGGCGCCCGAGGTCATGGCCAGGGCGCGGACCCTGCGGATCGCGATGGCGCCGGGCTTCGATTCCCTCAACGTCGCCACCGCCGGCGCCATCGCGTTGCACCATCTGGCGGGCCGGTCGCGTGCGATGCGCGACAATCGGTGGCAATTGTCGCATACCCAAGCGTAGCCGATGTTGCCCCCAGTCGGTACGCGGCGGCCCCGGGGTTCCAACCGGCCGGCCCCGCCTCGTTTCGGCTGCGCGGGCGAGTGCGCTATGATCGCCGCGTAGGCCCCCAGGCATCGGGAGTTGTGAGCGTTGCTTCAGTCACGGGACGGCTTGCGGACCTTGTCCGGACGCCGAGTCATCATCGTCGGTGCCGGTCCCGGTGGCCTGGCGACGGCCCTGCTCCTCGCCAAGGCGGGGGTCCACGTCACCGTCCTGGAGAAGGACGAGGCGGTCGGCGGGCGCACCAAGACGGTCGAGGCGCCGGGCGGTTTCCGGTTCGACATAGGGCCGACCTTTTTCCTCTACCCGCAGATCCTCGCCGACATCTTCGAATCCTGCGGTGAGCGGCTCGAGGACCACATCAAGCTCGAGCGGCTCGATCCGCAGTATCACCTCGTGTTCGAGTCGGGCGGCGAGATCCGCGCCACCAATGACATGGACCGGCTCGAGGCCGAGGTCGCCCGCATCGCCCCCGGCGACGCCCCGAACGTGCGCAAGTTCTTCGCGGACAACCGCGTCAAGCTGAAGTTCTTCAAGCCGATCCTGCAGCAGGCCTTCCACACCCTGCGCTCGATGGCCTCGCCGGCGATGCTCACGGCCCTGCCCCACCTCCACCCGGGCCGCAGCGTCGACCAGGACCTGAAGCGCTACTTCAAGGACCCGCGCATCCGCCTGGCCTTCGCGTTCCAGACCAAATACCTCGGGATGTCGCCGTTCCGGTGCCCGAGCCTGTTCACGATCCTCTCGTTCCTCGAATACGAGCACGGCGTCTATCACCCGGTCGGGGGCTGCGGCGCGGTCTCCGAGGCGATGGCCAACCTCGCCCGGCGCATGGGCGTCGACGTCCGGCTCAACGCCGCGGTCGAGCGCGTCACCTTCACCGGAAAGAAGGCCGACGGCGTCATCGTCGGCGGCGAGCGCATCGGCGCCGACGCGGTGGTGATCAACGGCGACTTCGCCCGTGTCGTGCCGGACCTGGTGCCCGAGACCCATCGGCCGCGCTGGCGCGACGCCAAGGTCGCCAAGGCGCGCCTCTCGTGCTCCACCTTCATGCTCTACCTCGGCATCGAGGGGAGCGTGCCGGACGCGCTGGGCCACCACACCATCCTGCTCGCCGACGATTACGCCCGCAACATCCGCGAGATCACCGACGGCACGCTGTCGCAGCAGCCCTCGCTCTACGTCCAGCACGCGGGCTTCACCGACGGCGGCATGGCGCCCCCCGGCCACACCAGCCTCTACGTGCTCGTGCCGGTGCCCAACCTCAAGGCTGGCATCGACTGGCCGGGCGTACGGGCGGACTACCGCCGCCTCGTCCTCGACCGCCTCAAGCTCCTGGGCCTCGGCGACATCGAGGGCCGCATCCGCTACGAGCGCATCGTCGACCCGACCCAGTGGCGCGACGATTTCTTCGTCCACGAGGGCGCCACCTTCAATCTCGCCCACGACCTGATGCAGATGTTGTACTTCCGGCCCCACAACCGCTTCGGGCCGGGGCTCTACCTCGTCGGCGGCGGCACCCACCCGGGTTCGGGCCTGCCGGTGATCTACGAGGGCGCGCGCATCACCGCCCGGCTGCTCATGGAGGAGCTTGCCGCCGGCCGCGTGCCCGTCGAGACCTCCGGGCTACCCACCACGCCCCCGCTCGCGACCTCGGGCGAGGCCACGTGAGCGTGCTGCGCTGGGCCGCTCGCGCCGTCCTGGGCCTGTCGTTGACGGGGATCGCCGCCGCCGCCACCGTCGAGGTCACCGTCGACGGGATCGAGCCGGTGCAGAGCAACCTGTACGTCGCGCTCTGCCAGGGCGGCCTCTCCGAGGCGAACTGCCGGACCGGGCAGGACGCCCCGGTTCGGGGCACGCTCCAGCGGGTCGTCCTCCAGGACGTCGCGCCGGGGACCTATGCGGTCGCCGTCTTCCAGGACGTCAACGGCAACGGCCGGCTCGACCGGACCGGCCTCGGCCTGCCGATGGAGCCCTACGGCTTTTCCGGCGAGGCCGTGCGCGGCGCCCGGCCCGATTTCGAGCGCGCCCACATCGCCGTGCGCGAACCCGGCCTGTCGGTGCGGGTCCGCCTCTCGCGCGCCCTGCCGCCGCGCTGACCCATCCGCGCGCGATGAGCCAGCCGGACGTGCCCCTGGTCCGGGTCAGGGGGGCCTCGCTCTCCTATCGCGGGCGCCGGGTGGTGGAGGGGGTCGACTGCGTCCTCGACGCGGGCGAGACCCTGGCGCTGCTCGGCCCCAACGGTGCGGGCAAGAGCTCGCTGATGCGCCTCGTCGCCGGCCGGCTGCCGCCGGAATCCGGGACCGTACGGATCGCCGGGGCCGACCCCTACCGCGAGCGCGCCATCCGTGGCGGCATCGGCTGGGTGCCCCAGGACATCGCCCTCTACCCGCGCCTGAGCGTCGCCGAGAACCTCGACGTGTTCGCACAGCTCTCCGGCCTCACGCGGCGCGAGCGCCCCGCCCTGGTGCGGGCCGCCCTCGACCTGGCCGACATCGCCGACGTCGCCCGCCGGCCGGTCGGGCTGCTCTCGGGCGGCTACCAGCGCCGGGTCAACATCGCCGCGAGCCTGATGGCGCGGCCGCGGCTCGTCCTCCTCGACGAGCCGACGCAGGGCGTCGACCTCGCCGCCAGGGCCGCGATCCACGCGGTGCTCGCGCGCCTGAGGGCGGAGGGTGCGGCGATCCTCATCGCCAGCCACGATTTCGCCGAGGTCGAGCGCCTCGCCGACCGCATCGCGGTCATGGCCGGCGGCAGGATCGTCCAGGAGGGTCGCCTGTCCGACCTCCTCGCTCGCCTGCACCAGGGCGCGCCCGAGCACGAGGTCGCCCTCGTCGACCTGCCCGACGCGGCGGCCACCGCCGCCCTGCGCGGCGCGGGCTTCACCCCCGTCGATACCGGCCTGACCTGGCGGGCGACCCATCGCGGCGGGCCGGAGGGCGCCGCCCTCCTGTCCGCCCTGCGCGGCCAGGGCGTGCCGGTGGGCGAAATCCGCATCCGCGCGCCGGGCGTCGAGACCCTCTACCGCGCCGCCCTCGACCCCGCCCCGGTCGACCGGGGCCATCCGCGCATCGTGGCAAGGAGCCCGTCGTGATCGGTGCCGCCTTCCGGGTCATGCTCCTGAGCCTGCTGCGCGACCGCGCCGCCCTGGCGATGGCGTTCGTGCTGCCGACCGTGATCTTCGTGATCTTCGCGGCGATCTTCTCGGGCGCCATCGGCGACCGCATTCGCATCCACCTCGGCCTCGTCGACCTCGTCGGCAGCGCCACCACCCAGCGCCTGGTCGCCGCCCTCTCCGAGGATCCCTCGCTGCGCATCGAGATGCTGCGCGCCACCTCCATCGCGCAGGCCACGGCGTCCGTCCGCCGCGGCGAGGTCGATGCCGCCCTCGTCCTGCGCGGCGACCTCGACGCCGGCGCCGGCAAGGACGAGGCCGCCCAGCCCGTCGTCCTCGTCGAGAACCCGGCCCGCGCCCTGGCGACGCCGATCGCCCTGGGCCAGCTACAGCGGGTCCTCAACGAATCGCTGCCCGACGTGGTGCTGGCGCGGATCGTCGCCGACGTCGAACGCTCGGGCAAGATCGGGCCGGACGAGCGCGCCTTCCTCACCTCCGCCTTCGCCGAGCAGCGGGCGCGCAAGGAGCCGTTCTCCTTCGCCTCCCTGGTGGAGCGCCGCTCGACGTCCTCGGGCCAGGCCAACGAGCGGGTCGGCTATTATGCTGGCGCCATCACCGCGGTGTTCCTGCTGTTTGCCGCCATGCAGGGGGCGATGTCCCTGGTGGAGGAGCGCCAGTCGGGCCTCGCCGACCGCCTGATGGCCGGCCCCGGCGGCCTGGCGGTGATCGTGGTCGGCAAGTTCGGCTTCCTGGTGGTGCAGGGCGTGCTCCAGGCCGGGCTCATCTTCACCGCCGCCACCCTGTTCTACGGGGTCGACGTCGGCCCGCATCTGGCGTCCTGGCTCGCGACCTCGCTCCTCGTATCGGCGATGGCGGCCGGTTTGGCGCTGGCGGCCTGTGCCGCGGCCTCCACCCGCCAGCAGGCGCATCTGGCCTCGACCTTCGGCGTACTCCTGCTCTCGGCGGTGGGCGGCAGCATGGTGCCGCGCTTCCTGATGCCGCCCTGGCTGCAGGAGGCGGGCTGGTTCACGCCCAACGCCTGGGCGATCGAGGCCTACCAGATGGCGCTGGGCGAAGGCTGGGCCGCGGCCCTGCCGGCCTGGGGCGTGATGATCACCGTCGCGGCGCTCTCGCTGGTGACGGCGGTGGGGCTGGTGTCGCGCCGGGTGGTCTGACCGGCGAGCCCGGCGGTCAGAACGGGCTCACCGGGAAGAAGCGCAGGTAGATCTCGGTGTACTTGCCCTCGTCCCACAGCCGCTGCAGGGCGTCGTCCAGGGCGCGGGACAGGGCGACGTCCTCGCGGCGGGCGACGAAGCCGATGCCCTCGCCGAAGTAGCGGTTCTCCAGGTAGTCGCCGCCGAGGAAGCCGCAGCAGCCCTCGGCCTCGGTGCCGCCGATCCAGAGGGCGAGGGTGAGGCCGTCGGAGAACAAATAGTCGGTCTCGCCGCGCTTGAGCGCGCCCTGCGCCGCGCTGAGATCGGTGAAGTCCTTGGCCAAGGCCTTGGGAAAGAACGCCTTGAGGTAGGCCGCATGCGCGCTGCCGCCCAACACCGCCACGGTCCTCCCGGCCAGGGCCTCGGCCGAGGGCGCCGGCAGTCCCCGGTCGCTGCGGGCGGCGAAGCGCGCGGGCCACCGGAAGTACGGCCGCGTCGCCAGGAAGCGGGCGCGCAGGGCCGGCGTCAGCGGGATCGCCGCGGCGACCACGTCGCCCTGGCGCTCGGCCAGGGCGTCGAGGAGGGTATCGAACCGGCGGGCCTGGACGGTGCAGGTGATCGACAGGCGCTCGCAGACCGCGCGGGCGAGCTCGACCACGAAGCCCGTGGGCGTGCCGTCGGGCCCCGAGAAATGCAGCGGCGGAAACTCGTCGTCGGTGAGGAAGCGGACCGGGCGGCCGGTCTGTGGCGCCTCGAGGCGCTCCTGGCGGCTGCGCGGATTCCACAGGTTGGGCACCATCACCCCGGGTGCGGCGGATTTCGAAGTGTCGGTCTTCGAAGCGTCGGTCTTCGAAGCCTCGGTCTTCGGGATCTCGGCTGTGGGAGTCTCGGCTCTGGGAGTCTCGGCCCCCTGGGCCAGGGCGCCGTCCCCGCCCGCGAGCGTCAGAACGGCCAGGACGATTGCGGTTCGCAATCCCTGCGGGCATCTTGACGCAAGGGTTGCAGGCGTGGTGCGCTGGCGATGCGCGGACGGGCTGTGGCTCACCGAGGTCCTCTCAGCAGGGTCCGCAAACGTGCCGTGCGGTTTGTTCGACCGGACCTTGCGGCACTCCGAGGATCGCGGCGGGCGAAACGTCGGCCTGCCGACGCGCACCCGCTTAGCACGATCCGCAACCGTCGGGAGCCGGTTCTGGTGTCGATCCCGGGTTTCAGGTGGCCGCGACGCGACGCCGGACGACCGGTTCGCGGGGAAACGCGGGCCGGCGGCACCCGGCTCCCGGTGGAGATCGGCTTCCTCCTCGCCGAAGGCGTCGCGCCGGCCGGGCTCGTGGAGGCCGCCGCCCGGGCCGAGGCCTGCGGCAGCGATGCCGCCACGGTGCTGGTGGCCACCGGGACGGTGAGCGAGGACGCCTATTACCGGGCCCTGGCCCGTGCCCTCGGGGCGCCCTTCCTCAGCGAGCCCCTGCCCCTCGGACCGGGCACCCGCTACCCCGAGAGCCTGGTGGCCGGGCTCGCTCCCCTGCTGCCCGGGACGGGTGCCGCCTTCGTCTACGCTCCGCGCGGCCGGGCCATCCGCGAACTGCTGGAGGGCCGTGGCCCGGTCGGGCGGATGCCGGCGATCGCGACGCCGACCGGCCTGCGCCGGGCCGTGTTCGCCCAGAATCCCGCCGGCATCGCCGCCCACGCGGCGGACGACCTCCAGGTGCGGCGGCCGGACTGGGCCCTCAAGACGCGGGCGCCGCCGCCGACCCTCGCCGCCGCCGGCCTCGGGCTCTGGGCTGTCGCGGTCGCCTGCCTTGCCCTGCCGTCCCCGGTGCTCATGGGCGCCTGGACGCTGCTGCAGATCGGCTTTCTCGTCCTCGTCACCTTTCGCGTGGCCGCCGTCTCGGTCGACCCGGACCCGGAGGCCACCGCCCCGCCGCTGGCCGACATCGACCTGCCGATCTACACCGTCCTCGTCGCCCTCCACCGCGAGACCGCCGTGGTGCCGCGCCTGATCCTGGCGCTCGGCCGGCTCGACTATCCCGCGGCCAAGCTCGACATCAAGCTCTTGATCGAGGCGCACGACGGCGAGACCGCCGCCGCCCTGGCCGCCGCGCCGCTGCCGGGCCGGTTCGAGGTGATCGTGGTGCCGCCGGGCCTGCCGCGCACCAAGCCGCGCGCCCTCAACGCCGCCCTGCCGCTCGCCCGCGGCGAGCATCTCGTGGTCTACGACGCCGAGGACGTGCCCGACCCCGGCCAACTGCGCGCCGCCGCCTCGCGGTTCGCCCGCGCCCCGCGCCAGACCGCCTGCCTCCAGGGCCGCCTCGTCATCGACAACGTCCGCGACGCCTGGCTCACCCGCCTGTTCGCCCTCGAGTACGGGGCGCTGTTCGACGTCCTCGGCCCGGCCCTGGCCGCGTGGAAGATGCCGACGCCGCTGGGCGGCACCTCGACCCATTTCCGCACCGACGTGCTGCGCGCGGTCCATGGCTGGGACGCCTGGAACGTGACCGAGGATTGCGACCTCGGTATCCGGCTGGCGCGGGCGGGCTATCACGTCGGCGACCTGCCCAGCGACACCATCGAGGAGGCACCCGCGCGGATCGGCGCCTGGCTGGCCCAGCGCACCCGCTGGATGAAGGGCTTCCTGCAGACGAGCCTGACCCATGGCCGGCACCCGCTGCGGACCTTTCGCGAGCTGGGCCTGCCGGGCACCCTGTGTGCGCTGGCCCTGGTGCCGGGCACCGTGCTCTCCGCCCTCGCCTACCCGTTCCTGATGCTGCCGGCGGTGATCGGGCTCTGGCCGGGCCGGATCGAATCGGCGCCGGATTTCTGGTCGAACCTGCCCACGGGCACGGCGATCGTCATCCTCCTCACCGGATTTGCCGCGATGCTGGCACCGGCGGCACTCGGCGCGGTGCGGCGGGGATGGTGGGACTTGCTGCCGTTCGTGCCGCTGCTGCCGGCCTACTTCCTGCTCATGAGCGCGGCGGCCTGGCTCGGGCTGATCGAACTCGTCACCGCGCCCGACCGCTGGAACAAGACCGAGCACGGCCTCTCGCGCACCTCCCGCAGCGGCGCCCTCTCGCCCGGTCGCAGTGATCACAAGGCGTCCGCTTGATTCAGGCGGACGCCTTGTGATTCAGCCCGCGCGGCGCTCGAGCGAAGCCGAGATCCGTATTGCAAAGCAATCGAACGGATTTCGCGTCATATCATTTCCGGTTGATCACTTCGTGATGCGGAAATGGGCTTCGCTCAGGTGCCGCGCGGGCTCGGTGATACGGTTCCCTGTACCTGAGGGCTGGCCGTGGTTTGATGCGGCTTGGGCGTCCGGCGATCTGACGGTTTCCAGGTCTGTCGGGATGAGATGTGCTTTGCCATCGTGGCGCGACCGTCAATCGGCGCGATCCCGGACGCCCTGTGTGCGTACTCCGAACAGTCGGTTGGGCTCCGCTCCGGCGGGCGCCCGCGTACAGGACAGGATCCGCCATGCTCAGCCTCGTACCGGTGGCCGGCGTCGATGTCGGCAAGCATTTCCTCGATCTCGGGTTCCACCCCGCCGCCAAGCCGCTCCGGTGTGAGAACACCCCGGCCGGCATCGAAAGCCTGATCGACGCCTTGCGCCAGCGTGGCGTGCTGCGCGTCGCCCTGGAAGCGATCGGCCCTTATGCCCATCCCGTCACGACGGCCCTGGCCGAGGCCGGTTTCACGGTCGCCCTGGTCGATCCGCGCCGGGTCCGAGCGTTCCGCACGGCCGAAGGACTGATCGCCAAGACCGACCGGCTGGACGCCGCGCTCATCGCGCGCTTTGCTCATCGCATGCCCGAGCATCGGCACCCTGCGCCCACGCCCGATCAGGTCCGGCTCAAGGCGCTCTCGACCCGCCGGCGCCAGATCACCGAACTGATCGCCATGGAGAAGACGCGCCTGGCCCCAGGCCCTCGACCCGCTGGTGGCCGACAGCCACCGGGCGGTGATCGAGGCCCTGGAGGGCGCCTGCGCCGCCATCGAGGCGGAACTCGATCAACGCATCGCCGACGATCAGGTCCTCGCCCGCAAACGCGCCATCCTCACCTCGATCCCCGGCATCGGCCGGCGCATCGCCACCGTGCTGATCACCGACATGCCCGAACTCGGCAGGCTCGACTGCAAGGCGGCGGCCAGCCTGGCCGGCATGGCTCCCCATCCCACCCAGAGCGGGGCCCATCCCGGACGCCATGCCATCGCGGGCGGTCGACCCTGCCTCAGAACCGCGTTCTACATGGCCGGCATGGTCGCGGCCCGAACGTGCCCGACCTTCAAGACGCCCTACAAAGCGATGCGAGAGGCGGGCAAACCCGCCAAGGTCGCCATCGTCGCCACCGGCCGACGCCTCGTCGTCCTCGCCAACGCCCTGGTCAAGGACGACAAAACCTTCGCCGAAAGCGACCTCATGGCTTGACCGACAATACAGTCGCCGCTTGATTCAAGCGGGAACCGCATCACAACAGCTTGCCGAGTTCGGCCGCGCTCTGCTCGGGGGGGCGGGCGAGGTTGAGGGCGGTCGCGAAGCGGTTCCTGGCGTCCATGATGTAGACCAGCGCGGTGTGGTCCATGGTGTAGTCGTCGCCCTTGGTCGGTACCTTGCGGACGTAGGCGCGATAGGCCTTCACCGCCGCGGCGACCTCCTCGGGCGAGCCGGTGAGGCCGACGATGCGCGGGTCGAAGCTGGCGAGATAGGCCTTGAGGGCGGCCGGCGTGTCGCGCTCGGGGTCGACCGCGATGAACAGGGCCTTGGTGTCCCGGCCCTTGGGCCCCAGCGCCTTCAGCACGTCGCCGATCTGCTGCAGGGTCGTCGGGCAGATGTCGGGACAATGGGTGAAGCCGAAGAACACGAGGTGGGTGGCGCCGGTGAAATCGCGCTCGGTGACCCGTCGCCCGTCCTGCGTCGTCAGCGTGAACGGCCCGCCCACGCTGCTGGTGGACACCTCGCGCGCGCCGGGCAGGAACGCGAACACGCTGGCGATGCCCAGCGCCACGACACCCAGGGCGAAAGCGATGATGGGAAGCGCACGCCGCATGTCGAAAACCCCTCGCTCCCGATCGCGGCGCGCCGTCGCCGCCCGACCGGTCCCGGGGCCAAGACCATAGGGCGGCGGCACGGGCAACCCCGCAAAGGGTCGCCCGTGCCGCTCCGAGGGGATGCGCGAGGGTCACACGCTCGCCGCCTCGATCCATCACACCCGCGGTCGCACCGCCTCAGCCCCCGAAAGCCAGAATGCCCTCGACCCCCGCGACCGAGACGTCCGCCACCGGCCGGCCCACCGAGATCATGGCCATCAAGATCCCGGCCACCGAGATCCTGGCCACCCGCCTCCTGTTCCTGATCGTCGGGTTCGGCGTCGCCGCCTGGGCGCCGCTGGTGCCCTTCGTCAAGGCGCGGACCGGGCTCGACGACGGCGCCCTCGGCCTGCTGCTCCTCGCCCTCGGGATCGGCTCCCTCGTGGCGATGCCGACGGCCGGCGCCATGGCGGTCCGGTTCGGGTCGCGCACGGTCCTCGCCGTGGCCGTGGCGGTCATCTGCGCCACCCTGCCGGTCCTGGCGGCGGTGGCCGACGTCGCCCTGCTCACCGCGGCCCTCGTGCTGTTCGGGGCCGGGATGGGCTGCCTCGACTGCCTCATGAACCTCCAGGCCGTGGCGGTGGAGCGGCGGGCCGGACGCCCGATGATGTCGGGCTTCCACGGGCTCTACAGCCTGGGCTGCATCGTCGGGGCCGCCGGGGTCAGCGCCATGCTGAGCCTCGGCCTGACGCCGTGGAGCGCCACCCTCGTCGGCGTCGCCTGCATCGTCGCGGCCTTCGTGGCGGCGCTACCCGGCATCCTGCCGAGCGGCGGCGGCGGCGGGCCCGCCTTCGCGATGCCCCGCGGCCGGGTGCTGTTCCTCGGCGTCCTCTGCTTCGTCGTGTTCCTCACCGAAGGGTCGGCGCTGGATTGGAGCGCGGTGTTCCTGGTGCAGGAGCGCGGGCTCCCGGCGGCGCAGGCCGGCCTCGGCTATGCCGCCTTTTCGGTGACGATGACGGTGGGGCGGCTCACCGGCGATGCGATCGTGACGCGGCTCGGCCCGGCCCGCGTGGTCGCCGGCGGCGGTGCGCTCGCCGCGCTGGGCCTCGCGGTCGTCACGATGGTGCCCGGCTGGCCGGCGGCGCTCGCCGGCTACGCCCTGGTCGGGGCCGGCTGCGCCAACATCGTGCCGGTGCTGTTCACCGCGGCCGCGCGCCAGCGGGCGATGCCCGAGCGCCTGGCGATCCCGGCAGTGACCACGCTGGGCTATGCCGGCGTGCTGGCCGGGCCGGCGCTGATCGGAGTCCTCGCCCATGCCACCAGCCTGGCGGCGGCCTTCCTCCTGGTGGCGGTCCTTCTCGTCGGCGTCGCGGGCGGCGGACGGTGGCTGCGGGCCTGATCCTTCACACCGCCACCTGCCCGCGTTCGCCCGCCTCCGCCGTCGCCTGGGCGCCGTGGTGGTGCAACGCCTCGCCCACCATCAGCAGCGCGGGTCCCTCCAGGCCCGAGGCCTCGACCCGGTCGGCGAGGTCGGCGGCCGTGCCCGCGACCACCGCCTGGTTGGGCCGGGTGGCGTTGAAGACGAGGAGCGCGGTGGTCGTCGGCGCCAGCCCTTCGGCGACCGCGCGTTCCAGCAGCACCCGCAGCGTCTTCTTGGGCATGTAGACCACGGTGGTGACGCTCGGATCGGCCAGCGCCCCCCAGTTGAGGTCTTCGGGCAGCGCCCCGCGCCGGTCGTGGCCGGTGACGAACTGAAGGCGCCGGGCCGCGTCGCGGTTGGTGAGCGAGACGGTGAGCGAGGCCGCCGCGCCCTGCGCCGCCGAGATGCCGGGCACCACGCTCACCGGCACGCCGGCCAGACGGCAGGCGTCGATCTCCTCCCCGGCCCGGCCGAACACCAGCGGATCGCCGGACTTGAGCCGCACCACCTGCTTGCCGGACTTGGCCAGGGAGACCATCAGCGCGTTGATGTCGTCCTGGCGGCAGGACGGGCCGTGCCCGGTCTTGCCCACCAGCATGGTGCGGGCCTCGCGGCGGGCGTAGTCGAGGATCTCGGGCGCGACGAGGTCGTCGTAGAGGATCACGTCGGCGTTGCGCAGGGCGCGCAGGGCCTTGAGGGTGAGGAGTTCGGCGTCGCCGGGCCCGGCGCCGACCAGCGTCACCGCACCGCCCTTGGGCGCGGCCTCGGTCTGGCCGAGGAGTTCGGCGAGGTCCTGGCTCGTGGGCGTCCGGTCGGGTTCGGCGAAGGCGCGATCCGTGAACCGCTCCCAGAAGGCGCGGCGGTCGGAAAAGGCGTGGAAGCGGCTCGTCACCTCCTCGCGCCAATCCCGCGCCGCCCCGATCCAGGCCTTGAACCCGCGCGGCAGCATGCCCTCGATGCGGGCCCGCACCGTCTGCCCGAAGACCGGGGCGGCGCCCTCGGTGGAGATGCCGACCACCATCGGCGAGCGGTTGACGATGGCGCCGAACTTCACGTCGCACAGGTGCGGCCGGTCGACGGCGTTGACGATGGCGCCGGCCCGGCGCCCGGCGGCGACGAATTCGATGCAGTCGGTCTCGTCCTCCATGGCGCCGATGACGAAGGCGGCGCCGTCGAGGTCGGCCGGGTGCCACTGGCGCTCGTGCAGCGTGACCGAGCCCGCGACGATCTCCCCCGGCACCGCGCGCAGTTCCTCGCTCGGCTCGGGCGCGTAGACGTCGACGTGGGCGCCGGCCGCGGCCAGCAGCTTCACCTTCCAAGGCGCCCCGCCGTTGGACCCGGCGAGCACCGCGCGCTTGCCGACGAGCGGCACGAAGACCGGCAGGACGGCGAGCGGTTCGAGGCCGGCCGGACCTGCGCCCTCGCGGGTGGTGCTTCCGGCGGCCCGGGTTTCGCGGGGAGTTCTCGGTGTACTCATGGTTCTCGACAGCGGATCGGGCCTGGGACGGCCCGCGATCCGAAAGTGCGACTACGCGGCGTCGCGCGCAAGCGCGGGAGGCAGCATCTTGCGGATCTCAGGGATGCACGAGCCGCAATTCGTGCCCGCCCTGCAGGCGGCGCCCACCGCCTCCACGCTGCCGGCACCCGCCGCGATGGCGGCCGCGATCACGTCGAGGCCGACCCCATGGCAGGCGCAGACCGTGGGCCCGGCCGATGCGGTCTCGGCCCGGCCGGAGAGCAGGGCGCGCCGCGCGCTCGGCTCGAGGGCCGGAGCCGCGAAATAGGCCTTTTCCGCCTCCCAGTCCGGGCGCTCCGCGCTCGGTGCCAGGGCGAGGCAGGCGACGAGACGGCCCTCGTCGTACACGGCACAGCGATAGCGGCCGCGACCGTGGTCGGCGTAGTCGGCGACGTCGAGGCCCTGGAACAGGCCGCGCATCGCCAGGGCCACCTCGCGGGAGGAATCCTGCGTGGCGAACTGCAGCCCCGCGCCGCCCTGGACCGTGGCCCGCGCCCACCACCAGCCCGCCGGCGGACGGATCGGCGCGCGGGCGAGGAGGAAGCCGCGGTGGCGGTAGGCGACCGGGGCGACCGCGGCCGGGGTCGCCTTGAGCTCGGGCTGGCCCGAGACCGGGTCGGGCACGCCGCGCACCAAGGCGCCGACGCGGGCGTCCGACGCCGTGGCGTCGCTCCAGTGGAAGGGGGCGAACAGGCTGCCCGGACGGACGCCTGCGGTGACCATCACCTCGAGGACGGCGCTGCCGTGGAACGTGGCGACCCGCGCGAGGTCCCCGTTGGCGAGGCCAGCCGCGGCCGCGTCGTCGGGGTGGATCTCGACGAAGGGCACGGCCCGGTGCGCCGAGAGGCGCTGGCTTTTGCCGGTGCGCGTCATCGTGTGCCAGTGGTCGCGGACCCGGCCGGTGTTGAGGACGAAGGGGAAGTCCGGGCCCGGCGTCGAGGCCAATGCCGGCGCTTCCACCGCCACGAAGCGGGCGCGCCGGTCGGGCGTGAAGAAGCGGCCGTCCGCGAACAGCCGGGCCTGTCCATCCCCGCAGTCGCGCAGCGGCCATTGCAGCGGCGCGGCGTCGGCGTAGGCGGCGTCGGTGATGGCGCCGACGCCGGTAAGGTCGAAGTCGCGGCTGCCCGCGTTCTCGAAGCCGGAGAGGGCGGCGTGCTCGCGGAACACCGCCGCCGGCCCGTCGAACCGGAAGGCGGCCCCGAAGCCCAGGCGCCGGCCGACGTCTGCCATCACCGCCCAATCGGCGCGGGCCTCGCCCGGCGCGGGCAGGAACCCGCGCTGGCGCGAGATGCGGCGCTCGGAGTTGGTGACGGTGCCGTCCTTCTCGCCCCAGGCCAGCGCCGGCAACAGCACCGTGGTCCGCCCGCGTGCGCGTACCGTGTCGCTGTCGTCCACCGCCTCGGAGACCACGTAGAGGTCGAGTTGTCCCATGCTCTCGCGGATCGTGTCCGCCTGCGGCATCGAGACGAGGGGGTTGGTGCCCATCACCCACAGCGCCTTGACGGTGCCGGCGCGGATCCCCTCGAACAGGGCCACGGCCTTCCTGCCCTCGCCGGTGACGATGGCCGGCGCGTCCCAGAACCGGCGGACCCGGTCGACGTCGGGGGCGGAAAACCCCATGTGGGCGGCCAGCATGTTGGCCAGCCCCCCGACCTCGCGCCCGCCCATGGCGTTGGGCTGGCCGGTGAGCGAGAACGGCCCGCACCCGGGCTTGCCGATGCGGCCGGTGGCCAGGTGGCAGTTGATGATCGCGTTGCCCTTGTCGGTCCCCTGCGCCGACTGGTTCACGCCCTGCGAGAAGGCGGTGACCACGCGCGGGGTCGCGGCGAACAGCGCGAAGAAGGCGGCCACGTCCGCGATCGCGAGGCCGGTCGCCCGAGCGGTGGCGGCGACGTCGGGGGCGATGGTGCGGGCGCGCTCCAGGGCGGCCTCGAAATCAGCGGTGTGCTCGGTGACGAAGCGGCGGTCGATCGCCCCGGTCTCGACCAGATGGACGAAGAGGCCGGAGAACAGGGCCGTGTCGGTGCCGGGCTCGAGCCCGAGGAAGAGGTCGGCCTCCTCCCCGGTCTGGGTGCGGCGGGGATCGACGACGACGAGCTTCGTCCCGCGCCGGGTGCGCGCGTCGACCATGCGGCGGAACAGGATCGGGTGGCACCAGGCGGTGTTGGAGCCCACCAGCACGATCACGTCGGCCTCGTCGAGGTCCTCGTAGCAGCCGGGTACCGTGTCCGAGCCGAAGGCGCGCTTGTGCGCGGCCACCGCGCTCGACATGCACAGGCGCGAGTTGGTGTCGACGTTGGGCGTGCCGATGAAGCCCTTGGCGAGCTTGTTGGCGACGTAATAATCCTCCGTGAGCAGCTGGCCCGACAGGTAGAACGCGATCGCCTCCGGCCCGTGCTTCGCGGCGATGCGGGCAAAGCCGTCGGCCACCGTCGACAGGGCGGCGTCCCAGCTCGCCCGGGCGCCGTCGACGGAGGGGTGGAGCAGCCGGCCGTCGAGGGACAGGGTCTCGCCCAGCGCCGAGCCCTTCGAGCACAGGCGGCCGAAGTTGGCCGGATGCGACGGGTCGCCCGCGATAGCCGCCCCGCCCTGCCCGTCCGGGGTCGCGAGCACGCCGCAGCCGACGCCGCAATAGGGGCAGGTGGTCTTGACGGTGACCGGCACCGGGTCCGGGACGTGCGCATTCATGGCGTGATCCTCGGGGATGGCGACGTGTCCTCCCCCCTTGCGGGGAGGGGGAATGCCACCTCAGTAAACGTCGGCCTGGTAGCGCCCGCTCTTCTTCAGGTGCGCGAGATAGGCCACGGCCTCGTCGGGGTTCTTGCCGCCGTGGGCGCCGGCGACGTCGATGATCGCGCGCTCGACGTCCTTGGCCATGCGCTTGGCATCGCCGCAGACGTAGAAATGCGCGCCCTCCTCCAGCCACTTCCAGAGTTCGGCGCCGTTCTCGCGCATGCGGTCCTGGACGTAGGTCTTCTCGGTGCCGTCGCGCGACCAGGCCAGCGACAGGCGGGTCAGAACACGCGCGTCCTTCAGGCCGTTCAGCTCGTCCCTGTAGAAGAAGTCGGAGGCCTGGCGCTGGTGGCCATAGAACAGCCAGTTGCGCCCCGGCGCCTTGGTCGCGGCCCGCTCGCGCAGGAAGGCCCTGAACGGCGCGATGCCGGTGCCGGGGCCGCACATGATGACGTCCTTCGACAGGTCCTCGGGCAGCGCGAAGCCGTGCGCCTTCTGCAGGTAGACCTTGACCTTGGTGCTCTCGGGCATGCGCTCGCCCAGGTGCGTCGAGGCGACGCCGAGCCGCAGGCGCGAGCGGTGGGTGTAGCGCACCGCGTCCACCGTCAGCGAGACCCGGCCCGGATCGGCCTTGGGGCTCGACGAGATCGAGTACAGCCGCGGCTGCAACGCGTCCAAGGCTTCCAGGAACACCTCCGCATCGGGCCGGGCACCGGGGAACTTGTGGAGCGCGCCGAGCACGTCGAGATGGGCGGCGTCCCCGTCCGGGTCCTCGCCGGCGGCGAGCGCCTGCGCCTTCCTGCGGGCCTCCCCCGCGGTCAGGAGCGAGAGGAGCTGGTAGAGCGCGTCCGGCGCGCCGCCGAGCGCGTAGTCGGCGATGAGGCGCTGGCGCAGGGTCTTGCCCCCGATCATCCGCTCGGGCCGGCTGCCGAGTTCGGCGATCACCGCATCGACCAACGCCGGGGCGTTAGTCGGGAACAGGCCCAGCGAATCGCCGACGACGTATTCGATCGGCGTATCCGTCAGGTCGAACTCGATGTGCCAGGTCTCCTTCTCGCCGCCCGGCGCGTTGAGGCGCTCGCGGAACAGGAAGGTCGCCTCCACCGGGTTTTCGCGGCAGTAGCCGAGCGGCCCGAGCGGGGCCTCCGCCTTGGGCGCATCGGCATCGACGGTCTTTGCAGTGACGCCTCCGGCAGTGCCGAACTCCTCCTCCAGCTTCTTGAGCATCCGGAGGGTGTCCTTGCCCCCGGGCTGGCACAGGTTCAGCCGCTCCTCCTTCTTGAGGAAGATCGCATTGGCGTAATCGGCGCAGTTGTAGCCGCACTGGCCGCAGTCCTGCTGGGCCATGGCCGCCATCAGCTTCTGGGGCTCGGGCCGCTCACGCGCCATGTCCATGCGCTCGGGCAGGGGCATGGCCGGGTCGTGCCAGGGCGCGTCGTCGTTGTCGGCGAGCTTTGGCCCGCCCGGCAGGGCGCCGGGTGCCAGCGCGGTGGCACCCTCGACGGCCGGGCCGAGCAGCGCCGCGAAATAGCCCGACAGCCAGGAGCGCTGGTCGTCGGAGAAGGGGGCGGTCTCGGGGATGAGGACCAGCGGGGGGGCGACGTGCTCGCTCATGCGGCGGCTCTCAACACGGGTTGGTCTTCGGCGAGGTTGCGCAGGGTCTCGGGCCCGGTGCGGGCGGTGAAGGCCTGGAAGCTCTCGGCGGGGCTCGTGCGCCGCGCGAGGTAGCTGCGCAGCAGCGCCTCGACCCGGCCGGGGCAATCCTCGGCCTTGACCGCCTTCCAGATCTCGGTGCCGATCTTGGGGGCGTCGCCGAAGCCGCCGCCGACGACGATGTCGTAGCCCTCGACGGTGTCGCCCTCCTCGCCCACCGGGACCTTGGCGCCGATGAGGCCGATGTCGCCGATGTAGTGCTGGGCGCAGGAATGGTGGCAGCCGGTGACGTGGACGTTCACCGGCACGTCGAGCTCGAGGACGTTCGCCTCGATGTAGTCGGCGATCATCAGGGCGTGGCCCTTGGTGTCGGAGGCGGCGAACTTGCAGCCCTTGATGCCGGTGCAGGCCACGAGGCCGGCGCGGATGCTCGACGCCGAGGTGGTGAGCCCCAGCGCGGCGACCCGCGCCTCGACCTCGGCGACCTTCGCGTCAGGCACGCCCGAGAACAGGAAGTTCTGCCAGACGGTGAGGCGGATGGCGCCGTCGCCGCAGTCGGCGGCGATGGCGGCCAGGGCCCGCATCTGGTCGGTGGTCATCTTGCCCACCGGCAGGATCACGCCGATCCAGTTCAGGCCCGCCTGGACCTGGCTGTGGACGCCGACATGGGCGAAGCGGTCCATGGGCCCGCGCGGGGCGACATGGGCGGGATCGACGCGAGCGAGCGTGTAGCCCAGCTCCTCTTCGACGGCGGCGAGGTACTTGTCGAAGCCCCAGGCGTCGAGCACGTACTTCATGCGGCTCTTGTTGCGGTTGGTGCGGTCGCCGTTCTTGATGAACACCCGCAGGATCGCGTCGGCGACCCGGTTGCAGTCCCCGGGCTTCAGGACGACGCCGGTGTCGCGGGCGAGGTCGCGGTGGCCGGAGATGCCGCCGAGCACGAGACGCATCCACACGCCCGGAGCGACCGCGGCACCCTCCAGGACCTCGACCGCCTGGAAGCCGATGTCGTTGGTCTCCTCCAGCACCGGCATGACGCCGCCGCCGTCGAAGGCGACGTTGAACTTGCGCGGCAGGCCGTAGAGCGAGCGGTCGTTGACGATCCAGTTGTGCCAGGATTTCGCCAGCGGCCGGGTGTCGAGCAGTTCCTGGGCGTCGATGCCGGCCACCGGCGAGCCGGTGACGTTGCGGATGTTGTCCGCCCCCGAGCCGCGGGCGGTGAGCCCGAGGTCGATCAGCCCGTCGAGGAAGGGCTGGCCGTGCTCGACCTTGATCTCGCGGACCTGGAGGTTGGCGCGGGTGGTGACGTGGCTGTAGCCGCCGCCGTGGGCGTCGGCGAGGTCGGCGATGCCGGCAAACTGCCAGTGCTGCAGGATGCCGTTGGGGATGCGCAGGCGGCACATGAAGTCGCTGCTGGCCGGCGAGAGCCAGAACAGGCCGTGGTAGCGCCAGCGGAAGTTGTCCTCGGGCTTCGGGGTCTTGCCGGCGGCGGCTTCCGCGATGAGGCGGTTGTGGCCCTCGAACGGGTTCTCGGCGCGCTTCCACTTCTCCTGGTCGACGAGCTTGCCGCCGGCCTTCACGGCGGCGTCCTGCGCCTTGATGTGGATCGCGTCCGGCCCGGTGGGTTCGGAGGGCGCGGCGGCACCTTGCCCGAGGGCGAGGCCGCCGGTGAGGCGCGCGGCGGCGATGCCCGAGGCGAAGCCTTCGAGGTAGCGCTTCTGCTCGGCGTTGAAGTCGTCGGCCATGGTAGCCTCCATCATGCTGCCAGGGATTGGGCTTGGGGCGCCGCGCGCCCGAACATCAGGTCGTCGCGGCGGTCCGCGATGCGTTCGCCCGAGCGGATCAGGGACTTGCACCAGCCCTGCTCGGAGATGTCGCCGACGAAGACCGCGCCGATGAGTCGGTCGTCGGCGATGACGAGCTTGCGGTAGAGGCCGAGGCCGGGATCGGACATCACCACCGTCTCGGCGCCATCGGGCGCCTCGATCTGCCCGGCGGAGAACACCGGCAGGCCCGAGACCTTGAGGCTCGTCGACAGGGCGGTGCCGGCATAGGCCGCCTCCTCGCCGATGAGGTGGCGGCTCAGGGCCTCGGCCTGCTCGTAGGCCGGCTCCACGAGGCCGTAGACGAGCCCGCGATGCTCGGCACATTCGCCGAGCGCGAAGATGCGTGGGTCCGAGCTCGTCATGCGATCGTCGACCTTGATGCCGCGACCGACCTCGATCCCGGCGTCCCGGGCCAGGCCCGCGTTGGGGCGCACCCCCACCGACATCACCACGAGGTCGGCCGGCAGCACCGTGCCGTCCGAGAGGACGAGGCGCTCGACCCGGCCCTCGCCCTCGATCGTGGCGGTGTCGGCCTCGAGCAGCACCCGGATGCCGCGCGATTCCATGGCGCGTTTGACGAGGTCGGCGGCCGCGTGGTCGAGCTGGCGCTCCATCAGCCGGTCCATGACGTGGAGCAGGGTGGTGTCGACCCCGAGGCGGGCGAGGCCGACGGCCGCCTCCAGCCCGAGCAGGCCGCCGCCGATGACGATGGCCTTCGCCCCGGCCACCGCCGCCCGGCGGATCGCGGCGACGTCGGCGAGGTCGCGGAAGGTGAGGACGCCGGGCAGGTCCATGCCGGGCTTCGGCAGCCGGATCGGCAGGGAGCCGACGGCCAGCACGAGCTTGTCGAAGGGCAGGACGTGCGCCTCGCCGACGATGACCATCGCGTTCTCGCGGTCGATCTGCGTGACCGGAGCGCCGGTGATGAGGCGGATGCCGTGGCTCTCGTACCAGTCGAGGCCCCGGAAGGCGCAGGCGCCCTCGTCGACCTCGCCGCCGAGCAGCGAGGACAGCAGCACCCGGTTGTAGGCGGCCACCGGCTCGGCGCCGACCACCGTGACGTCGTAGAGGCCCGGCGCCGCCTCGGTCAGGCGTTCGAGGAAGCGCAACGAGGCCATGCCGTTGCCGATGACGACGAGACGCTCACGCATGACGGGCTCCCGCACGGTCCGCGTCAGGCCGCCACCGCCGGCTTGGCGTGGCGGGCGTAGAGGAACTCCAGCACCTCGGCGCGGGCGTGGGTGTAGGTCGGGTCCTCGACGAGTTCGAGGCGGCGGCGCGGGCGCTCGAGGTCGACCTTGAGGATCTCGCCGACCGTGGCCGAGGGGCCGTTGGTCATCATCACGATGCGGTCGGACAGCAGCACCGCCTCGTCGACGTCGTGGGTGATCATGATGACGGCGTTGCCGAGCCGCCCGTGGATCTCCATCAGCGAATCCTGAAGGTGGGCGCGGGTGAGCGCGTCGAGCGCCCCGAAGGGCTCGTCGAGCAGCAGCACCTTGGGCTCCATCGCGAGCGCCCGGGCGATGCCCACGCGCTGCTTCATGCCGCCCGAGATCTCGTTGGGCCGCCGCTCGGCCGCATGGGTCATGTTCACGAGCGCCAGGTTGTGGTCGATCCACTCGTTGCGCTCGGCCTTGGTCTTGCGGCCCTTCATCACCTTGTCCACGGCCAGCGACACGTTCTCGCGCACCGTGAGCCAGGGCAGGAGGGAATGGTTCTGGAACACCACGGCCCGGTCGGGGCCGGGGCTGTTCACCTCCTTGTCCTCCAGGAGAACCACGCCGGTGGAGGCCTTGAGCAGGCCGGCGACGATGTTGAGCACCGTTGACTTGCCGCAGCCCGAGTGCCCGATCAGCGAGACGAACTCGCCCTTGGCGATCTTCACGCTCACGTCGCGCAGCACCTCGTTGGTGCGGCCGTTGCGCGTGAAGCTGATGCCGACGTTCTCGATGCTGAGGTAGGTCATCGTGGGCTCTTCGATGTCGGAGGAAGCGGGCGTCGTCGGGGGCGTGCCCGCGGCCCGCCGGGCCGCGGGCACGGGGGTCAGGCGGCGGCGCCGCGGGTGACGAGGTTGCCGATGAAGGCCACGAAGCGGTCGAGGATGAACCCGATCACCCCGACGTAGACGAGGGCGACGATGATCTCGCTGATGTGCGAGGAATTCCACGCGTCCCAGATGAAGAACCCGATCCCGACGCCGCCGATCAGCATCTCGGCGGCCACGATGGCGAGCCAGGACAGGCCGACGCCGATGCGCAGGCCGGTGAAGATGTAGGGAGCGGCCGAGGGGAGCATGATCTTGGAGAAGAACTCGATCGGGTTGAGCTGCAGCACCGCCGAGACGTTGCGGTAGTCCTGCGGGATGTTGCGGATGCCCACGGCCGTGTTGATGATGATCGGCCAGATCGAGGTGATGAAGATCACGAAGATGGCCGAGGGCTGCCCGTCGCGAAAGGCGGCGAGCGAGAGCGGCAGCCAGGCCAGCGGCGGGATCGTGCGCAGCACCTGGAAGATCGGGTCCAGCCCGCGCATGGCCCAGTCCGACTGCCCGATCAGGGTGCCGACCAGGATGCCGACGACGGTGGCGAGGGCAAAGCCCAGGGCGACGCGCTGGATGCTGGCGGAGATGTGCCAGAACAGGCCCTTGTCGGTGCCGCCGTTGTCGTAGAACGGGTTGACGATGATGTCCCAGGCCTCGGTGACCACGCGCGAGGGCGGCGGCAGGCCGGCGCCGGGGCGCGAGCACAGCAACTCCCAGATCACCAGGAAGGCGATCATCACCACCACGGGCGGGATCAGGTTGGCGGCCATCCCCCGCAGGGACGCCGCGGTGATGAACGGCGCCCGCGGTGCCTTCTCCGCGGCCTTGGCCGCGATGCCCGGCGCGGTGACGCCGATGGTGGAGGTGGTGGCCATTTAAGCGGTCCTCTTGATGCCGAGGCTGGCGAGGTAGGCGGCGGGATCGGCCGGATCGAACACCTTGCCGTCGAAGAAGGTCTCCTTGCCGCGCGAGGTCGAGGCCGGGATGGCGGTGACGCCGAGCGCCTTGGCGGCCTCGCGCCAGAGGTCCTCGCGGTTGACCTTGGCGATGAGCGCCTTGGTGTCGGTTTGCGCGTCGAACTTGCCCCAGCGGATGTCCTCGGTGAGGAACCAGAGGTCGTGGGACTGGTAGGGGTAGGAGGAATTGTCGGCGAAGAACTTCATGATGTGCGGGCTGTTCTCGACCACCCGGCCGTCGCCGTAGTCGATGGTGCCCTTCATGCGGCCGGCCACGTCGCCGACGGGGATGTTGATCCACTGGCGCTTGGCGACGATGGCGGCGAACTCGTCGCGGTTCTCGGGCTTGTCGCACCACATCTGCGCCTCGAGCACCGCCATCAGCAGCGCCTTGGTCGCGATCGGGTTCTTCTCCACCCAGGAGGCGCGCATGGCGAAGGCCTTCTCGGGGTGGTCCTTCCAGAGTTCGCCGGTGGTGAGCGCGGTGTAGCCGAGCCCCTGCTGCACGAGCTGGGCGTTCCACGGCTCGCCGACGCAGAAGCAGTCCATCGTGCCGACCTTCATGTTCGCCACCATCTGGGGCGGGGGCACGACGATGGTCTCGATGTCCTTGTCCGGGTCGATGCCGCCGGCCGCCATCCAGTAGCGGATCCAGAGGTCGTGGGTGCCGCCGGGGAAGGTCATGGCCGCCTTGGCCGCCTTGCCGGCGGCGCGCTTCTTCTCGACGGCCGCCTTGAACACCTTGGAATCGAGCCCGACCTTCTGCTCGAGGTATTCCTTGGCCACCGAGATGCACTGGCCGTTGGTGTTCAGCCGCGCCAGGATCTGCATCGGCACGGGGACGTTGTTCTGCGTCACGCGGCCGGCGGTGATGAGGTAGGGCATCGGCGTCAGGATGTGGGCGCCGTCGATGCCGTTGCCCTCCGAGCCCAGCACGAGGTTGTCGCGGGTGGTGCCCCAGGAGGCCTGCTTGAGCACCTCGACGTCGGGCATGCCGTGCTTGGCGAAGAAGCCCTTCTCCTTGGCGACGAACAGCGGGCCGGCATCGGTGAGCGCGATGAAGCCGAGCTTGGCGCCCTTGACCTCCGGCCCCGCGCCTTGCGCGAAGGCGCCGCCGGGAAGGGCGGCCCGGGCGGCGGCGGCCACCGAGAGGGCGGCGGCCGCCCCCTTCAGGAGGCTGCGCCGGCTTGTGGGGCGGTCATGTTGAAAACTGTCACCCATCGAACCGCAGACTCCCTCGTGAAGATCGCCAAACAAAAAACCGCCGCCCAGCGCCGATCGTCGGCAGCAGCGGATGCGCGCCAACGGAAGACTTGGGTCAGCGGCTTTGCCGACGGATACGCCCATCGCCTTTGACGGACCGGGGGGAGGCTTGCAGATCGCGTGCCAACCGCCGTGAGCGGCCGATTCCAGTCGCGGACGGCAGCGCAAGGGGGGCACGGCGACGGCGGGCGCCGCCTCGCCCGGTCTCGGCGTCTTGAGTGCGCTGCACAAAAGCCGGGCAGGCTGCCGGTGTGCCGTGCAGAAAGGCATCCGGCGTCGCGTGACGGACTCAGGCGATCCCGGTCGCGAGGGCGTCGTCGTAGAGGTCGGGCCGGTAGATCGCGGCGGCGATCTCGGCCGCGCCTGCGGTCGGGACGACCTGGCCGGCCCGCCGCATCGCATCGAGGCACCAGAGCGCGTGGGCGGGATCGGGCCTTTGCGCGTCCTCTCCGAACACGATGAAGCGCGGATCGACCCTGACGGCACCGTCGGCGCCCGAGATCGGGGTTCCCGCCAGGGCATGCCCCAGCACGGTGGGATCGACGCCGAGGACGTCGCGCGCGGACAGCAGCGCGGCCAACTGCGCGCGGTTGCCCGGCTCCTGGCACCAGAGCCCGGCCCGGCGCAGGGCCCGCACCAGCGGCAGGCTGATCTCGGTCTCGCTGGCGGGCAGGGCCAGCACCTTTTCCGGGCAATCGGCGATGAGTTCGCTGCCCAGGACCGCGACCCGCCCGTAGCCGGCGGCGGCCGCGACGCTGTTCCAGGGGCTGCCGACGCAGAACCCGTCGATGAGCCGGCGCTGCAGTGCCTCGGCGATCTGCGGCGGCGGGATCACCACGAGGTGGACGCCCTCGTCCAGGTCGAGGCCGCCGAGTTCGGCGAAGCGCCGGAGCTGGTAGGTGTGGCTGGAGAACGGGTGCACGGTGCCGATGACGAGCGGCCTGCCCTCCCCCGACCGGCGCCGGGCGACGCCGGCGAAGGCCCGGGCCACGGTGCCCGCGTCGCTGCCGTCGGTGACGGCCATCGCCTCCCAGACCGGCATCGACACGGTGATGGCGTTGCCGTTGAGGTTGAGCGCGATCGGCACGATCAGCGGCGTCTCCAGGCCGCTGAGGCCGAGCGCGCTCGCCACCGCCAGCGGCGCCAGCATGTGCGCCCCGTCGAGGTGGCCGAGCGCCAGCCTGTCGCGCAGGGTCGCCCAGGACGGCACCGGCACGAGGTCCACGGCGAGCCCCTCCTGGGCCGTGAAGCCGAGCTTCACCGCCGCGATCAGCGCGGCCGCATCGAGGAGCGGGACGTAGCCGATCTGGAGCCTCATCCGAGCATGTCCGCGGCGGTGACGATGGCCCGGGCGATGTCCGCCATCCGCCGCTTCTCGTTCATGGCCTTGCGCCGCATCATCTTGTAGGCCTCCTCCTCGCCGAGGCCGCGGGCGGCCATGAGGATGCCCTTGGCGCGTTCGATGACCTTGCGGTCGGCCAGTTCCTCGCGGGCCTCGGACAATTCGCGCTGCAGCCGGGCGAAGGCGTTGAAGCGCAGGATCGCGATGTCGAGGATCGAGCGGATGCGCTGGGGCTGCAGCCCGTCGACGACGTAGGCCGAGATGCCGGCATCCACCGCCGCCTGCATCATCGGCACGTCGGAGCGGTCGACGAACATCGCCACCGGCCGCTCGACGTGGCGCGACAGGCCCGACATCTGTTCGAGGATGTCCCGGCTCGGACTCTCCAGGTGGATGACCACCACGTCCGGCCGCAGGGCGGCCACCTGCGCGGGCAGGTCGGCACTGTCGGACAGGATGACGACGCGCTCCACCCCCGCCGCCCGCAGCCCCTCCTCGAGGATCGCGGCGCGGGCGTGGCTCGGGTCGATCACGGCGACGGTGAGGGTGGTCTCGGTCATCGAAGCCAGGGGGCAAGAGGGGACGCCCGCCCCTCGCTGCGCGGCATCCATAGGCGACGGCTCGGCGGTTCCGCAAGTTACGGTCGGGCAAGCGAACGGCCCCGCTTCCGCCGCAAACCGCGGGCTCTATCGCCGCAGGCGCAAGCACCGGAGGGTCGGACGAGATGGCGAGGCGGAACGGGCCAAGCATCGAGCCAAGCATCCAGCCATGCATCGGGCCATGCACCGGGCCGGACGCGTTCGCCGGAGCGCCGTCGGCCGGCGCGACCCTGCCGTTCCTGCCCACCCTCGTCGTCGCCGCCGTGATCGGACTGACCGCGGTGTGCTGGGAGTCGATGCCCGCGACCGGCCCCTCCGAGCCGGCCGCCACAGTCTCCACATCGGTCTCGTCCGATGCCCCGGCGCTGCCGCGCATGGCCCGCCTGCCCCTTGGCGCGGCCGAGCCTTCGGTGGCCGTTCTCGACCAGGACCGGACCGGGGCCGTCGCCACCTTCGCCGCGTTCACGCCCCTGGTGCCGTCCGTGACGGTCGCCCGCGTCGCCGCGCGACCGGTCAGGATCGCCGCCCCACATATCGCCGTCCCCCAAGTCCCCGCATCCCTCGGCCGCTGCGGCGGGGACCGCTGCCGCGAGGCGCCTGCGCAGACGGCGGCGACGTCGCCGCGCCGGCACCCGGCCGCCCCCGTCGTTCCGGCCGAGGCGCAGCCGTTCGCGGCCGCCGTGGTCGAGGCCGAGGCCGCCGACGAGGCGCTGCCGGAGCGCCTGCTGCCCTTCGCCCCGACGCTGGCGCCCACGATCCGCGCCGTCCGGCGCACCGTTGGCTTCGTCGGGGCCCAGGCCGCCGCCCTCCGGACCGAGGCCGTCGCCATCGGCGGTGCGGTCGGCGATCTCGTGGGCGACCTGCGCTGAGCGGCCGGCGCTCCGGCGCCGCCCTTCGCGCGACATCATCCCTGCCATTCCCCCTGCGGTCTGGACCCGCTCGCCCCCGAGACCTACCTGGACGCGGGACGACGGCGCTCGCGGACGGGCTGGCCCCGTGAGCGACGCCGAGGGCATGGATGGCAGGACGGATCGAGGATTACGCGCTCGTCGGCGACGGCCGCACGGCGGCTCTGATCGGGCGCAGGGGCAGCGTCGACTGGCTGTGCTGGCCGCGGTTCGATTCGTCCGCCTGCTTTGCCGCGCTCCTGGGCACCGAGGACCATGGCTTCTGGGCGCTTTTCCCCGCGGAGGCCGGCGCGGAGGAGTCGCGGACCTACCGCAGCGGCAGCCTCGTCCTGGAGACCTGCTACGCGACTCCCACCGGCGAGGTCCGGGTCACCGACTACATGCCGGCCAACGACGGCTCCCACCTCGTGCGCATCGTCGAGGGCCTCACCGGCTCCGTGGCGATGCGGATGCGGCTCTCGGTGCGGTTCGACTACGGGCTCGCCGTCCCGTGGGTCTCCCACAACGAGCTCGGTGACCTGAGGGCCATCTCGGGACCGCACAAGGTGGTGCTGCGCACCCCCGTGCCGCTGCGCGGCGAGGACCAGACCACGGTCGCGGACTTCGCTGTCGCGGCGGGGGAGAGCGTCGCCTTCACCCTCAGCTACGGCCTCTCGCACGAGGACGATCCGCCCCCCATCGAGCCGCGCAAGGTGCTGTTCGAGACCGACCGCTACTGGCGCGACTGGTCGATCCGCTGCGCCCGCGGCACCCCCTGGGACGAGGTCCTGCAACGGTCGCTCCTGACCCTCAAGGCGCTGATCTACCAGCCCACCGGCGGGATCGTGGCGGCGCCCACCACCTCCCTGCCGGAGGAGCTCGGCGGCGTGCGCAACTGGGACTACCGCTACTGCTGGCTGCGCGATTCCACCTTCACCCTGATCGCGCTGATGGACGGCGGCTACATCGACGAGGCCCGCGCCTGGCGCGACTGGCTGGTGCGGGCGGTGGCCGGCAACCCGGAGCAGGCCCACATCCTCTACGGCATCGCCGGCGAGCGCATGCTGCCCGAGATCGAGCTCGACTGGCTGCCCGGCTACGAGGGCGCCAAGCCCGTGCGGATCGGCAACGCCGCGGTCGACCAGTTCCAGCTCGACGTCTACGGCGAGATCTTCGATGCGCTGTTCCAGGCGCGCCAGCGCGGGCTCCTGGGCGACCGCGACGGCTGGCGGGTCGGCCTCGCCCTCCTGCGCCATCTCGAGACGGTCTGGACCGAGCCCGACGAGGGCATCTGGGAGGTGCGCGGCGGGCGCAGGCACTTCGTCCATTCCAAGGTCATGGCCTGGGTCGCCTTCGACCGGGCGATCCGGGCCTACGAGGACGGCGACGCCCCCGACGCCCCGGTGGACCGCTGGCGCGCCACCCGCGACCGCATCCATGCGGAGGTCTGCCAGAAGGGCTTCGATCCCGAGCTCGGCAGCTTCGTGCAGTTCTACGGCGGCAAGAGCCTCGATGCGAGCCTGCTGCTCATCGCCCTCGTGGGGTTCCTGCCCCAGGACGACCCGCGGGTGGTCGGAACGGTGGCGGCGATCGGCCGGACCCTGATGCGCGACGGCCTCGTCCTGCGCTATGACACCGAGGACCAGGCCACCGACGGCCTACCCGGCGGCGAGGGGGCGTTCCTGCCCTGCAGTTTCTGGTATGCCGACAATCTCATCGGCCTCGGCCGCCGCGAGGAGGCGCGCGCCATGATCGAGCGGCTCATCGGTCTCAGCACCGATCTCGGGCTTCTGTCCGAGGAATACGACGTGGAGGCCAAGCGGCTCGTGGGCAATTTCCCTCAGGCTTTCAGCCACGTCACCCTCGTGAACACGATCCTGAACTATGCGCGTGCCGCCGGACCTGCCAAGGAGCGGTGCGAGGGGTGAGACCACGCCCGCGGCCGGCCCGATCGGCCGAGGCGTCTCTTTGACGGACGCGTCTCATGGATGGACGCGTCCCGGGGTGAAGGACATCGCGGCGCGGGTGCCGCATGCATGGGGACCTGATGCACGGGGATCCGGGCGAGCCGCCCGGCGCCGCCGCGTGCAGAAGAACGGAAAGACTGAGACATGAGCGGAGCCGACACCAAGCCCACGGGCGCCTTGAGCGAGATCGACAAGCTCTCGATCGATACGATCCGGACGCTGGCGATCGACGCGGTGCAGAAGGCCAATTCCGGGCACCCGGGCGCCCCGATGGCGCTCGCCCCCGTCGCCTACACCCTGTGGAACCGCTACCTGCGCTACGATCCGGCGCATCCGCACTGGCCCAACCGCGACCGCTTCGTGCTGTCGGCCGGCCACGCCTCCATGCTGCTCTACGCGCTGCTGCATCTGGCCGGCGTGGCGGAGACGGACGGCGGCAACGCGCCGGCGGTGAGCCTCGAGGACATCAAGAACTTCCGCCAGCTCGACTCGAAGACGCCGGGCCACCCGGAGTACCACTTCACCACCGGCGTCGAGACCACCACCGGGCCGCTCGGCCAGGGGGTCGCCAACTCGGTGGGCATGGCCATCGGCGGGCGCTTCCTCGGCGAGACCCTGAACCGGCCCGACCTGCCGCTGTTCGACTACAACGTCTACGCCATCTGCTCGGACGGGGACCTGATGGAGGGCGTGGCCGCCGAGGCCGCCTCCATCGCCGGGCATCTGCGCCTGTCGAACCTGTGCTGGATTTACGACAACAACACCATCACCATCGAGGGCCATACCGAGCTCGCCTTCTCCGAGGAGGTGGCGACGCGCTTCCTCGCCTACGGCTGGCAGGTGCTGCGGGTGGCGGACGCCAACGACGTGCACGCCATCGCCGGCGCCCTGGAGACCTTCCTGCAGTCCGGCGACCGGCCGACCCTCATCGTGGTCAACTCGGTGATCGGGTTCGGCGCACCAAGCAAGCAGAACACCTCCAAGGCCCATTCCGACGCTCTCGGCGAGGAGGAGGCCCGGGGCGCCAAGCGCGCCTACGGCTGGCCCGAGGACGCGCAGTTCCTCGTGCCCGACGGGGTCGTCGAGAACTTCCGGGCCGGAATCGGCGAGCGGGGGGCGGCCCTCTATGCCGATTGGGAGGGCTTCCTCGCCGAGGCCAAGGCCTCCGATCCGGCGCTGGCCGAGGAGATCGCCGCCATCCACGAGGGCCGTCTGCCCGAGGGCTGGGACAGGGACATCCCGGTCTTCCCGGCCGACGCCAAGGGCATGGCCACCCGCGAATCCTCGGGCAAGGTCCTCAACGCGATTGCCAAGAACGTGTCCCATCTCCTTGGCGGGTCTGCCGATCTGGCCCCCTCCAACAAGACCAAGCTCGAGTTCGAAGGCGCCGGCACCCTGTCGCCGTTCGATCCGGGCGGCCGCAACATCCACTTCGGCGTGCGCGAGCATGCGATGGGCTCGATCGTGAACGGCCTCGGCCTCGTCGGCCTCCGGGCCTACGGCGCCACCTTCCTGGTGTTCGCCGACTACATGCGCCCGCCGATCCGCCTCGCGGCCCTGATGGAGCTGCCGGTCTTCCACGTGTTCACGCACGATTCCATCGGCGTCGGCGAGGACGGGCCGACCCACCAGCCGGTGGAGCAGCTCCTGAGCCTGCGCTGCATCCCCGGCCTCGTCACCCTGCGCCCGGCCGACGCCAATGAGGTGTCGGAGGCCTATCGGGTGATCATGGGCCTGAAGAACCAGCCGGCGGTCCTGGCCCTCTCGCGCCAGCCGCTGCCGACCCTGGACCGGACCCGCTTCGCGAGTGCCGCCGGCGTCGCCCGGGGCGCCTACGTGCTGGCGGGCGGCGACGACACGCCCGACGTCATCCTGATCGGGACGGGCAGCGAGGTGCAGCTCTGCATCGGCGCCTACGAGGCGCTGACGGCGGACGGGGTGAAGGCCCGCGTCGTCTCGATGCCGTCCTGGGATCTGTTCGAGCGCCAGACGCAGGCCTACCGCGACGCGGTGCTGCCGCCGCGGGTTCTCGCCCGCGTCGCGGTGGAACAGGGCTCCGCGATCGGCTGGGACCGCTACGCCGGCTCGGCCGGCACGATCATCGGCATGCACACCTTCGGCTCGTCCGCGCCGATCAAGGACCTCCAGACCAAGTTCGGCTTCACGCCGGACAAGGTGCTGCAGGCCGCGCGGGACCAGATCGCCAAGCACCAGATCGCCAAGCACAGGACGTAGCGAGACGTCCCTCCCCCCTGTGGGGAGGGGCCGGGGGTGAGGGTGGTTCCGCCGTCCCGGATGTCGGGGGCACCCGGCCACCCCCACCTCCCTCCTCCTCCCCACCAGGGGGAGGAGAGGCGCCAGGCCCCCGTTCGGCCTGGTCACGAAGAAACAGGAGACCGGCATGAACCCGCTCAAGGCACTCTTCCCCGAACAGGGCCAGGCCGTGTGGCTCGACTTCGTCGCGCGCGGCTTCATCGCCGACGGCCGCCTCAAGGCCCTGGTGGACGGCGACGGCCTGCGCGGCGTCACCTCCAACCCGTCGATCTTCGAGAAGGCGATCGGCGATTCCACCGAATACGACGGGGCCCTGAAGGCGGTGATGGACGGGGGCGACAGCCGCGTCGTCGACCTCTACGAGGGCTGCGCCATCGCCGACATCCAGGCGGCCGCCGACGTGCTGCGCCCGGTCTACGAGGCGAGCGACGGGGCCGACGGCTACGTCAGCCTCGAGGTCTCGCCCTACCTCGCGCTGAGCACCGAGGACACCCTCGAGGAGGCCCGGCGCCTGCACGCCACGGTCGCCCGCGACAACCTGATGGTGAAGGTGCCGGCCACCCCCGCCGGCATCCCGGCGATCCAGGCGCTCACCGCCGAGGGCATCAGCGTCAACGTCACCCTGCTGTTCGGGCAGGACGCCTACGAGCAGGTGGCGCGCGCCTTCGTCGCCGGCCTCCGGGCCTTCGCCGACAAGGGCGGCGACGTCTCCCGGGTGGCGAGCGTCGCCAGCTTCTTCATCAGCCGCATCGACGTGGCGGTCGACAAGGCGCTGGACGAGGCGATCGCCCGGACCGAGGGCGCCGACGAGAAGGCGGCGCTGGAGGCCCTGAAGGGCAAGGTCGCGATCGCCAACGCCAAGCTCGCCTACCAGCGCTACAAGCGCATCGTCGCCGAGCCGGCCTGGCAGGCCCTGGCGGCCAGGGGCGCCAAGCCGCAGCGCCTGCTCTGGGCCTCCACCGGCACCAAGAACAAGGCCTATTCCGACGTGCTCTACGTCGAGGAGCTGATCGGCCCCGACACCGTCAACACCATGCCGCCGGCCACCATGGACGCGTTTCGCGACCACGGCACCGTGCGCGCTGCCATCGAGGAGGACGTCGCGGGCGCAAGAGCCGTGATGGCGAGCCTCGCCGCCGCCGGGATCGACATCGACGCGATCACGACAAGGCTCGTCGAGGAGGGCGTTCAGCTCTTCATCGACGCCGCCGACAAGCTCCTGGGCGCGGTGGCGGCCAAGCGCGCCGACCTGCTCGGGCCCAAGCTCGACGGCCAGACCCTGGTGCTCGACGACGCCATCGGCGGCCACGCCCGCAAGGCAGTGGAGGCCTGGCGCGCGTCCGGCGCGATCCGGCGGCTCTGGGCCCGCGACAAGACTCTCTGGAGCGACACCGACGAGGACAAATGGCTGTCCTGGCTGCGCATCGTCGAGGACGAGCTCGCCCATGTGTCCGACTACGCCGCCTTCGCCGAGGACGTGCGCCAGACCGGGTTCACCGACGTGGTGGTGCTCGGCATGGGCGGGTCGAGCCTCGGGCCCGAGGTGCTGGCCGAGACCTACGGCGCGCGCGAGGGCTACCCGAGCTTGCGCATCCTCGATTCCACCGATCCCGACCAGGTCCGGCAGGTCGAGGCGGCCGTCACCCTGGAGACGACGCTGTTCGTCGTGGCGAGCAAGTCCGGCTCGACCCTCGAGCCCAACGTGTTCCGCGACTATTTCCTCGGCCGGATGAAGGCGCTGGTGGGGGCGCGGGCGGGCGCGCATTTCGTGGCCGTGACCGATCCCGGCTCGGCCATGGAGGCGGCGGCCAAGGCCGACGGCTTCCGCAAGGTGTTCTACGGCGTCAAGCAGATCGGCGGGCGCTATTCGGTGCTCTCGGCCTTCGGGCTGGTGCCGGCCGCCGCCTCGGGCATCGACGTCGAGGCCTTCCTGAACACCGCCCGGACGATGGTGCGCTCCTGCGGCCCGGCCGTGCCGCCGGCCCAGAACCCCGGCGTGCTGCTGGGGACGGCGCTGGGCGCGGCCGCCCTGCAGGCGGGGCGCGACAAGGTCACCTTCATCGCCTCGCCGGGCATCGACACCTTCGGGGCCTGGGCCGAGCAGCTCATCGCCGAATCCACCGGCAAGGAGGGCAAGGGCCTGATCCCCATCGACGGCGAGCCGGTGGACGTGCCGGCGGTCTACGGCCGCGACCGCATCTTCGTGTACCTGCGCCTCGACAATCGCGCCGACCCCTACCAGGACGAGGCGGTGCGCAACCTCGAGCGCGAGGGGCATCCGGTCGTCCACATCACGATGGCCAACGAGGAGCAGCTGCCGCAGGAGTTCTTCCGCTTCGAGATGGCCACCGCCGTGGTCGGCGCGATGATGGGCATCAACCCGTTCGACCAGCCCGACGTCGAGGCGAGCAAGATCGAGACGAAGAAGCTGTTCGACGCGGCCGAGCGCGACGGCGCCCTGCCCGCCGAGACGCCGCTGTTTGCCGACGACACCATCGCCCTCTACGCCGACCCCGCCAACGCCGGGGCGCTGCCCGCGGCGGCCGAGGGGCTGGAGGCGGCCATCGCCGCCCATCTCGCCCGGGTGAAGGACGGCGACTACGTGGCGCTTCTGGCCTATGTCGCGCGCAACGAAGGGCATCGGGCCATCCTGCAGGACGCCAGGGTGCGGCTGCGCGACACTCGCAAGGTCGCCACCTGCCTCGAGTTCGGGCCGCGCTTCCTCCACTCCACCGGCCAGGCCTACAAGGGCGGGCCCGACACCGGCGTGTTCCTCCAGATCACCGCCGACCCGGCGCAGGACCTCCCCATTCCCGGCCGCACCCTCGGGTTCGGGACGGTGGTGGCGGCCCAGGCGCGGGGCGACTTCTCGGTGCTGGCCGAGCGCGGGCGCCGGGCCCTGCGGGTCCACATCAAGGGCGGCGACGTCGAGGCGGGATTGAAGCGCATCGCGGCGGCGATCAAGGCGGCTCTGGTCTGACCAGGCCGGGGCTGTCCACCGCGGTCCGGTCGTTCCCCTCCACCACCTCATCCCGAGGTGCCCGCCTCGGCGGGCCTCGAAGGAGGGCTCCAGGGACGACGGCGCGAACGGGAGGGCTCCTTCGAGGCCTTCGCTTCGCTGCGGCGCCTCGGGGACGGGCGGATCGGTAGGACAAGGGTTGGCACGCATCGTGGGCCGCAAGGTTCATGATGCTGCCTCTGAAGGAGATCACCCATGCAACTCGGTATGATCGGTCTCGGCCGAATGGGCGGCAACATCGTCCGGCGGCTCATGCGCGACGGGCACACGGCGGTGGTGTTCGACCGGGACCCCGATGCCGTGGCGGCCCTGGTGGCCGAGGGGGCGACCGGCGCCGACAGCCTGGACGACCTCGTCGCCAAGCTCGACGCCCCCCGTGCCGCCTGGGTGATGCTGCCGGCCGGCGAGATCACGGACGGCACGGTGACCCGGCTCGGCGCCCTGATGGCGGCCGACGACATCGTCATCGACGGCGGCAACTCCTTCTACAAGGACGATGTGCGCCGCGCCGCCGACCTGAAGCCGAAGGGCATTTCCTACGTCGACGTCGGCACCTCGGGCGGGGTCTGGGGGCTGGAGCGCGGCTATTGCATGATGATCGGCGGCGAGACCGCCGCCGTCGAGCGCCTCGACCCGATCTTCCGCACCCTCGCTCCCGGCGCCGGCGCCATCCCCAGGACGCCGGGCCGCGAGGGCCGCGACCCGCGCGCCGAGCAAGGCTACATCCATGCCGGCCGGAGCGGGGCCGGCCATTTCGTCAAGATGGTCCACAACGGCATCGAGTACGGGCTGATGCAGGCCTACGCCGAGGGGTTCGACATCCTCCGGCATGCCGACTCCCCGGACCTGGCCGAGGCGCACCGGTTCGACCTCGATCTGGGCGACATCGCCGAGGTCTGGCGCCGGGGCAGCGTGGTCTCGTCCTGGCTCCTCGACCTCACCGCCGGGGCGCTAGCGGCCGACGAGACCCTGGCCGGGTTCTCCGGCTTCGTCGCCGATTCCGGGGAAGGGCGCTGGACGCTCAATGCGGCCATCGAGGAATCGGTGCCCGCCAACGTGCTCTCGGCGGCCCTCTACGCCCGCTTCCGCTCCCGCGAAGACGCCTCCTACGCCGACAAGCTGCTCTCGGCGATGCGGAAGGGCTTCGGCGGGCACCGGGAGCCGACCTGAGCGTCGTCCCGCCGAAGATCACTCCAATTGCCCATGCCGGCGATCCCGGGGCATCGGCAATCCAGCCTCACTCGGCCTCAGCGAGGTGCTTCGCGATGATCCCCCTCCCCCAGGGCACGGTCCTGTTCGACGACGCCGACGCGGTGGCCAGGGCCGCCGCCGACCACCTGCGGGCCCTGTGCGCCTCGGCGCCGCACGGGCGCATCGCCGTGTGCCTGTCGGGCGGCTCGACGCCCCGGCGTCTCTACACGGCGCTCGCCGGGGCGGCGTATGCCGACCTCCCCTGGTCGCGCCTGCACTGGTTCTTCGGCGACGACCGCGCCGTGGCTGCCGAGGATGACCTGAGCAACGTCCGCATGGCGCGCGAGGCCTTCGGGCCGGCGAGCGCCATCCCCGCCGGCCAGTTCCATCCGATCCCGATGGCGGACGGCCCGCCGGCCGCCGCCGGCCGCTACGAGGCGGCGCTCAAGGCGTTCTACGGTGCCGAGACCCTCGATCCGGCTCGCCCCCTGTTCGACCTCGTCCTGCTCGGCCTCGGCGAGGACGGCCACGTCGCCTCGCTGTTTCCCGGCCAGCCCGCCCTGGAGGAGACACCGGCCTGGGTGGTGGCGGTGCCCGAGGCCGGGATGACCCCATTCGTGCCCCGCGTCAGCCTGACCTTTCCCGCCCTGGCTTCCGCCCGTTCGGTGCTGCTCCTCGTCAGCGGGGCGGGAAAACGCGACCCGCTCGCGCGGCTGGCGGCGGGCGAGGACCTGCCGGCCGCCCGTGTCCGCGGGCCGGTGCGATGGTTCGTCGACCGTGCCGCCGCCGACGTCTAGAGTCTCCGGCCCCGTCGGCGACCGGTGAGGGCGGTGCGCTCCAAGTCCGGCGGAAGTTTCGTCAGTCGACGGCTTGTCCATGTCGGTTTACCGTCCAGAAATTGACTCGTCTCCGGCGGCTCTATAGTTCCGTCAGTCATAGCGATGACAATGCGGGCGGGGGCTCGGCATGGCGGGACACAGTCAGGACGAGGCGGACCTCGACATCTCGCGGCGCTGGCGCCTTCCGTTCGGGCGACGGCTCGCCGCCGGTCCGCTGCGCTCGGTGTCGCGGCGCCGGCCGTTCGAGCGTCTGATCGTTCCGGCGCTCGTCGCGGTCGCGGTGGTGTCGGCCCTGGCGATCCCGTCCTTCGTCGGGCGAAAGCCGGTCCTCACCGCCGCCGCCCAACCCGAGGTGAAGCGGATCGAGCCGCGCCCCGTGGCCGTCGTCCCCATCGCCAGGCCGGCGCCGGGTCAGCCCCCGGCTGCGATGCCGCCGGTTCGGACGGCGGTGGCCGTCGATCCATCCAAACCCGCTGCCCCGGCGACGACTCCCTCCGTCGTCTCGCCTCCGGCAACTCCGCTCGCGGTGCCGCCGCCCGCCAGAACGGCCGCGCGGCCGGCGCCCCCGCCCCTCAGCCTCGACATGCTGCCGGTCCTGGCCGGCGATCCGGCCGTGTCGGAGGTCGAGGCCGCGAAGCCGCCCGCCCGCAAGGGGCCGGTCCAGCGCCCGGCGGTTCCCTGAGGGCGGTCGTCCTCAGACGAAGTGCTTCGACAGCTTGAGGCCCTGGGCCTGGTAGTTCGAGCCGGCCCCGGAGCCGTAGAGGGTGGCCGGCACCTGCGCCATGCGCTCGTAGACGAGGCGGCCCACCACCTGTCCGTCCTCGAGCAGGAACGGCACGTCGCGCGAGCGCACCTCGAGCACCGCCCGCGCGCCGGCGCCGCCGGCGCTGGCATGGCCGAAGCCGGGATCGAAAAAGCCGGCGTAATGCACCCGGAATTCGCCCACCAGCGGATCGAACGGCACCATCTCGGCGGCGTGGTCGGGCGGCACCTGCACCGCCTCCTTCGAGGCCAGGATGTAGAACTGGCCCGGATCGAGGATGAGCGCGCGCGACGCGTCCGCCGGGATCGGCTCCCAGAAATCGGCCACCCTGTGGCGGCCCGGCGCATCGACGTCGACGAGGCCGGTATGGCGCCGCGCCCGGTAGCCGATCAGCCCGTCGAAGCCGGAGAGGTCCACCGAGACGGCGACACCCCCCTGGAACGAGGGCGCGGCGCTGTTCACCACCGGCGAGCGGGCATGGAGGGCGGCGAGTTCGGCGTCTGTGAGCCGGACCTCGCCGCGCCGGAAGCGGATCTGCGACAGGCGCGAGCCGGTGCGCACCTTCACCGGGAAGGTGCGCGGCGAGATCTCGGCATAGAGCGGGCCGTGGTAGCCGGCCTCGACCTGGTCGAAGGCGGCCCCCCCGTCGGTGATGACCCGGGTGAAGACGTCGATGCGCCCGGTGGAGCTCTTGGGGTTGGCGCCGGCCGAGACGTCGGGGGGCAGGGCGAGGCCCTCCTGCAACTCGGCGATGAAGACGCAGCCGGTCTCCAGGACGGCGCCGCCGGTCAGGTCCATCTCGTGCAGGGCGAAGGCCTCGATGCAGGAGGCCACCGCGCGGTTGCCCGGCAGGAAGCTGGTGCGGACCCGGTAGACCCGGCTCCCGAGCCGCAGGTCGAGGCTGGCCGGCTGGATCTGGTCGTGGGCGAAGGGCGTGGCGGGGAGGATGCCGCCGGCCTCGGTCAAGGCGGCGATGCCCTGCGCCGACAGGATGCCGCGGACGGTCGGGGCCTGGGACTCGCGCCGTGTGCTCATGCCGTTCAGCCCGCGTTCCCGTCCGGCCCGGTCGGTGGGCCGGCAAGCCTTTCCCCACCCGAGCCCTTCCACACCTAGGCGGCAGAACGCTTAAATCCCCGTAAACCGCGTTTGCCCGCGGGCGTCCGGTCAGGGTTCGGGATCGTCGGCGGTCTCCCCGGCGAGAATCCGGCGCACGATGGCCAGGCGCGCGATGCCGCCCATCGCCAGGAGGCCCGCCACGAGGCTCGCCATCACCGGAAATCCCTCCCCCCAGGCGATAGCGCCGGCGGCCAGGGCGACGGCCACCGCCGGCACGGCGCGATCGGGCAGCAGGATGAGCGAGGCCATCGCCATCGCCCCGTGGCCGGGGCTGCGGCGGGCCGCGATGCGCCCGGCCAGGCGACCGAGCCCGTCGACCAGAAGCGCCCCGATCAGGGCGCTGGCGGGCCAGCGGTTGCCCTCGGGATCGACCCAGGCGAACCCGAGCGCGAGACCGCCGAGGCCGAGCGCCCCGAGGAGCGCGTCGAAGGGGACGAGCCGCACCGGGGCCATGTCGGTCGGCGCGATGGGCCGGGTCTCCTGACGCACGGATTGGGTCCTCGGCGGGGATCGGTCGCCGTACCGATTGACGCGGTTTTCGGGCGGACGTACCACGGCATGACATCCCTGTCGCGTTGGCGGCGCGAGCCCGGACGATGCGGGTCAGGAGCTTCTTTCAGCCATGTACAAGGCCCAGACGCGCGGCATCAGCGTGACCGTCGAGCCCCGCTTCGTGGAGGAGGAATCCTCCCCGAGCGAGAGCCGCTACTTCTTCGCCTACACCGTCGAGATCGTGAACAACGGCTCCGAGCCGGTGCAGCTGCGCTCGCGCCACTGGCGCATCATCGACGGGCGCGGCACCTGCCAGGAGGTGCGCGGCGCCGGGGTCGTCGGCAAGCAGCCGGTGCTCGATCCGGGCGAATCGTTCAGCTACACCAGCGGCTGCCCGCTCACGACGCCGGACGGGCTCATGGCCGGCAGCTACACCATGGCGACACACGCCGGCGAAAGCTTCGAGGCCGAGATCCCGGCCTTCTCCCTCGATTCGCCGCACGTCCGCCGCAGCGTCCACTGACCGTCATGTCCGCGCACGGACGGCGGCTGACGCACCTCGAGCTGCTCGAACGCCTCGTCGCGTTCGACACCGAGAGTTCGAAGACCAACCTGCCCCTCGTCGACATGGTCTGCGACTACCTCGCCGGCTGGGGCGTGCCCACGGTGCGCGTGCCCAACGCGGCCGGTGACAAGGCCGCGATCTTCGCCACCCTCGGCCCCAGGGTCGACGGCGGCGTCGTGCTCTCGGGCCATACCGACGTCGTCCCCGTCACGGGCCAAGCCTGGACCGGCGACCCCTTCGCCCTGCGGGTAGAGGACGGGCGGGCCATCGGCCGCGGGGCCGTCGACATGAAGGGCTTCTGCGCCCTGGCGCTCGCCGCCGTGCCGGACTTCCTCGCCGCAGGCCTCAAGCGGCCGATCCATATCCTCCTGTCCTACGACGAGGAGACCACCTGCCTCGGGGTGGCCGACACCATCGCCCGGTTCGGCGCCGATCTGCCCCGGCCTGGCGCGGTCGTCGTCGGCGAGCCCACCGACATGGAGGTGGCCGACGCCCACAAGAGCATCGTCACCTATCTCACCACCGTCCACGGGCACGAGGCCCATTCGGCCAAACCCATGCTCGGGGCCAACGCCGTGATGGCGGCGGCCGACCTCGTGTCGGAGCTCAACCGCATCGCCGACGCGATGATCGCGCGGGGCGACGCCTCGGGCCGGTTCGACCCGCCGGCCACCACGGTCCACGTGGGCACGATCCACGGCGGCACGGCCCGCAACATCCTGCCCAAGGTCTGCACCTTCCACTGGGAGTTCCGCGGCCTGCCCGACCTCGACATGGCCGAGATCCCGGCCCTGTTCGAGGCGAGGGTCGCCGCCGTCACCCGCGACCGGCTGAACCGCTACGGCCCGTTCGGGCGCATCGAGACCCTGGAGGAGGTGGCGGTGCCGGGGCTGGCGCCCGAGCCCGGTTCCGACGCCGAGCGGCTGGCGCTGCGGCTGGCGGGGCGCAACCACACGATCTCGGTGCCCTATGCCACCGAGGCCGGCCGCTTCCAGGCGGCGGGCATCCCCACCGTGGTGTGCGGGCCCGGCTCCATCGACCAGGCCCACCAACCCGACGAATTCATCACCCTCGCGGCCCTGCAGGCGGGCGCCGCCTTCATGCGCCGCCTCGCCGCCGACTGCGCGGGTTCGTGAGGGCCGTCCCGTCATGAGAACCGTCACCCCCCGCACCATCGCCGCCGACGGCCCGGTCAAGCTCCGGCCGCTGGAGCGCGAGGACCTGATGTTCGTGCATCAGCTCAACAACAACGACAGCATCATGCGCTACTGGTTCGAGGAGGCCTACGAGTCCTTCGCCGAACTGGCGCAGCTCTACGAGCGCAACATCCACAACCAGACCGAGCGGCGCTTCATCATCGCCAATTCCGACGGCGCGCCCGCCGGCCTCGTCGAGCTCGTGGAGATCAACCACCTCCACCGGCGCTGCGAATTCCAGATCGCGATCCACCCCGCCTTCCAGGGGCAGGGCTATGCGCCCCGCGCCACCCGGATCGCCATGGACTACGCCTTCAGCGTCCTCAACATCCACAAGCTCTACCTGCATGTGGATCGCGACAATGCCCGCGCGGTGCGCATCTACGAACGCTGCGGCTTCGAGCCCGAGGGCATCCTCAAGGACGAGTTCTTCGTGAACGGCAAGTACCGCGACGCGGTGCGGATGTGCCTGTTCCAGCCGGCCTACCTGGCGCGCCGGGGCGGCGGCGAGATCGCCGAGCCGGTGCTCAAGAGCTGACGGTTCTTCCGGGGCCCCGCGGAGACGACGTGGAAGAGCCGGAGCGGCTGGCTGCCGCTCCGGCTCGTCGGGGCGTCGGGCCTGTCCCGAGCGATCAGTTGCGCGGTGCGCCACCCGGCGCGGACTGACCGGCGGCACCGCCGCGACCGCCCTCGGAACCGCGACCGCCCTCGGAATTCCCGCCCATGGAGCGGCCGCCGGCGTTCGTGGTGCCCTTGTCGGCGTCGGCCCCGCCGCGATCGGCGGCGTTGCGGATGCCCTGCTGCTCGGAACCGCCCTCGCGGCCGGCATTGCCGGACCGCTCGGCCCGGCCCTGCCCGTTGCGGTTCTCGTCGCGGCGGTTCATGTCGCCGCGGCCGGCCTCGTTACGCCCGCCCTCGTTGCGCATGCCACCCCCGGTGCGGCGCTCCTCGCGGGACTCGCTGCGCGTCGAGACGCTGTTGCGCACCTCCACGCCACCGCGCGAGCGCTCGCTGAAACGCGCGCCCACGGACACGCCGCCACGCTCGCGGGTGGTCACGGTCAGGCGCCGATACTGCGGCGAGCCGTAGACGACGCGCTGGCCGCGAACCACCACGTAGCGCGAGCCGGGACGGCGCTTGGTCGTCTCGCGGACGGTGACGAGGCGCCGGTACTGCGGCGAGCCGTAGACGACGCGCTGGCCGCGGATGGTGACGTAGCGGCGGCGGCCGCCCTCGACGTAGCGATTGCCGCCACGGCGACGCTCGATCACCACGAGGCGCCGGTACTCGGGCGAGCCGTAGACGACGCGCCGGCCGCCCAGGAGCACGGTGCGCTGGCTGGTGCGGGTGCGTCCCTCCACCCGGGTGTCGATCCGGCGCTCGCCGCGGCGGCTCACCGACCGGTCGTCACGGTCGCCGCGCATGCCGTCGCGTCCACCGCGCCGGTCGGCCCTCTCGTCGCGTCCGCCGTCGCGGCCCGCGGTGTCGCGACGGTCGGAGGCCTCACCGCCGGATCTGCCCTCTGTCTTGCCGGAATCCTGCCTGGACGCATCGCGCTTGCCGGAATCCGCGCCCGCGGCGTCACGCCCCGCCGGACCCGGCTGGGCATTGTCCTGCTTGGCCGATGCGCCTGCGCGTCCCTCGGACGCCTTCTGGCCCATCCCCTGCCCGGCGTTACCCTGCCCGGCGTTGCCCTGCCCACCGCCGCTGACTTGCCCGCTGGCGCCCGCACCCTCGCGCGCGGCGCTGCCGCCGGCCGCCGTGCCGGCACCTTGTGCATAGACCGATGTCGACATCAGTAATGCGGCGAGACCCAATCCGATCTTCTTCATCGACGTTCCTCCCAGATCTTCAGGGATCCGAAACGTCGAACGGGGCAAAACCGTTCGTTTCCGCCGGCAAGAAAAACGACGTCCTGTCATCTCGCATCGCAAGATGACGGCATGCGCGACGACAGACCTCGCGCGTGACGGCGAGAGCCCGGGTCTCGGTCGAGTCTCGGGCCGCCCGGTCGAGATCAGTGCGCGCCGCCGTCCGCTTCGACTTCGGCCGGATCGAGATCGTAGCGGCGCGAGCAGAACTCGCAGGTGATGCCGATGCGGCCGTCGTCGGCGACCATGTCGCGGCGTTCCTGCACCGAGAACGAGCGGATCATCCCGAGCACCCGCTCGGGCGAACAGCGGCATTGCTCGCGCACGCCCTGCGCCTCGAACACCCGGACGCCGCGCTCGTGGAACAGGCGGTAGAGCAGCCGCTGCGACGACACGGTGGGATCGACGAGTTCGTGGTCCTCCACGGTGGCGACCAGCGAGCGCGCCTCGACCCAGGCGTCGTCCTCGGGCGCCGTCCCGCCGCCGACATGGAGGTGGCCCTCGGGGATGTCGCCCGGCGGCAGGTCGGCCAACCGCGCGCGGTCGATGGATTGGGGCAGGAACTGCACGAGCAGACCGCCGGCCCGGTAGCTGGTGACGCCGTCCTCGAACCGTTCGGCCACGGCCAGGCGCACCTGCGTCGGGATCTGCTCGGACTGGCGGAAGTACTGGTGGGCCGCCTCCTCCAGGCTCTGGCCTTCCAGCGCCACGACGCCCTGGTAGCGGCTGCGCTCGGAGCCCTGGTCGATGGTCATGGCCAGATGCCCCTGCCCGATCAGGTCCTCGCTCTTGAGCGGCGGCACGCCCAGGGCCGAGATCCGCGCCGCGTCGAAGCGGGCGGTGGCGCGCAAGGAATCGGGCGCCTCGAAATCGACGACGATCATCTCCACCGGGCCGTCGGTGCGGGTCTGGAGCTGGAAACGGCCCTCGAACTTCAGGGACGAGCCGAGCAGCACCGTCAGCGCCGCCGCCTCGCCCAGCAGCCGCGCCACCGGATCGGGATAGCCGTGCCGGCGCAGGATGGTGTCGACGGACGCGCCTAGGCGCACGACGCGGCCGCGCACGTCCAGCGCCTCCACCGAAAACGGCAGGGCGACGTCGTCCTCGCCCTCGATGACGGCGGATGTCTCGTGTCCGGAGGCCATGGCCCCTCCCTTCGGCTCGTGGAACGGTGCTGCAGGGTCATGCGGGAACCCGATGCCGAAGGAACGCAATCGACCCTTCGAAGGCTGCCGCCCGCCCGTGACTGACCGTGGATGACGTGTCGCGCCTTGGTATCACACACAAGCCTGCCGGCCCGCGTCACAGGCTGCCCGAGATCGTCCCGATGGGAAGGAACAGGGTGCGTGACCCGTCCGGAAAGGCCAGAAACTCCGCCTGCCGTCGATAGAACGCCAGCGCGGCCTCATCGAGGGCATGGACCATGACGGCGCCGATCCCGATGATCTCGGCGGCCTGCGCGATCCTCCGGAAAGCATCCGCGAGTAGGTCCGCGCCGAGCCCGCGACCGGCATGGGTAAGGTCGACCGCCAGGCGACCGAGGATCGAGACCGGGATCGGCTCGGGAGCATTGCGCCGCAGCCGCCCCGGGGCGCCTGCGCGCTCCACCGTTCCAGCCGAGACGCAGTAGTATCCTACCACGACATCGTCTTCGCACACGACGTAGGTACGGGCGAACTTCCCTTCGCTGCGACGGGTTTGGTTCTTCAGCCAATCGTCGAGCACGGGCCGCCCGCATGCGAAGCGGTCCAGGATGTGATGCGCTCCGAGCGGCACTGGGCGCCCGAGCATCGCTCACCTGTCCCAAAGCGGTGTCTTGCGCATCAGCGCGGTCAGCCGGGGGCCAGGCGACGGCGGTGCGTCGAGGGCCGATACGAAGGCGGCGTGCCGTGCGTCGTCCAGCACGAACAGGCGCTGGTCCAGCAGAACGTCGACGGCATGGCGGCGTGCGGTATCGATCATGAACTCGGTCCGCGTCTTGCCGAGGACCGAGGCTGCGCTATCGATCAGATCGCGCGTCTCGCCCTCGATGCGCAGGTTGATCGTGGAGCTGCGGCGCGGCGGAAGGCCATCCAGGCCGTCGACACTCATGGACGCCTCCGTCGTCTGGAAGGTCCGAAGACCGCGCTTCCATCGACAAATCGTATACACGATGTCAACACAGTCAAGGCCACTCCCGTCGGTGTTCCGACGTATCGGTCCTTCGCCGCCGCCGCTGCAAGACCATCCCCAACCCTGGGTTCAGGCCCCGCCCGCCCCCAGGCACCAGGCCAGGATCCCCTTCTGCGCGTGCAGCCGGTTCTCGGCCTCGTCGAACACCACCGACTGCGGCCCGTCGATCACCTCGGCGGTGACCTCTTCGCCGCGGTGGGCCGGCAGGCAATGGAGGAACAGCGCGTCCTTGGCCGCCGCCTTCATCAGGCGGGCATCGACCTGGTAGGGCATGAGCAGGGCGTGGCGGGAATGCTCGTCCTCGTCGCCCATGGAGACCCAGCAGTCGGTCACCACCGCGTCCGCACCCGCCACCGCCTCGTAGGGATCGGTGGTGAGGTTGAGGCGCGCGCCCTCGGCCTTCGCCCAGGCGATCAGGTCGGGGGGAACCGACAGGTCGGGCGGGGCGGCGACGTTGAGGGTGAAGTCGAAGCGCGCGGCCGCATGCGCCCAGGAGGCGAGCACGTTGTTGGCGTCCCCCGACCAGGCGATGGTGCGCCCCCGGATCGGCCCGCGGTGCTCCTCGAAGGTCATGACGTCCGCCATGATCTGGCAGGGGTGCGAGACCTTGGTGAGCGCGTTGATCACCGGCACCTCGGCATGCTCGGCGAGTTCGAGCATCAGGTCGTGGTCGAGGATGCGGATCATGATCGCATCGATGTAGCGCGACAGCACGCGGGCGGTGTCGCCCACGGTCTCGCCGCGCCCGAGCTGCATCTCCTTGCCGGTGAGCATCAGCGTCTCGCCGCCGAGCTCGCGCATCGCCACGTCGAAGGAGACCCGGGTGCGGGTGGAGGGGCGGTCGAACACCATCGCCAGCATCCGGCCGGTGAGCGGGCGCTCGGCCGCGACCTCGCCCTTGCGGCGGCGGCCCTTCATGGCGGCGCTGGAGTCGAGGATCGCGCGCAGGTCCTCCCCGGAGAAATCCTTGAGGTCGAGGAAGTGGCGGGGACCCGCTTGGCTGGCGGCTGTGGCGGTCCCGGAGGTCGTCGTCGTCATCTGTCCGTTCTTCAACTTGTCCGGCCCCGATGAGGACCCCGTTCGATGCGTCCGGGTTCCGGTCGTCCGGTTGGAAAATGAGGCCCGTCGCTCACGACGGGATCACGTCTGCGTCGGGAGGCTCACGCGGCGGCGCCGCGGATGTCGCGCTCGAGGCCGGCCGCGGTCGCCTCGAGACGCTCCACGGCCGCCTCGACGTCGGCGTCCGTGACGATCAGCGGAGGCAACAGCCGGACCACGTTGTCGCCGGCGGGGATCACCAGCAGGTGGTGGTCGCGGGCCGCGGCGGCGAAATCGGTGTTGGGCACGTTGAGCTTGAGCCCCAGCAGCAGGCCGCTGCCGCGGATCTCGGCGACGATATGGGGGTGGCGGTCCTTGAGCGCGGCGAGGCGCTGCTTGAGCAGGAGCCCCATGCGCTGGACGTGGTCGAGGAAGCCGTCGGCCAGCACCACGTCGAGGACGGCGTTGCCCACCGCCATGGCGAGGGGGTTGCCGCCGAAGGTGGTGCCGTGGCTGCCGGCCGTCATGCCGCGGGCGGCCTCGGCGGTGGCGAGGCAGACCCCGAGGGGGAAGCCGCCGCCGATGCCCTTGGCCGCGCTCATGATGTCGGGGGCCATGCCGGCCCATTCGTGCGCGAACAGCCTGCCCGTGCGCCCGACCCCGGTCTGGACCTCGTCCATGATGAGCAGCAGGCCGCGCGCGTCGCACAACTCGCGTAGGCCGCGCAGGCACTGCGGCGGCACCGAGCGGATGCCGCCCTCCCCCTGGATCGGCTCGATCATCAGGGCCGCCGTCTCCGGGCCGATGGCCGCGAGCAGCGCCTCGTGGTCGCCGAACGGCACCTGGTCGAAGCCGTCGGCCTTGGGCCCGAAGCCCTCAATGTACTTCTGCTGCCCGCCGGCGGCCAGCGTCGCCAGGGTGCGACCGTGGAAGGCGCCCTCGAAGGTGACGATGCGCCACCGCTCCGGCGCGCCGCCGGCCGCATGGTACTTGCGCGCCATCTTGATGGCGGCCTCGTTGGCCTCCGCCCCGGAATTGCAGAAGAAGGCGGTGTCCGCGAAGGTCGCGTCCACGAGGCGCCGCCCGAGGCGCTCGCCCTGCGGGATCTGGAACAGGTTGGAGGTGTGCCACAGCTTGGCCGCCTGCGCGGTCAGGGCCTCGACGAGGTGGGGGTGGGCGTGGCCGAGCGCGTTGACCGCGATGCCCGCGCCGAAGTCGAGGTAGCGCTCGCCGCCCTCCGTCACGAGCCAGGCGCCCTCTCCCCGCTCGAAGGCGATGGGAGCCCGGGCATAGGTCGGCAGAAGGGCGGATGTCACGTGTTCGTCTCCGTGAATGCGCGATCGGGGACAGCGGCCGCCGGAAATGACAATGCCGCCTCGAAACGGGGCGGCACGCGCGCGATTACTAGAGACATGGCTGGTTCTGTCAATCGCGTGCCTCGCCGGCAGGCTCCGAACCGAGGTCGACGACCGACGCTCGAAATGTGACCCGAACCGGGAAATCCTCGTGCCCGGTCGTTCCGGGGCGCCGCAGGAGAACCCGGAATCCAGAGCCGCCGACGCCTCGTCATCCGGCCGCCGCTGCGCCGTCGCGAGCAGGAAAGGCTCCCGGTGATCGAGGGCCCAGGTGAGGTACGCCGGGTGAGGGACGCCAGGCGCGGCCGGTTCCGGGTTGCATCCGTCCCACCGGCCGTGTTCAGAGCCGCGCAGCGGCGCGCCTTCCGCGCTTCGTGCCCCAGGAGATCCCAGCCCCGATGAGCATCGTCACGCAACGCCTGGCCGATCTCGGCCTCACCCTGCCCAAGGCCGCAGCCCCCGTGGCCAACTACGTTCCCTTCATCCGCAGCGGCAATCTCGTCATCGTCTCGGGCCAGATCTGTTTCGGGCCCGACGGCACCATCGCCCCGGCCCACAAGGGCAAGCTCGGCGAGGGCGTCTCCACCGAGGCCGGGTTCGAGGCGGCCAAGCTCTGCGCCCTCAACGTCCTGGCACAGGTGGAGGCGGCGGTGGGCGACCTCGACCGCGGCGTCGTCCAGTGCCTGCGCCTGGGCGGCTTCATCAACGCCGCCGCCGGCTTCCATGCGCTCGCCCCGATCATGAACGGCGCTTCCGATCTGATGGTCGCCGTGCTGGGGGACCGCGGCCGCCACGCCCGTTCCACCGTGGGCGTGGCCGGGCTGCCGCTGGACGCCGCCGTCGAGGTCGAGGCGATATTCGAGGTGAAGTGATGGCAGCCAACGCCCCGGCCTGGCTCACCGCCCGGCCGATCGCCCATCGCGGCCTGCACGACCGCGCCGCCGGCATCCCCGAGAACACCCTCGCCGCGGCGCAGGCCGCGGTCGCCGGCGGCTACGCCATCGAATGCGACGTCCAGCTCAGCGCCGACGGCGAGGCGATGGTGTTCCACGACGTGGCGCTCGGCCGGCTCACCGATGTCGGCGACCCCGTCGCCGCCCTCGACGCGGCGGCGCTCGGCCGGCTCGGCGTGGCCGGCACCGGGGAGCGCATTCCCACCCTGTCCGCGTTCCTTTCGGCCATCGGCGGTCGGGTGCCCCTCGTCGTCGAGGTGAAGTCGCGGTTCATGGTCGACCTGCGGCTGGTGCGGCGCGTGGCCGAGGTGGTGTCCGGCCAGGACGGGCCGGTGGCGGTCAAGTCGTTCGATCCGACCCTCGTCGCGGCGCTCGCCGACCTCGCCCCGGCGATCCCCCGCGGGATCGTGGGCGAGACCAACCAGGACGACCCCTCCTATGCCGCCCTGGCGCCGAGCCTGCGCCGGTCGCTGTCCGACCTGCTGCATCTCTCCGAGAGTCGGCCGGACTTCCTGTCCTGGCGGGTCGACGATCTCCCCTGCGCGGCCACCCACCTCTGCCGCCGTCTCGGCGGGATGCCGGTGATGACCTGGACGGTGCGCACCCCGGACCAGCGCGCGCTGGCGTCGGCCCACGCCGATCAGATGGTGTTCGAGGGGTTTCGGCCGTGAAGGCGTGGGATTTGAAGGTGCTCGCGACCACATTCACAATGTGACTTGTAGGATTTAGGCTTTGATTTTTTTGCTCAGGTTTTCAATTGTTTGTTGTAATTCAGTAACCTGGTCTATAAGATGGTCTACTTTGTCCCATGGAGCTTCGGCTGGCTCTTGAACAAATTCTTTAGCATTTTGTTGCCATCTCGCTCCCTGTTTGTTTAAGCGCGGCTCAAGAACCTCAATTAAAATTCCTTCAATTTCTGATAGTGCATCGGCGTAGCTGATTGAGGTCATAGCCTCTGGATTCTGACGTTCAGAGAGTTCTCCGGATTCCGTGACGGCACGAAAACCAAACCATGAAAAACAGTTCCACCGATCACGAAGGTGATCATTTTGGTGATTCTTGAGACGCGCGAACAATCTCGCTGTCCCGACTCCTGCTTGTCCAGTATAAACAGGAATAAAACCTGGCTCATATAAAACATAGATTCCAATTTGCTCACGAAAATCGACAATTTCCGAGCTCTTAATTGTGGCAAGTTTGCCATCAAGTGTTCCCGCGCGGCCGCGTTCACCCCAATTTACGCTATCACGCGTCCATCGTAATCCGTAGTTTTTAATAATAGGCACGACACCGCTCGCTTTGGTTGAGCTAATGAGATCTAACTAGCAGTTGGATCATTGAGGTGCAATATCACTGTCGATTACGTGCTTTATTCTGAACTCGACCAGTTCGTGGTCGGCCAAATGCTGTATAATTTCGTGCGGGCGTCCATCGCATGGCAGGACGCAGGTCGCCGCGCCGATTGCGACATTAATACCAAGCCTCGCTGAGCAGGACTCACGCGGGGTAGCGTCAGCATCTCGGTCGTGATTCCTTCCTTGGGTTTGGAGCCTGAGGAGGATGCGATGGCTGCTC
>NZ_LMQK01000033.1:0-216390 GCF_001424525.1 Methylobacterium sp. Leaf399 | reverse complement strand
GCGCGCCGGCGTTGTTGAGGGCCTCGTAGGCCATGCCCGCCGACATCGAGCCGTCGCCGATCACCGCCACGCAGTTGCGTCGCGGGAGCCGGTCCGCGTCCGGTCCGGGCTCCCCCTTCTCTCCCGCCCGGGCCTTGGCCGCGGCGACGTCGAGGTCGCGGGCCACCGCCATGCCGAGTGCGGCCGAGATCGAGGTCGAGGAATGGGCCGCGCCGAAGGGGTCGTATTCGCTCTCCGAGCGCTTGGTGAAGCCCGAGNGGCCTTGGCCGCGGCGACGTCGAGGTCGCGGGCCACCGCCATGCCGAGTGCGGCCGAGATCGAGGTCGAGGAATGGGCCGCGCCGAAGGGGTCGTATTCGCTCTCCGAGCGCTTGGTGAAGCCCGAGAGGCCGCCGCCCTGGCGCAGGGTGCGSATGCGGTCGCGCCGCCCGGTGAGGATCTTGTGCGGATAGGCCTGGTGGCCGACGTCCCACACGATCCKGTCGTCGGGSGTGTCGAACACGTAGTGCAGCGCCACCGTCAGCTCGACCACGCCGAGCCCCGAGCCGAGATGCCCGCCGGTCACCGAGACCGCGTCGATCATCTCCCGCCGCACCGCATCGGCCACAGCCTGCAACTCGCCCTCGGGCAGGGCCCGCAGCGACGACGTCTCGACAAGACCGTCCAGAATCGAGGNAGACCGCGTCGATCATCTCCCGCCGCACCGCATCGGCCACAGCCTGCAACTCGCCCTCGGGCAGGGCCCGCAGCGACGACGTCTCGACAAGACCGTCCAGAATCGAGGGTTCGGCTTCTATCCGTGACACAGAGAGGACCTCACGTCCGGAGGAAAGAGACGGCCGCAACGTTCTGCGACCGTTCGACAAATCGGGTTCTCACCGGTCGGGTTCTTGCCCACCGGGTTCTTGCCCGCCGAGTTCTTGCCCACGGTCATGGCGGGGTCATTCCACGTCGAGGGGCGCGGTCCCGGTGGCGCGCCCGGCGGGATCGTGGGTGATGGTCTGGATGCGCGCCTCGGCCCGCTGCAACAACGCCTCGCAATGGCGCTTGAGGCCCTCGCCGCGCTCGTAGATCGCCACGGATTCGTCGAGCGGCACGTCGCCCTTCTCCAGGCGCCGCACGATGTCCTCGAGCTGCGCGATGGCGGATTCGAAGGGCAGGTCGGCCTCCACCGCCGGCACGGAGCCGGTCTGCGGGGGCGACGCCGTGGCGGGTCGGGCTGCGGTCATTCCTCGGGTCCATCCTCGGTGCCGGTTTAGGCCCGAGCGGCCTCACCCGGCAAGCCTGCCGGCTACGCAGGGTCGTCGGACGGGGAGAAATCGCCGTTCGTGGCGTCGTTTGCGCCACACTCGTCGCGTGGTTCACGAAGCGCCGGAGCCGGCAGATCGAGGCGAAACGGCGTTCCCTCGAAGGCCTCGGCGCCGCGTCCGATGGCAGCGATGGCCGCCGCCATCCGACCCTCGCGCCCGAGCATCGCATCGGCCACGGCGACGAGGCGCGGGTTCGGGGTCGCGCTCGGGGCGGCCGCCCGCAGCGTCTCGGCGATGGCCGCCTCGTCCCGGCCGGGATCGAGGGCGCAGGCCACGACGAAGGCGGCGGCCGTCGAGCGGCCGATGCCGGCATAGCAATGGATCACCAGGGGGCTTACCCGGTCCCAGCCCTCGGCCACGGCCAGCAGGGCGCGGACATGCGCCTCGGCGGGAAGGACGTGACCCTCCAAAGGCACGGCGATGTCGCTGACGCCGATCACGCAATGGCGCCCGGGCGCGATCCCCTCCGGCCGCACCACCGGGGTGCCGACGGTGGCCAGCGTGATCACGTCGCGGGCGCCCGTGGCCGCGATGGTCTCGTCGAGCCGCGACAGGGGGCAGACGTAGAGAGCGGCCGTCCCGGTCATGGTGTCGTCCCGGTGGAGGTGCACAGGTCGCCGAAGCGCGTCAGGAAGCGGGCTTGTGCCTGCGCCGTCGGCCAGGGGTCGAGCAGGGCCGCCACCGGATCCGGCAGCGGCAACGCCTCGCCGAAGATGCGCCCGGCCTCCGCCACGTCGAAACCGGCCAGACGGGTCGCCTCGTGGCGGGCCGCGACGGCGTCCGACCGCTTGACCAGGGCGCGGACGGCCGCGGACGGGGGCGCCAGGCCGAACCGCAGCCGGATCGCCGCCAGCAGGCGGATCTCCACCGCCTTGTAGGACTGGCCGATCGCCGCCTTGAAGGGCGAGATCAGGTCGCCGACCACGTATTCCGGGGCATCGTGCAGCAGGAGTTCGAGGCGGTCCGCCGGGGTGGTCCCGGGCTCGAGGTGGCGGCCGATCGCCTCCACCAGGAGGGCGTGCTGGGCCACCGAGAACACGTGCGGTCCGTGGGTCTGGCCGTTCCAGCGCGCGACCCGGGCGAGCCCGTGGGCGATGTCGGCGATCTCGATGTCGGCGGGCGAGGGATCGAGGAGGTCGAGGCGGCGACCCGACAGCATCCGCTGCCAGGCGCGGGGCGCGGCCGCGCTCATCGGGAGAGGGCCGCGCACGGGGCGTGGCGATGGCAGCCCACGAGGTGGTCGTTGACCATCCCCACCGCCTGCATGAAGGCATGGACGATGACCGGCCCGCAGAAGCTGAAGCCTTCGGCCTTGAGCGCTTTGGCCATCCGGCGCGAGACCTCGGTCTCGGTCAGGATCTCGGTGCGGCTGGTCGCTTCACCCTGGATCGGAGAACCCTCCACGAAATCCCAGAGAAAGCGCGAAAAACCGGGGCCGCTCTCCTCGATCCGGAGGAAGGCCCGGGCGCCCGCGACGGTGCCGACGATCTTGGCCCGGTTGCGGATGATGCCTGTGTCCCCCATCAGCCGCTCGACATCCGTCTCGTCGAACCGGGCGATGGCCTCCGGGTCGAAGCCCGCGAAGGCGCGTCGAAAAGCGTCGCGCCGGCGCAGGATGGTGATCCAGGACAAGCCGGCCTGGAACCCGTCGAGGATCAGTTTCTCGTACAGGGCGCGGCCGTCGTGCTCGGGCATGCCCCATTCGGTGTCGTGGTAGGCGACATAGGTCGCGTCCGTGCCGGCCCACCAGCAGCGGGCGCGGCCGTCGGCATGGTGGATCAGGCCGGTGGCGTCGGGGGGCATGGCGGCGGTTTAGCGATACGGATCGGGAAAGACCAACCGGCGTCCGCTAACCGGGTTCGCCCAGCAGCGTATCGAGGTCGCGACCGCCATAGAGGATGCGACCGATCACGATGAATTCCTCGTCCACGCTGAACACGATGGTGACCCGACGCTCGAATCCGATGGTGCGCAATCCTGGCCGCAAGTCATCGCGGCGCGTGCCGCGCTCGGGAAAATCCCGAAGCCGAAAGCAGGCCGCTTCGAGGCGGTCGATATAGGCACCGGCCCTGGCTCGGCCCGACTGCTCGGCGATATAGTGATAGAGACTGAAGAGATCGGTTTGCGCGGCTTCGCGGAAGACGAGTTCGGCCGCCATGCCGCTTAACCCCCCTGCCCTTCGGCTTTCATCGCCTCGGCATGATAAGCCCGAAGGCTCGCGAAAACCTGACCGGCCGGAAGGCTCGGCCTGGGATCATCGAAGGCCGCGTCGATGCTGCGCTTGAGTGCGGCGCGATGCTCGCCGAGCGAGGCTTCATGATCTTCGAGAAGGCGCAGTGCCGCGCGGACGACGTCGCTGGCGCTTTCAAATCGCCCACTCTCGACCTGACGCTGGATAAAGCCGTCGAAGTGCTGGCCCAGGTCTACGTCCGGCATCGTCATCATCCCTGCGACGGTGATCATGTCTGCGACAGGAAGGCGTCCGGCCGCGATTGTCAAAGCGGGCCGTCCGGGCTGTCTACCCCGCAACGCCGACCTCGGGAAACGCGAAGGTCGCGAACGCCGGCTTCTCGACGCCGAGGACCGTGCCGCCCGCCCGCAGCGGCTCGCCCAGCGCCAGGGCGTCGGCCAGGCGGTCGAGGCGGATCATGGCAAGTCCGCGGGTCCCGGCCCGGCTGCCGGTCACCCCGAGGGTCTTCTGGCCCGCGGTGACCTCGGTTCCGGGTGCCGGCGCCTCGCCCGAGACGAAGACCACCGGCACCACGCGGGTGCGGGCGCTGCCCCGGTGCTGCATGCGCGAGACCACCTCCTGGCCGACGTAGCAGCCCTTCCTGAAGTCGACGCCGCCGATCTGGTCCATCAGCGCCTCGTGCGGGAAGGCGTCGCCGTAGGGAAAGTCGCGCCCGCCCTCGGGTATGCCGAGGCCGATGCGGTGGGCGTGGTAATCCTCTTCCGTGGCGTCGGCCGAGAAGGCGCCTTGCGAGAAGTACAGCCGCGCCCCCAGCGCCGGCAGGCGCGCGTCCTCGGCCCGGGTGACCCCAGCCCGGGTGACCTCTGCCGCGGTCGTCGCCCCGTCCCAGGCGGCGGCGACGCCCAGCGTCGGGTCGAGGGCGACGGCGACCTTGGCGCGCAGCTTGTAGAGGCCGAGGCGCTTGACGAGGTCGCCGGCCCGCTCGGCCGGCGCGTCGAGGGCAAAGCCGTCGCCCCGGCGCGAGACCAGGAAGTCGAACAGGATCTTGCCCTGCGGGCTCAGGAGCGCCCCGAGCCGGGCCTCGCCCGGTTGGAGGGTCTCGACGTTGCAGGTGACCACGCCTTGGAGGAAGCTCTGCGCATCCTCGCCGGTGAGGGTGACGACGGCACGGTCCGGCAGCAGGGCGATCGGCATGGCGGTTCCTGAAGCGGCGTTGCGCGCCGCGCATCGCTGACATAAGCCGCCGCCATCCCCGTCTCAACGCCGACCCGGAGCGACACCGATGGACCAGCCCTTCGATCTCGTCCTGGCCGGCGGCACCATCGTGAACCAGGACGGCGAGCACCGGGCCGATCTCGGCCTGAGGGACGGGCGCATCGCGGCCATCGGCGACCTCTCCGCGGCGTCGACCGCCGAGCGGCGCGACTGCACCGGCCTGCACCTGCTGCCGGGCGTCATCGACACCCAGGTGCATTTCCGCGAGCCGGGGCTCGACCACAAGGAGGATCTCGAATCGGGCTCGCGCGCCGCCGTCATGGGCGGGGTGACGGCGGTGTTCGAGATGCCCAACACCGACCCGCTCACCACCAGCGCCGGCACGCTCGCCGACAAGGTCGCCCGCGCCCATCACCGCATGCATTGCGACTTCGCGTTCTGGGTCGGCGGCACCCACGAGAACGCGCATGAGGTCGCCGCGCTCGAACGCCTGCCGGGGGCGGCCGGGATCAAGGTGTTCGTGGGTTCCTCCACCGGGGCGCTGCTGGTGGAGGACGATGCCGGCGTCACCGAGATCCTCCGGCGCACCCGCCGCCGCGCCGCCTTCCACGCCGAGGACGAGCCGATGTTGCGCGCGCGCAAGGGGCTGCGGGTGCCGGGCGATCCGTCCTCGCATCCGGTCTGGCGTTCGCCCGAGGCCGCCCTGAAGGCGACGCAGCGCCTCGTACGCATCGCGCGGCGGACGGGCGCGCGCATCCACATCCTCCACATCTCCACCAAGGAGGAGATGGCCTATCTCGCCGACCACAAGGACGTGGCGAGCTGCGAGGTGACGCCGCACCACCTCACCCTCGACGGCACGGAAGCCTACGCGCGGCTCGGCACCCTGGTGCAGATGAACCCGCCCGTGCGCGATGCGTCCCATCGTGACGGGATCTGGCACGGGCTCTCGCAGGGCGTCGCCGACATCCTCGGCTCGGACCACGCCCCGCATCTCCTGGAGGAAAAGGCCAGGCCCTACCCCGAGTCGCCCTCGGGCATGACCGGCGTGCAGACCCTGGTGCCGGTCATGCTCGACCACGTCGCCGCCGGCCGGCTGTCCCTCGCCCGCTTCGTCGACATGACGAGTGCCGGCCCCAAGCGCCTGTTCGGCATCGCCCGCAAGGGACGCCTCGCGGTAGGCTACGACGGCGACGTGACGGTGGTCGACCTCAAGCGCCGCGAGACCATCCGCAACGGCTGGATCGCCTCCACATGCGGCTGGACGCCCTACGACGGCGTCACCGTCACCGGCTGGCCGGTGGGGACATTGGTGCGCGGCGCCTGCGTGATGTGGCAGGGCGAGCTGCTCGCGCCGGGCCGGGGCGAGGCGGTGGTGTTCGAGGAGACGCTGGCGGCCGCACCCGAGAGTGTGGATTTCTCGGCGGATGGGCTTTCCCCGCAGGGGCCTGCGGGGTCCAAAGCCATTCCTTAACCCTATCGGCGCCAGCATCCGCTTTTCGCGAGGATGCGGGCCCATGCGTAAGACCGTGCGAACAGCCCTCTTCGGGCTCTTGCTCCAGGTCGCTGCGGTGGTGGGCGCCGGGCCGGCCGTCGCCGGCGATTGCAGCGCCAGGGCCGTCGACGTCCTGAAGGCGGCATCGCCGAACGGCTATTCGGTCTTCCGGGCGATCGCGGACAAGGCCTTCTTTCGCACCTGGATCGATTGCGAGGACGCCCAATACGCCTTGCCGACGGCCGTGCACGAATCGGTGCACATGCTGACCGCCGATGGCGATGCCTATCCGCTGGTGGGGGGCGGCGCGGTCGGGCGCCCGCCCGAAGGTACCGCCCTGTTCGCGCCTGCCAGGATCGCGCGGCAATTCCGGCCGGGCCTGTTCGTGACCACCTACCTGCGTGCAGGCGGCGCGACCTCGGCGACCGATTTCCGGTACCTGCTCGACGAACTGAACGCCTACACCCACGACCTCGACACGGCGCTGGCCCTCGACGACCTGCGCACGCCCGACCGCCGGCCGTCCCACCGCGACGGTCTGTCCGCGCTGATGAGCTTCGTCGCGCTCTACGTCGAAGCGGCCGAGGCCGACCCGGTCGCCTGGGCCGCGTTGAAGCGTCCGGACACCAAGGCCGCCATCTCGGCGCTTTGGGGGCAGGCGGAGCGCACGATGGTGGCCTCCTGCCGGATTCCCGATCTCGGCACCGAGGACCGGATGTTCCTCGCCAAGCTGTGCGGGCGGGGTCCGCAGGCCGCCCTCGAACGGCTCCTGGGGCGGGCGCCCGTCTGCCCGAAGGCGTGCCTGGCCGTGCCGAAGACGGCCAGTCGCGATTGACCGAGCCCGTCACCGGCTGGATGCGGCGGTGCGCGGCCGCATCCGGCCGTTTCGCCTACTAGCAGCCGCAGCCGTGATAGACGTTCCGGACGCTGTTGCTGTGGACGTATTGCGTCGGCAGGCGCTGCACGCTGGACACGCTCACGTTGTGGATCACCGGGACGGAATGGTGGTGGACGCGGGTCACCGTATGGACCTGCACGATCGGGCGGACGCGGGTGACGTTGTAGATGTGGCGGGTCTTGTGGACGTAGTTCGTGCGCCGGACGTCACGATACTGCGTCATGTGCGAGACCTTGTTGACGGTCCTGTACTTGTAGACGGGGGAGACAGGACCGCACGAGCGACAGCCGGCATTCGCCGCATCCGACGTCCCCATGAAAGACACCGCTGCGATCAACGCGGCAGAGACGGCAGTGATGGATTTCATGATCATCGATTCCTTGTCTTAAAAACCGTTCGCGCTTGACTTAACCAAGCGCGGCTCCTTTGGCCAAGCTTCATCGGCGGACTACGTAGTTTTCGCGGGTATCCTTCGGAGCACTTCGAGATGTCGCCTTGACCCGGCCGCGATCCTCGAGAACGCCTCCGGTCTCCCGTCCACGGCCTTGACGGAGGCGTCCGGAACCCTGCGCGCTGTCCGCGGCCTCCCCGCATCGGTCCGGCACCTCACGGTTGAGGCCCTCGGCTGCCGGACCGATCGGCTAGACCATCGCCGCCCGGCCCGGCGTGAGCGGGGCGATCCTGAGGCCGGTGCCGACGCGGTGGACGAGGGCGCCGTCGGGGCCGCGCTCGACGCGCAGCAGGCGTCCGGCCTCCGGGCGCCCGACCGCCGTCACCAGGCGGCCGCCGGGGGCGAGGGATTCGGCCAGATGCGCCGGCAGCGCCGGACAGATGCCGCTGACGAGGATGCGGTCGAACGGGCCGTCGCCGGGGCGGTGTGCCAGCCCGTCGCCGATCTCCACCACCGCCTCGTCGAGGCCGTCCGCCTCGAGGCGCTCGCGCGCATCCCGGCCGAGGCTGGCATAGCGTTCGATGCTGCGGACATGGGCGGCGCCGAGGTTGACCAGCAGCGCGGTGACGTAGCCCGAGCCGGTGCCGATCTCCAGCACCCGCGCCCCGGGCTGCACCGACAGGGCCGTCAGCATGGCGGCGATCGCCGTGGGGGCGGTCATGGTCTGGCCGCAGGCCAGCGGCAGGGCGATGTCGCGGCGGGCGAGGTGGCGGTGACGCTCGGGCGCGAACCGCTCGCGCGGGACCCGCTCCATCGCCCGCAGCACGGCGGTGTCGCGCACCCCGTGCCCGCGCATGGCGAGCACGAAGGCGGCGTCCTCGATGGCGCCGGCCTCGTGGTCCATGGCCGCGCCGCCGCTCAGGTCAGTCCTCGAAGGCGAGGGCGAAGCGGGTCAGCGTCGGCTCGTCGGTGAGGTCGAGGCGCAGCGGCGTCACCGAGATGCGGTTCTCGGCGATGGCCTTGAGGTCGGTGCCGTGGCCCGGCTCGAACCGCGCCTTGTTGAAGGCCAGCCAGAAATACGGGTTGCCGCGCCCGTCCTGCCGGGCGTCGATGGCGAGCAGCGCCTGGTTGCGAAAGCCCTGCGCGGCCACCGCGACGCCTTGGACCTCCTCGGGCTCGCAATCGGGGAAGTTGACGTTGACGACGATGCCGGGCTCGATCCCCGTCTCCAGGATCTTCCTGACCACGGCCGGGCCGTGGGCGGCCGCGCACCCCCACTTGATCGCCCCGCGCCCGCCCGCGCCATAGGCCTGGCTCAGCGCGATCGACCGCACGTTGAGGATGGTGCCCTCCATCGCCGCCGCGATGGTGCCCGAATAGGTCACGTCCTCGGCGACGTTCTGGCCGCGGTTGACCCCCGACAGCACCAGGTCCGGCCCGTGGTCCTTCAGGATGTGGCGCACGCCCATGATCACGCAATCGGAGGGCGTGCCCTTCACGGCGAAGCGCTTCTCGGAGACCTCGCGCAGTCGCAGGGGATCGTTGAGCGACAGCGAGTGCGACACGCCCGACTGGTCGCTCTCGGGCGCCACCACCCAGACGTCGTCGGACAGCGACTTGGCGATGCCCTCCAGGGTGGCGAGCCCGGGGGCGTGGATGCCGTCGTCGTTGGTGACCAGGATTCGCATCAGGCCTTGTGTCCTTCGGTTCGCTCGGATCCTGCGATTCGCTCGATGCCGCCCATATAGGGTTTGAGCACCGACGGCACCGTGACGCTGCCGTCCGGGTTCTGGTAGTTCTCCATCACCGCGATGAGGGCACGGCCCACCGCCACGCCCGACCCGTTGAGGGTATGGACGAAGGCGGCGCCCTTGCCCTCCTTGGGGCGGTAGCGCGCGTTCATCCGTCGCGCCTGGAATTCGCCGCAGACCGAGCAGGACGAGATCTCGCGAAAGGTCCCCTGCCCCGGCATCCAGACCTCGATGTCGTAGGTTTTCTGGGATGCGAAGCCCATGTCGCCGGTGCACAGCGTCATCACCCGGAACGGCAGGTCAAGCTTCTTCAGCACGGCTTCGGCCGAGCCGAGCATGCGCTCGTGTTCCTGGGCCGACTGGTCGGGCGTGGTGATCGAGACGAGCTCGACCTTGTTGAACTGGTGCTGGCGCAGCATGCCGCGGGTGTCGCGCCCCGCCGAGCCGGCCTCGGCGCGAAAGCACGGGGTGAGCGCGGTGAAGCGGAGCGGGAGCTCGTCTTCCGTCAGGATGGATTCGCGCACGAGGTTGGTGAGGGGGACTTCGGCGGTGGGGATGAGCCAGCTACGTGTCATTTCGAGCGATAACAGCTTAGTTGAGGCAGAAGTATATTCCTCTATGAGCTTTTGATACTCGGACCGCGCATCAAACATTTCACCCAAAGATTCTTGCTTGCCCTTGTTTGCATAATCAACCATCTGGCGCTGAAGGTGCTGAATCGCATCGCCGTTCCCTACGAAAAACTGATCGTCCCGAAACTTCGGCAGCTGCGCCGTGCCGAACATCGCCTCGTCGCGCACCAGGATCGGCGGCGCCACCTCGGTGTAGCCGTGCTCGCCAGTGTGCAGGTCGAGCATGAACTGGCCGAGCGCCCGCTCCAGCCGGGCGAGCTGGCCTTTCAGCACCACGAAGCGCGCCCCCGACATCCGCGAGGCCGCCTCGAAGTCCATCAGGCCCGAGGCTTCGCCGAGCTCGAAGTGCTGTTGGCCGGTGGCCAGATGCGGGCGGTTGGCCTCGAAGGTCCGGTATGCGACGTTGCCGTGCTCGTCGGCGCCCTCGGGCACCTCGGGCTTGGGGCTGTTGGGGATCGCGGCGAGTTTGTCGTCGAGCATCCGGCCCGCCTCGGCCTGCGCCGTCTCCAGGCTGGGCGCCTCGTCCTTCAAGCGGGCCACCTCGGCCATCAGTTCGGCCGCCCGCGCCTCGTCCTTGGCCTTCTTGGCCGCGCCGACCTCCTTGGAGAGCGCGTTGCGCCGCTCCTGATTGGCCTGCGCCGCCGAGACCGCGCCCTTGCGCGCGTCGTCGAGCGCGATCAGTTCGGCCGCGAGGGGCGCGAGACCGCGCCGCCTGAGCGCGCCGTCGAAGGCGTCCGGGTTCTCGCGGATGGCGCGGATGTCGTGCATGGGCGGCTCGGTTCGCGTGAGGCCGGACCGCTTTGCAGCATCGGCCCAGGCGCGACAAGGGCGAGGGGATCCCCGCGCTTCATCCCAGTCGCCGCAGCGGCGCCGGCGTCTCGGACGGCTCCGGGAGCCGCGGCACCGCATGGTAGCCGCGGCCGGCATAGACCAGCCCCTCCCCGCCGCCGGGGGCGGCCAGGGCGACGACGGCGCAGATCAGCACGTCGTGGCTGGCGACGCGGGTGCGGCCGACGATGCGGCAGTCGAAGGCGGTGAGCGCGCCCGCCAGCACCGGGGCGCCGGTGGCGAGGCGGCCCCAGGCGGCGGCGGCGAAGCGGTCGTCCATGGGCGTCCTGCCGCCGAAGGCGCCCGACACCGCCACCTGTTCGGCGCTCAGCGTGTTGACGCACAGCACGTCGTTGCCGCTGAAGGCCGCGTAGGCCGAGGAGGCGCGGTTGAGGCAGACCAGCAGGGTCGGCGGCGCGTCGCTGACGCTGCACACGGCGGTGGCGGTGAAGCCGGCCCGCCCGCCCGGCCCGTCCGTCGTCACGAGGTGGACGGCACTGGCGAGGAGCGCCATCGCATCGCGATAGGGCGCGGCCTCGACCGATGCGGCGCTGGAATTCGATGTCATCGCGGCCTCGGAGGTCAGCGGCGCAGGGCCAGGAAGGCGAGCAGGCCGGCGTTGAAGGCCTCGCTCTGCGTGACGCTGTGGGCGTGGCCGCCCGAGGGCGCAAGCTCGAGCCGGGCCTCGGGCAGCCCCGCGGCGAGATCGCGCGAGCAGGTCCAGGGCACCAGCACGTCGTCCTGCGCCGCCATCAACAGGGTCGGCGCCGCGATCGCGGCGAGACGGCCGCAGAGGTCGAACCCCTCGATCGCGGCGATCCGCGCCAGGGTGTTGGCGGCCCCTGGGAAATGCGCCAGGGCATGGGCCTCGTCGGCCGCCACCCGCTCGGCGTTCTGCGACAGCCAGGGGGCGGGATAGAGGAAGATGGCTTGCGCCCGCACGTAGGCCTCCGCGCCCACGTGGGTGAGGAGCGCTTTTCGCGCGGCAAAGCAGCGTTGGGTCGCCGTGTCGGTCCTGGCCCAGCCGTTGACGACGACGAGGCGCCCGACCCGCTCGGGCGCGAGGAGCGCCATCTGCAGGCCGATCAGGCCGCCCAGCGCATGGCCGACCACGTCGCAGGTGGCGACGCCGCAGGCGTCGAGGACACGCAACGCGTCGCGGGCCATGGCGGCGATGTCGTGGCCGGGCTCCAGCACGTCCGGCGAGCGGCCGGTGCCGCGGTGGTCGTAGGCCACCACGCGGGCGTGTTCGGCCAGCGCCGGGATCTGGGGCGCGAAATAGCCCGCCGAGCCGCCGAGCCCCGGCGACAGCAGAACCACGCGCTCGCCGGCCCCGTGGACCTCGTGATGGATCGGCGCCGCCATGCCTCGGGCCCTTCCTCAGGACTTGCCGACATGGGCGACGGACGCGATCTCGACGAGGGCGTCGGGCTTCACGAGGCCGCATTGGATGCAGTAGCGCGCCGGCTTCTCGCCGGGGAAGTAGCTGGCGTAGACCGCGTTGATGGCGGCGTAATCGGTCCAGTCCTTCAGGAAGACGTGGTTGAAGGTCACGTCCTCCATGGTGCCGCCGGCGGCCTCGACCACGCCCTTGATGGTCTCGAGGACGTGCCGGGTCTGGGCCGTGGCGTCGCCGACGTGGACGACGTCGGCGTGCGCGTCGAGGGGCAGCGTGCCCGAGACGTAGAGCACGCCGTCGGCCAGCGTGCCGGGGACGTAGGGCGCCAGCGGCTTGCCGGTGCCGGGGGGGACGATCACGGTCTTGGGCATGGTTTTGGGGTGCTCCCGTGAGTTCTGCAGGGAAGGGAGAGGTGCGCCTTACGCCGGCCTCGGCGCGCCCACCGCCGCCTCGAAGGCCGCCACGTCCGAGACCCAGCCGAAGAAGGTCTCGATGTTGGAAAGCGCCCCCGCCTGCAGGCTCTCGGGTCCGGCCTGGTGGGTGGCGTCGGCGAGCACGATGCCGAAGTATTCGAGGAAGAAGCCGTCGCGCACGGTCGATTCCACGCAGACGTTGGTGGCGATGCCGGTGAACACCAGGGTGCGGATGCCGCGCGCCCGCAGCAGGCTGTCGAGGGCCGTGTGGTAGAACCCGCTGTAGCGGGGTTTGGGCAGCACGATGTCGCCGGGCTCCGGTCGGAGCGCATCGACCAGCGCGTAGTCCCAGGTGCCCCTGGCGAGCAGCCGCTCCGTCATCTCGGGGCGGGCGCGCATGGTCTTGAGGGCGTTCGACTTGTGCCAGTTCGGCGAGCCCGGCCCGCCGGCCTCGACGTAGTCCGGGTCCCAGCCGTTCTGGAACCAGACCACCCGGATGCCGGCGGCGCGGGCCGCCGCCACGGCCCGCGCGACGGCGGCGATCACCGGCCCGGTGGCCGAGACGTCGAAGCCGGCGAGATCGAGATAGCCGCCCTTCGTGGCATAGGCGTTCTGCATGTCGACCACGACGAGGGCGGTGGCGGCGGCGTCGAAGGCGATCGGTTCGGGCCGTGCGGGCAGCGTGATCGCCCCGTGGCGGCCGTGCGGGTCGTGGTAGCCGGCGACCATCACGCCACCTTCGCCATGGCCGCACCCTCCACGGAGACGTGCCGGCGCGACTGCATCAGGGGCTGGATGCGGGTGCCGAAATCCTCGATGCCTTTGAGGAAGTCGTCGAACACCAGCAGCACCCCCTCGGTGCCGGGCACCGTGGCGATCTCGTCGAGCATGGCGGCGACCTCGGCGTAGGAGCCCACCAGGGTGCCCATGTTGATGTTCACGGCCGAGGTCGGATCGACCATCTGGCGCACGTTGGTGTCGGCCCCCGACTTGGTGTCGGCCGCCCCCTGCACCCCCAACCAGGCGATCGCCTCCTCGTCGGCGCCGGCCTTGTAGTGCTCCCAGGTGGCGCGGGCGGCTTCCGCGGTCTCGTCACCGATGATCATGAACAGGACGTAGGAGGAGACGTCGCGGCCGGTCTCGGCCTTGGCGGCCTCCAGCCGCTCCACCGTGGGGGCGAAGGCGGTGGGGGTGTTCACGCCCTTGCCGAAGCAGAAGTTGTAGTCGGCGTACTTGGCCGTGAACGCCATCCCGGCCGAGGATTGCCCGGCGCAGATGATCTTCATGTCGGCCTGCGGCCGGGGCGAGAGGCGGCAGTCGTCCATCTGGAAGAATTCGCCCTTGCGGTCGCACGTCCCCGTCTCCCACAGGTCGCGCAGCACCTGGGCGTATTCGGAGAGGTACTCGTAGCGGCGCGAAAAGTACTCGTCCCCGGGCCACAGGCCCATCTGCGAATATTCCGGCCGCTGCCAGCCGGTGACGAGGTTGAGGCCGAAACGCCCGTTCGAGATCGAATCGATGGTCGAGGCCATCCGCGCGGTGATGGCGGGGGGCATGCACAGGGTCGCGGCGGTGGCGAACAGCTTGATCCGGCTGGTGACGGCGGCCAGCCCCGCCATCAGCGTGAAGGATTCGAGGTTGTGGTCCCAGAACTCGGTCTTGCCGCCGAAGCCCCGCAGCTTGATCATCGAGAGGGCGAAGTCGAACCCGTAGTGCTCGGCCCTGAGCACGACCTGCTTGTTCAACTCGAAGCTCGGTCTGTACTGCGGCGCGTTCTCCGACAGGAGCCAGCCGTTGTTTCCGATCGGGATGAAGACGCCGACGTTCATGGCAACCTCGCTGACAGGACGACTTTTCCGGCACGACCGGACGCAAGCCCGGGGCCCGATCGGACCGGCACCAAGTCCGTTCCTCACCCGCAGATGGGACGATCCAAGATCATTCGGACCAAACGGTCAAACTCCGAGGCGGGGTTTTTTCGAGGTTTGCATAAACTCCGGTCGGTCTGCCTCCCGGCTGGACCGTCCCTGCCCGCTGGGTGAGCGGGCGCCGGTCCGTTCGGTCGATCGGTGGCCGACCCGACCGCCGCCGGCGGGTCTCTCGGGTGCCGGCGGGCGTCCGATCTCAAGCTCCGGATGAATAATAATGAAAGAAAGCGTACTCGTCGCGCTCGAAGACGATCCAGGACTCACTGCATCCTCCGCTCCTGACACGTACATCCATGCCACCGAGGCGGCATGTCCGCCGGCCTTCGCTGCCGTAGCTATCGGGGGGGCGCTTCAGGAACGCCTCGACGAGGACGCGCGGCGCATCGCTGTCGCAGAAGACGAAGCCGCGCAGCGAGGGTGTTTCGTCGACGAGCGCATGGTGGGCATAGGCTTCGGCGCGGCCCGGGTCGCGTTCCAGGCCCTGCAGGGCGTCGTTCGCCAGGACCGGGAACACGGTGTCGTCGGAAGAGGGTTCTGACGATCCACGCTCGGGATCGTAGGTCTCCGGCCGCCCCCCCCGAGGCGTATTCTGAGAAATCGACTGCATGAGGTCGTACTCGCCCTCGGCGGGCGGCTGCCAGCGGTCCGGCCGTTCCTTCGGCCACAGGGCCCGTATCGTCTCGCGCTGGCTTTCCGACAACCTGACGCGGCGGACGCCGCGGCATTCGGGGGTCCCTGCGAACCTCCACGCCTTCTCCGGACGCGCGAGATATTCGGGCGGCACCGGCTCGCCCTGACTCAGGAAAGGAATGCCCTGGCAGCACATCCCCTGCGACAGGTACGGCGGCACGAGGTTCTTCGGCCCGGTCTGCAGGAACCGCTCGAAGTCCTCCGCATTCGCCGTCTCCACCCTGGCGCCGCGAAAGCCGAGCCGTGCGATCGGGCTGGCGTAGGCGTCTTGGTCGGCGTAGCCGAGACCATGGGCCAGTTCGTCGGCCCGCTCGTACCAGACGACCAGCGGGAGCCAGTTCTTCGGGACGCGGCCATTGGCGGTGGTGTCGCCGGAGCAGGGGTTGGGTGCGCCGGGCACGCCGACCGTGCGCACCTTGACGGCATGGTCGCCCGGCAGCCGGACCGCGTAGACGAAGGCGGACATCCCCAGCGTCTCGTTCGTACCCCCATGGGCCCGCGACTGCGTCCTGTGCTGGCCGCAGGCCACCACGACATCGACCGTGACGGGCGCCTTGTCGAAGGTCAGGTCCACCACGAGACGAAAATAGACCGTCTCGGTTTTGAACCGTCCGACCTGAGTGAAGGGGTTCAGGGTCTCCCCGCCGGCACCACCACGGAAAGCGATGCCCGCAAGGGCGACGAGCGACGCGAGCCCCGCCATGAGAACGTACGATCTGGAACGCATCGTTTCCGGGCACCTTCGAGGGCGTTAGTCACGGCAAAACGTGCACTGTGAAACGTTTTTCAATCCTGAAGCGAAGAGATGTTTCCGGGCCGATGGTGTGCACCGTCACGGGACAATGCTGCCGGATGGATCGCCTCGGTCGGCACGGTCGCGTCGGTGCCCCCTCTCCCATCGGGAGAGGGAAGGGGTGAGGGGAATGCCTTCTCCGAAGAAGTCACGCACCTCACCCTGTCCCTCTCCTTCAAGGAGAGGGAACCTGCGCCAGACCCAGACATCGTGTGAGCTCAGCGGCCCGCCCGGTCGACGCCTGCCCTACCGCAGGCCGAGGCCGCCAAGGATCAGGGCCTGCGTGCTGGCGACGACCCCCTCGAAGAACGCCGGGTCGTCGAGGCCGCGGCCGGTGATGGCGTCCACCTGCACGGCGAAGTCGGCGTAGTGCTGCGTGATCGCCCAGATCGAGACGATGAGGTGGCGGGGGTCGTGGGCGCCGATGCGTCCTTGCGCGATCCAGCCCGAGAGCACGGCGGCCTTGGCGTCGACGAGGGCGCGCAGGGGGCCTTCGAGTTCGGCCCGCAGCAGCGGCGCGCCTTGGACGATCTCCAGGCAGAACAGCCGCGAGGCCTGCGGCGCGTCGCGCGAGAGCGTGAGCTTGGCGCGGATGTAGGCGCGCAGGGCGTCGGCCGGCTCGCCGTCCGCGTCGAGGGCCTGGAGCGGATCGAGCCAGACCTCGAGGACCCGGCGCAGCACCGCCAGGTAGAGGTCCTCCTTGGAGGGGAAGTAATACAGCAGGTTGGTCTTCGAGAGCCCGGCCCGCTCGGCGAGCTGTTCGACGCTCGCCCCGTGCAGGCCGACGCCGGAGAACACCGCCAGCGCCGCGTCGAGGATCGCCTCGCGCCGCGCCGCGCCGTCCCTGCGGCGGCGGCGCAGAGGTGGCCCGGAGATCGGTGGCCCGAAAGGTCCTGTCGACCCGGAAGTCCCTGTCGGCACGGCTGGCGGCCCCCATTCTCGCGCGTCGTCGTTCTCGCGTGGCCTCTATCGCAGCAGCGCCCTGTCCAAACTACCGGCCATCGGGCGATGCCCGCTCGCCCTGCCGCTCCATCGGTCAGGCCGGGGTGAGGGTGGCGCTCAAGGCGCAGACGACGCCGGTGGGTTCGAAGCGGATCTCGGTGGCCCCGCGCAGCTCCGCGGCGAGCCCGCGCTCGATGAGGCGCGAGCCGAAGCCGCGCCGGTCGGGCAGGCTCACCGGCGGGCCGCCCTCCTCCCGCCAGGTCAGGTGCAGCTCCTGCCCCTCGCCGCCCGGCTCCACCCGCCAGGCGATGCCCACGGTCCCGGTCTCGGTGGAGAGGGCGCCGTATTTCGCGGCGTTGGTGCACAGCTCGTGGATCGCCATGCTCAGCGCCAGGGCGGTGCGCGGCGACAGGCGCACCTCCGGGCCGGTCAGGGCGAACCGCGATGCCGGGCCGCCGCGATAGGGCCGGATCACCGCGGCCACCACGTCGGCGAGGTCGACGCTGGCCCAGCTCTCGCGGGTGAGGACGTCGTGGGCGCTGGCGAGGGCGAACAGCCTCGCCTCGAAGGTCGCCCTCCCCTCCAGCGCGGCCTCCCCGGTCGCCGCCCTCAGGCTCTGGCGGGCCAGGGATTGGACGGTGGCCAGGGTGTTCTTGACCCGGTGGTTGAGCTCGTCGACCAGGAGCCGGCGCGCCACCTCCCGCCGGCGCAGCTCGGCCGAGGCGCGCACCAGGGCGTCGGCCACCGCGCGGCCCTCCCGCACCAGCGGCGGCGAGAGGGCCGGCAGCGGCTCGTCCCGGCCGAGTGCCGCCGCCGCGCCGGCGAGGTCCGACAGGGGCCTGGCGATGCGTCCCGCCAGGAGCCAGGCCAGCCCCGCGCCCGCCAGGGCGACGAGGCTGCCGAAGATCAGGAGCATCCGCCTGAGGTCGGTGACGGAGGCGAGCGCCCGGTCGACCTCGTGGCGGGCCACCACGCTCCAGCCGAGGCCGCGGTAGCCGCGAAATCCCTTCGTCTCGACCACGGCGGTGACGTAGGTGCCCCCGTCCTGCCAGTCGGTCACGACGCTGCCGTCATGCTCCTTCGCCGAGGCCAGGAGGGCGGCCATGGCCGGGCCCGGCGCCTTGCCCTCCAGCGAGGGCGGTCCGATCAGGACGGTGCCGTCGCGCGACACCACCAGGATCTGCGCCCCTGCGCGCCGGCCGGTGAGCGAGCGCGTGAACGAGGCCGCCACCTCCCGCGCCCAGGTCCAGTCGAGGTGGGCGGCGACCACGCCGACGAGGCCGCCGTCGGGGCCGTGGACCGGGGCGGCGATGTCCACGAGGCGCAGCGGCTCGTCGGCGGGGCGCGACAGGGCCTTCCGGAGCAGGGCCGCATCGTGGACGTCGCCGATGAACACGCCCTCGCGCCCGCGCAGGAAATAGTCGCGCCGGGACACGTCGGCGCCTTCGAGGATGCCGCGGCTCGTGGCCAGCACGCGCCCCTCGGGGTCGATCAGGCCCACGATCGAATAGAGCGGATAGGTTCGCTGGAGCACCTGCAGCATCGTCCGCCGGACGGCGAGGGGCGCCTCGGGATCGCGCAGGGAGCCGTTGGCGGCCACCACCTCGATGTCGCGCTGGCGCTCGAACATGCCCTCGTCGAGGGTCCGGGCCATGTGCCCGGCCAGTTCCTTGAGCTGGGCGGCGATCTCCACCTGCAACCGCGCGCTCGCCTCGCGGGTGACCAGCGCTGTCAGCACGAGGGTCGAGGCGAGGCCGAGCACGCCGAGAACGAGGGCGAGGACGAGGCGCAGCGACGGGGTGGGAAGGCGCGCCCGGGCGCCCGTTGCGGTCCCCCGAAACCCCGCGATGGCGGCAGAGCCGTCGCCGGGGCCGATCGGGCGGCGTTCGAGACGCATGACCGGCGTCCTCCTCCGGCCTTGCGCCGCGGTGTGAGGGGGCGGATGAAATCGGGAGACAGTCGTCGATTCGCTTCCTAGCGTAACCGTTGCCGCGACGGAAGAGTCGGGTGCGCCAAGCGCCCTAGCCAAGCGCCCCAGCCAAGCGTTCTAGCCAATGGTCCTGGCCAAGCGCCCTATTCGAGGTCGCCGATGGCTGCCTCCACCGCCTTCACCACCGCGCCCGAGCGCAGCAGCGCCAGGGCGTCCACCATCTCGGTGTGGTACCAGCGGTCGCCGTCGAGGGCCGGCGGGAGGACCTCGCGGATCGCGGCCAGCGCCGCCTGCGTGCCCTTGCCGATGGGGTGGTCCCTGGCGACGTCGGCCACGAGCGACAGGGCCTGGGCGGCCATCAGCAGCTCGCCGGCCACGATCTGCTCGGCGTTCTCGACGATGGTGCGCGCCTTGCGCCCGCACCAGGTCGAGTTCGAGACGTGGTCCTCGGCGTTGGACTTGCCGGGGATCGAATCCACCGAGCCGGGGCTCGACAGGCTGCGGTTCTCCATCACCAGCGCCGAGAGCGTGCATTGCACGGTGGCGAACCCGGTGTTGAGCCCCTTCTTGCCGGCGAGCAGGTTGCGCGGCAGGCCGTAGCTCAGCGTCGGATCGATGAGCCGGAACAGGCGCCGCTCGGAGATCGAGCCGAGGTCGGTGACCGCGATGGACAGGAGGTCCATCGCCTGGGCGACGTACTGCCCGTGGAAGTGCCCGCCCGAGATGCAGGCGTAGCCGCCCTGTTCGTCGTCGAAGATCAGCGGGTTGTCGGTGGCCGAGTTGATCTCGGTGCCGATGATGCCGCCGATGTAGGCCAGGGCCTCGCGCACTGGGCCGTGGACCTGGGGGGCGCAGCGCAGGGAATAGACGTCCTGCACCCGCGGGGCCGGGGCGGTGCCGGGGGCGCGCGCCTCGTCGGGGAAGATCGTGTGCCGGGCCGATTCCGTGCAGCGCAGCGAACCCTCCAGCAGGCGGAGCACGTTGCGGGCGGTGGCGGCCTGGCCCTGGTGCGGGCGGGCGGCGTGCAGGCGCGGATCGAACGCCTTGGTCTCGCAGCGCATGCATTCGAGACTCAGGGACAGGGCGATGTCGGCGTGCTTGAGGAGCGCCTTGGCGTCTTCCAGCGCCAGCACGCCGAGCGCCAGGGAGACGGTGGAGCCGTTGATGAGCGCCGAGGCGTCCTTGGCCTCCAGGGGAAACTCCGGTGCGAGCCCGGCCTGCGCCAGCGCCTCCCGCGCCGGCATCCGGCGCCCGTCGACCATCATCTCGGCTTCGGAAAAACCGCAGATCGCGCCCGCCAGATGGGCGAGCGGGGCGAGGTCGCCCGAGGCGCCCACCGACCCCTTCTGCGGGATCACCGGCACGAGGCCGGCATTGAGGCAGGCGAGCAGGCGCTCGACCACGGCCACGCGGGGCCCCGAATAGTTCGAGGCGAAGGCGTTGGCGCGCAACAGCATGGTGGCGCGCACCACCTCCGGGTCGAACGGCTCGCCGACCCCGGTGGCATGCGCATAGACCGTGCGGCGCTGGTACTCCTGCATGTCGGCCATGCGCACCCGCTGGTCCTTGAACAGGCCCACGCCGGTGTTGAACGAATACATCAGCGGCGCATCGTCGGTCATGAAGTTCGCGTCGATGTAGTCCCGCGCGGCGGTCAGCCGCTCGCGGGCGCCGGCCTCGAGCGCGACCTCGGCGCGGGTGCCGTTCGCATCGGGACGCACCACGGCCAGGACGTCCGCGGGCTGGACCGTGCGGCCGTCGATGGTGAGTGTCGTCATCGTGTCTCTCCGAGGGGAAGCGTGCCGTGGGCGAGCAGGAATCGGGCCGGAGGCCGGCGTCTATCCGCCCGGCGGATGATGCGCGATCCAATGCTCGGCGATGTCGATGCGCCGGGCGACCCACACGTCCCGGTGGGCGGCGACGTGGTCGAGGAAGCGGATGAGCGCGCCGATCCGGCCCGGACGGCCGATCAGGCGGCAATGCAGGCCCACCGACATCATCTTCGGGGCGGTCTCGCCCTCGGCGTAGAGCACGTCGAAGGTGTCGCGCAGGTAGGTGAAGACGTGCTCGCCGGTGTTGAAGCCCTGGATCGCCGCGCATTTCATGTCGTTGGCGTCCAGCGTGTAGGGCACCACGAGGCCGCGCCCGCTCGGCTCCTCGATCCAGTACGGCAGGTCGTCGGCGTAGGAATCGGCCAGATACGTCATCCCGGCCTCGATCCCGAGGTCGAGGGTGTGGGGCGAGGAGCGCCCGGTGTACCAGCCGCGCGGGCGCTCCCCCGTGATGGCGGTGTGGATGCGGATCGCCTCCTCCAGGTGCGCCTTCTCCTCGGCGCGGGTGAAATCGCGATAATCGATCCACTTGAGGCCGTGGCAGGCGATCTCCCATTCCGCCTCCTTCATCGCCGCGGCGACGTCGGGATGGCGGGCGAGCGCCGTGGCGACCGCGAACACGGTGACGGGGACGCCCTTCGCCCGGAACAGCCGCCACAGCCGCCAGAACCCGGCGCGCGAACCGTATTCGAACAGCGATTCCATGCTCATGTGGCGCTGGCCCGGCCAGGGCTGCGCGCCGACCAGCTCGGACAGGAACGCCTCCGAGGCCGGGTCCCCGTGCAGGATGCAGTTCTCAGCCCCCTCCTCGTAGTTGAGGACAAACTGCACCGCGATCCGCGCCCCGTTCGGCCAGCGCGGATGGGGCGGATTGCGGCCGTAGCCGACGAGGTCGCGGGGATAGGTCACGGGGCCTGCCGTAGGGGGTGTGGGGAATGGGCGAGCGCCGTCCGTGCCATGCCCGATCCGTCGGACTTCTGGCAAATCGCGGCCGGGCTGCGCAAGGTCCGGACCGGCCTTGCGCAGCGGCCGCGCGACTGGTTCCATGAAGTGACCGGACCCGTGCACGGTCCTTGCCTGCATCGCCCGCCCATCGTGCCCAGCACCCGAGGTTCGCTCCGTGCTCCTGACCCCGCGTGAAAAAGACAAGCTCCTCGTCGCCATGGCCGCCCAGGTCGCCCGCAACCGGCTCGCCCGGGGCGTCAAGCTCAACTACCCGGAGGCGATCGCGCTCATCACCGACGCCGTGGTCGAGGGCGCCCGCGACGGCCGCTCGGTCGCCGACCTGATGCAGGCCGGCGCCCATGTGCTCACCGCCGACCAGGTGATGGAGGGGATCGCCGAGATGATCCACGACATCCAGGTGGAGGCGACGTTCCCCGACGGCACCAAGCTCGTGACCGTCCACCACCCGATCCGCGGGGCGGCCTCGGCCGACGTGCCGGGCACGGTGACGACGCAGCCGGGCGACATCGTCTTCAACGACGGCGCTCCGCGCACCGTGATCGCCGTGGCCAACGTCGGCGACCGGCCGATCCAGGTCGGCTCGCACTACCATTTCTACGAGGTCAACGCCGGCCTGACCTTCGACCGCGACAAGGCCCGTGGCCAGCGCCTCGACATCGCGCCGGGCACCGCCGTGCGGTTCGAGCCCGGCGCCACGCGGGAGGTGTCGCTGGTGCCGTTGCTCGGCGCGCGGGAGGTGTACGGGTTCCGGGGGGATGTGATGGGGAAGCTTTGACTCCGGGCGGTGGTCCTTACATTTTGCTGCAAAGGTAAGGAGTCGCTGCGATGGGACGGTTCGAGGCCAAGGTGACGTCGAAGGGGCAGATTACCGTTCCTGCACGCCTGCGCACCGCCATGCATCTCAAGCCGGGCGATACGCTCGTCTTCGTAGAGGATGCCGGCGGGTATCGGCTCGAAGCCCAGGTCGCCACGTTCGCGGACCTGCGTGGCATCGTCCGCGGCGGCTCCGGGGCGGTTACGACCGACCAGATCACGCGTTGGATCGAGGAGAGCCGTGCAGCCCGTTGGGGTGGCGGCGATTCCTCCGGCGAGGACGAAAGCGCCAAGGACCGATGATCGGCCTCGATACCAACGTGCTGCTGCGCTGGCTGGTCGATGAGACCGTCTGGCCCGTGGACAATCCCGAGCAGGTCGCCGACGCCACGCGCATCCTGTCGGATCCGAATGAGCGCTTCTTCGTCAACACGGTGGTACTGGCCGAGGTGGTCTGGGTCCTGAACAAGCCGTTGCAGCAGCGCAAATCCGTGCTCGTCGATCTGTTGCGGCGGTTGATCGAGGCTTCGAATGTCGAGATCGAACGGCGCGACGCGGCGGCCGACGCCATCGCGCGCTTCGCGGCGGGCGGTGGTGGCTTCAGCGATCACCTGATCGGTGCGATCAACCGGCACGGAGGATGCGACACGACGCTGACGTTCGACCGGAAAGCCGTCCAGGCCGCGGATTTCACGCGGCTCGGTCCGACATCCTGATCCGCTGGAAGCCCCTATGTCGAACACCCCCCGCCCCGCCTCCCTCCCCCGCGCCGCCTATGCCGACATGTTCGGGCCCACCACCGGCGACCGCATCCGGCTCGCCGACACCTGCCTCGTCATCGAGGTGGAGCGCGACCACACCACCTACGGCGAAGAGGTGAAGTTCGGCGGCGGCAAGGTGATTCGCGATGGCATGGGGCAGTCCCAGGTGACGAACGCCGACGGGGCTGTCGACACCGTCATCACCAACGCGGTGGTGCTGGACCATTGGGGCGTGGTGAAATGCGACGTCGGCATCGTGAAGGGCCGCATCGTCAGGCTCGGCAAGGCCGGCAACCCGGACATCCAGCCCGGCGTCGACATCGTCGTCGGACCGGGGACGGAAGTCATCGCGGGGGAAGGAAAAATCCTCACGGCGGGCGGGTTCGACAGCCACATCCACTACATCTGCCCGCAGCAGATCGAGGAGGCGTTGTGCTCGGGCGTCACCACGATGCTCGGCGGCGGCACCGGCCCGGCGCACGGCACCTTCGCCACCACCTGCACGCCGGGCCCGTGGCACCTCGCCCGGATGATCGAGGCGGCGGATTCGTTTCCGATGAACCTGGCGTTCGCCGGCAAGGGCAACGCCTCGCGCCCGGAGAGCCTCGTCGAGATGGTGCGCGCGGGCGCCTGCGCCCTCAAGCTCCACGAGGATTGGGGCACCACGCCCCAGGCGATCGACACCTGCCTCACGGTGGCCGACCTGCACGACGTGCAGGTGATGATCCACTCCGACACGCTCAACGAATCGGGGTTCGTCGAGGATACGATCCGGGCGTTCGCCGGGCGCACCATCCACGCCTTCCACACCGAGGGTGCGGGCGGCGGGCATGCCCCCGACATCATGAAGGTGGCCGGGCTCGCCAACGTGCTGCCCTCGTCCACCAATCCGACGCGGCCCTATACGAAGAACACCATCGACGAGCATCTCGACATGCTCATGGTCTGCCACCACCTCGACCCGTCGATCCCCGAGGATCTCGCCTTCGCCGAGAGCCGCATCCGCAAGGAGACCATCGCGGCCGAGGACATCCTGCACGACATCGGCGCGCTCTCGATGATGTCGTCGGACAGCCAGGCCATGGGCCGGGTCGGCGAGGTCGTCATCCGCACCTGGCAGACGGCCGACAAGATGAAGCGCCAGCGCGGCGCCCTGCCCGGCGACACGAGCGGCAACGACAACCTGCGGGCACGCCGCTACATCGCCAAATATACGATCAACCCGGCCATCGCGCACGGCGTCTCGGCCCATGTCGGCTCGGTGGAGGCGGGCAAGCTCGCCGACCTCGTGCTGTGGACGCCTGCCTTCTTCGGCGTGAAGCCCGACCTCGTGATCAAGGGCGGCATGATCGCCACCGCACCGATGGGCGACCCCAACGCCTCGATCCCCACGCCCCAGCCGGTGCACTACCGCCCGATGTTCGGGGCCATCGGCCGCTCGCCGTGGTCCACCGCCCTCACCTTCGTCTCGAAGGCGGCGATGGACGACGGGCTGCGCGACCGGCTCGGATGCCAGAAGCGGTTCGTCGCCGTGGAGAACGTGCGCGGCGGCATCTCGAAGAAGAGCATGATCCTCAACGACGCCACTCCGACCATCGAGATCGACGCGGAAACCTACGACGTCCGCGCCGACGGCGAACTGCTGGTCTGCGAGCCCGCCGAGGTGCTGCCGATGGCGCAGCGGTACTTTTTGTTTTGAGGTAGGATGACGGTGAACGCGAGGGGAGGCTTGCCATGTCCAATGCCGCCTTGAGCCAACCCGGGGCGCAAGAGTCCGAGCCTGGGATCGTGGCCCGAAGCCGTCCTGGACAAAGCCTATCGACTGGGTCGTGTCCGCGCGGCGGGCGAGACCGGAATGGCGGAACGCCTGTTTCCGGCTACCTGCCCGTGCACGCTGGCACAGGTTCTCGACGAGGACTTCCATCCCGGTCCCGCCGAACCGGACGTCGCCTGATGAGGGCGTTCCCTCGCGTGTCGTCGGGTCGGGTCCGGGTGGCATGGTCATGATCCGCGCCACACGCCTCATCCGCCGCGATGCGCTCCGGGCCGGCGAGATCGTCGACCGCGTCGTGCTCGACCACGGCGACCGGCATCGTCGGCGCATGGCGATGCGCGGAATCGGCGGGCTCGACTTCCTGCTCGACCTGCCCGAGCCGACGGTGCTCGACGACGGCGATGCCCTGGTGCTGCAGGACGGGCGCCTCGTCTGGGTCGAGGCGGCGCATGAGCGCCTGCTCGCGATCCGCGCGCCCGACGACCGCGCCCTCAAGCGTTTGATCTGGCACATCGGCAACCGCCACATCCCGGCCGAGATCGCCGAGGACGCCATCTACATCGGGTTCGACCACGTGCTCGCCGAGATGGTGCGGGGGCTGGGCGGCTCGGCCGAGCCGGTGGATCGCCCGTTCCGGCCGGAGGGCGGCGCCTATGCCGGCGAGGCCGCCGGGCATCATCACCACGGGCACGATCACGGGCCTCACGATTACGACCACGACCATGACCACCCGCATCCGCACCCCCACGGAGCGGCGTCCCGATGACCGCTGCGGTCCCGGTGCCCGCGCCCTTCCCCGGAGGGGGGCGGCGAAGCGGGATCGCCCCCCGATGACCGACGCCCTGCGGCTGATGGCGTGGCTGTCGCCGACCTATCCGGTGGGGAGCTATGCCTATTCGCACGGGCTCGAATGGGCGGTGGAGGCCGGCGACGTGTCCGACGAGGCCTCCCTCGCGGCATGGCTCCACGACGTCGTGGCGCGCGGCGCCGGGCGCAGCGACATGATCCTGGCCGCCCACGCCCACCGCGCCGCCTCGGGCGCCGATGCCGCTGCCCTGGAGACCGTCAACGCCCTCGCCCTCGCCCTGGCCCCGTCCCGCGAACTCCACCTGGAGACCGCCCAGCAGGGCCGCAGCTTCCTCGACGCGACCCTGGCGGCCTGGGCCACGCCAGCCCTCGTGCGCCTCGCCGAAACCCTGCCCGGCCCCGTGGCCTACCCCGTGGCGGTGGGCCTGGCGGCGGGCGCGCATGGCCTCGCGCCGGTGCCCACGCTCGCCGCCTTCGGCCTCGCCTTCGTGCAGAACCTCGTCTCGGCGGCCCTGCGCCTCGCCCCGGTCGGCCAGACCGCCGGCACGCGGGCGATCGCCGGTCTGGCGCCCTGCGTGGCGGCGCTGGCGGAGACGATCCCCGGGCTCACCCTCGACGACGTCGGGGGCGCCACCCTTCGGCTCGATCTGGGGTCCCTCCGGCACGAGACCCAGTACTCCCGCATCTTCCGCTCGTGAGGACCTTTGCGATGACATCCCTCAACGGCCCCCTGCGCGTCGGCATCGGCGGTCCGGTCGGCTCTGGCAAGACCGCGCTGATGGAACAGCTCTGCAAGCGGTTCCGCGATCGCTTCGAGATCTGCGCGATCACCAACGACATCTACACCAAGGAGGATGCGCGCATCCTCACCGTGGCCGGCGCCCTGCCCGAGGAGCGGATCATGGGCGTCGAGACCGGCGGCTGCCCGCACACCGCCATCCGCGAGGACGCCTCGATCAACCTCGCGGCGGTGGCCGAGATGCGCCGGCGCTTCCCCAGGCTCGACCTGATCCTGATCGAATCGGGCGGCGACAACCTCGCCGCGACCTTCTCGCCGGAACTGGCCGACATCACCCTCTACGTGATCGACGTCGCCGGCGGCGAGAAGATCCCGCGCAAAGGGGGGCCGGGCATCACCCGCTCGGACCTGCTCATCGTCAACAAGACCGATCTGGCGCCCTTCGTCGGCGCGGACCTCGCCGTGATGGAGGCCGACACGAGGCGGATGCGCGGCACCCGCCCCTACGTCTTCACCTCGCTGCGCAAGGGTGACGGGGCCGACGCGGTCGCCCGTTTCGTGGAGCGGGCTGGGGGATTGGGGTGATCATACGACATCCGTTCGATGGCTTCGTCATGCGGATGTCGGCGTCGCTCAGGCGCCGCACGGGCTTCGTGATACGGGTCCCGCTTGATCCGAGCGAACCCCGTATCACCCCTCCCCCTGGAACGGGTGCAGCTGCGGGATCAGCGCCGCCACCAGCTCGAGGCGCCCCGAGATCACGCCGCGCTCGGTGATCATCGCGTCGGCGATGGTCTGCAAGGTGGTGGCCGGGCCCTGCACCAGCACCACCTCCAGCGTCTGGTTGTGCATCAGGTGGACGTGGAGCGACGCGATCACCTCGGCGATGTGACGCCGCTGCAGGTCCGCCAGCCGCTGCTGCAGGCCGTGGGCGAGGTGGTCGTAAAACAGGGTGATCGTGCCCACCATCACCCGGTCGCCGACCTCGTGGCGGTGCTCCACCAGCGACCGGTGCAGGACGGTGGCCACCGCCTGCGAGCGGCTGGCGAACCCGCGCTCGCTCACCATGGCGTCGAGCTCGCCGAGCAGGTCCTCGGACAAGGACAGGCTGATCCGGCTCACTGGCCGGCGCCGCCCCGCGCCGCCCTCGTCCGTGTTCGCATCCGCCATGGTCGTCCGCTCCCTCGCTGCGATGTGAATCTGGCACGCCTCTTGTATGCCTGAAAAGCCGTCGGTATTACGATTTCATCGAATCGTACTACGCGCCTCGGAGATATCAGATGCGCCTGTCCACGATCGCTTCCGCCGCCCGCAAGGGGGTCGCCGCCGGCCTGTTGGCCCTGGGCCTCGTCGCCGCCCCGGTCGCTCACGCGGCCGAGCCCCTGCGCATCGGCTACAGCGACTGGCCGGGCTGGGTCGCCTGGCAGGTCGCCATCGAGAAGGGCTGGCTGAAGGAGGCCGGCGTCGACGCCAAGTTCGAGTGGTTCGACTATTCGGCCTCGATGGACGCGTTCTCGGCGGGCAAGCTCGACGCCGTCACCTGCACCAACGGCGACGCCCTGGTCATGGCCGGCAACGGCGCCAAGAACGTCATGATCATGCTCACCGACTATTCGAACGGCAACGACATGATCGTCGGCAAGCCGGGCGTGAAGACGCTGGCCGACCTCAAGGGCAAGAAGGTCGGCCTCGAGGTCGGCCTCGTCGAGCACCTTCTGCTCATCCACGGGCTCACCAAGATCGGCCTCAAGGAGACCGACGTGACGCTGGTCAACGCCAAGACCAACGAGACGCCGCAGGTGCTGGCCTCCGGCGACGTGGCGGCCGTCGGCGCCTGGCAGCCCATCGCCGGCCAGGCGATGAAGGCGGCGGCCGGCGCCAAGCCCCTCTACACCTCCGCCGACGTGCCAGGGCTGATCTACGACGTGGTCACGGTCTCGCCCGCCAGCCTCGCCTCGCGCCGAGCCGAGTGGATCAAGTTCGTCGGCGTCTGGGACAAGGTCGTCGCCTACATCGAGGACCCTAAGACCCAACCCGACGCGGTGGCGATCATGGCGGCCAAGGTCGGCATCGACGTGCCCACCTTCACCCGCTTCCTCAAGGGCACCAAGCTCATGACCCTGGCCGAGGGCCGCAAGGTCATGAAGGACGCCGACGGCTTCGGCTCCCTCTACGGCTCGACCCGCTTCGCCGACGCCTTCAACGTGAAGGTCGATGTCTACAAGACCGCCCAGGACGTGAAGGCCGCCATCGACCCCGCGCTCACCGACGGCAAATGAGCGCGGAGATGCGCCAGGGCCTGGCGGGTGGGCCACCCTCCCCCGTCGAGGGGGAAGGGAAAGGTCCGCCGCCGCCCCGCCGCCGCTCCTGGGTCGGCGTCGTCCGCCCCCTGGCGCCGCGCCGGCGCATCGTCCTGACGATCCTGTCGTTCCTGCTGCCGATCCTCGCCTGGTCGGCGGTCTCCTACCTGCCGTTCCTGTGGCATCCCCTGGTGGAGGTCTCCGATCCGGGCGACGTCGCCTGGATCCAGCCCGGCATGCGCCTGCCCGCGGCGGCCTTCGCCGAGGAGGTGGAATCGGCCCGCGCCGCCAACACCGCGCCCCCGGTGGGCACGCCCGCCAACCCGGTCTACCTGCCGGCCCCGCACGAGGTCGCCATCGCGCTCTGGACCTCGCTCACCGCGGCGCCGACCCAGCGCGACGCGATCCGGCTGCCCTGGAGCCTGTGGCATTCGATCCAGATCATCTTTTGGGGGTTCCTGCTGTCGTCGATCGTCGGCGTGCCGCTCGGCATCCTGTGCGGGGCGCAAGCGACGCTGGCGCGCATCACCGAGCCGGTCATCGAGTTCGTGCGCTACATGCCCGCCCCCGCCTTCGGGGCGCTGATGGTGGCGATCCTCGGCATCTACGATGGCCCGAAGATCGCGATCATCGTCATCGGCACCTTCTTCCAGCAGGTGCTGGTGATCGCCAACACCACGCGGCGCATCGACCCGCTGCTGATCGAGGCGGCCCTGACGCTGGGCGCACGCAACCTGCGCCTGATCCGCCGGGTGATCGTGCCGGCGATGCTGCCGCAGCTCTACCGCGACCAGCGCATCCTGCTCGGCTGGGCCTGGACCTACCTGATCGTGGCCGAGCTCATCGGCACCTCCTCGGGCATCACCTTCTTCATCACCCAGCAGGCCCGCTACCAGCACTTCGAGAACGTCTACGCCGCGATCCTGATCATCGGCCTCGTCGGCTCGATCACCGACATCGTGCTCGCCGTCATCGGCCGCCGGCTCTTTCCCTACGACAGGAGCGAAGCGTGAGCGCCGGGCCCGTCGTCCCGCCGACCGCCGGCTGCGACTACCGCACGCAAGGCGAGCCGGTCCGCGCGCGCTTTTCCAAGCTCAAGGGCCGCGAGGTCGCGCTCAGGGTCGAGAAGCTAACGAAGACCTTCCGCACCGCCGACGGCGGCGTGACCGTGGCCCTCAAGGACATCGACCTCGTCACCCACCGGCGCGAGTTCCTGTGCGTCGTCGGCCCGTCGGGCTGCGGCAAGTCCACCTTCGTGCGCATCCTCGCCGGCCTCGAGACCGCGACTTCCGGCGTGGTCAGCGTCGAGGGCGTGCCGGTCTCTGGGCCCGGCGCCGACCGGGGCATGGTGTTCCAGGGCTACACCCTGTTTCCCTGGCTCAGCGTGCTACGCAACGTCGCCTTCGGGCTCGAGGAGAACGGCACGCCCCGGCGCGAGGCCGAGCGCGAGGCGCGGCAATGGCTGGCGCTGATCGGGCTCGAGGCCTTCGCGGCCTCCTACCCGCACCAGCTCTCGGGCGGCATGAAGCAGCGCGTCGCGATCGCACGGGCGCTCGCCACCCGGCCGCGCATCCTGCTCATGGACGAGCCGTTCTCGGCCCTCGACACCCAGTCGCGCGCCCGGATGCAGGCCTACCTCATCGAGATCTGGAAGAAGATCGACATCACCATCGTCTTCATCACCCACGATCTCGACGAGGCCGTGCATCTGGCCGACCGCATCCTGGTGCTCAGCGCCCATCCGGGCGAGGTCGCCGAACTCATCGAGGTGCCGGTGCCCCGCCCCCGCAGCCACGACCAGGCCCTCGGGCCCGAGTTCCGTGCCACCCGCGCGCGCCTCGACGCGCTGATCCACCCGCCCAAGGACGAGGCCGAGGAGGCGGTGGCCCCCGACGTGGTGACGCGGATGACGTCCGCCGGGGACGAGGTGGAATGATGGCGCGTCCAGCACCGATCGCCCCCGCGCGCCCTCGCCGTTCCCAGCTTGCGGGGAGAGGGGATGGCGCCCGTCTCGCCGAGCGGAGCGAACCCGCATGACCGCCCCCCTCCTCTGGGCAGAGCGCACCTGGGACGAGCTCCCCGGCGACCTCGCCGCGGTGGGCGGGGCCGCGATCCTGCCCGTCGGCGCCACCGAGCAGCACGGGCCGCATCTGGGCACCGGCATGGATTTCGTGCTGGCCGAGATGCTGGCGCATGCGGTCTCGGCGGCCACCCGCGTGCCGGTGCTGCCGACCCTTCCCTACGGCTGCTCGCTCGGCCACAGCCGGCGCTGGCCGGGCACGATCACCCTCGATCCGCTCGTGATGACGCAGCTCGTCGTGCAGGTGGGGACCGGCGCCCACCGGTCCGGCGTGCGCCGGCTGTTCCTCGTCAACGCGCACGTCACCAACGCCGCGCCCCTGCGCTGCGCGCTGGAGATGCTGCGCGCCGCCCACGACGACCTCATGGTGGCGCTGGTCAATTCGGCCACGGTGAGCGAGCGGGTCCGCGCCGCCCATGTCGCCGATGCCGACGATTGGCACGCCAACGCCGCCGAGACCGCCCTGATGATGGCGCTGGCCCCGCGCCTCGTGCGGCCCGACCGGGTCGCCGATGCCGACGATCCCGACCGGACGCAGGGTCTCGTCTTCGCCCACCCGGTCAACCGCACCAGCCGCAACGGCGTCACCGGACGCCCTTCGCAGGCGACCGCGACCGAGGGCGGGCGCCTGTTCGCCTGGATGGTCGAGGACCTCACCGCCCTCGTGATGCGGGGGCTGACCGAGACCCCGCCCCTCCCCCACCCCTACGACGTGTCCGTGTAACGAAAAGGAGCGAGCCGATGGCTCATGCGAGCGAGATCGACCCCGCCGTCAAGGCCGTGCAGGACGACCTGCGCGCCAAGGGCGTGAAATACGTCATCGGCGCCTATGTCGACATCCACGGCGTCCAGAAGGCCAAGGTGGTGCCCATCGGCCACCTGCCGCAGATGGCGGCCGGCTCCGAACGCTATACCGGCTACGCGCTCGACGGCCTCGGCCAGGCCCCCAACGAGGACGAACTCGCCTCGGTCCCCGACCTCTCCCGGGTCGTCCAGCTGCCGTGGGAGCCCAAACTCGCCTGGTGCCCGGCCGACCTCACCTTCCAGGGCCAGCCCTATCCGCTCTCCACCCGGGTCGCCCTGAAGACCGTCATCGGCGAGGCGGAGGACATGGGCTTCGGCTTCAACCTCGGCATCGAGTGCGAGATTTTTCTCCTGAGACAGGCCGCCGATGGGTCCCTGCACACGCCGGTCGCCGACGATAAATTGCAAAAACCCTGCTACGACGTGCGCGGGTTCGTCGACAACTTCTCCTGGCTCGACAAGGTCGCCACCACGATCGACGCCCTCGGCTGGGACCTCTATTCCTTCGACCACGAGGACGCCTGCGGCCAGTTCGAGTTCGATTTCAACTACGCCGACGCGCTGACCATGTGTGACCGGCTGACCTTCTTCCGGATGATGGCCAAGCACTACGCCAAGGAGGAAGGCCTCCTCGCCACGATGATGCCCAAGCCCTTCGCCGACCGCACCGGCAACGGCGCGCATTTCAACATGTCGCTCTCCGACAAGGAGACCGGCAGGAACGTCTTCGCCTGCGATCCGTCGGCCGATCCGCGCGGCCTCGGGCTCACCGAGACCGGCTACCATTTCATCGGCGGCGTCCTGCGCCACGGGCGGGCGCTGTGCGCGGCCTTCGCCCCCACGGTCAACAGTTACAAGCGCCTGGTGCGCCAGGGCGCCATGGCGGGCTTCTCCTGGGCGCCGGTGTTCAACTCCTACGGCTCGAACAACCGCACCAATTCGGTGCGCGTGCCGGCCGGTGGCGGGCGCTGCGAGAGCCGCAACGCGGACGGCGCCGTCAACCCCTACCTCGCCGCCGCCCTGGTGCTGGCGGCGGGCCTCGAAGGCGTCCGCGAGCGGATCGATCCCGGCGCGCCCAACGAGGACAACCTCTACGACCTCACCGACGCCGCGCGGGCCGAGCGCGGCATCGACTTCCTGCCCCAGACGCTGGCCGAGGCGGTGGACGCCTTCGCGGCCGACCCGCTGGTGGAGCGGACCCTCGGCACGGCGCTGCGCGACGAGTTCGTCCGCTACAAGCGCGCCGAATGGCAGGAGTACCACCTCACCGTGAGCGCCTGGGAGACCGAGCGCTACAGCCACATGTTCTAGCGCGACGCCCCAACCCTCCCCCTCGAGCGGGGGAGGAAAAAGGCCGGGACGACCCGGCCTCGCGATCAGGGCGCGACATCGGCCGGGACGACCCGTCGGAGAACGTGAGGAACGGGCATGACCACACCTGAGACGACCACCATCCAACAGACCATCGCCGAGAACCGGCGCCGCTACGAGGCGCTGAAGGCGCAAGGGCAGGAGCACGCGCCGCGCGCCCTGCCGCCGCCCTCGGTGCGCGGCCTGCCGCTGGACGAGGCGGAGATCCTGCACACCGAGACCATCCCCGGCGGCTGGTATTGGACCACGGAACTCCATGCCGGCGACGCGCTGCGGCTCGCCCTCGACCACGGCCCGTCGAGCGTCGCCCTGGTGGCCTGGAACGCCGCCGACACCTCCGAGCGCCTGAACTACGCCGACACCGTCAAGGTGCAATGGAGCGCCGCCCTTCGGAAGGGCCGGGTGCTGTTCTCCGACATGGGCCGGGTGATGCTCTCGCTGATCGAGGATTCCTGCTGCGCCCACGACGCGCTGACGGGCGGCTCCAACGCCGCCTCCAACGCCGCGCGCTACGCGAACGGCCCCCACCGCAACACCCGCGACAACCTCGTGCTCGCCGCCCTCAAGGCCGGGCTCGACCGGCGCGACATCCCCGCGCTGATCACCTTCTTCGCCCCCGTGAGCGTCGGCGCCGAAGGGCGCTTCACCTGGAACGAGGCCGGGCGCCGGGCGGGCGACTTCGTCGACCTGCGCGCCGAGATGGACCTGGTCGTCACCCTCTCCAACTGCCCCCACCCCCTCGATCCGGCCCCCGACTACGCCCCCAACCCCGTGACGGCGACGCGCTTCCGGGCACCGCATCCAGGCCCGGACGACCTCTGCCGCACCGCCACCATCGAGGCCGTGCGCGGCTTTTCCAACAACGCCGCCATCGGCTTTTGAGGGGAGGATACGTCATGACCGAAGAGACCCCTCTCCTCGACACGACCGTGCCGGCGCAAGCGCCATGGTCCGGCCTCGTCCGAAAGGGCCAGATTCTGCGCATCACCGACCTCGAAGGCTGCCAGGCGGTCGACACCCTGTTCTACCGCGCCGACGACATGGGCGAGCGCTACTCCTCGCAGGACACCCTGCGGGTGCAGGGGGCGGCCTACGTCACCACCGGCACCCGGCTCGTCTCCAACGAGGGGCGGGTGATGGCCGTCGTCACGGCCGATTCCTGCGGGCGGCACGACACTTCGGCGGGCGCCTGCTCCTGCGAGGCCAACACCGTCCGCTTCGGCCACGCCACCAAGTACCTCCACGCCTGCCGCGAGAACTTCGCCCTGGAGGTCGCCAAATACGGGCTGTCCAAGCGCGACATCCCGCCCAACGTCAACTTCTTCATGAACGTGCCGATCGAACAGGACGGGCAGCTCGCCATCGTCGACGGCGTCTCCTCGCCCGGCGACTACGTCGAGGTCACCGCCGAGATGGACGTGATCTGCGTGATCTCGAACTGCCCGCAGATCAACAACCCCTGCAACGGCTTCAACCCGACGCCGATCCAGGTGACCATCCGGGACCGAGCGACCATCCGGGACGGACTGTGATGTTCCAAAAGATCCTGATCGCCAATCGCGGCGAGATCGCCCGGCGCATCCTGCGCACCTGCAGGCGCATGGGGATCGCCTCGGTGGCGGTGCATTCCGACGCCGACCGCTTTACCCCCGCCGTGCTGGAGGCGGACGAGGTTTTTCGCCTCGGCCCGGCGCCCGCCTCCGAGAGCTACCTGAACGTGGACGCCGTCATCGCCGCCTGCAAGGCGACGGGGGCGCAGGCGGTCCATCCCGGCTACGGCTTCCTGTCCGAGAACGTGGCCTTCGCCGAACGCCTGGCCGCGGAGGGCATCGTCTTCATCGGGCCGCGGCCCGAGCACCTGCGCGCCTTCGGCCTCAAGCACACGGCGCGCGAACTGGCGAAGGCCAGCGGCGTGCCGCTCCTGCCGGGCACCGACCTCCTCCCCGACCTCGCGACGGCGCTCGGTGCGGCCGAGGCGATCGGCTATCCGGTGATGCTCAAGAGCACCGCCGGGGGCGGCGGCATCGGCATGAGGCTGTGCACTTCGCCGGCCGAGCTCGCCGAGCATTACGCCAGCGTCGAGCGCACCGCGCGGGCGAGCTTCGGCGACGCGCGGGTCTACCTCGAACGCTTCGTGGCGCGCGCGCGCCACGTCGAGGTGCAGATCTTCGGAGACGGGCAGGGGCGCGTCGTGGCGCTCGGCGAGCGCGACTGCTCGCTCCAGCGCCGCAACCAGAAGGTCGTCGAGGAGACGCCGGCGCCGGGCCTGTCGGACGCGGTGCGCGCCCGGCTGCACGCGGCGGCCGTCGCCCTGGGGACGAGCGTGTCCTACGCCTCGGCCGGAACGGTGGAGTTCATCTACGATCCCGACCGCCAGGATATCTCGTTCCTCGAGGTCAACACCCGGCTCCAGGTCGAGCATCCGGTGACGGAGGCGGTGTTCGGCATCGACCTCGTGGAGTGGATGATCCGCCAGGCCGCCGGCGAAGACCCCATCGGTACCGCCGGGCCGCTGGCGCCGAAGGGAGCGGCCATCGAGGCGCGGCTCTACGCCGAGATCCCGCATGCGGATTTCGCGCCCAGCGCCGGCCTGCTGACGCAGGTGCGCTTTCCGGACGGCGTCCGCGTCGACGGCTGGATCGTCACCGGCACCGAGGTGACGCCGTTCTACGATCCGATGCTCGCCAAGATCATCGTCACCGGAGCGGACCGGCCGGCGGCCATCGCCGCCCTGCGCGCGGCGCTCGACGAGACGGTGGTCGCCGGCATCGAGACCAATCTCGGCTACCTGCGCGCCATCGCGGCCTCGGAGCTCTTCGCGAGCGGGCGTGTCGCCACCACGGCCCTGCGCGACGTCGCGTATACGCCCCGCAGCGTCGCGGTGCTGGCGCCCGGCCCCCAGTCGAGCCTGCAGGAACTGCCCGGCCGCCTCGGGCTCTGGCATGTCGGCGTGCCCCCGAGCGGGCCGATGGATGCGCGCTCCTTCGCGGTGGCCAATGCGCTGGTGGGAAACCCGCCCGACACCTGCGCCCTCGAACTCACCGTGTCCGGCCCGACCCTGCGCTTCCATGCCGACACCGTGGTGGCGCTGTCGGGAGCGGCCATGACCGCCCGGCTCGACGGCGTCGTGCAGCCCCACGGGCAGGCCTTCGCGGTGCCGGCGGGCGGCACGCTCGCCATCGGTGCCATCGCGGGGCCGGGGATGCGCAGCTACCTCGGCGTGCGCGGCGGCTTCGATGCGCCGGTGGTGCTCGGCTCGCGGGCGACCTTCGCGCTCGGGGCCTTCGGCGGGCACGCCACCGGCGTGCTCAAGGCCGGCGACACCCTCCATCTCGGCGCCGTCGCCGCGGTGGAACCGGCCTCGCCCGAGCCGGTGCCGCTCACCGCGGACTGGGAGATCGGCCTCGTCTACGGCCCGCACGGGGCGCCGGATTTCTTCCGGGACGCCGACATCGCCGACCTGTTCTCGGCAGCTTACGAGGTGCATTTCAATTCCGCCCGCACCGGCGTGCGCCTGATCGGCCCGACCCCGCGCTGGGCGCGGGAGGACGGCGGCGAGGCCGGGCTGCACCCCTCGAACCTCCACGACAACGCCTACGCGGTCGGCGCCCTCGACTTCACCGGCGACATGCCGATCCTGCTCGGGCCGGACGGGCCGAGTCTAGGCGGCTTCGTCTGCCCCGGCGTCATCGCCCGCGACGAATTGTGGAAGATGGGCCAGCTGCGGCCGGGGGACCGGGTGCGGTTCGTGGCGGTGGAGCAGCCCGGTGACGTCGACGGCGAGAGCGCGGGTTTCCTCCCCCCTCCGCAGGGGAGTGCAGATCTCGGGCAGGCCCGAGATCTGCTGGGGGCAGGGGTTGCCGTCCGAGGCTCCCCCATCCTCGCCCGCGACGTCTCAGGCCCAGTCGAGGTGGTCTACCGCCGCCAGGGCGACGACAACCTGCTCGTCGAATACGGCCCGATGGCGCTGGACATCGGCATCCGCCTGCGCGTCCACCTCCTGGCGCAGGCGGTGGCGGAAGCGAAGCTTCCCGGCCTCCTCGACCTGACGCCCGGCATCCGCTCGCTCCAGATCCACTACGACGGCACGGTCCTGGCGCGCTCCCGCCTCCTCGGCCTGCTGCGCGAGATCGAGGCCGGGCTGGGCTGCGTCGACGACGTCACGGTGCCCAGCCGCATCGTCCACCTGCCGCTGTCCTGGAACGACCCGCAAGCCGAGCGCGCCATGCGCCAGTACCAGGACCTGGTACGCCCCAACGCGCCCTGGTGCCCCTCCAACATCGATTTCATCCGCCGCATCAACGGTCTCGACTCGGAGGCGGAGGTGAAGCGCATCGTCTTCGAGGCCAGCTACCTCGTCATGGGGCTCGGCGACGTCTACCTCGGCGCCCCGGTGGCGACGCCGGTCGATCCGCGCCACCGCCTCGTCACCACCAAGTACAACCCGGCCCGGACCTGGACGCCCGAGAACGCAGTCGGCATCGGCGGCGCCTACATGTGCATCTACGGCATGGAGGGGCCGGGCGGGTACCAACTCGTCGGCCGCACCATCCAGATCTGGAACACCTGGCGGACGACCCGCGACTTCGTGCCGGGCCACCCCTGGCTGCTGCGGCCGTTCGACCGCATCCGCTTCTTCCCCGTCGACCACGCCGAGCTCACCGAGGCTCGCGCCGCCTTCCCGCACGGCGCCTACCCGATCCGGATCGAGGACGGGACCTTCTCCCATGCCGACCACCGGGCCGGACTCGCCGCCAACGCGGGCGAGATCGCCGCGGCCAAGCTGCGCCAGCAGACCGCCTTCGAGGCCGAGCGCCGGCGCTGGAAGGAGCAGGGGCTCGACAGCTTCGTGCCCGACGAGGCGGCGCCGGAAGCCGGGGCCGACGCCGTCCCCGCCGGCTGCCTCGGGGTGGCGACCACCGTGCCGGGCAACGTCTGGCGGGTGGAAAAGGCGGCGGGCGACAGGATCGCGGCCGGCGAGACGGTGGCGATCCTCGAATCGATGAAGATGGAAGTGCCCGTGGCGGCCCCTGCGGCAGGGATCGTGCGTGAGATCCGGGTGCGCCCGGGACAGACGCTGCGGGGCGGCGACCTCGTGGCGGTGATCGAAGAGGTGTGACCCCCATGCTGCCGACCATCCTCGACCTCTCGACCCTGCGCGACCTCTACGCCTCGGGCCGGCTCACGCCGGTGGATCTCGCAAAGGCGGTCGCCGACCGCATGGAGGCCTTAGCCGACCCGGCGGTGTTCATCACGCCCGTGAGCCGGGCCGACCTCGTGGCCGCCGCGGGCGACCTCGTCGCACGCCACCCCGAGCCGAACTCCCTGCCGCTGTGGGGCGTGCCCTTCGCGGTCAAGGACAACATCGACGTCGCCGGCCTGCCCACCACCGCCGCCTGCCCGGCCTTCGCCTACAGGCCGACGACCGACGCGACGGTGGTGGCCCGGCTCAAGGCGGCCGGCGCGCTCGTGACGGGCAAGACCAACCTCGACCAGTTCGCCACCGGGCTGAACGGTACCCGCTCCCCCTACGGTGCCCCGCGCAGCGTGTTCGACGCGGCCTACGTCTCGGGGGGATCGAGCTCCGGCTCGGCGGTGGCGGTCGCCGCCGGGCTGGCGAGCTTCTCGCTCGGCACCGACACCGCCGGCTCCGGCCGGGTGCCGGCGGCCTTCAACAACCTCGTTGGCATCAAGCCGACGCCGGGCCTCCTCAGCACCACCGGCCTCGTGCCCGCCTGCCGCAGCCTCGATTGCATCAGTCTTTTCGCCGCCACCGTCGGCGACGGCCTGGCCGTGCGCCGGATCGCGGAAGGGTTCGACCCGGCCGACGCCTATTCGCGGCCCGCCGCGCCCCATGCCCTCCCCGCCGCCGGCCTGCGCGTCGGCGTGCTGACGCCGGCCGAGCGCGAGTTCCACGGCGATCGCGGCACCGAGGCGCTCTACGACGGCATGGTCGCCCGGCTGGAGGCGGCCGGCGCCGTGGCGGTGCCGTTCGATTACGCCCCCTTCCGCGAGACCGCCGAACTGCTCTACCAGGGCCCTTGGGTCGCCGAGCGGATGGCGGCGGTGGCCGCCTTCCACGCCGATCACCCCGACGCCTTCGATCCGAGCGTGCGGGCCATCGTCGAATCGGCGCGGGCCTACAGCGCCGTCGACGCCTTCGAGGGCCTCTATGCCCTGCAGGCCCTGCGCCGCCGCGCCGAGGCGGCCTTCGCGCAGGTCGACATCCTGCTCCTGCCCACCGCGCCCACCACCTACACGGTGGAGGCGATGCTGGCCGACCCGCTCCGCCTCAACGGCCGCTTCGGGCATTACACCAACTTCGCCAACCTGCTGGGCTACGCCGCCATCGCGATCCCCGCCGGCTTCCGGCCCGACGGCATCCCCGGCGGCGTCACCCTGGTGGGGCCGGGCTTCAGCGACGACGCCCTGGGGCACCTCGCCGACACCCTGCACCGGGCGCTCGCCCCTGGCATGGGCGTCGACCGCGCGGCGGCGCTGCCCGAGGCGAGCCGCGTGGCTCCGCCCGTGCCCGGCACCATCCCCCTGGTTGTGGTGGGCGCCCATCTCTCGGGGCTCGCCCTCAACCACCAGCTCGTCGACCTCGGGGCGACGCTGATGGGCGAAGCACGCACCGCGCCCGACTACCGCCTCTACGCCCTGCCCGGCACCCGGCCCGCCAAGCCCGGGCTCCTGCGCGATCCCGGCTTTGCCGGGCCGGGGCTGGCGGTCGAGGTCTGGGGGCTGTCGCCGGACGCCTTCGGCCGCTTCACGGCGGCGATCCCCGCCCCCCTCGGGATCGGCAAGGTCGTCCTGGCGGACGGCCGCATCGTGTCCGGATTCCTGTGCGAGGCCCATGCCGTCGAGGGGGCGGAGGAGATCACGCGGTTCGGCGGGTGGCGGGCCTATCTCGCGGCGGCATGATTGCACAGGCGGTTGGATCGCCGGCGTCCCCGCCCCATCTCGTGGTCGCGGGCCACCTCCGGCGCCGGTCCTCGTTTCGCGAGGATGCGCGGACGGCCCGATGTTCCCATGCCGGAAAACGAGTGAGATGCGCGTCGTCGTCGATCTGAACCGCTGCCAGGGCTATGCCCAATGCTGCTATGCCGCCCCCGAGAGCTTCGAACTGCGCGGCGCCGAGATCCTGGTCTACGATCCCGCCCCGAGCGCCGAACACCGCGGCCGGATCGAGCGTGCGGCCCAGTCCTGCCCGGTGCGCGCCATCACCGTTCAGGCCGACGAGCCCGCCGCCGGCGCCGGCCGATGACCTCCGCCCGGATCCCCCGTGCCGATGAGGACGCCCGCGTCGTCGTGGTCGGCGCCTCGCTGGCGGGCCTGCGCGGGGCGGAGAGCCTGCGGCTCGCCGGCCATCGCGGCCCGCTGACCATCGTCGGCGACGAGCCGCATCTCCCCTACGACCGGCCGCCCCTGTCGAAGCACGTCATCGCCGGCGAGATGGCGCCCGATGCCACCACCCTGCCCCATCGCCTCGATCTCGACGCCGCCTGGCGGCTCGGAGCCGGTGCCGCCGGCCTCGACCGCCAGGGCCGCACGATCGTGCTCTCGGACGGCGAGCGCCTGCCCTACGACCGCCTCCTGATCGCCACCGGTGCCCGGGCCCGGCCCTGGCACGATGAGGCAGAGGGCGCCCTCGATGGGGTGTTCACCCTGCGCGGGCGCGACGACGCGGCGGCCCTGCGTGCCGCCCTGGCCGCTGCGCCCAAGCGCGTGCTGATCGTCGGCGGCGGCTTCATCGGTTGCGAGGTCGCCTCGGTCTGCCGCGACCTCGGACTGCCCGTGACCCTGGTCGATCCGCTGCCCGCGCCCCTGGCCAAGGTGCTGGGTCTGGCCGTGTCCGGCTTCCTGCGCGACTGGATCGCTGCGGCGGGCGTCGAGGTCCGCTCGAACACGGGGCTGCGCTCCCTCGACGGCCGCGACGGCCGGGTCGTGGGCGCCACCCTCGACGACGGCCGCACCATCGCCGCCGACGTGGTGGTCGTGGCGCTGGGGGCCGTTCCCAACACCGGGTGGCTCGAGGGCTCCGGCTTGGCGCTCGAATCCGGCGCCCTCGTCTGCGACGGGCACGCCCGGGTGCGGGCGCAGGATGGCGGCCTCCACCCCGAGATCCGCGCGGCCGGCGACGTCGCCCTGTGGCCGCACCCCCTCTACGACGGCCGCATGGTGCGCCTCGAACACTGGGGCAACGCGGTGGCGCAGGGCGAATACGCCGGCCGGGCCCTGGCACTCGGCGACGGCGACCGGCCGGCCTTCGCCGGGATGCCCGAGTTCTGGTCCAACCAGTTCGGGATCACCATCAAGCTCGCCGGGCTGACCGAGGGCGCCGACAGCCTCGCCGTCGTGCAGGGTTCGCTGAAGGACAGGCGGTTCCTGGCGGTCTACGGCCGGGCCGGGCGCACCGTCGCCGCCCTGTCGGTGGATTGCGCCCGCTGGCTGCCGGCCTATGCCGAGGCGATCGCCGCCCGGGCGCCGTTCCCGCCGATCGCGAACGCCCTCGACCAGCCCTCGCGCCTCGGGACGCTCGACCCGTCCTGGCCCACCCCTCCTCCCGAGGTTTCCGCCCGTGGCTGACCCGACCCTGTTCGCCCAGATCAAGGACCCGGCCAACCGGGCCGACCCCTATCCGCTCTACGCCCGCCTGCGCGGCCACCCCGTGCTGCGCCAGGACGACGACAGCTACCTCGTGAGTTCGCATGCGGCGATCCGGGCGCTGCTGTTCGACCCGCGCATCAGTTCGGCCGACCTGCCGCCGGCCCACAGCCCGGCCACCGGCAACCCGTTCAAGGACTGGATCCTGCGGCCGATCAAGGACGAGATCGTCACCCGCCACCGGCCGCTGATTTTTCGCGATCCCCCCGACCACGACGCCCTGCGGCGGATCGTGATGACCCAGTTCACGCCCGAGCGCGTCCACGGGATGAAGGCGCGCACGCAGAGCCTGGTGGACGAACTCCTCGACCGCCGCCGCGGCGGCGACGCGATCTGCGTGGTCGAGGACCTCGCCTATCCCCTCCCCGTCACCGTCATCTGCGAGATGCTGGGCGTGCCGCCCGAGGACGAGCCGACCTTCCAGGGCTGGGCGACGCAGCTCGCCACGGCGCTCGAACCCGATGCCCGCCACGACGAGGAGACGCAGAAGCAGACGCGCACGACCTTCGACGCCATCTCGGCCTACATGAAGGACCTGATCAAGGAGAAGCGCGCCAGGCCCGTGGACGACATGCTCAGCGGCCTGGCCGCCGAGACCCCCGCCGGCCGGATGGGCGACTTCGACCTCATCGCCACGGCGATCCTGCTCCTGGTGGCCGGGCACGAGACCACCGTGAACCTGATCGCCAACGGCATGCTCACCCTGCTGCGCCACCCCGACGAGTTGGAGCGCCTGCGCCGCGACCCCGAGCGGGCGCCCCGGCTGATCGAGGAATGCCTGCGCTACGAGCCGCCGGTGCATTTCCGGACCCGCAAGGCGCTCTGCGACATCCCGGTGGCCGGCACGGTCATCCCCGAGGGCGCCGCGGTGGCGCTGCTGTTCGCCGCCGCCAACCGCGATCCCGACCGGTTCACCGATCCGGACCGGTTCGATCCCGACCGCGCCGACAACCAGCACTTCGGCTTCGGCGGCAGCCTGCACTACTGCCTCGGGGCGCCGCTCGCCCGGATCGAGGCCGAGATCGCCCTCGTCACCCTGGCCCGCCGCCTGAAAGCGCCTCTCCTCCTGGACGATCCGCCGCCCTACCGGGACGGCGCGTCCCTACGCGGCCCCAAGACCCTGCGGGTGGCGATCGACGGCCTCGTCTGAGGCGGGTGTCCTCACTCCACCCTATCCCCGCGCAACCTTCGCGGCGCATCCTGGCTCGCAAGGGCGCGCCGTGGCCTCGGCCCGAGTAGCGCCCGGCGGACGGAGGGCGCGCGGGTGGACGAACCGGATATCCCGTTCCTGAGGTACCTCGACGAGGACGCCGCCCAGGCGATCCGCGACCGGCTCGCCTCCGTGGCGGTGGCCGGCGGGCAGGTGCTGTTCCACGAGGGCGACGAGGCCGACGCCCTCTACACCCTGGCCTCTGGCGCCATCGGCATCTCGCGGCGCGATCCCCGGACCGGCGCCATCCGCCGGGTCGCGCGCCTGCGCCCGCCGATCACCGTCGGCGAGATGGCCCTGCTCTCGGAGGGGCCGCGCTCGGCCACCGCCACGGCGCTGCGCGATTCGCACCTCTACCGCCTCAGCCGCCGGGCGTTCGAGGATCTGGTCGAGCGCCATCCCTCGACGATGCTCTACTTCACGCGCCTCCTCGCCGACCGCCTGCGCCGGGCCGACGAGGCCCCGGCCCTGGACAATGCGCCCCGCACCTTCACGGTGCTGCCGGTGACCGCCGGCATCGACGCGGGCGCCCTCGCCCACGGCTTCGCCGGGGCGCTGCCGGGCCAGGTCGGCTATCTCGACGCCTGGCCGGAGGAGGCGGACGAGACCTGGTTCCACCGCTTCGAGAGCGGGCACGACCGCGTCGTCTACCGCGCCGACGAGCCCGGCAGCGCCTGGACCCGCCTGTGCCTGCGCCGGTCCGACCACGTCCTGCTCCTGGCCGCGGCCGGGCAGCCGCCCAAGCCCGCCTGCGCCGATTTCGCCGCCCGCACGCCCTCGGACTGGGTCCGCCACGACCTCGTCGTGGTCCAGGCCCCGGACGCGGTGCTGCCGCGCCCGGCCCACCGGGTGTTCTCGGGCGTGCCGGTCTCCCTGCGCATCCACGTCAGGCCGGGCCGGGCCGACGATCTCGGCCGCCTCGCGCGGCTCGCCAGCGGCTGCGCCAGGGCGGTGGTGTTCGGTGGCGGCGGTGCGCGTGGGTTCGCGCATCTGGGCGTCATCCGGGCCCTTGAGGAGGCGGGCCTGCCGATCGATGCGGTGGGGGGCACCAGCATGGGCGCCATCGTGGCGGCGAGCCTCGCCATGGGCTGGAGCGGCGCGCGCATCCTCGACCAGACCGTGGCCGCCTTCGTGTCGCGCAACCCGCTGAACGACTACACCCTGCCGATCCTCGCCCTCACCCGCGGCGCCAAGGTCGACGAGGGCCTCGCCCGCACCTTCGCCGACACCCGGATCGAGGATCTGTGGCTGCCGTTCTTCTGCCTGTCCTCCAACCTCACCACCGGCACCGCCATGGTGCACGAGGCGGGCGACCTCGTCACGGCGCTGCGCGCCAGCATCGCCATCCCCGGCCTGTTGCCGCCGGTGTGCACGCCCGAGGGCATCCTGGTGGACGGGGGCATGATGAACAACCTGCCGGTGGACGTGATGGCGAGCCGCCAGCGCGGCCCCGTCCTCGGCGTCGACGTCGCCAGCGACCTCGCCTTCCAGAGCGTCCCGGCGCGGTCCTGGCGCGGACGCATGCTGCGCCAATGGCTCCGTGCGCCCCAGGAGACGCCGGGCATCGCGCAACTGCTGCTGCGGGCCGCCACCGTCTCCTCGGACGCGCAGACGGCGCTGACCTCCCGTCACGCCGCCGCCGTGCTGCGGCCGCCGCTCGCCGGCATCGACCTCAGGGCGTGGTCCTCGCACGCGACCACCGCCGCCATCGGCCACCGCCACGCGGTCGATCAGATCGCGGCGGGCACCCTGGCGCCCTGGGCCGAGGAGGGGTGAACCGAGGCGTTCAGTCGAGGCCGGCTCGCCGCGACAGCACCCCGTGGACCGAGTAGCCGCGGTAGCGTTGGCGCACCGTGCAGACGAACCCCTGGCTCGCTGCGATCCCGGCCATCGCGTCGGCCAAGGTCATGCGCGGCGTCACCGAAAAAGCCGCCAGCCAGCGGTTGAGCACCGCCCGGAACGGCCCCGGCAGACCCTCCTGGCCGCCGAAGTCGACCACGTGGAGCTCGCCGCCCGGCGCGAGGTATCCGGCGCTCTCGGCGAGCACCGCCTCCCAGGGCGGGATCATCGAGAGGGCGTAGGAGATGACGATCCGGTCGAAGGCGGGGCGGCCGAACAGCGCCAGGGGATCGAAATCGGTGGCGTCGGCGCAGGCGAGCCGGATGCGCGCGGAGGATCCCGCCCGCGACACCGACCGGGCGGCGGTGTCGAGCATCGCCGCCGAGACGTCGAGGCCGAAGCATCGGGCCTGCGGGTAGGTGGACGCGATGCGCACGAGGTTGCGCCCGGTGCCGCAGCCGATCTCCAGCACGCTGCCCCCCGCCGGCGGCTTCAGGGCATCGATGGCGGCGTCCCGGCCGAGGAGGTAGAACTTGCGGCTGGCGTCGTAGATGTGGCGCTGGCGCCGGTACATCCGGTCCATCGCCGCCGCGGCCGCCGTCATGGGCGAAGCCGATACAGGTGGAAGCCGCCGTAGATCGAGGAGCGGTCGCGGGCGCAGAGCGCCCGGCTCGTCGCCTCCTCGTAGGTCCAGGCGCCCAGGATCGCGTCGGGCACCCGGCCGGGCAGGCAGCGCTCGTCGGCCGCCGTGCGGAAGATCACCCGGGCGCCGGCGCGCGCGGTGCGGGTGATCTGCGTCCACAGGGCGGTGAGGTCGGCGTCGGTCATCCAGTCCTGGGCGTCGAGCAGCACGTAGGCGTCGGCGCTGCCTTCGGGGCTGGCGGCGAGGAAGGCGGTCATCGACTGCTGCTCGTAGCGCACCCGGGATGCGCGGGCGCGCACCGCCGCGAAACGGGCCGGCTGCAGGTAGGGCGGCAACGCGGCGTCGGCGGCCGGGTCGTAGCCGCGCCCGAAGGCCTGCCAGGCGAAGTAGTTGTCCTTGACCGCGACATCGCAGGCCAGCCGTTCCAGCCGGTGGCGCAGCACCGCCACCATGCCGCCGGGCAGGTCGTTCGCCAGCGCCCCGTATTGCGCCGGCGGGATGCCGAGGCCGTAGAGCGAGGCCGGCTTGCCGATCAGCCAGCGCACGAACGCCTTCTCGAACAGCGGCGCGATCTCGGCCTCGAAGGCGGCGCGCTGCTCGGCAAGCGTGCGGGCCCGCAGGACCGCGGAGAGGTCGTGGCCGTAGAGCCGGGCGAGGCGATGGCCCGCGCCGATGAACCGCCCGAGCAGGCCGGTGCGGTAGACGTTGGTGGCGAAGGCCGAGATGCGGCGGCGCCCGTCGAGGCCCCTCGCCTCCCAATAGGCCCGCGAGACCGGATCGAGCCGTGGCCGGATCAGGGCGTCGTAGGCGGCGACGTTCTCGGCGGCGTCGGCCCGGCCGAAGAACCGGAAGAACGCCCCGTGGTCCGGCAGCGCCTGCAGGCCGGCGAGCTTGAGGCGCCCGAGCGCCACATGGGCGCCGTTGAGGTCCACCGCGCTGACCCGGGCCGGATCGGCGGTGAGGTAGGACAGGACGTTGCAGCCGCCCGATGCGATGGCGACCACATGGTCCCGAGGCCCGAGGGCCAGGGCCTCCATGTCCACCACCGGGTCCTCCCAGATCTGCGGGTAGACCAGTCCGCTGAAGGCCAGGGTGAACAGCCGTTCCGAGAGCCCGGCGCGCGACAGGGCGGCGTTGCGATGCACCGCGCTCGTCAGCCCCAGGCTGGTCTCGCGGCGGATGGCACGTGCTGCACGCGTCATGGAGCGGTCTTCGGTCACGGGGTGAGGCGACTGCCTGATCCGAGCGCCGGTACGTCATCCCCGTGACCGTGCGGTGACGGTCTTCCCCGGCTCGCGCCGGAACGGGGAGCTTTGCCTGTCCGGACCCGGCCGGACAGGACACGATCGCTCCGATCCCGTCGATCGAACGATCGCGGGAGGCGTGCCTGCGCGCCCTGTCCGTTCAGGAAAGGGAGACCGCGCGTCGACAGATGGACGAAACCGTCATCGACGCGCGTAACGAAGCGCCCTCAGACCGGACGCGGCAGCTGGCAGGCGTCGAGGGCCGCGAGCGCCTTGGCCTTGGCGGAATCGTTGAAGTAGCCGGAGGTGCGGTAGGATTCGAGCTCGCCCCGGTCGAGGGAGGCCAGGGTCTTCTGCGCGTAGCAGCCGCAGGGGCGGGCGAGCGCGGTCTCGGGCACGCTCTGGAGGCGGCCCTGCGTCACGACGCAGGCGCGGCTGACGCGGCCGGTGAGGTTGCGCGTCGAGGCGGTCTTGAGCGCCGGGTCGGGCGTGAAGCCTTCGAGGCTCGCCGTGGGGCCGGGCTTGGCGGAGTTGCAGGCGGCGACGAGGGAGAGCAGGCCGGCCGCCAGGAGAAGGCGGCCGGTGCGCGGATGGGCGTAGCGCATGGAGGATATCCGGGTCGGTGGAGCGGGATCGTCGAACGATTCCGCTTTCACGCGCAGAGCCGTGGCGGCGCAAGGGCGACGCCGCCACACCTCCCGGGCAATCGCTCCGTGGGGCGCGATCAGCCGACGATGTCGCCGTCCTTGAAGAACTGCGCGATCTCCATGGCCGCGTTCTCGGCGCTGTCGGAGCCGTGGGCGGTGTTCTCGCCCACCGACTCGGAGAAGGTCTTGCGGATGGTGCCCTCGGCGGCCTGGGCCGGGTTGGTGGCGCCCATGATCTCGCGGTACTTGGCGACCGCGTTGTCGCCTTCGAGCACCTGAACCACCACGGGGCCGGAGGTCATGAAGTCCACGAGTTCGCCGAAGAACGGGCGCTCCTTGTGGATCTCGTAGAACGTTTCGGCCTGGGCCTTGGTCATCTGGATGCGGCGCTGGCCGACGATGCGCAGGCCCGCCTTCTCGATCAGCGCGTTGACGGCGCCGGTGAGGTTCCGCTTGGTCGCGTCGGGCTTGAGGATGGAGAAGGTGCGCTCGGTGGCCATGGTCGGTCCGGTTCTGGTCGGTGAGCCGAAAACGGCTTCGGCGCCGGGCTTATAGCCGGCACGCCCCGGTGCCTCAACCCAAGGCCCGAATCGCGCCGAGGCCCGAATCGCGCTCACCATGGCAGGAACGCAACACCGCCGGAAAATCGCCCGAAAGCGATGGCTTCCTGGCGGATGACGGCGCCGGCCCCTCCCGTGGTCCGGCGCTAGCCCCTCATCCAAAGGAGATCCGAGCCATGCGTGTCGCCGTGACAGCCGCCCTCCTCCTCTCCGGCCTCGGTGCCGCCGCCGCGGCACCCGCCCAGGACCCGTCGGGCACCTGGCTTACCGGCGACGGCCGCGCCAAGATCCGGATCGACCGCTGCGGCCCCGGCGCCGCCCAGGTCTGCGGCAAGGTCGTCTGGCTCAAGGTGCCGACCACCGAGACGGGCAGCCCGCGCACCGATCTCAAGAATCCCGACCCTAAGAAGCGCAACCGACCGGTGCTCGGCCTGCCGCTCCTGGAGGGCCTGAAGCCCGACGACGCCAAGTTCTCGGGCGACATCTACAACATCGAGGAAGGCAAGACCTATCAGGTCAGCCTCGAGCGCGAGAGCGGCAGCGAACTCAGCGTCTCCGGCTGCCTCCTCAAGGTGCTGTGCGGCTCGCAGACCTGGACCCGCGTGCCGGACGTGAACCAGCAGGCGGCCGTCGCCAAGCCCACGCCGTAACCGCCCACGCCGTAACCCCCCACGCCGTAACGAGCCGATCCCGGGGCGCCCTGCGCCCCGGCTTGGCACGGAATTCACGCCTCTCCCGCCGCCATCGCGAGGAGAGAGGATCACGTGGCTGCCGACGCCGCCCCTTGCCACGGGATCGTTGCCGAGGCGCGCCTGTCGCCGGCCCGCGAGGCCAGGGCCTGGCTCGCCTGCCGCGCCGAGGCCTTCGCGATCCCGATCGGAGCGGCCGCCGCCGGTCTCGCCCTGTTCAGCCTGTTCCTGCCGGGCCTCGGGCACTCGCCGGCCACCTTCCTCGACCTCGTCTACCGCAGCGGCCTCGGCTCGCCCTTCGCCTTCCAGAACAGCCTGCAGCGGGCGGCCCCGATCCTGGTCGCGGCCCTGTGCGTGGCCCTGCCCGCCCGGATCGGGCGCGTGATCATCGGCAGCGAGGGTGCCATCGTCCTGGGCGGTCTCGCCGCGGCGGCGGCCCAGCCCCTGTCCGGTGCACCAGCCGGCGCGGCGATCCCCCCGATGGCGCTGGCGGCGGCCCTGGCCGGGCCCTCCGGATCGCAGCGGTGGAGGCTTGGCGCGCCTATCGCGGCGTCAACCATCGCCAGCCTCTCGATGTCCCGAGGCCGTGACGACGCCGCGCCTAACCCTCCTGCGCCCGTTCGCGCAGCAGGTATTTCTGCACCTTGCCGGTGGAGGTCTTCGGCAATTCGCCGAAGACGATGTGGCGGGGCAGCTTGTAGGGGGCGAGCCGCTCGCGGCACCAGGCGATGATCTCGTCGGCGCCGGCTTCGCTCCCGACCTTGAGTTCGACGAAGGCGCAGGGCGTCTCGCCCCATTTCTCGTCGGGCCGCGCCACCACCGCGGCCGCGGCGATGGCCGGATGCTTGAACAGGACGTCCTCCACCTCGATGGAGGAGATGTTCTCGCCGCCCGAGATGATGATGTCCTTGGAACGGTCCTTGAGCTGGACGTAGCCGTCGGCGTGCTTCACCCCGAGGTCGCCGGTGTGGAACCAGCCGCCGGCGAAGGCCGCCCGCGTCGAGGCCGGGTTCTTGAGGTAGCCGCGCATCACCACGTTGCCGCGCATCATGACCTCGCCCAGGGTGGTGCCGTCGGCGGGCACCGGTTCGAGGGTGTCGGGGTCGCGCACGTCGAGGCCTTCGAGCACCGGGTAGCGCACCCCCTGGCGCGCCTTCTTGGCGGCCTGCTCGTCGGGGGGCAGGTCGTCCCATTCGGCGTGCCAGGCGTTGACCACCGCCGGGCCGTAGCTCTCGGTGAGGCCATAGAGATGGGTGACGGCAAAGCCGGCCTCCCGCATCCCGGCCAGCACCGCCTCCGGCGGCGGGGCGGCGGCCGTGAAGAAGGCCACCCGGTGCGGCAGCGGCCGGCGCTCCTCCGCCGGGGCGTTGACGAGGAGCGACATCACGATGGGCGCGCCGCACAGGTGCGTGACCCCGTGCTCGGCCATCAGCCGGTACATCGCCCCCGCCCTGACCTGGCGCAGGCAGACATGGGTGCCGGCCACGATGGAGAGGGTCCAGGTGAAGCACCAGCCGTTGCAGTGGAACATCGGCAGGGTCCAGAGATAGACCGGGTGCTGCCCGAGGTCCCCCGTGACGACGTTGCCGAGCGACAGCAGGGCCGCGCCGCGGTGATGGTAGACCACGCCCTTGGGGTCGCCGGTGGTGCCGGAGGTGTAGTTGAGCGAGATCGCGTCCCACTCGTCGGCGGGCATCGCCCACGCGTGGTCGGGGTCGCCCTCCGCCAGCAGAGCCTCGTAGTCGAGGGTGCCGAGGCGGTCCCCGGGGCCGTCGTATTCGGGATCGTCGTAGTCGATCACCAGAGGGGTGACGCCGGCCTTTTCCAGGGCCGGCCCGGCCACGCGAGCGAACTCGCGGTCGGTGACCAGGACCCTGGCCTCGGCGTGGTCGAGGCAGAACGCCAAGGCGGCGGCGTCGAGGCGGGTGTTGAGGGTGTTGAGCACCGCGCCGGTCATCGGCACCCCGTAGTGCGCCTCGATCATGGCCGGCGTGTTGGCGAGCAGCACCGCCACCGTGTCGCCCCGCCCGATGCCGCGCCGCTCCAGGGCCGAGGCGAGCCGGCGCGAGCGGGCGTAGAGGTCGGCATAGGTCCGCCGCAGGGGGCCGTGGATCACGGCGATCCGGTCGGGGAACACCCGCGCCGCCCGTTCGAGGTAGGTCAGAGGCGTCAACGGCTGGTAGTTCGCCGGGACCTTGTCGAGGTCCCGGTCGTAGATCGTCTCGCGGCGCATGGACCCCTCCCGGGCGGTCTTTGGCCGCGACACTATCGCATGGCGCCGCCCGATCAATCGGGAGGCGCCGCCGGACCCCCTTACGGATCCAGCCCCTCGGCCTTGCGCTGGGCCGCACGGCGCCGCTCCACGTGGGCCACCGAGAAGATCGAGGCCTCGTAGAGGAGCAGCATCGGCAGGGCCAGCGAGAGCTGCGAGATCACGTCCGGAGGGGTCAGGATCGCGGCGGCGACGAAGACCAGCACGATGGCATAGCGGCGCTTCTCGCGCAGAAAGGCGGTGTCGATGACGCCGATCTGGCCGAGCAGGGTCAGGATCACCGGCAACTGGAAGGCCAGCCCGAACGCGAAGATCAGCGTCATGATCAGCGAGAGGTACTCGTCGACCTTGGGCAGGAGCGAGATCGTCGCCTCGCCCGGCTCGCCGATCTGCTGCAGGCTCACCGAGAACTGGATGAGCAGCGGCATGGCGAGGAAGAACACCACCAGCGCGCCGAGGAAGAAGAAGATCGGGGTGGCCACGAGATAGGGCAGGAACGCCTTGCGCTCGTTCTTGTAGAGGCCCGGCGCCACGAAGGCGTAGATCTGCGTGGCGATCACCGGAAAGGCGAGGAAGCCCGCGCCGAAGACGCTGAGCTTGATGTTGGTGAAGACCTGCTCGAGGAAGTGCGTCGCGATCAGCTTGGCGTTGGCCGCACCCACGATGCTGACGTAGGGATAGACCAGGATGTTGTAGATGTGCTTCGAAAAGAAGAAGCACACGAAGAACATCACGATGAAGGCGGCCAGCGACTTGATCAGCCGCGAGCGCAACTCGATCAGATGCTCGATGAGGGGCGCGCGCGACGCCTCGATGTCCGCGTCGTCGGTGGTGGTGCTCATCGTCACGCGCCCGGGGTCGGAGACGTCGGCCGCGGCGCGACCGGGTCGGTGGGGGCCGGAGCCGGGGCGTCGGATTCCTCGGAGGCCGTCGTCGGGGCCTGCGCGGCCTCGGGGCCGGCCCTGAGGGTCTCGCTCTCGGCCGCCGCCAGCTGGGCCGCGACATTGGCGAGCGGCTGCGTGCTCGACTGGGCGTGCCCGCCCTCGACCGCGCCCTTGATCTCGTTGCGGATGGTCTGGACCGGGTCGAACACCGGCCCCATCGTGCCGGCGGACCGCTTGATGCCGTCGACCTCGCGGCGGACCTCGTCGAGCTCGGCCTCGCGCACCGCTTCCTTGAACTGGTACTGGAACTCGCCGGCCATGCGCCGCATCTTGCCGGTGACCTGACCCACCGTCCGCAGCGCCTTGGGCAGATCCTTCGGGCCGATGACGATCAGGGCGATGCCGCCGATCAGCATCACCTCGCCCCAACTCATGTCAAACATGGCGTCGATCGTCCCGTGGGCTCTTCGGCATGGCCCGCCTCACGATCCGGCGGCGACTCCCGGCCGGCCGCTCGACTCCGTCCATCGTGGGGCGTGCGAACCCGAGTGTCAGCCGACCTTGCGGTCGGCGGCGACGGTGTTGGCCGGGGCCGGCTCGCCCTGGTGCGGGAGCGTGCGTACCGGGTCGGTGGCGCTGACGGGCGTGACCGGCTGGGCTGGGGGAACGGCGGCGGGCGTCTCGTCCTCGGCCATGCCCTTCTTGAAGGCCTTGATGCCCTTGGCGACGTCGCCCATCAGGTCCGAGATCTTGCCGCGGCCGAACAGCAGCATCACGATGCCGGCGACGATGATCCAGTGCCAGATACTCATGCTGCCCATGGCAACCTCCTGCGCCGCGGGCGGAACCCGCGCGGCGGCGTCTCGTGCGATCGGATTGGGGCGAACCTAAGGATCGGACGCCACGAACACAAGAAGCGGCAAAGGCCGCAGGAGCGATCGACGCGGGATGGCGGTACGACCGTGCTTCCCTCAGGCGGCCCGGGTCAGCGCGGCGGCGAAGGCGGCGCGGGCCTGCGCCACGTCGAGGTCGGCGGCCGGGCGCAGGCGCGCCAGGGCCGCATCGGCACGCACGCGGGCCTGCCCGGCGAGCCCCGGCGTCGCCTCGGCCACGCCGGCCATCTCCGCCAGATCGCCGTTGCAATGCAGGGCGACGTCGATCCCGGCCGCGAAGGCGGCCTGCGTCCGCTCGGCGAAGGTGCCGCTGAGCGCGTGCATCGAGAGGTCGTCGGTCATCAGGAGGCCCTGGAAGCCGATCGCGCCGCGGATGATTTCAGCGATCATGCGGGGCGACTGGGTGGCGGGCCGGTCGGGGTCGATCGCGGCGTAGACGACGTGGGCGCTCATCGCCATGGGCAGGTCGGCCAGCGCCCGGAAGGGCGCGAAGTCGTGGGGCTCGAGGCTGTCGCGGTCGGCCTCCACCACCGGCAGGCCCTTGTGGCTGTCGCAGGCCGCGCGGCCGTGCCCGGGGATGTGCTTCATCACCGGCAGGACGCCGCCGGCCATCAGGCCCTCGGCCACCGCGCGGCCGATGGCGACGACGGACGCCACGGTCTCGCCGTAGGCCCGGTCGCCGATCACGTCGTGGGCGCCGGCCACCGGGACGTCGAGCACGGGCGCGCAATCGACGTTGATGCCGACGTCGGCGAGGTCGTGGGCCATCAGGCGCGCACCCAGGCGCGCCACCGTGGCGGCCGCGGCGTCGAGCCGCCCGAAGATCCGGCCCGGCGGGTAGGACGGCCAGTGCGGCGGTCCCATGCGCTGCACGCGGCCGCCCTCCTGGTCGATGAGGATCGGCGCGTCGGCACGCCCGACGATGTCGCGCAGGGACGCGGTCAGGGCGCGGACCTCGTCCGGCGTGCCGATGTTGCGCTTGAACAGGATGAAGCCCCACGGCTGGACCGCGCGGAAGAACGCTGTCTCCTCCGCCGAGAGGGTCCGGCCGGCACAGCCGAGGATCAGGGCGCGGGTGGTCATGGACTGGGGCTCGCGTCGGGGACTGTCACGAAAGAACACCAGCGCGGCGGGAACGCGCCGCCGCGCAGGTGCGCTCGCTCGTCGGCTCGTTCGAACTTAGTTCTTGGCCACGAAGCACTGGCCGCCCGCGCCCTGGATCTGGCTGCACAGGCTGTTCGCCTCGTCCTTGCCCAGGGGGCCGACGCGGACGCGGAAGATCGACTTGCCGTTGACCTCGGCCTGCCGGATCAGGGGCGGCTGGCCGTTGAGCTGGCTGTACTTGGTCTGCATCTGCCGGAAGGCGGCCTGGGCCTCGGCCTGGCTCGTGCGCACGCCGAGCTGGACGGAGAAGCCGCCGACCGGGCCGGAAGTGACCGGGACCGCGGCCGCCGGGGCGGTCTCGGCCGGCAGGGCCGCGACCTTCTGGGCCGGCTTCGGCTTCTGGGCCGGGGCCGGCTGGGCCTCGGCGGTCGTCGTCGTGCCGGCCTCGGGGGCCGGGACCGCGGGCGGGATTTTAGGGCTGCGCGGGCGCAGGGAGGCGGTGGTCGCGGTGCCGTCGTTGCCCGCGCCGGGCATCACCATGCTCGGGATGACCGAGGTCGACGCCGCCCCCGGGGTGGTATCGGCGGCCTGGGCGGGGACGTCGCGCTGCTGGGCCGGCGGCGGCGTGTCGGGCTTGACCGACACCGTGCGCACCCGGCGCGGCTCGCCGAGCGACTCGTTGAGGGTGCCCGGCGTGGCGGTGGCGGGCGTGGCGGCGGATTCCGCGGGCCGCGGCGCGGCGCGGGCCGCCTGGGCCACGTCCACCGGCTGCTCCTCGCGGTTGACGATGCGGATCTGGCCGTCCTTGGCGGTCCGGTCGTAGATCTGCTTGTTCTGGTCGGGGATCTCGACGCCGTCGGCGGTCTTGGGCGCGATCTTGAGGGGGGCCTTGTCGGCCATGATGGTGGGCACGCCTTCGCTGCCGCCGTTGCCGCTCGTGTGCAGGCTGCGCCAGGTCAGGGCGCCGGTGACGGAGACGACGAGGACCGCGAGCCCGGCACCCACCGAGACGAGGCGGCTGCGCTGGCGCGGCTTCTCGGCCGCGGCGTTGCGCGGGGCGGCGCCGTCGTCGGCGAATGCGTGGCCTGCGTCGTCTGCGCCATGGCTGCGCGGGTTGCCCTGCGCGTCGTAGCCGCCCTGCTCGACCGAGGCGAGGTACTGGTTGAAGGCGTCCGCCGGCGACAGATCCGGCGGGTGGCCGTAGGCCGGGTCGTAGGGCTGGCCATGGCCGTAGCCGGCCGCAGGGTCCTGCGGGGCGTGACCCTCGGGGGCCTGCGCCTGCAGGGCGTGTGCCGGGGGCTGGTGCGGATGGCCCCCGGAGCCTTCCGCCCGGCGGTCGTCGTAGAGCGCGTGTTCGTGGCGCGCGTGCTCGTTGCGGGTGTCTTCGTAGCGAGCGTCTTCGTAGAACGTCGGCTCGATGCGGCCGCCCTGGGCCTGCTGGTGGCTGGCGGCGCGGGCGTCACGGACCTGCAGCAGCGCCCGGAACGGATCGTCCTGGCCGACGATGCGGGCGAGCTCGGCCAACGGATCGCCCTTGGCCGCAGCCTGTGCCGATTGCGGCGCCGGCTGCTGCAGCTCGCGCTCGAACGCATCGAAGTCGACAGGCGCTCGCGAGGCGTTCGGCGTCATGGCTGCATCCCTCTACACGCGGCGTGTCCTCACCGCATCTCGTCCGGCGCGGTGACGCCCAAGACGCCGAGACCCGAAGCGAGAACGCCCCGCAAAGCCTCGACGAGGGCCAATCTCGCCCGGGTCGAGTTTCTGTCGGTTGGATTAACAAACCGTAATTGCGGCAAGTCTTTGCCCTTGTTCCAGAAACCATGCAGGGAACTGGCCAGTTCGTAGAGGTAGAATGCCACACGGTGCGGCTCGTGCGCCGCCGCCGCCGCTTCGATCACCCGCGGATACTGGGCGACGAGACGCAGGATCTCGGCCTCGCCGGGGTCGGCGAGGAGGGACAGGTCGGCCTGCGCCATGAGGGCGGCGCGCGAGAAATCCTCGCCGGGCATCGCCTCGCGCGCCTGCCGGAACACCGAGGCGCAGCGGGCGTGGGCGTATTGCACGTAGAAGACCGGGTTGTCCTTGGACTGCTCGACCACCTTGGCGAGGTCGAAATCCAGGGTCGCGTCGTTCTTGCGGTAGAGCATCATGAAGCGGATGGCGTCGCGCCCGACCTCGTCCACGACCTCGGCCAGGGTGATGAACTCGCCCGCGCGCTTGGACATCTTCACGGGCTCGCCCGCCCGCAGCAGCCGCACGAGCTGGCAGAGCTTGACGTCGAGGGTGGCCTCGCCCCCGCTCACCGCCTTCACCGCCGCCTGCATCCGCTTGACGTAGCCGCCGTGGTCGGCGCCGAGCACGTCGATGAGGTCGGTGGCGCCGCGCCGCCACTTGTCGCGGTGGTAGGCGATGTCGGAGGCGAAATAGGTGAAGGAGCCGTCGGACTTCAGGAGCGGCCGGTCGACGTCGTCGCCGAACTCTCGGGTGCGGAACAGGGTCTGCTCGCGGTCCTCCCAATCCTCCGGCGGCTGGCCCTTGGGCGGCGGCAGCCGGCCCTCGTAGACGAGGCCCTTGTCGCGCAGCTCCGCCAGGAGGACGGGGACGGCCTCCTTCAGTGTCGCCTCGGAGAAGAACACGTCGTGGTGGATCCCGAGGCGCGCGAGGTCCCCGCGGATCAGCGCCATCATCGCATCGATGGCCGAGGCCCGCACCACGGGCAGCCATTCGGCCTCGGACTGCTCCAGGAGAGCGCGGCCATGGGTGTCGGCCAGCATCCGCCCCACCGGAACCAGGTAGTCGCCGGGATAGAGCCCCTCGGGCACCGGGCCGACGTCCTGTCCGAGCGCCTCGCGGTAGCGCCGGTGGGCGGAGCGGGCGAGGACGTCGACCTGCGCGCCGGCGTCGTTGATGTAGTACTCGCGCGTCACGTCCCGGCCGGCGAAGGCGAGGAGGTTGGCCAGCGCATCGCCGAACACCGCGCCGCGGCCGTGGCCGACGTGCATCGGCCCGGTGGGGTTGGCCGACACGTATTCGATGTTGACCGGGCCGCCGGCCATCGCGGCGCGGCCGTAGCCGGCGCCCTCCGTCAGGGCGGCGCGCGCCACCTCGTGGAACACCTCCGGCACCAGCCGCAGGTTGATGAAGCCCGGCCCCGCCACGCTCGCCTCGACCACCCGCGGGTCGGTGCGGAGTTCCGCCGCCAGAGCCTCGCCGAGCGCCTTCGGGTTGGCCCTGGCCTCCTTGGCCAGCACCAGGGCGGCGTTGGTGGCGAGATCGCCGTGTGCGGGATCGCGCGGCGGTTCGACCACCACGCGGGACAGGTCGAGCCCCTCGGGCAGGTGGCCGGAGCGGGTGAGCGCCTGCAACGCCTCGCGGACGCGCGCCTCGAAGGTGGCGAAGATGTTCATCGGATGGAGCCGGGGCATGCGGTTGCGACGGACGCGCCGTCATCGTGTCAGGCGCGGCATAGCAAGGGTAGGCGGGGGTGTCACGGCACGCGCCTTGCCGGTCGCCGCCCAACGCTCACCACCGCTTCGTTGCAACACGCCGCTGGTGCGAAGGACGCTGTGAGCGTATGAGTGGATGATGGAATTCGACTGGGACCCGGCAAAATCCGACCTCGTGAAATCCGCTCGCGGCTTCGGGCTCGGGACTGCGGCCAGGATCTTTCTTGGGCGAGTGGTGACCTGGCAGGATACGCGTTGGGATTACGGCGAGGTCCGCATGACGGCCGTGGGCCAGTATGACGGCCGGTTCTACACCGTCGTCTATACGGACCGCGGCGATGTCCGCTGGATCATCACGGCCTGGCTCTCGAACCGTAAGGAGCGCGTGAAATGGTGAGGGTGACATTGGCGGAACTGGCCGCCCGGCCGGCCGACGTGGACCAGGCCAAGCTCGATGCCACCACCGAGGAGGATATCCGGCGCCACATGATCGAGGACGGCTACGACCCCGACGATCCCTCTTACCTGGAGGGGGCCGTCGTCGTCCGGCCGCCGCATATGGTGCGCGAACGCCTGGGGCTGACGCAGGTCGAATTCGCCCGGCTGATCGATGCGCCGCTCGCGACCCTGAAGAACTGGGAACAGGGCCGCACCTCGGTGCCGCCCTACGTGCGGGTGCTCTTCAACATCCTCGACCGCGAGCCGGAGGCGGCCCTGCGCGCCCTCGGGCGGGCGCCGTCGATCGCCGCGTGACCGGTGGGGACCGGCGGGGCTCGCCCCCGCTCGACCCGGCCGCCGCGATGGCGCGGGCGCTCGCACGCCTGTCCGAACAGGGCTTCGCCGAGGCGGCCCGCAACACCCGCGGCGATTCCGTCTATCTCAAGACCGCCGGCTGCGACCTCGCCCTGCGGGTCTCCAACCACGCCCGGACCCCGAAGCAACGCCGCAACCACCCCGACGCGGTGACGAGCCTCGTCCTGCGCGAACCCAAGAGCGCCGCGCAGGTGGACGACCTCGTGGCGGCGACCCTGCGCAACTTCTTCGCCGAGCGTGCCCGACGCGCGTCGTGAGCCGCGCCGCGTTTCGGACACATCGGCGCGTCACCGTGGGCGCGTCATGCGAGGACGACAGACGATGACGGCCATCCGGATCGCAGGGGGCGCCTGCGGCAGCGGGGCGGGCGCCTACGAGGACGGGCTCTTCACGATGCCCGACGGGACCTCGCGCGGCATCGAGACCGTGGCGAGCCTCGACCTGCCGGAGCCCGCGGCACCGCCCGCCCATTGGAGCGGCGATCTCCTGCGCGGCCTTCAGGGGGCGCTGGCCAGCGCGCAGGCCCTGCCCAAGCCCGTGAGCGTGGCCGCTTCCGCCGTCGGGTTCGGGCTCGGCGCCTTCGAGGCGACGCCGCCCACCACGCTCCTGCGCCTCGCCTTCGAAGACGGTGCCGATGCCGAACTCGCGGTGCGGGCCGATCTCGCCGCCCTGATCGCCCGCGACGTCGCCCTGGTCCGCGCCGCCCTGGAACGGCGGACGCCCCCTGCCCCCGCGGTGCCGGCCGCGGCGGTGGACGCCGATGCCGACCGGGCGACGACGGCGATGTTCGAATACGAGAAGCGCAACGGGCGCCTGCGCCGCGTGGCGCGCAAGGACCCGGCCGAGACCTGATCAGGCGTCCTCGATCAGGCTGACGTGGGCGGCGACCACCTTCCAACCCTCCTCGAAACGCACCCAGGTCTGGCTCTGGCGGCCGAGTTTGCCCGGGGCGCCCTCGCGCCGGAACAGGGTCATGGCGGTGGCGGTGTCGCGCCCGTAGGTGGTGATGACGGTGTCGTGGATCGTGCGCGCCAGCCCCTGCGGCGAGCGGGCCCGGCGGAAGGCGCGGATCGCGTCCATGCCGTAGAGGTTTTCCCCGATCCCGTAGCGGATGGTGCGCGGATCGTCGCGAAACAGGTCCTCGAGGGTCGCCACGTCGTTCGCGTCGAGCGCGGCCTCGTAGGCCGCGAACGCCGCCTCGACTTCGGCCTTCACGGCGGGGTCGTCGATCGTCATGGCTGTCTCGTGGTTTCGCCGGTCACGCCGTCGTTCGCGTCCAGGAGGGGAGGATCACGACGGTTGTCAAAGGTCCGCCGCGGGGGCGCTCACGATTCCCTCGCGTTCGAGGTGGCGTGCCACCCGCAGCGCCGATCCTTCCCTCCAGGGGGCGGCGATGACCTGGACGCCGAGCGGCAGGCCGTCGTCCACCCGCACCGGCACCGCCACCACCGGCAGGCCGATGAAGGAGATCGGCTGGGTGAACACGCCGATGTTGGCCCGCACCGGCAGGGTCACGCCGTCGAGGACGAAATGGGTCTGGCCCGATGTCGGCGCCCGGCACGGCGTCGACGGCGCCAGGATCACGTCGACGTCGGCGAAGAGTTCGGCCACCGCCGCGCGGTACCAGCGCCGGAAGCGCTGGGCGCCCTCGACCCAGGGGGCGGGGATCATCGCGCCCGCGATGAGCCGGTCGCGCACCGCCGGGTCGAAGTCGTCCGCCCGGGTCCGCAGCCGGTCGAGGTGGAGGGCGGCGCCCTCGGCGGCGGTGATGAGATAGGCCGCCGCCCTGGCGCGGGCGGCCTCCGGGATCTCGACCCGGCGCGTGACCTTGAGCGCGCCCGCGATCGCCGCCACCGCCGCGAAGGCCTCCGGGTCGCCGCCGGTAGCGAAATAGCCCCCTGCCACGGCGATGCGCAGATCGGCGATCCCGTCGTCGAGCGCCGGCGTCGCGGGCTCCGGCGCGCGGGCGGTGGTGGCAGCGTCCTCGGGGTCGGGGCCCTGCATCGCGTCGTAGGCGAGCGCCAGATCGGTGACGCTGCGGGCCATCGGCCCGAGATGGTCGAGGCTGCCGACGAAGGGGAAGCTGCCGGCCCGCGTCAGCCGGCCATAGGTGGGCTTCAACCCGAAGCAGCCGCAGAAGGCGGAGGGCACCCGGATCGAGCCGTTGGTGTCCGAGCCGAGCGCGATCGGCACGAGACCGGCTCCCACCGCCCCGCCCGAGCCGCCGGACGAGCCCCCCGACATGTGGCCGAGGTCGTGCGGGTTGCGCGTGGCGCCGTCGTGGACGTTCTCGCCGGTGAAGTCGTAGGCGTATTCGCCCATGTTGAGGGCGCCGACCAGGATGGCGCCCGCCGCCTCCATCCGGCGCAGGGTCGCGCCGTCGCGGGCGGCCGGGGGGCGGGCGCGGTTGATTTTCGAGCCCGCCCGCGTCGGCAGGCCGGCGACGTCGATGAGGTTCTTGACCGCGAAGGGCACGCCGGCGAGGGCCCCCGGAACCTCGCCGCGGGCGATGGCCGCGTCGATCGATCCGGCCCGGGCCAGGGCGCGCTCGGCCACGACGTCGGTGAAGGCGTTGACGGTGCCGTCCACCCGCGCGATGCGGGCCAGGGCCGCGGTGACCGCCGCCGTGGCGCTCGTGCGCCGGTCGCGCACGGCGGCGGCGATGGCGTGGCCGTGCATCAGGGCCGGATCGTCGCTCATCCCGTCAGGCCTCGAACACCGGCGCCACCTCGGCCTCGTCGGGCAGCGGGAACGCCGCCACCCGCTCGGCCGCCGCGCTCAGCACCGCGAGGTTGTCGGCGACGCCCGCCGCCCAGGCCGGGTCGAGGGGGAGCCCGAGCAGGCCGGCGGCGGCCTCGACATAGGCGGCGCGCGTCTCGGAGGGGGTCGGTGGCATCGGGGTCCCGGGGCGGCTGTGGCGGCTGTCGTCGCAGGAGCGGCCCCAAGCGAAATCAATGCCGAGCGACCCCCGTTGCGTGAGGACAGCAGCCGAACGGCGATGCCCGGTCACCGCGTTCGAGCTTGGCCGGGGGCGCATCGGAGAGGTCGGGGGCATGGCCCTGCCGCGTGTGCGCCACCAGCATCCCGGCGGCGCGCGCGGCCGCGAGCACGGCGCGGCGCGATGGCCGCCTCGAGAAGCGAGACGTCGTTGACCGGCGTCTCGCCGAAGCCGCCGGACTCGATGACGTCGCGCCGCATGTCGATGACGACCAGCGCCGTGGTGGCCGGATCGATGGCCGAAGGCGCGGGCTGCGCGGCGAGCGTGACGGTCTTGGCGGGCCCTTCACATCGGGGGCTGAAGCCGGGCGAATCGCCTGGCCGTGCGCGATCATGTCCGCAGGGGCCCCGATTGCGGCGCCCACATCGTATTCCGCCCAGTATCGATCGGTGGCAGATCGCGTCGGCGCCGGTGGCTGTTCAGCGACGCGCCCGCTCGACCGCTTCCGCGCGGCGAGGACGGACGATGCGGTCCCGGGCCACGGCGCGGATCGCGGCGGGGGCTGCGTCCACGGTCTCGAACGCATCCTCGACGATACTCATGTGGACCAGCATGGCGGCGTTGGCGGCGGCGGCATCCCGGGCCAGCACCGCCCGCACCACGGCGCCGTGTTCGCTGTGCGACCGCGCGAGGCGGCCCTCGGCCTGGAACTGCGCCCGGCGGAACGGTGTCAGGCGCCGCTGCAGCGACCGGGCGATCTCTTCCACCACGCTGTTGTGGGTGCCCATGGAGAGGAGCGCGTGGAAATCCCGGTTGGCGGTGATGTAGCCGTCGCGGTCGCCGGCCGCGGCCAGGGGCGCCATGCCCTCGTGGAGGTCGCGCAGGCGGCTGCGCTCGGCGGCCGTCATGCCGAGGGCGGCCAGGCGCGCGCAGGTCGCCTCGATCTCGGCGGTGGCGACGAACAGCATGTCGAGCCCCTCCGCCGTGATCGTGCGGACCGTGGCGCCCGTGCGCGGGCGCAGGTCGATCAGGCCGCTGCCGCTGAGGAGGCGCAGGGCGTCCCGCACCGGGGTCCGCGACACCCCGAACCGCTTGGCCAGCACCTGCTCGTCGAGGTGCAGCCCCGGGGGCAGGTCGCCCGAGAGGATGGCGGCGGCGATCTCGTCCGCCAGGCGTTCGGCGCGGGTCTGGGGCGCGGGCACCGGGATCTCGGGCTGGAGGACGGGAACGCGATCCGGCCGCGACCCGCTCTCGGAGCGCTGCGCCGGTTCCCCGGAAGCGGGCGTGTCGCGGGGGCCCTTAGACCGTGTTTCGGCCACCGCCGCAACGTGGGCGGGTGTTCCGGCCGCGCCGTCCCGCGTTCGGGCACCGCGCCGGAGCCTTTCCGGCATCGGCGCGCATCGGGAGGCAGACATCCGCTTTCCTGGGCAGACGACGCTCAGGCATGGCGCGAACCGGTCTCCGAGACGCTCGTCGGCCCGTGGCGAGCGGACGGCCGGGTCCTGCCGTCCGGGCTCGGCTCGGTGAGGGTCGCGGCTCGGTGAGGATCGCGGGCGGGATCGGGGTCTTGTCGCCGATTTGCATCGCGCGTTCCGCGCGAGGTCCGGCCGCGAGCCGGACGCGTCCGCTGGCATATCGGTTGCTGCTGTGCCGGCAAGAGGGCCCCACCAAGCCCCCGGGGGACGGCCGATGACCCATCGATTTTCCCGCTTTCCGATGGCCACCGCGATGGCGCCGTTCACGGTTCCGGCCCTGGCGTCCGATCTCGCGCCGCCGTCGGTCCCGTCCTCGTTCTTCCTGTTCTCGGACGCCCAGGTCGGCGACCGCCGGGTGATGGATTCCCGCGCGCCCGCGGGCCCGGCGACCAAGGACAACCCGCTCAACGGGCGCAGCATTCCCAAGACCGTCCTCACCATCGGCCATGCCAACGCCTGGGCCTACGGCACCGACGTCGTCTCCCTCGACATTCCCCGGTCCGGCTCGCAGCATCCGAGCGGCTACGCGCTCCCGAACCTCGACATCCAGACCGGCATCGGCGCGACGGAAGCCTGCGGTCTCCACCGCGCCACCCTGAGCGGCAACGCGCTCACCGGCCCCGAGGCCTTCGCCCTCCTCGGCTTCGTCGAGGACGTCTCGCTCTCCTACGGCACCGATCTCAACTCGAAGAACACCAGCTTCGGTTCCGAGAAGCACCTCGTCGTCGCCGGGCTGAACGTCGCCTTCGACGTGCCGGCGGGCCTCCGCGACCTCGCGGTCCACGCCTCCAGGGAGTTCAACCGCAACGGCACCGTGCCCCTGCCGGCCCGCGATACCGAGTTCGACGCCACGCCCGAGCTCGGAATCGTCTACGGCCAGCCCGACAAGGTCGACGTGTTCGTGGGCTTCCAGTATTGGCGCAACAAGTTCGGCAACGACGCCGCGCGGGTGCCCGACTCCGAGGAGACGACCGCCCCGGCGGGCGTGTCCTTCCACGTCTTCTGAGGGGCCGGCAGGGCATCGCGCGGATGGCATCGCGCGGATGGCATGAGGGGGATGGGATGGACGACGTCGGCATGAAGTCGGGCCGCACCTGGATCAGGAACCCCCTCGCCATCCTCGCCGAGGACGCCGGCGGCGGCATCGTCGTCGAGGGCACCCGCATCGTCGAGCGGGTGGCCGCGGGCGCGAGCCCCGCCGCGCCGGTGGACGAGACCGTCGAGGCCGGCCGCCACGTGGTGATCCCGGGCCTCGTCAACACCCACCACCACTTCTTCCAGACGCTCACCCGCGCCCATCCGGTGGCGATCAACAAGCCGCTGTTTCCCTGGCTGCAGGCCCTCTACACGGTCTGGGACAAGATGGACCCGGAGGCGTTCCGCCTGGCGACGCGGCTCGCCTACACCGAGCTGCTCATGTCCGGCTGCACCACGGCCGGGGACCACCACTACCTGTTCCCCAAGGGGCTGGAGAGTTCCGTCGACATCCAGGTCGAGGAGGCGCGCGGCCTGGGCATCCGCGCCGTCGTCACCCGCGGCTCCATGAGCCTGTCGGTGAAGGACGGCGGCCTGCCGCCCGAATGCCTGACGCAAAGCGACGACACCATTCTCGAGGACAGCGAGCGCGTGCTGCGTCTGTTCCACGACACGAGGCCCGGGGCGATGGTGCAGATCGGGCTCGCCCCGTGTTCGCCCTTCAACGTCACCAAGCGTCTGATGCGCGAGAGCGCGGCGCTCGCCGAGCGCCACGACTGCCGCCTGCACACCCACCTCGGCGAGACCCTCGACGAGGACCGCTACTGCCTCGAGGCGTTCGGCCAGCGCCCGGTCGACTATCTCGAGGAGGTCGGCTGGATGACGAACCGCGTCTGGCTCGCCCACGGCATCCATTTCAACGACGCCGAGGTCGCCCGCCTCGGGCGCGCCGGGGTCGGGGTCTGCCACTGCCCGACCTCGAACATGACGCTGGCGTCGGGCCAGTGCCGCACCTGCGAGCTCGAGGCCGCCGGCAGCCCGGTGGGGCTCGGCGTCGACGGCTCGGCCTCCAACGACAATTCCAACCTGATGGAGGGCGTGCGCCACGCCCTGATGATCAACCGCCTCACCTACGGGGCCGAACGCGTCACCCATCTCGACGCCCTGCGCTGGGCGACGGAAGGGTCGGCGGCCTGCCTCGGGCGCGCCGACATCGGCCGGATCGAGGAGGGCCGCGAGGCGGATCTCGCCTTCTTCACCCTCGACGAGCTGCGGTTCTCGGGCGCGCACGATCCCCTGGCGGCGCTGGTCCTGTGCGGCGCCCACAAGGCCGACCGGGTCATGGTCGCCGGCCGCTGGCGGGTGATCGACGGCCAGCCGCTCGGCATCGAGACGGGCCGGCTGCGCGAGGCCCACACCCGCCTCGCCCATAGCCTGTTCGGCACGGCCTGAGGGTGGAGGCCGCGGCACCGGTGCCCGGTCGCGACGGACCGGTGCCGCTGTTGGCCGCCAACGACCCGTCGACCACGAGAACGGGGCCGGCAAGTCCACGCCGACGAAGGTCCTCCATGGGCTCCTCGAACCTACGGAAGGGGGGCGTCACCCATCCGCGCCGAGCCCGCGCAGGGTCGCCAGCAGGACGCGGGCGCCCGCCTCGATGTCGGGCAGGCTCGCGAACTCGGCCGGGTTGTGGCTGATGCCGCCGCGGCAGCGCACGAAGACCATCGCCACCGGCGCCAGCGCCCCCACCGCCATGCCGTCGTGCCCCGCCCCGCTCGGCAGGCGGAACACCGGATGGCCCTCCGCCGCCATCGCCGCGGCGATCCGCTCGGCGAGGGCCGGGTCGCAGGGCACGCTCGGAGCGTCATGGGTCGTGCGCCAGGCGAGGGCCAGGCCACGCTCGGCCGCGATGGACCGCCAGGCCGCCGCGATGTCGGCGAGCGCGGCCGCACGCTGGCCGTCGTCGGGCGCGCGCAGGTCGAGGCTGAAGGCGACCCGGCCGGGGATGACGTTGACCGCGCCGGGGCTGGCGGTGAGGCTCCCCACCGTGCCGACCAGCCCGGCCTCGCCGCGGCAGCGCGCCTCGACGGCCAGGATACAGGCGGCGGCCCCGGCGAGCGCGTCGCGCCGCCCGTCCATCGCCACGGTGCCGGCGTGCCCCGCCTCACCCTCCAGGGTCGCGGCCAGACGGGTGGCGCCGCTGATGGCGGTGACGAGCCCGACGGCGAGGCCCGCCCGTTCCAGGGCCGGACCCTGCTCGATGTGGAGTTCGAGATAGGCGAGGATCTCGGATCGGCGGCGGGCGGCCTCGTGGAACCGCTCCGGGTCGAACCCGGCCGCCCGCAGCGCCTGCGCGATGGTGATCCCCTGCCCGTCCGGGCAGGCGAGCTTGTCCGGGTCGAAGGTGCCGGCGAAGGCCCGGCTGCCGATCAGGGTCGCGTCGAAGCGGGTGCCCTCCTCGTCGGCGAAGCCCACCACCTCAACCGCGAAGGGCAGGCGCGTGCTCGATGCCACCAAAGCCGCGACGCAGGCGATGCCGGTGACCACGCCGAGGGGGCCGTCGTAGCGCCCGGCATCGCGCACCGTGTCGAGATGCGACCCGATCACCACGGCGGGGCTCCCCGGCACCGGGCCCTCCAGGCGGCCGATCACGTTGCCGGCGGCGTCGACGCGCGCGCTCATCCCGGCCTCGCGCATCCAGCCCATGACGAGGGCGCTGGCGCGGGCCTGTTCGGGGGTGAGGTAGAGGCGGGTGATGGCGCCGGGCTCGGCGCTGATGGCGGCCAGCGCGTCGAGGCGCGCCTGGATGCGGGGAGCGAAATCCACCGGTGTCAGCTCCCGCGATAGGTCTGGTAGCTCCAGGGCGTCGCCACCAGGGGCACGTGGTAATGCCCCTCCGGCTCGGCGACCCCGAAGCGCAGGGGCACGACGTCGAGGAACGGCGGCTCGGCCGTGTCGAGGCCGAGCCTGCGAAAATGGTCGCCGATGTGGAAGCGCAGCTCGTAGGTGCCGATCGGCACCGGCCGGCCGCCGATCAGGGGCGCGTCGGTGCGCCCGTCCGCGTTCGTGACCGCACGCGCCACCAGCACCGTCTCCTCGGCCGAGACCCATTCGAGGAGGTCGACGGCGACACCGGCGGCGGGCCTGCCCCGCACCGTGTCGAGGACGTGGGTCGAGATCCGGCCGGTGGTCCGCAAGGGGCCCTCCCCCGTCACCAGCGCGTCGAGCCGGATCGCGGCGATGCGCAACACCTCCGTGAGCGCGGTGGCGCGTTCGGTGGCCGCGTCCGAGGCGACCCGGGCCGCGAACGACCGCAGCAGCGAGGCGCGGCCGTGGCGCCTGACGCAGAGGATGAAGGGAAACCCAAATTGTTCGCGGTAGGCGGCGTTCAGGGCCTCGAAGCGGGCGTATTCTGTCGGCGAGAGCCGGTCGAGTCCGGCGGCGGCCTGTTCGGCGATGGAATCGGCGGCGATGGCGCCCTCCCGCGCGGCCCGGCCGGCGAGTTCGGGATGGCCGCTGAGGAGCGCCAGCCGCGAGGGCTCGGGCGCCGCCTCCACCGCCCTGCGCATGCCGGAATACAACGCCTCCACCGTGGCGTAGGGCCGGCCGGCGGCGGCGGCCTCGGCCACCCAGGGGGCGTGCTCGAACACCGCCCCGAGGGCGGTCACGAAATCGGGCAGGCTGGCCCGGTTCAGGGCATCGAGCGAGAGGGTCATGAGGCTCCGCCATGACGAGGACGGCCGGGCCGCGCCCGCCGACGCCAGCCCTTAGCAGGCTCCGCGCCACGGGGCGCCTGTTCGGGCTTGTGTGATCCGGATCACGGAAGGGGCGCCGATCGCCGGGCATGGTCCCCTCATGCCGGTCGACCGACCGGCCGACACGAGGAGAGCGCGATGTTCGACTTCAACCGCGATTACACCACCCAGCTCACCGGCGCGCAGCTCAACCTGATCCAGCGCTTCTTCGACGACCAGGACCGGACCGGCTTCCAGAACCTCGACGAAGACCGCGACGTGCTGTTCCTGGCGCCGTCCACCCGCTCGCTCTTCATCAACGCGCAAGGGGGCAACGACATCATCGACATCGGCTCCACCTCGAGCGCGGCCCAAGCCGGCCACACCGTCTACGGCGGCACCGGCAACGACACCATCCAGCTCGGCTCGGGCAACGACACCGTCTACGCCGGCTTCGACGACGACAGCGTCGAGGCCGGGCTCGGCAACGACCTGATCTACGGCGGCCAGGGCAACGACTACCTCGTGGGCGACTCGCTGATCTTCGTGGCCGGCGGCAACGACACCATCTCCGGCGGGAGCGGCAACGACCGCATCATCGGCCTGCGCGGCGCCGACGACATGACCGGTGGCTCGGGCGCGGACACCTTCATCTACTTCAACCACCTCGAATCGGCCGCGGGCGCCCGCGACGAGATCTTCGACTTCAACCGGACCGAGGGCGACAAGATCGACCTCCACGCCATGGATGCCGACCTGACCCGGGCCAACAACCAGGACTTCACCTTCTCGACCACCGGTCCCAGCACGGCCGCCGGCTCGGTCTGGGCCACCGGCTCGGGCACCGACTGGACCGTCTTCGTCAACGTCGACGGCGGCGCCGCCGACATGGCGATCGACGTGACCCTGGCGGGCGGCACCACCGACCTCGCGCGGGGCGACTTCATCCTGTGAGACGGTTTCCGCTTGGATCAAGCGGGACCCGTCTCACCGAGCCCGCGCGGCGCCTGAGCGAAGCCCATGTCCGCATCACGAAGTGATCAACCGGAAATGGGATGAGGAAGCCAGCGTGAGGGCCTGGCCGCGGCGGATCGCTCCGCCGCGGCCAGGCTTGTTATGTGAATCCCTGGCATAGGGATTGCTCGACCGCCGCGAGGAGGGCCGGGTCGCCGGGAGGGTCCGACACGTGAGCGCTCACCCCTCCGACGCCGGCGCCGGCACCATCACGAAGGTGCCCCCCGCCACCCTCGGGCTCCTCGGTCTGCAGCATGGGCTCGCGATGGATGCCGGCGCGGTGGCGGAGCCGCTCATCGTCGGGCGGGCGTTGGGGCTGGCGCCCCCGAGCAGGCTCGCCGAACATCGGCCTCGTCGGGGTCACCGGCGTGCGCGCATCCTCGGCGCGGTGGATTATCGCGGCCAACCGCAACAACCTCTTCATCGTTGCGGTTTCGGTGGGCTTCGGCCCGATCCCGCTGGTGGCGCCGAACTTGTTCAAGCGGATGCTGCATCCGCTGCTCGAATCCGGCATCCTGCTCGCCGCAATCTGCGTCGACGTCCTCACCCTGTTCTTCGACGGGCTGGGCGACACCGCCTCGGCCCGGGCGGAGCGGATCCACGTCGCCCATGCCGCGTCGTCCATGCCGCGTAGGCCCGAGGGCGACCGACCGATCGAACGAGGAACCGACGATGGCACTGACGGCGTCGCGATACGGCAAGGGACGGGTGCGGGTGATGCGGCTCGCCCGCGACGGCGACCACCACACCCCGCGCGAGCTCACCCTCGAGGTCCTCATGACCGGCGCCTTCGACCGCGCCTGGACGGACGGCGACAACCGCACCTGCGTCGCTACCGACAGCGTCAAGAACATCGTCAACGTCACGGCGGCCAAGCACGTGGAGGCCGAGGCGGAAGCCTTCGCCGGCCATGTGGCGCAGGTGTTCCTGGACACCTACCCGCAGGTCTCCGAGATCTCGGTGGAGGCGCGCGAGACCCGCTGGCTGCGCCATGCCGTTTCCGGCACGCCGCACGGCCACACCTTCACCCTCGACGGGAACGGCGTCGGCTACGTCAAGCTGGTGGCCGACCGCTCCGGCTCGGTGCTGCAATCGGGCCTGCGCGGCTACACCTTCATGAAGACCACGCAGTCGGGCTGGGCGGACTTCGTCGACGACGGCTACCGTACCTTGGCCGACACGAGCGATCGCATCGCCGCCACGAGCATGGACGCGACCTGGACATGGTCCGACGTCCCCGCCGACACCGTCGCCACCAACGCGCGGGTGCTCGCGATCCTCGTCGCGGTGTTCGGCACCACCTACAGTCCGAGCGTGCAGGACAGCATGTACCGGATGGGCGAGGCGGTGCTGGCGGCGATCCCCGAGATCGCCGAGATCCGGTTCGCCATGCCCAACAAGCACTACATCCCGATCGACCTCTCGCCCTTCGGCCTCGCCAGCGACGGGCGGGTGTTCCTGCCCACCGACGAGCCGCACGGGCAAATCGAGGCGACGGTGGGGCGGTCGACCGAGGTGTGAGCGCCGTGTGACTTGGGCTTCAGACCCGCGTGTCGACCACGGTGAGCAGCACCGTACCGTAGTGGCAGGCGGTGGCGGCCAGGACGAAGGCGTGCCAGATCGCGTTCTGGTAGGGCAGGCTGCGCCAGACGTGGAACACCACCCCGAAGGAGTAGAGCAGTCCGCCGGCGGCGAGCAGCCGGAGGGCGTCCGGGGTGAGCACCGCGATGATCGAGTCGTAGGCGAGCACGCCGCTCCAGCCGAGCATCAGGTAGAGGCCGATGGCGACCCGGTCGAAGCGCCCCGGCATCAGGAGCTTGAGGGCGATGCCGACGCCCGCCACCAGCCAGATCGCGGCGAGCAGCGCCCATGCCGAGGAACCGGTGCCCACGAGGGTGACGAGGGGCGTGTAGGTGCCCGCGATCATCAGGTAGATCAGGGCATGGTCGGCCCGGCGTAGCATCCACTTGCGCCGGCCCACCGGCCACATGTTGTAGGTGGCCGAGACCCCCAGCATCGACACCAGCGCGGCGGCATAGACCACCACGGCGGCCCACCCGGCCCAGCCCAGCGGCTCCATGGCCGCCAGCATCACGACGGCAATGGCTCCGGCCAGACCCAGGGTCACGCCGATGACGTGGATCGCCCCGTCCGCGAGGGTCTCCCCGCGGGTGTAATTCCATTTCAGGTCCGCGGGACGACCGTCTTCCGCCAGGAACATCGTGGAGCCTTCCCTGTCGCCACCGCGATCCGCGACGGCGAGGCTTAACCCCCGGCCGTCGCGTGGTAGGAGCTTAACCGTGGAGGGCGCGACCCCGTTCCGGCGTCGGACTACGCGGGACGGGACAGCCGGCGGATAAACCCGCGTCATGGTGAAGCGCGCCCTACGGAGCGCAGATGTCGCCGCCTGGCGGCGCCGAGCCTAGCCCGCGATGAGCGTGGGATAGCGGCTGAGGATGACGGCCGCCCAGGCGACCCCGAGCATGCCCGTCAGGGCGATCGCGGCGCGGCGCGACAGCCGCTCGCGAGACTTCGTCGGGCGGACGTGGCGACCCTCGGCGGCGGTATCCCGGTTCGGTTCGACGGTCTTCAAAGGCTGTTCTCCATCCGGTCCGGTTGTGGCCGAGTGGGGGAGGAACGCCGTCGTGTCCGGTCGGTTCGCCGCGTTGCGATAAGTGTGTGCGCTGCGGCACTCACGATTCGTCGAGACGCCGAAAGATCCGAAAAGCCGCGGTATCCTGCAGGATTAGGCGGCGATCTTCATCATCTGCATTATCGTGCGGCGCCGAGATACTCGAACCCGAAGGCGGGGCTCGCCGCACCGGTCGGGACCGGCCTCGCCGCCTGGGCCACGGTGAGCCGGGCATGGACGACGGCCATGATCAGCAACACCATCGCAAAGACCTGGTGGGACAGGCCCGCCCAGAGGGGCACCGCCAACAGCAGCGTCGTCACGCCGAGGACGGCCTGCGCGAGGACGAGGCCGGCCACGGCCCAGGCCCGGCGGGCGATGCCGGTGCCGGGCCTGCGCCACGTCGCGTCGATGGCATGGAGGAAGGCGAGGGCGAGGAGGAGATAGGCCGCGATGCGGTGGTCGAACTGCACGAGGGTGACGTTGTCGACGAAGTTCTCGAACCAGGGCGTCACCGCGAACAGCATGGACAGCGGCGGAACGAACAGGCCGTCCATGGTCGGCCAGGTGTTGTGGACGAGGCCGGCGCGCGAGCCCGCCACGAGGCCGCCGAGCGCGATCTGGACCAGGACCAGGGCGGCCACCGCATAGGCGCCGTTGCGCAGGCCCGCCGGTGCCGGCTCCGGCGCCCGCTGCCGCAGGCCGGTGGCGAGCCAGACCAGCACCGCCAGGATCAGGCTGGCCGTGGTCAGGTGCAGGGTGAGCTTCAGGGGCGCCACCGCCGTCATGCCGGGCTGGAGGCCGGAGGCGACCATGATCCAGCCGATCGCACCCTGCAGCCCGCCGAGCGCGCCCAGGGCGAGGAGGCCGAGGCCGAGGCGGCGGTCGAGGGCGCCGCGCCACCAGAACCAGGCCAGCGGCAGGAAGAAGACCAGGCCGAGGACGCGGCCGAGCATGCGGTGGCCCCACTCCCAGGCATAGATCACCTTGAAGTCGGCGATGCCCATGCCCTGGTTGAGGATCTGGTACTGGGGGGTGCCCTTGTACTTGTCGAATTCCGCCGCCCAGGCCTCCGCCGAGAGCGGGGGCACCGCGCCGGTCACCGGCCGCCACTCGGTGATCGAGAGGCCCGATCCGGTCATCCGCGTGGCGCCGCCCACGGCCACCATGCAGACCACGAGGGCGGCCAGCAGGATGAGCCAGGCGCGCACGCCCCGGTACCGGCCGGGCGTGTGTGCGGTGGACGCCTCGCTCAGGATCATCGCGCGGGATCTCGTCTGACAGGGGGGCCGAGCCTATGGGTCGCCAGTTAAGGAGCCCGCGTCCGGCCGGCAACGTCCGGCGGTGCCGCACCCGGGATGCGGCGGCGGGCGACGTTGCCACTGCCCGCGTCGGGTTCTAGGCAGGAGCCGTCCTCGATTCCGACGGTAGGAACAGCCCGATGCGCCGCCGCACCCGCACCCTGATCGGCACGGTCGCGATCCTCGGGTTCGTGATCGTCTATGCGCCTTTGGCCATGGCGCTGGCCGACAGCCGCATCTCGCAGACCCCGGCCCCGGTGCAGACGGTGCTCTATTGCATCCTCGGCATCGCCTGGATCTTCCCGCTGATGCCGGTGATCCGCTGGATGGAGCGCCCGGACGCCGATCCGAGCCCGTAGGACGCCGACGGTCCGGCTCGGGGCCGCGCCGGGATTTCGCCTTACTCCCCCGGCAGAGGGGGCGCCCGACGGTCTCGCAACAGGACCTCGCACGGCCGGGGACGTCGCGGTGGCGACGCGATCCCCTCGCGCCGGGTCGTTCCCGAAGGTCGCTCCACCGCTTCATGCCTCGTCTCAGCCCGTTTCCCGTCGTCCTCGCCCTCGTCCTCGTGCCGGTGCTCCATCACCCGGTCGCGGCGCAGGCCGGCCCGCGCTCGGCCTCCGACTGCGAGCGGCTCAAGAACGACCTCGCCTACAACCAGTGCCTGTCGATGTTCGGGCCGGCCGCCCGGAACGTGGCCGGAGGCGCCGCCGCGGCGAGCGAAGGGGCGGCCTCCACCGGAACGGCCATCACCGCCATGCCACCGGCGATGCCGCCCGCCGTGGCCACGGCGGGGTCGTCTGCCGACGAGGCCGCGCCCGAGGCCCGGCGTGGCCGGCGCCACCGGCGCGGGTCGTATGCGCGGGGCGGACGCCAGAGCGCGACCTTCTCGGTGGGCGGCGGCGAGAACCGGTCGTATCGCCGCTTTCGTCGCCGACGCTGAAACCCTCACGTCACGTCACGTCGAGGCGCCGGCCGCGGTTCCAGGCCAGGAAAGGCACGCCCGAGAGCAGGGCCTGCAACGCCGCCTCGTTCTGGTGCCAGCCGTTGACCGAGACCCGCGGCAGCGCGTGCAGGTGCCGGGCGTGGCCCGCGAACAGATGGCCCGGCCGGGTCGTCACCGCGGTGGCGAAGCCGAGGTCGCGGGCGATGGCGAACTCGCGTCCTCCCGCCGAGGTCCTGTCGCCGACCGGGTAGGAGAGGTGTCGCACCGGCCTTCCCAGCCGCGCCGCGATGCGGTCGCGCCCCTCCCCGATCTCGAAGGCCGCGCGCCGCTCCGGGTGCTTGGCCAGCATCGGGTGGCTCACCGTATGCGCGCCGACGGTCACCGCCGGGTCCTCGGACAGGCGTGACAGCTCGGGCCAGGACAGGCAGAGGTCGCCGGCCGCGGAACCGGCCGCGATTCCCGCCTCGGCGCAGAGCGCCGCGATCCGGTCGAGCAGCCTGTCCTCGGGGCCCGCGCGCAGGCGGCGATAGACCGCCTCGAAGGCGGCCGTCTTCTCGTCGGCGTTCCGTGCCGGCAGGTCGAGGCCTGTCGCGTCCCGGTCGTCGCCGGCCAGCCGGACCCGGTCGAGGCGCGCGATGGCGCGTTCGAGCTCGATCCACCACAGCCGTCCCCGCCCGTCCGCGAAGTCGCTGGTGACGAACAGGGTCCAGGGCGCCCCGTGGCGTGCCAGCACCGGGGCGGCGTGATCGCGCGTGTCGCGATAACCGTCGTCGAAGGTCAGGACCGCGAAGGGGCCGCCACCGGCGGCGAGCCGTTCCGGCACCGCGTCGAGGCCGACGATGGCGAACCCCTCCGCCTCCAGCCGCACCAGCACCCTGTCGAGGAAGTCCGGCGTGATCGTCAGGAGGCGGTTGGGTGCATAGGCCCCCGGCGGCTCGGGGCGGACGTGGTGGAAGGTCAGGATCACGCCGGCGCCGCGGGCGAGCGGGCGCAGCCAGCGGTCGGCGCCCGTCGCGGCGATGGCGCGAAAGCCGGCCGCCAGCAGGCGGTGGCGGGATGCGGTCATCGGTGATCCTCCCCCTGCCGGCGTTCGTGGCGATGCCGCCGGCCGCGGTCCCCTCGGCGGACCGGCGCTCGGCTCGTCCCGTTCGGCCGGGACGGCGTGGATCCCGAGAGTGCCGGGAAAAGCGGCAAGGTTTCGTTACCCACGCGCGCCGATCGGGGATTGCCTTCCGGCCGCCTTCAACCGTGGTTTACGCTCGGCATCCTAGAGACTGAACGACCCGATCCGGCGATATCGTGCCGGATGATCGGGGGGGAGTGGTTGTCATGGCGGCTCTTGTCGATGATCTGGCCCAGGCAGACATGATCCACGCGTCGATCCGGTCGGCCCTGCGGTTCGAGGTCCATCGCGACCTGTCGGCGGTCGAGGCCCTGTGGCGCGGGGTCGAAAGCGACCCGGCGGTCCTGGCGACGCCCTACCAGCGGTTCGACTGGGTCGCGGCCTTCTGTGCGGGCGCCTCGGCGGCGGATGCCGAGCATCGGGCCGGGGCCGTGCGGATCGTCGTGCTGCGCGACCGCGCCGGGCGCGTGCGGATGATCCTGCCGTTATGGTGCCGGCGCGAGCACGGCGCCGTGATCGCCCGCGTGGTCGGCGCCGCCCATGCCAATTTCCACATGCCGCTGTTCGCCTCGCCCGAGGCGGCGGCCCTGGCCGGGCCCGAGGTCGTCGAGGCCCTGCGAGCGGCCGGGGCGCAGGCCGGCATCGACGCCTACCTGCTCGGCTATCAGCCCCGGCACTGGGACGGGGTGGCCAACCCCCTCGCCCAGTGCAGCGAGCCGGCTCCCAGCAACGCCTACGGCCTGAGTCTGGGGACCGACGCAGATGCCGAGGCCACCGTGCGGCGGGTCTTCAGTGCCGACGCCCGCAAGAAGCTGCGCGGCAAGGAGAAGAAGCTCGTGGACGCGGTCGGCCCGATCGGCTTCAGCGTCGCCGCGACGGCGGACGAGGCCCGCGCCATCCTCGATGCGTTCTACGCGCAGAAGGCCGCCCGCCTCGCCACCATCGGCGTCTGCGATCCCTACGTGGTTCCCGGCATCCGGCACTTCCTCGCCCGGGCGGTGGGGGCGGTGCCGGGCCTGGAGGACCGGACGGCCATCGAGGTCTGCGCCCTGGTGGCACGGGGCGACGGCCGGATCCTGGCGACCTTCGCGGGCGCCGTGGACGGCCGGCGCTACAGCGGGATGATGACCTCGTTCGACCAGGACCCGGCCCTGGCCCGCTTCAGCCCCGGGGACATCCTGCTCCAGCACCTGGTGCGGTATCAGGCGGAGAGGGGACGGCGGGCCTTCGACCTCGGGGTCGGAGAGGCGCGCTACAAGGCCAGCATCTGCGACGAGACCATCGAACTGCGCGAGGTGGCGATCCCCATCACCCTGCTCGGCCGGCTCGTCACCGCCCAGGCGGTCGGGCGCAACCGCCTCAAGCGGCGCATCAAGGCGAGCCCGCGCCTTTTTCGGATCTTCCGCCGCCTCGGCCGCCTGGTGCGGCGGCCGACCGACCGCGCCGCCTGACGGCCGGGCGGATCAGGCGGCCGAGAGGCGCAGGCCCAGGTCCGTCTTCTCGGCGGAGTCGGTCTCGGCGGGGACCGCCGGGCGGTCCTGCGCCACCACGACGAGGGCGGCGCCGGCATCCTCGGCCCGGGCGTAGAGATCGACGAGGGCGGGATCGTGCGCCTCGGCATTCGAGGCGATCACCACCGCCGTCGTCGGCCCGATGCAGGCGGCCATGATCTCGCGGGCGGGCCAGCCGCGGGCGGCGTCGATCCGGCAGACCACCCAGGCATAGGCCTCGTCCAGGGCGTCGAGGGTGATGGTGAGGGCCAGGGGCTCCTCGATCAGGATCTCCGCCGGGATCGAGCCGCGGGCGATGACGTGGAGGCGCGAGCCGGGAATCGGCTGGATCGCATCGTGGAAGGCGACCTCGCCGGCCACGAGGTCGGTGACGCCGGGTTCGTCGAGGTCGTCGCCGGGCCCGTTGAGATCGACCACCAGGGTGCGGCTGCCGGAGGCCGAGAGGGTCGCGGCCAGGGTCTGGGCGAGGCTCTCCTCGCCGCCCTCCCCCGTCTCGACCACGACGACGCGCGGACCGGTGTGGCCTTCGCCGCCCTCCCGCAGGCGGGCGACGAGCAGGTCGAGCTGGAAGGCGGCGTCGGACCGGGCCGGGGCGGCCTGCGGGGCGGCGGGCTCGTCCACGGCCGCGGCGAGGGCCTCCTCGGGTGCGGCAGCGGGCGGCGGCAGGGGGATCGCCGCAGGGACCATGGCGGGGACCATGGCGGGGGTCGTGGCGGTGATCTGGGCGGGGATCTGGGCGAGGTCGGACGGAGGACCGGCCAGCGGAGGACCGGCCAGGATCACCGGGAGCTCTTCGGCCTCAGTCGGCACCACCGGCGCCCGGACCCGGGCGGCATCGCGGACGTCCTCGACCTGCGCCGGGATCGCGATCGACGGTTCCTCGCGATGGAGCCCGTCCGGTTCGGCGGCCGGGGCCTCCCGGCGGTCCTCGTCCTCGACCCGCGCCACGGAGGCGGCCCAGGCGGGTGGCTGCGCGGCATAGGCCGTGCCGGCGTAGGTGGCGCCCGAGCGGGACAGGGCGGCGGAGGCCTCGGGGAAGTCGAACGGGCCGGGCTCGCGGGAGAACGGGCGCTGCCTTTCGGCCGCATCCTCGTCCTCGTCGCGGCGGCGCGCGCCATCGACGCCCTCCGGGTTGGCCAGGAGGTGGCGGGCGAGGATGGCACCGATGGAGAACATGAGGGCGAGCAGCGTCGCCAGCGCGATGATCGGCAGTTTCTTGGGGAAGGACGGCAGCTCGGGCACCACCGCGCGGGAGACCACGCGGGCATCGGCCGGGGTGGCGCTCTCGGCATCCCGGGCGCTCGCCTCGCGGTAGCGCGAGAGGTAGGATTCGAGCTGTTCGCGCTCGGCCTTGGCCTCGCGCTCCAGGGCCCGCAGCTGGACCTCGCTGGAGTTGCCCTGGGCGACGACGTCGCGCTGGGCCTCCACCGCTGCCGTGAGGCTCTCGACCCGGGCCTCGGCGATGCGGGCGTCGTTCTCAAGGGTGCGCACGACGCGGTCGGCGGTGGCCTTGATCTGGGCGTCGAGGTCGTTGACCTGCGCCACCAGTTCCTTGATGCGCGGATGGGCCGGCAGCAGGGTGCGCGATTCGAGCGCGAGCTGCGCCTTGAGGGTGATGCGCTGCTCGACCGCCCGGCGGATGACCTCGTTGTTGGCCACGTCCGGGATCTCGAAGACGCGCCCGTCCTTGATCATCTCCTTGATCAGCTTGGCGCGCCCGGCCAGATCCGCCTTGACGGTGCGGGCCTGCGAGAGCTGCGTCGAGATCTCGCCGAGCTGCTGGGCGCCCAGCGGCTGGTTCGAGGTGCCGCCGGTGGCGATCAGCCCGTTGCGGCTGCGGTAGGTCTCGACCTTGGCCTCGGCCTCGGCGACGCGCTTGCGCAGGGACTCGATGTTGCCGCCGAGCCAGGTCGAGGCGTAGCGCGCGGTGTCGACCTTGGCCGCCTCCAGCGAGGCGATGTAGAGTTCGGCCACCGTGTTGGCGGCGCGGGCCGCGAGCTCGGCGTCGCGCGAGCGGAACTCGATGGTGAGGATGCGCGACTTGCCGGCGGAATAGACCAAGAGCCGCTCGAAGTAGGTCTCCAGCACCCGGTCCTCGGGCGTGCGATCGAGCGGGTTCTTGGCGAGCCCGGTCATGATCAGCATGCTCTGGAGCACGCCGACCCCGTCGACGCTCGGATCGAACTCGGCGTTGCCGGCGAGCTTGAGGCGGCGGACCGCCTCGCGGGCGAGGTCGCGCGACATCACCACCTGGACCTGGCTCGCCACCGCCTGTTCGTCGATGGGCAGGCTCGCCTCGGCCCGCTCGGTGCCCGAGCGGCTGAAGGCGGCCTCGCGGTTCTCGAGGAGGATCTTGGCCTCGCCGGTGTAGCGTGGCGGGACCACCTGCACGAAGACGATCGCGCCGGCCGCCGCCGCCAGGGTCGGCAGGGCGATCCAGGCCCAGGATCGGCGCAGGAGGCCCCCCACCTGCGTCAGGCCGAGGCCGTCGCCGTGCCCCTGGGCGGCGTGTAACGGGGCGGGATGCAGGCGGGTGCGAGGCATGGGAGATCTTTACGCAAGGTAAAAATGACCCATCGCGAGCGAGAACCCGATCGATCGGCCTTGATCTCATCAGACATCGTTAGGGTTGACCGGAGGTTAAGAGCCGCGAAGTCGTGGGACGGGAAAACGAGACTTTATCGTTCCTTAACCATGCCCGGTTAGGCCTCGTTCATCGTATCGAGTCCCAACGGCGGCAGTGCTGATGAACCGGCGCGCATTACTTCTCGCTCTCTCCTCCAGCCTCGCGCTCGGCGGATGCCTGCGTCCGGATTTCCGGACCGAGCTCCTCGACACCACCGGCACGGGGTCGATCGGAGCCCGCTACACGCTCTCTGCGGGCGACCGCCTGCGCGTGATCGTGTTCGGGCAGGACAACCTCTCGAACATCTACGCGGTCGACGGGGCCGGGCAGATCGCGATGCCGCTGATCGGGACGGTGAAGGTGGGCGGCCAGTCGACGGTCCAGGCGGCCAAGACCATCGAGGCCAAGCTCTCCTCCGGCTTCGTGCGCGAGCCGCACGTCACGGTGGAGGTCGATTCCTACCGGCCGTTCTACATCCTGGGCGAGGTCACCACCTCTGGCCAGTACCCTTACGTCAACGGCATGGCCGTCGAGACGGCGGTGGCGATCGCGCAGGGCTTCGGCCCCCGTGCGGCGCGCGACTACGCCGTCCTCACCCGCGAAGGCCCCAAGGGCCTGGTCTCGGGGATCGTGCCGATGACCTATCCGGTCCGCCCGGGCGACACCATCGTCGTGAAAGAACGGTTCTTCTAAAGCCGGACACCCACGTCATCTCGGTTTCGAAAGGTCGAGACCTTTCGCGGGTCCAGGGCAGAGCCCTGGAATCACCGTCAAGGCTATGTCCTGGTGAAAAGGACACGGGCTTTCACGAAAAGCCGGTGTCCTTCTTTGTCAGGCCGCCGCCGGTGCGGCCAGCCTTTCGCGGAACGCCGCCGCCGCGTCGTCCGAGCGCCAGCAGGCCACCGCGTGGCCCGGCGCCACCTCGAGGGCGGGCGGCACCTCCCTGTGGCACTTGTCCACCGCCAGGAAGCAGCGCGGCGCGAACGGGCAGCCGGGCTTGCGGTTGGCGAGGTCGGGCGGGCTGCCGGGGATGGTCTCGAGGCGCGAGCCCTTGACCAGGGCGCCGTCGGCCCGGCTGCTCAACAGGCCGATGGTGTAGGGGTGGTTGGGGCTGAGCACCACCTGGCGCGCGGTGCCCGCCTCGACGATGCGCCCGGCGTACATCACCGCGATGCGGTCGGCGACCTCCACCGCGGCCCCGAGGTCGTGGGTGACGAAGATGGTGGAGAGGCCGAGCTCCGCCTGCAGTTCGCGCAGCAGCAGCAGGATCTGGATCTGCACGGTGGCGTCGAGCGCCGTGGTCGGCTCGTCGGCCAGCAGCACCTTGGGCCGGCAGGCCAGCGCCAGGGCGATCATCGCGCGCTGGCGCATGCCGCCCGACATCTCGTGCGGATAGGCGTCGAGGCGCCGCTGCGGGCTCGGGATGCGCACGCGTTCGAACAGTTCGAGGGCGCGGGCCCGTGCCTCCCCCTCGCCCAGGCCCTCGTGGCGGCGGATCGCCTCCGTGATCTGGCGTCCCACCGTGTAGACCGGGTCCAGCGCCAGCAGCGGCTCCTGGAAGATCATCGCCACCGCGCGCCCGCGCAGGCGGGTCAGTTCCTTCTTGGACATGGACATCACGTCCTGCCCGGCCACCGTGATGGTGCCCTCGATCTTGGTCTTGTTCTCCGGGTTGAGGCGCATGATCGCGCGCAGGGTCACGCTCTTGCCCGAGCCCGATTCGCCGATCAGGGCCACCGCCTGGCCGCGCTCGAGCACGAGGTCGACCCCGTCGACAGCCCTGACCCGGCCGCCGAAGGTGACGCTGAGGTTGCGGATCGCCACCGCCGGGCCGGTGGGGCTCGCGGGCGAGAGCGGCGCGGAAGGGACCGGCACGGTCATGCCGCCACCAGGGCGTTGGCCGCCGAATGGCCGGAGCCCGGCTGGCGCGCGAGGCAGGCGACCCGGTGGAGGTCGACCACGGTGTCGAGGGGCGGCACCTTCGCGGAGCAGACCGGTTCGGCCAGGGTGCAGCGCGGATGGAAGCGGCAGCCCGAGGGCGGGTCGATGGGGTTGGGCGGATCGCCGGCCAACGGCGCCACCTGCGTGCGGTTGTCCGGGTCCAGCGACGGCATCGAGGACAGGAGGGCGGCGGTATAGGGGTGCGAGGGCGAGGCCAGCACCGTGTCGGCCGGGCCGATCTCGACGACCTGGCCGAGGTACATCACCGCGACCCGGTCGCAGATGAAGCGAACCACGTTGAGGTCGTGGCTGATGAACAGGTAGGTGAGGTTGAAGTCCTGCTTGAGGTCGAGGAGCAGGTTGAGCACCTGCGCCTCCACCGACTTGTCGAGCGCGGAGACCGCCTCGTCGAGGACCACGAGGCGCGGCTCCAGGGCGAGCGCCCGGGCGATGTTGACGCGCTGGCGCTGACCGCCGGAGAGTTCGTGCGGATAGCGCGCGGCGAACCGGGTCGGTTCGAGCCCGACGCGGGCGAGCAGCGAGCGCGCCCGCTCGATCGCCTGCCGGGTCGGGATGCCGTGGACCTGCGGCCCGAAGGCGATCGAGGCCTCCACGGTCATGCGCGGGTTGAGGGAGGAGTAGCTGTCCTGGAACACCATCTGGGTCTGGGCGCGGAACTGGCGCATCGGCAGGGCGCGGCTGCCGATGGTCTCGCCGTCGAACAGCAGGTTGCCGGAATCGTGCTCGATCAGCCCCATGATCAGCTTGGCGGTGGTGGACTTGCCGCAGCCGGATTCGCCGACGATGCCCAGCGTCTCGCCCTTCAGGATCTCGAAATCGACCCCGTCGACGGCGCGCACCACCGCCTTCTTGCCCCCTAGGCCCTTCTTGATCGGGAAGTGCTTGATGAGCCCGTCGACGGTGAGCAGCGGCTGGGCCGGCCCGCCGCGATCGCGGATGTCGGCGACGGTAGTCACGATTTGACCTCCATGGCGGAGCGAAGCCCGTCCGAGAACAGGTTGAACGAGATCGAGACGATGAAGATGGCCAGGCCCGGCAGCGCCGCGACCATCGGGTTGACGTAGATCGCGGTGCGCAGGGTGTTGAGCATCAGGCCCCATTCGGGCTCCGGCGGCTTCACGCCGAGGCCGAGGAAGGACAGGCCCGAGGCCAGGATCATCGAGACGCTGATGAGGCTCGTCGAATAGACGAAGATCGGCCCGAGCACGTTGCCGAGCACCTGCACCCGCAGGATGGTGAAGGTGGAGGCGCCCGAGAGCTTGGCGGCGTCGACGTAGTCGCGCGAGCGGATCTGGGTCGTCACGCTCTCGGCGACGCGGGCGATCTGGGGCACGAACACGCAGGTGAGCGAGACGATGGAGTTGAGAACGCCCGCGCCCAATGCGCCGGACAGGGCGATGGCCAGCAGCACCGAGGGGAAGGCGAAGAACACGTCGATGGTGCGCATCAGCACCACGTTGAGCCAGCCGCCGACGTAGCCGGCCAGGATGCCGATGCCCGAGCCGATGATGAAGGCGAGGATCACCGGGGTGACGCCGATGAACAGCGACAGGCGCCCGCCCATCATCAGGCGGCTGAGCATGTCGCGCCCGAGTTCGTCGGAGCCGAGGATGTAGGTGGCGTCGCCGATCGGCTTGAGGCGCCGGAGCATCGAGCCGCGATAGGGGTCCATCGGCGTGATCCAGGGTGCCAGGATCGCCACCGCGACGATGACGAGGATGATGGCCGCGGCCGTCATCGCCACGGGGTCGCGCACGAGCTTGCGCCCGACGCTGCCCCAGAAGCCCACCGAGGCGACGAAGGCCTCGGGTGCGGGCTGGGTCGTTCCCATGGCCGGATCGATACCGGCCGTGGCGGGAGTGGTCGTTCCGGCCATCAGCCCCTCTCGATGCGTGGGTCGAGCGCCGTCTGCACGACGTCGACGATGAGGTTGAGGGCGACGAAGAACATCGCCAGCACCAGGATGGCGCCCTGCAGCAGCGGCAGGTCGCGTTGGAAGATCGCGGAGTTGAGCAGGAAGCCGGTGCCGGGCCAGGCGAACACCGTCTCGATCAGGATCGAGCCGCCGAGCAGGTACCCGAGCTGCAGGCCCATGATGGCCAGCGCCGTCGGGGCGGCGTTCTTGACGACGTGCTTGAACACGCCGAACTCGGAGAGGCCCTTGGCCCGCAGGGCGCCGACGAAGTCCTGCGAGAGGATGTCGCCGACCAGCGCCCGGATGGTGCGGGCGATGACGCCCATGGGGATCACCGACATCGTGATCGCCGGCAGGATCATGTAGCGCAGGTGTTCGAGGTCGGGCTTCCAGTTGCCCGACCCGTCCGGCCCCGCGCCGGTGGGCGGCAGCCAGCCCAGGGTCGCCGAGAAGATGATCACCATCACCATGCCGAGCCAGTAGTGCGGCACCGACACGCCGAAGACCGAGATGGCGGACGCCACCTTGTCGAGGGCGGAATCGCGAAAGTAGCCGGCCACGAAACCGAAGAAGGTGCCGAAGGTGAAGCCGATCAGCGTCGCCACCGAGGCCAGGATCAGGCTGTTGACGACGGCGCGGCCCACTTCCGATACCACCGGCCGGCCGCTCGAGATCGAGGTGCCGAGGTCGCCCTGGAGCACGTGCCAGAGCCAGATGAAGTACTGCACCGGCAGCGGCTTGTCGTAGCCGTAGGCCGAGCGCATCGCGTCGATGGTCTCCTGGGTGGCGTCCACCGGCAGCACCGCGCTCAAGGGATCGCCCGGCGCCAGGTGCACCAGCAGGAAGCACACGACGCTGACGCCGAGCGCCACCGGGGTCACGGCGACGAGGCGCCGGAGAATGAAGCTCAGCATGGTGGCATTCCGCTCAGGTCCGTCCGTTCAGGTGTGCTGCCATCGTCCACGACGCCGGTCTGCCGGGCTCGGGTCCCCTCTCCTGGAAGGAGAGGGATAGGGTGAGGTGTGTGACCTCTTCGCAGAAGGCACTCCCCTCACCCCTGCCCTCTCCCCATGGGAGAGGGAGCCCCGCCAGCTAAGACCGACCGGCCAGGATCACTTCTCCACGGTGATCGGCGAAAAGTCCTGGAACCAGTTCTGCGCCTGGACGAAGCCCTTCACCTTTGGGCTCATCGCCCGCGGGTTCACGTCGTGGGCCACCATCAGGAACAGGGCGTCGTTCACGTATTTCTCGTGGACCTTCTCCAGCACCTTGGCCTGTTCGGCCGTGTCGAAGGTGTTGCGGACCTGGTCGAACAGCTTGTCCATCTCGGGGTCGCAGTAGTGACCCCAGTTGGTGCCGTTGGGGGCGGCGAGGTTGCACTGCAGGTGCCGGATGAAGCCGGTGAAGGGGTCCTGGATGAAGTAGGAGAAGTTCATCCCCGTGGCCTTGCGCGACATCTCGGCCTTGGAGCCGCCGCGCCAGAGGTTGATGAGGGTGTTCCACTCCACCACCTCGAAATCGATCTTGATCCCGACCTCGGCGAGGTTCTGCTGGATGACCTCGTTCATCGGCAGCGGCTGCATCTGCCCGGAGCCCGAGGGCGCGATCAGCACCTTGGTGGTCACGGGCTTGGCCGGGCCGTAGCCGGCCTCCGCCAGGAGCTTCTTGGCGGCCTCCGGATCGTAGGTCGGCTTGAAGGTCGGCTTGCCGAACCACTGGTGGCCCGGCGGCATGAAGCCCTCGGCCGCGATCATCAGGCCGCCGAGGAGCTCCTTCATGCCCTCGCGGTCGACGGCGAGGTTGGCGGCCTTGCGGATGCGGATGTCGTTCCAGGGCGAGCCCTCGGCCCGCGACAGGTGCCAGGTCCAGTTGTGCGGATAGGCGTTGGTGACGATGGTGAACTTGGCGCCCTTGAGCGAGGCGACGGCGTCCGGCGGCGGCGCCTCGATCCAGTCGACCTGGCCCGAGCGCAGGGCGGCGACGCGGGCGTTGGCCTCGGGCAGCGGCACCAGCACGAGCTTGTCGAGCTTAGGGATCCGGGCCTTGTCCCAATACTCCTTGTTGGGCGCCATCTCGGCGCGCTCGCGGGGGGCGAACAGGGTCAGCTTCCACGGGCCGGTCCCGGCCGGCGTCTTGGCGAAGGCGTCCCAGCTCTTGCCGACCTTCTCCCACTGCGTCGGCGAGGAGATCATGATCCAGGCGATCTGGTAGGGCAGCGTCGCGTCGGGGGTCTTGGTGATCACCTCGAGCGTGGTCGGGTCGACCGCCCGGTAGCTGGCCACCGCCGGGATGCGCGAGCGCCCCTGCGCCGACTGGCGCGGGTCGAACTGCGGGGAATCGGTCTTGAGGAGCTTGTCGAGGTTCCACACCACCGACTCGGCGGTGAAGGGCGAGCCGTCGTGGAAGGTCACGCCCTCGCGCAGCTTGAAGGTCCACTTGGTCTTGTCGGTGGCGTCCGCCTCCCAGCTGGTGGCGAGGCCCGGGGCCAGCACCGAGGGCTTCGTCGCGCTCGACAGGTCCCAGTTGATGAGCCCGTCGTAGACCGTGTAGCCGGTGAACCGCATGCCCTCGCCGCCGTTGTCGGCCTGGCCGGTGGTCAGCGGGATGTCGGAGGCGGTCATGCCGATCCGAAGGGTGCCCTGGGCCAGAGCACCCGCGGGGGCGAGGCTCGACAGGAGCAGGGCGGCGGCGAGGGCCTTCGTGGCCGTGAGAGGAGCCTTCGCCTTCGTGAACTGAGCCGAGCTGCTGATGACACCCTCCTGTACGCTGTGACGCCAGGGTGTATGCAAGTGGTCGGCCACTTGGTCCGCGGCGCGGAACCTGCCTGTGCCGATACCCCTTGGTTCGACCCAGCCCCGGCCTGTCCCGTGACCGCATCGCCCGTCGTCCGCCTCGTCGTCCGGCCGATCACCGCCGAGGCCTTCGCGCCGTTCGGCAGCCTCCTCGAACGGCCCGAGCCGGCGCCGCGACAGGACCGGGCGAGCCCCATCGAGAACGCGAGGCCCGGCGTCCCGCCCAACCTCGCCCTGATCCGCAGCGATCCCGCCGCCGGGCTGATGCCGCTCAAGCGGCTGGAGATGCACCCGTTCTCCAGCCAGACCTTCCTGCCGCTCGCCGTCTCCGGCTACCTCGTGGTGGTGGCCGAGGACCGGTACGGCGCCCCCGACCCCGCCACCCTGAGGGCGTTCTCGGTTCCCGGCGAGACCGGCATCACCTACCGGGCCGGCGCCTGGCACGCCCACATGATGACCCGCGAGACGCCGGGCACCTTCGCGATGCTGGTCTACGAGGACGGCTCGGCCGACGATTGCGTGTTCGCGCCGATCCCCGACACGGTGCTGGCGCTCTGAGATCGCGGCGCATCGGCCAGCGCCACCAGGGTCCGTAGGAGAACGTCGGCCCCGGCGGTGCAATCCTCCTGCGTCGCCGATTCGGCCGGGTTGTGGCTGATGCCGTCCTTGCAGGGCACGAAGATCATCGCCGTGGGGACCGTGTCGGCGATGTTGCAGGCGTCGTGCTGGGCGCCCGAGACCATCCGCCGGTGCGCCAGCCCGAGGCCGCGGGTCGCGGCTTCCACCGCCGCGACCACCTCCGGGTGGAAGACCACCGGGGCCCGCGACCAGATCTTGTCGAGGGTGATCGCGAGGGTGCGGCGGGCGCCGATCTCGGCGATCCGTTCACGCAGGGCGGCCTCCATCGCGTCGAGGGTGGCCTGTCCGGGGTCGCGCACGTCGAGGGTGAAGGCGATCCGCCCCGGCACCACGTTGCGGGACGGCGCGGCGATCGTCGCCTCGCCCATCGTCGCCACCGCGGCGGGGCCGTGCGCGATGGCGACGGCCTCCGCCGCCAGTGCGATCTCGGCCAGCCCCGCCATGGCGTCGCGCCGGCGCGGCATCGGCGTCGTGCCGGCATGGCTCTCGAAACCGGTGACGGTGCCGTCGTACCAGGCCACCCCCTGGCAGCGGTCGACCACTCCGATGCTCTCGCCCTCCGCGTCGAGGATCGGCCCCTGCTCGATGTGCAGCTCGACGAAGGCGCCGATCGCCCTGGCGCCGGTGGGCTCGGGCCCGCGATAGCCGATGGCGTCCAGGGCTTCGCCGACGCTGATCCCGGCGGCGTCGCGCCGGGACTGGATATCCGCCGCCGTGAACAGCCCCGCATAGGCGGCCGAGGCCATGGTGGCGGGGGCGAAGCGCGAGCCCTCCTCGTTGGTCCAGTTGACCACCATGAGCGGCGCCTGCGTCTCGATGCCGGCGTCGTCGAGGGTGCGCATCACCTCGAGGCCCGCCAGCACGCCGAGGATGCCGTCGAAGCGCCCGCCGGTGGGCTGGGTGTCGAGGTGCGAGCCGCAGGCGACCGGGGGCAAGCTCATGTCGCGCCCGCGCCGCAGGGCGAACTGGGTGCCGAGTTCGTCGACCGCCACCTCCAGCCCGGCCGCCTCGCAGGCATCCCGGAACCAGTCGCGAACCCGACCGTCCGTGGCCGACAGGGTGAGCCGGTCGACGCCGCCCTCCGGAGTGCCGCCGAACCGCGCCGTCTCCTGGATCGTCGCCCACAGGCGCGAGCCGTCGACCTTCAGGTTATGTCGTGCGTCGTGCATGCGCCTTTGCCCTCGTCACCGGATGTCGGCCGCCCCTGCGGACGCGGGACTCGTGCCGTTCCCGGGCGCCGCAGGCAAGTTCGGCAGGCCGGCTGCCGGCGGCCACGCCCGGCGGCGAGGTTTCATCCTCGGGCGCTGCTCAAACTCGCGCGCGAGCGTGCTGTTTTCGGCATCACACTGCACACCAACCGGCACTCGCCCGGCGCACCGTGCATGCGGTAGACCGGACCCGGCCGACCGCGCGTCGCCGCCCCCGACACGGACCCGCCGATGCCCGAATGCCTCGTCCTGCGCGTTCCCACCCGAAACCCGGCCGACGTCGCGGGGCTCACCGCCCTGTTCGAGAGCGGCCAGGTCCGGCCCGACGAGGTCGTGGCGATCTTCGGCAAGACCGAGGGCAACGGCTGCGTCAACGATTTCACCCGGCAACTCGCGGTGATGGCGCTGGAGGGGGCCCTGGCCGAGGCGCTGGGCTGCACGCGGGCGCAGGTCGCGGCCCGCGTCGCCCTCGTCATGTCGGGCGGCACCGAGGGCGGGCTCTCGCCCCATCTCCTCGTCTTAGCCCGGCGCGAGGCCGCGGCCGGCCCCGACGGCCCGGCCCTGGCGGTGGGCACCGCCTTCACCCCCGACTTCGCGCCCGAGGAGATCGGCCGGATGGCGCAGGTGGAGGCCACCGCGACGGCGGTGGCGGCCGCCATGGCGCAGGCCGGGATCGAGGACCCCGAGGACGTGCACTTCGTCCAGGTGAAGTGCCCGCTGCTCACCAGCGCCCGCATCCTCGAGGCGGCCTCGCGCGGGCAGAGCGTCGTCAGCCACGACACCTACGCCTCCATGGGGTTGTCGCGCGGTGCCTCGGCGCTGGGCATCGGCGTGGCGCTGGGCGAGATCGTGCGGGAGGCCTTGAGCGACGCGGCGATCTGCTCGTCCCGCGACCTGTGGTCGGGCCGGGCCAGCGCCTCGGCGGGCATCGAGCTGATGCGCAACGAGGTCATCGTACTCGGGCAAGCGAAAGGCTGGAGCGGCCCCTGCCGGATCGCCCACCGGGTGATGCGCGACGCCATCGATCTTTTCGCGATTCAGGAGGTTCTGTCGGACCTCGGCTTTGCGACCGGAGGCCAGCTCTCGCCGGAGGAGTCCGAGCGGGTCGTCGCGCTCCTGGCCAAGGCCGAGCCTTCGCACGACGGGCTGATCCGCGGGCGCCGCCACATCATGAACGACGACAGCGACATCAACGCCACCCGCCACGCCCGCGCGCTGGTGGGCGGGGTCGCGGCCGCCGCCATCGGGCGCACCGACCTGTTCGTCTCGGGCGGCGCCGAGCACCAGGGGCCGGACGGCGGCGGCCCGGTGGCGATCATCGCCCGCAGGGAGGGCTGACCGCCATGCCCGAGTTCGACCTCGCCGTGCGCGGCGGCACGGTGGTGACCGCCACCGACACCCTGCGCGCCGACATCGGCATCCGCGCCGGCCGCATCGTCGCCGTGGCGGAGGCGATCACCGATGCCTCCCGCACCATCGACGCCGGCGGGCTCCTCGTCCTGCCCGGCGGCATCGACAGCCACGTCCACATCGCGCAGGCCTCCGGCCCGGGCATCGTCATGGCCGACGATTTCGCCTCCGCCACCCGCGCCGCGGCGGCCGGCGGCAACACCTGCGTCATGCCCTTCGCCCTGCAGCCGCGCGGCGCCTCCCTGCGCGAGGCGACCCATGCCTACCGGGCGCTGGCGGAAGGGCAGTGCCACATCGATGTGGCCATCCATCTCATCGTCTCGGACCCGACGCCGGCGGTGCTCGGCCAGGAGCTGCCCGGCCTGATCGCCGAGGGCTACACCTCGTTCAAGGTCTTCATGACCTACGACGACCTCGTGCTGAACGACCGCCAGATCCTCGACGTGTTCGACCTGGCGCGGCGCGAGGGCGCGCGCGTCATGGTCCATGCGGAGGGCTACGACGCCATCCGCTACATGACCGACAAGCTCGAACGGGCGGGGCAGACCGGCCCCTACGGCCACGCCCTGTCCCGGCCCCAGCTCGTGGAGCGCGAGGCGGCGCATCGCGCGATCAGCCACGCCGAACTCGTCGACCTGCCCATCGTCATCGTCCACGTCTCAGGCGCGGAGGCGATGGAGCAGATCGCCTGGGCCCGCTCGCGCGGCCTCGACATCCGCGCCGAGACCTGCCCGCAATACCTGACGCTCACCGCCGATCACATGAAGGGGCTGGGGTCCGACGACCCGATGGCGGGGGCGAAATACGTGTGCTCGCCGCCCCCGCGCGACGTCGCCAACCAGGCCGCGATCTGGCGCGGGCTCCAGACCGGGCTGTTCGACGTGGTCTCCTCCGACCACTGTCCGTTCCGCTACGACGACCCCGCCGGCAAGCTGAACCCGAAGGGAAAGACCTCGTTCCGCTGGGTGCCCAACGGCATCCCCGGCATCGAGACCCGGCTGCCGGTGCTGTTCTCGGAGGGGGTCTCGGCCGGCCGCATCTCGCTCAACCGCTTCGTGGAACTCACGTCCACCAACCACGCCAAGCTCTACGGGCTCTACCCGCGAAAGGGCTCGATCGGCCCCGGCTTCGACGCCGACCTCACCCTGTGGGACCCGAACCGCCGCGAGACCATCCGCCAGGAGCACCTCCACCACGGCGCCGACTACACGCCCTGGGAGGGGTTCGCGGTGACGGGCTGGCCGGTGATGACGATCGCGCGCGGCGAGGTGATCGCGCAGGACGGGCGGGTGACCGGGGCGGTCGGTCATGGGCGGGTGCTCGACCGGACCGTCGAGCCGGCGGCGCGGCGACGGTGAGGCGGCCTCCCTTCCCCTCGCGGGGAGGGAATGCCGATCGCGCTCTGGCCCGACCTTTGCTGATCGCCTTGCGAGGGAGCACCGCATGGACGTCGAGCTCATCCGCCTGACCAAGCGCTACGGCTCCACCACCGCCGTGGACGGCATCGACCTCAGGATCCGGTCGGGGGACTATTGCTGCCTGCTCGGCCCCTCGGGCTGCGGCAAGACCACGACCCTGCGCATGATCGGCGGCCACGAGACCGTGTCGAGCGGCGACGTGGTGATCGGTCCGCGCGCGGTCGGCGACGCCGCCCCGTCCGAGCGCGGCACCGCCATGATGTTCCAGAGCTACGCCCTGTTCCCGCACCTGAACTGTCGCGACAACGTCGCCTTCAGCCTCAAGATGCGGGGGGTCGGCAAGACCGAGCGCCGGGCCAAGGCCATGGCCATGCTCGACCTCGTCCAGATGACGCATCTGTCCGAGCGCCTGCCGGCCCAGCTCTCCGGTGGCCAGCAGCAGCGCGTGGCGCTCGCCCGCGCGCTGGTCACCGGACCCAAGGTCCTGCTCCTCGACGAGCCGCTCTCGGCGCTGGACCCGTTCCTGCGGGTGCGGATGCGGACCGAGCTGAAGCGGCTGCAGAAGGATCTCGGCCTCACCTTCATCCACGTCACCCACAGCCAGGAGGAGGCCATGGCGCTGTCCGACCTCGTGGTGGTGATGAACGGCGGGCGCATCGAGCAGGCCGGCGACCCGCGCACGGTGTTCGAGCGTCCGGCCAGCGCCTTCGTCGCCCGCTTCATCGGCGGCCACAACGTCATCGTCCTGCCCGGCAACCGCCCGGTGGCGGTGCGCGCCGACCGCATGCGGCTGGGCGACCGGGCCGGTGCCGAGGCCGTGCCCGCCCGCATCGTCTCGGTGGAGTACCAGGGCAGCAGCGTCCACGTCGGCCTCGAGGCGAAGGGGCTGGCCGAGGACGGCACCGCGCTCACCGCGATCCTGCCCGACGACACATTCGCCGCCCGCCCCTTCGCCCTCGGCCAGACCGTCCCCGTGGGCTGGGACGCCGAGGCCGCCCACCGCCTCACGGCCTGAGCCCCCCTGCCCTTCGACGCGACCAGAGGACCGACCCATGACCACGATCAAGCTGAGCCGGCGCACGCTGCTCCAGGGCGCCGGCGCCACCGGGCTGACCCTCGGGGCCGGGCCGATCACCGGCTTTCCCAACGTCATCGCCGCCGAGCCGGTGACCCTGCGCTACCTCGGCACCGCCGTGAACCAGTCCGCCGACATCGCGCGCAAGGTGAAGGAGGATCTCGGTATCGTCATCGAGTACATCCCGGTGGTCACCGACGAGGTCTCCAAGCGCGTCGTGACGCAGCCGAACTCGTTCGACATCGTCGATTCCGAATACTTCAGCCTCAAGAAGCTGATCCCCTCGGGCAACATGATGGGCATGGACGCCCGGCGCATCAAACAGGCCGACAACATCACCAGCGTGTTCACGAAGGGCGAACTGAACGGCAAGAAAATCGGTGACCAGGGCACCGCGCCCAAGAAGGTCTTCTACCTGGAAGGCCAGAGCGCCAAGACCTTCGCCACCTCGCCCACCGAGTGGATCACCCTGATCCCGACCACCTACAACGCCGATACGCTCGGCATCCGGCCGGACCTGATCAAGCGCCCGATCACCAGCTGGAAGGAACTGCTCAACCCCGAGTTCAAGGGCCGCGCCTCGATCCTCAACATCCCCTCCATCGGCATCATGGACGCGGCGATGGTGATCGAGGCCTCGGGCGAGTACACCTATCCCGACAAGGGCAACATGACGAAGGCCGAGATCGACCGCACCATCAAGGTGCTGATCGAGGCCAAGCGCGCCGGCCAGTTCCGCGCCCTGTGGCAGGACTTCAACGAATCCGTGAACCTGATGGCCTCGGGCGAGACGGTGATCCAGTCGATGTGGTCGCCCGCCGTCACCAAGGTGCGCAGCCAGGGCGTCGCCTGCACCTACCAGCCGCTCAAGGAAGGCTATCGCGCCTGGGCGACGGGGTTCGGCCTACCCAAGACCTTGTCGGGCAGGAAGCTCGATGCCGCCTACGACTTCGTCAACTGGTTCCTGTCGGGCTGGGCCGGGGCCTACCTCAACCGCCAGGGCTATTATTCCGCGGTGCTGGAGACGGCCAAGACCCAGATGGAGCCCTACGAATGGGCGTTCTGGATGGAGGGCAAGCCCGCCGAGAAGGACATCAAGGGCCCCGACGGCTCGGTGCTGGAAAAGGCCGGCGCGGTGCGCGACGGCGGCTCCTTCGAGCAGCGCATGGGCGGCGTCGCCTGCTGGAACGCGGTGATGGACGAGAACACCTACATGGTCCGCAAGTGGAACGAGTTCATCGCGGCGTGATGGCCACCGTCGTTCGCATCCCGAACGCGCTCCCCTCCCCCCCGTGGGGAGGGGAATCGCCATGACCGACATCGCCCTGCCCGCCCCCGCCGAGGCGCCCGCCGCCACGGCGCAGAGCCTGACCAGGACCGCCCGCCGGACGCGGCGGCTCGCCTATCTCCAGGCCGCGCCCCTGGCGCTGGTCTTCCTGGTGTTCTTCCTGGTGCCGCTCGCCCTGACCGTGATGGTCAGCTTCTGGGAGTACAACGAGTACGAGATCATCCCCGCCTTCACGGTGCAGAACTACGTCGACGTGTTCGAGGGCTGCCTCTCGACGTCCGACCCCTGCACCACCCTGCGCACCTACCTCTCGACCCTGAAGTTCTGCTTTCTCACCTGGGCCTTCACGCTCCTGATCGGCTTCACGGTGGCCTACTTCCTGGCCTTTTACGTCCGCTCAGCCCGCACCCAGATGGCGCTGTTCCTGATCTGCACGATCCCGTTCTGGACCTCGAACGTGATCCGCATGATCTCGTGGATCCCGCTGCTCGGCCGCAACGGCCTCGTCAACGACACCCTGCGCAGCGTTGGCCTCATCGATACGCCGATCGAGGGGCTGCTCTATTCCGACTTCTCGGTGGTGCTGGCCTTCGTCCACCTCAACACGGTCTTCATGATCGTGCCGATCTTCAACTCCATGGCCCGCATCGACCGTTCGCTGCTGGAGGCGGCCTACGACGCCGGCGCCACCGGCTGGCAGACCCTGTGGAACGTGGTGGTGCCGCTCACCAAGCCCGGCATCGCCATCGGCTCGATCTTCGTGATCACCCTGGTGATGGGCGACTTCGTCACGGTGGGCATCATGGGCGGCCAGCAGATCGCCTCGGTGGGCAAGGTCATCCAGGTGCAGATGTCCTCGCTGCAGTTCCCGGCGGCGGCCGCCAACGCGGTGGTGCTGCTCGGCGCGGTGATGGTGATGATCCTGGCCATGACCCGGCTCATCGATCTGCGCAGGGAGCTCTGAGCATGAGGCGGAACAGCGAGTATCGGTCTTCCGGGATCGTCGTGCGACCGTCCGAGGATCGCCGATGAGCGACAGGCCGCGCGGTCCCGCCTTCTATCTGCTGGCGCTGTTCTTTGCCGCTTTCGTCGCCTTTCTCTACGGGCCGACCCTGACGATCCTGGTCCTGAGCTTCCAGGGGCCGCAGGGCGGGCTGACCTTCCCGCTGAATGGCGTCTCGACGCACTGGTTTTCGCGGCTCTGGGCCGGGATGGGCGTCGTCGACATCTGGGCGGCGCTGTGGCGCTCGCTGCGCCTGGGCTTCGTCGTGATGGCGCTCACCGTCGTGCTGTCGTTCTTCGCGGGCCTCGCCTTCCGCAAGCACTTTCGCGGCGAGGGCGCGCTGTTCACCATCGCGGTGGCGAGCCTGATCGTACCCTCCATCGTGGTGTCGCTGGGCATCGGCCTCGAGTTCCGGCTCCTCGACGACCTCGTCAATGCGGCGGCCGCCGCCACCGGCTGGGGCTGGCTGCAGGAGCACGGCACGCTGATGGGGCTCTACACCTCCGCGCTCGGCGCCCATCTCACCTGGACGCTCCCCTTCGGCCTGCTGATCATGTTCGCGGTCTTCAACCGGTTCGACCCGGCCTACGAGGAGGCGGCGCGCGATCTGGGCGCCACCGGCGCCCAGACTTTGCGCCACGTGGTGGTGCCGATCCTCGGGCCTTCGCTGGTGGGCGTCGCCCTGTTCGGCTTCACCCTCTCGTTCGACGAACTCGCCCGCACCAGCCAGGCGATCGGCGGCCGCAACACGCTGCCCCTCGAACTGCAGGGGCTGACGACCACCGTGACCACCCCGGAGATCTACGCGCTGGGCACCCTCACCACGGCGATGTCCCTGCTGGTGATCGGCCTGGCGCTGGGCACCGGCCTGTGGCTGCAGAAGCGCAAGGCGCGCCGCGCGCTGCTGGGCTGACGCGAGACACGAAAAAAGCCGGCCCCCTTCGGGACCGGCTCACGATCGCGTCGAACCGCCGTGCGCTCAGTGCGCGCGGGTCTCGCGCTGGCGCTGGGCGATCGAGCCGGTGGTCAGGGTGTCGCCGCGCAGGCTGGCGACCGCGTCGGTGCCATAGGACGGCGGCGCCGGGTAGCGGGGTGCGAGGCGGCCGCTGCCGCTCTCGGCGACCGGGCGCAGGTTCGGCGCGCTGGAGTTCTGGGCCAGCGCCGTGGCACCGGCCGAAGCCAGGACGAAGGCGAAGGCGGCGGAAACTACTCGGGAGGTCATCATCTGTCCGTTCATACCGGCGCGTCCCGCTGAAGGGTGGGGTGGGGCGCGTCTTATGGTGTGAGCCCGATATGGCGATGAATCGGACGAATGGACGTGCGTTTGAGCACCTTCACGCGCTTTTTTAAGCTCAAATGGAAGGCGACGAGATCAGGCGTCCGTTTTTTTAGGCAATCGCTTGCGCATCGTCGCCACAATGATGAAGCGTGATTAACCTCCGCCGGTGGCCGGACACTCTCCGGGCGTCCGACATCTTCACCGGCAAAAGATATTCATTCGTGCGATGCATGCCACGTATGCGTCACGATCGATTCCTACATCGGGCGGATCGGGCGTGGAGCATTGGTACGGGACATGCTGCCGCCCGAGCGGGCCGGGAGCCGATGCATGCCACTTGAAACGGCCCTCGCGGGCCAGACGCCGCGGGCGATCGCGCCGGGCATGATCAGCGTCTTCGACCTGTTCAAGATCGGCATCGGCCCGTCGAGTTCGCACACCGTCGGCCCGATGATCGCGGCCGATGGGTTCCGCGCCCGGCTCGGGCCCCAGACGGCGCGGGTGGAGGTGGAGATCTACGGCTCCCTGGCCTGGACCGGGCGTGGGCACGCCACCGACACGGCGATCTGCCTCGGGCTGCTCGGGCACTCGCCCGAGACGATCGATCCGGATGCGATCCCAGGCCTGATGGCCGCCTTGCGCGCCCAACGGTCGATCGGGCGCGGGATCGCCTTCGACCCGGACGCCGACCTCATCCTCAACCTCACCGAGCTCCTGCCGGTGCACACCAACGGCATGTGCTTTCGCGCCTTCGACGCGCAGGGGACGTGCGTGGCCGAGGAGGTCTCCTATTCCATCGGGGGCGGCTTCGTCGTCGGCGCCGGGGCGGAGGCGAGCCTGCCGGTCTCCACCGCGACCCATCCCTTCCTCAGCGGCGCCGAACTCTTGGAGGTCTGCGCACGCACGGGCCTCTCCGTCGCCCAGGTCCAACTCGCCAACGAATGCGGCCTGCGCCCGCTCCACGAGATCGAGGCGCGCCTCGACGGGATCGCGCAGGCGATGTTCGCCTGCATCGACCGCGGCCTGCGCATGGACGGGCTGCTGCCCGGCGGCATGCGGGTGCGCCGCCGCGCCAAGGCGATCCACGACCAGTTGGAGGCCGGCCGCCATTCCAACAGCCGTGCCGCCCACGAGGTCCTCGACTGGGTCAGCCTGTTCGCCATCGCCGTCAACGAGGAGAACGCCGCCGGCGGGCGGGTCGTCACCGCGCCCACCAACGGCGCGGCCGGCATCGTGCCCGCGGTGCTGCGCTATGCCCGCGACTTCTGCCCGGACTGGTCGCCCGAGCGCGGACGCGACTTCCTGCTCACCGCCGCCGCCGTCGGCGGCCTGATCAAGCGCCGGGCCTCGATCTCGGGGGCGGAGGTCGGCTGCCAGGGAGAGGTCGGCTCGGCCGCCTCCATGGCCGCGGCGGGCCTGGCCGCGCTGCTCGGCGCCAACACCCTCCAGATCGAGAACGCCGCCGAGATCGCGATGGAGCACCACCTCGGCATGACCTGCGACCCCATCGGCGGCCTCGTCCAGATCCCCTGCATCGAGCGCAACGCCTTCGGCGCCAACAAGGCCATCGTCGCCGCCTCCCTGGCGCTGCGCGGCGACGGCATCCACCACGTCAGCCTCGACGCCGTGATCGAGACCATGCGCCAGACCGGCGCCGACATGCAGACGAAGTACAAGGAGACCTCGCTGGGTGGATTGGCGGTGAACGTCGCGGCGTGTTGAATGTCTTCGACGGTTTTGCGGACTCCGGGCCCGATGAACCCAGGCGGCTAGCGAACGTCGCCAATCATGGTTTTGATTTCGCCGAGTTCGAGATCGCCTTCGGCATCGATCGCTTTCTGACCCGGCCTGCCAGGCCGAGCCGAAACGGCCGTCGACGCTTTTTGCTGATCGGGCTGTGGAAGGCCGAGGTCGTCGTTGCCGCCGTCATCTCGCCGCTCGGTTCCGAGGCCATCTCCCTCGTCAGCGTCCGTCGCGCCAGCATCACGGAAAGGGCCGCCTATGACCAAGCGTGAACACGCCGCCGGCTACGTGCCCAATGAAGCCTATACCCAGGAGGATTGGGACGAGGTCTGTGACAACCCGGAATTGACGGACGCCGAGATCGCGCAGTTGAAGCCGGGTCATGAGGGTTTGCCTGCGGGGGTCTTCGCCGCCTTGGTCAACCGCGGTGGCCGACCCAAGGCAAGCCTTCGCAAGGTGCCGGTCACGATTCGCCTCGATCCGCACGTCGTGGACGCGTTCAAGGCGACGGGGCCTGGCTGGCAGACACGGATGAACGACGTCCTGGCGCGTGCGGTCTCCGATCTTCGGTAGGGCGAAGGACGAACGGAGTTTCGAAGGGATACGGCTGATGCGGTCGGCAACCTGCAAAGCGAAGCACCGCATCCGTGATGGGCCGCGCCATCCGATCCTGTGCAAGACCCTCCAACCACGTTTCCTCGTGCCCGGTGCCGTGTAAGGTGGCGCCAACAATCACGAAGGGAAACGCCACGATGACCCTCCCGACACCGGCGCGTCGATCGCTCCTGCTCGGCCTGGCCGCCGCCACGCTCGCCGCGTCCCTGCCCGCTTCGGCGCAGGCCCCCTACCCGATCCGGCCGATCACCCTCGTCGTGCCCTTCGCGGCGGGCGGGTCCACCGACGTGGTCGGACGCCTCGTGGCCCAGAAGATGTCGGACGTGCTCGGCCAGCAGGTGGTGGTGGAGAACGTGGTCGGGGCCGGCGGCAACGTCGGGGCGGCGCGCGTCGCCAAGGCGGAGCCGGACGGCTACTCGATCCTCATGGGGACGGTGGCGACCCATGCGCTCAACCCGCTGATGCTCAAGCGCAAGCCCTACGACCCGGTGACCGACTTCGCGCCGATCTCGCTCCTGGCGGTCATCCCCAACGTCCTCGTGGTGAACCCCAAGCTGCCGGCCAATTCGGTGAAGGAGCTGATCGCCCTGCTCAAGGCCTCGCCGGAGAAGTACAATTACGCCTCGTCGGGCCTCGGCACGCCGCTGCACCTCTCGGGCGAGCTGTTCAAGAGCATGGCGGGGGTGAGCATGCAGCACATCCCCTATCGCGGCTCGGGTCCGGCCCTCAACGACGTGGTCGCGGGCCAGGTGCCGATCCAGTTCGACAACCTGCCCTCGGCCTCCGAGTTCATCAAGGCGGGCTCCCTGCGCGGGCTGGCGGTGACCACGAAGGAGCGCGCGCCGTCCTTCCCGGACATCCCCACCGTCGCCGAGGCCGGCCTGCCGGGCTACGAGACCTACACCTGGAACGCCCTGTTCGCCCCGCCCAAGACCCCGCGCCCGATCATCGACGCCCTTAACGCCGCCGCGATCAAGGCCCTGGCCGACCCCACCGTGATCGAGCGGATGAAGGCCTTCAGCGCCACCGTCGTCAGCTCGACGCCCGAGCAGCTGGCCGACCACGTCAAGGCCGAGATCGTCAAATGGACCCCGGTCGTGAAGGAAGCCGGCGTCCAGATCGAATGACGGCCGGCGTCATTGCGCGCCCTAGTGTTGGTAATCCTGAACGTCTTATCGAAAATGCAGTGCCGGCAAGGCTTGGCACCGCCGAATGGCCCTTGTAGACGCTCGGAATGGACTGGCTCCGGCCGCTCCATTTCGATCCGCCCGCAGAGGCGGACAGGCCGGACGACGACAACAGCGGAGGATCGACCATGAGCGTGCCCGATGACGGCTCCGCCCGCGCGGGTGGCCCGATCCGTGGGCCGCAGAGCCTCGCCGCCGGCCTCGGATTGATCGCGCTCGGCGTCTTCGCGGTCTGGGCGGGCAGCGACCTGCCGCAGGGCACGCTCGGCGCCATGGGGCCCGGCCTGATGCCGCGCTGGCTCGGCATCGGGGTCGCCGCCTGCGGCGTCGCCCTCGTCCTGGCGGGCTTCCTGAAGACCGGCGAGCCGCTGCCGCCCGTGGCCTGGCGCGGCGTCGTCGTCGTCATGCTCGCGATCGTCGCCTTCGCGGTGACGATCCGGCCGGTCCCGATCGGGCCCTTCACCACGCCCGGCCTCGGCCTCATCGTCGCCGGTCCCCTCGCGATCATCGTGGGCGGCTACGCCAGCCCCGAGGCGCGCTTTGGCGAACTCGTCTGCCTGGCGCTCCTCCTCACCGCGGGTTGCATGCTGCTGTTCGGCGATCTCCTGAACCTGCCGATCCCGATGTTTCCCACCGTCGTCATCGAGGCCCTGTCCGGCTCGATTTCCATGCGGCTCCTGCTGCGGTTGTCGGCCGGGGTCCTGATCCTCCTCGGTATCGGGATGGTGGCGTTGCTTCGCAGCGGCGCCCGGCGCCGGCCGGTCGACGTCGCCACCCACTCCCTGACGACCTGAGCCCGATCATGACCGACCTCCTCGCCAATCTCGGGCTCGGTTTCAGCGTCGCGCTGAGCCTGCAGAACCTCGGCCTGTGCTTCCTGGGCTGCCTCGTCGGCACCCTGATCGGCGTCCTGCCCGGCGTCGGCCCGATCGCCACCATCGCGATGCTGCTGCCGATCACCTTCGGGCTCGACCCGGTGGGTGCGCTGATCATGCTGGCGGGCATCTACTACGGGGCGCAGTACGGCGGCTCGACCACCGCGATCCTCGTCAACATTCCCGGCGAGGCGACCTCGGTGGTGACCACCCTCGACGGTCACCAGATGGCGCGCCAGGGCCGGGCCGGCATCGCGCTGGGCATCGCGGCGATGGGCTCGTTCTTCGCCGGCACGGTGGCGACGCTGCTGATCGCGGCCCTGGGCGCGCCGCTCACGGGTCTCGCCATGGTGTTCGGCCCGGCCGAGTATTTCGCGCTGATGGTGATGGGGCTCGTCTTCGCCGTGGTGCTGGCGCGCGGCTCCGTCCTCAAGGCGGTGGCGATGATCCTGGTGGGCGTGCTGCTGGCGTCGGTGGGGACCGACCTCGAGACCGGCCAGGAGCGGATGACCTTCGGCCTCTCCTTCCTGTCGGACGGCGTCGACTTCTCGGTGCTGGCCATGGGGCTGTTCGGCGTGGCCGAGATCCTGCGCAACCTCGACCAGACCGAAACCCGCGACGTGGTGCGCCAGCAGATCGGCCGCCTGCTGCCCAGCCGGGCCGACCTGAAGCAGGCCGCGCCCTCGGTGCTGCGCGGGACCGCCATCGGCTCGATCCTCGGCATCCTGCCGGGCAACGGCGCCGTGCTCGGCCCCTTCGCCTCCTACGCCATCGAGAAGCGCATCGCCCGCGACCCGAGCCGGTTCGGCCGCGGCGCCATCGAGGGTGTCGCGGGGCCGGAGAGCGCCAACAACGCCGGCTCGCAGACCTCCTTCATCCCGCTCCTGACCCTGGGCATCCCGCCCAACGCGGTGATGGCGCTGATGGTGGGCGCCATGACCATCCACGGCATCATCCCCGGCCCCGGCGTGATGACCAAGAACCCGAACCTGTTCTGGGGCATGATCGCCTCGATGTGGATCGGCAACCTGATGCTGCTGATCATCAACCTGCCGCTGGTCGGCCTCTGGGTGCGCCTGCTCAAGGTCCCCTACCGGCTGATGTTCCCGGCGATCCTGATGTTCTGCTCGATCGGCATCTACTCCATCAATTCCCTGCCCACCGACGTGATGCTGATCGCCTTCTTCGGCCTCCTCGGCTACGGCCTGATCAAGCTCGGTTTCGAGCCGGCGCCGATGCTGCTCGGCTTCGTCCTCGGACGCCTGATGGAGGAATACCTGCGCCGGTCGCTCACCCTGTCGCGGGGCGATCCGATGGTGTTCTTCGAGCGCCCGGTCACCGCCGTGCTGCTCGTGATTTCGGTGGTGATGCTCGTGGCGGCCCTCACGCCCGCCTTGCGAAAGAGCCGGGACGAGGTCTTCACCGAAGCCTGACCGCGACGGATGCGCCTCTCGCTCGATTCGAGCGGAAACCGTATCACCGAGCCCGCGCGGCGCCTGAGCGAAGCCGGCATCCGCAGGGCGAAGCCAAGCGGACGGATGTCGGATGGGATCCACGACCTCGAAGGGATGATGACGCCATGACGACAACGTTCACCCGCCGCGCGCTCGGCGCCCTCGGCCTCGCCGCCACGGTCGGCCTCGCCGGCCAGGCCGCCGCCGAGACCTTTCCGCAGCGCCCGATCACCATGGTGGTGCCCTTCGCCGCCGGCGGCCCCACCGACATCGTCGCCCGCCTGGTGGCCGAGCAGATGTCGCGCTCCCTCGGCCAGCAGGTGGTGATCGAGAACGTGTCGGGCGCCGGCGGCACCACCGGCATCACCCGCGCCGCGCAGGCCAGTCCCGACGGCTACACCATCATGATGGGCCACATGGGCACCCACGGCGCCGCGCCGGCCCTGTTCAAGGGCCTCAAGTACGACCCCGCCAAGAGCTTCGACCCGATCGGGATGGCGGCCGGTACGCCGATCGTCATCGTCGCCAAGAAGGACTTCCCGGCGGCCGACCTCAAGGCCTTCGTCGAGGCGGTCAAGGCGGGCGGCCCCAAGGTCAACCAGGCCCATGCCGGCGTCGGCTCGGTCTCGCACTCGACCGGCGTGCTGTTCGATTCGATCATCGGCGCCAAGCCGACCCTGGTCGTCTATCGCGGCACCGGCCCGGCCCTGAACGACCTGATGGCCAACCAGGTCGACTTCATGACCGACCAGATCGTCAACGTCGCCACGCAGATCACCGGCGGCACGATCAAGGCCTACGCCATCGCCACCGCCGAGCGGTCCCCAGCGCTGCCGGACGTTCCGACCACCAAGGAAGCGGGTCTTCCCGGCTACGAGGTCAGCGCCTGGAACGCGGTCTTCGCGCCCAAGGGCCTGCCGCAGGATGTCGCCAAGAAGCTGCAGGACGCGCTGGCCAGCGCGTTGGCCGACGCCGGCACCAAGAAGCGCATCCTCGATCTGGGCGGCACCGTGCCGTCGACGGCCGAGCAGGGACCCAAGGCCCTCCAGGCGCTCGTGGAGAGCGAAGTCGCCCGCTGGACCCCCGTCCTGCGCGCCGCCGTCGACGCCAGCGGTCAGTAGGCCGTCGCGCCCCGGGATCGCGCGCCCCGGGATCGAAAGAACGGACGCGGCGGCACCGGGCCGCCGCATCCGTCACTCCGCCTCGACGCCGAGGATGTCGGCCTGGAGATCGCCGAGATAGGCGGTCAGCCGCGAGACGATTCCGGTGTCGGCACATTGCACCCAGAGCGGCGCGGGAAGCGCGTCGCGCCCGAGGGTGACGAGCAGCGCCTCGGCCATCAGGGCGGCGCTGCGTTCCGAGGACGCCGCCATGAGGCGGGTGCCGCCGGGCGTGCCGATCATGATCGCGATATTGGCCATGCTGCCCCGTGTGCGGTGAGGCCCGACCTGGGCTCATGACAAACCACCGACATCGATGTCGGTCGGAAGCGCCGAGAGAAGCGCGCCTGCGCGCCTTCCCGCAACGCGGTCGATTGCCTCCCGCCCTCCGGTCCGTTCGCAGCCGTCAGCGTCCGCCGCCGCCGCCGTTGGCGCTGCCGTTCGGGATGGCCTGCTCCGGCCGGCTGGCATTGCCGCCCGCGGCCGAATCGGTGGTGATCGTATCGGCCCCGGTCGCACCGCGCGAGATCACGACGCCGCCGTCGTTTCCGGTGGAGTTCTGCAGCGGCTGCACCACCGTCCCGGTCTGGTTCGGCATGCGGTCCCGCACGTCCTGAGCGAGGGCGGGTCCCGCGAGGAGAACGCAGGCGGCAGCGGCGGCGAGGAAGGTCTTGGTGGACATGCGTCGGTTCCGGTCATGGCTCGAGAATGACCGTCAACGGACCGTCATCCGCGTCGTTCCCGGGGACGGGGATGTGACGCAGGCACGTCGCTGGCCGTCACTTGCCCGGCCGTCACCGTCACTTGCCTAGCCGTCACTTGCCTGGGAGTCACTTGCCTGGAAAGGACCGCTCCAGCACCTCGCGAACCGCCTGGTTCACCGGGATGCGGCGCGTGGCGCAGATCGACAGGATGCGCTGGTGAAGATCGGACGAGACCTCGATGACGAGCTTGCGGCGCACCGCGCCGCGGCGGTCCGACGGCACGGTGGCCGGCTCCACCAGGGACAGGGACGGGCCGGTGCCCGACCGTGCCGGTCGATCGTTGGTCGAGGTCTCGGTCATGGCTGGCTCCTCCGCGGCTGGAATCCTGGCCGCAAGAGGTTGAGAAACCGTACCCCCGTCGCCGCGAAGGGCCGGGGGCGCACCGCAGTCCCGATCGGGCTTTGCGGTCCTCCCGGACCAGGGACCCTCGGCAGACACGCGTTGGCAGGCCGACACATCGTCCGCCCGGGTTCACGATCGGACGCGGGTCTTCTTCGGGAACCCCCGTCACCACATTGCTTGAACCCGCTTAGCGGACGGTCTCCGACAGGGCCGACGACCCATGGTGCCCGCCCTTGCGCTTCACGATGATGAGGCCGACCGCGAGGACGATCAGCACGCCCAGGGCCGCGACGCCGTAGTGCAGCAGGCCGATGCTCATGAGGTAGCCCTCCGAATGGGGGTTGGCCACGATGTAGGCCGGCAGGTGCGGCTGCAGGTAGGTGAGCAGGAAGTTGTCGCCGATGAACATCTCGCCGGCGACCCAGCCGAGGAGTGCGCCGCCGGCCCAGACGATGGCCGGGTAGCGCTTGAGGATGTTCGAGACCAGGGTCGCTCCGAACACCACCAGGGGAACCGACAGCAGCAGGCCGAAGATGAAGAGCTCGTAGTGCCCCTTGGCGGCGGCGGCGATGGCGATGACGTTGTCAAGGCTCATGACGGCGTCGGCGACGACGATCGTCCAGACGGCCTTCCACATCGTGCCCGACGTCGCGATGTCGGTCTCCTCCTCCTCCTCGCCGACCACCAGCTTGATCGCGATCCAGAGAAGCAGCAGGGCGCCGACCACCTTCAGGAAGGGGACGTTGAGCAGGTATGAGATCAGGCCGGCGAAGATCATGCGCAGAAGCACGGCGGCCCCGGCGCCGAGCCAGATGCCGACCTTGCGCTGGTGTGCCGGAAGGCCCCGCACGGCGAGGGCGATCACCACCGCATTGTCGCCTGACAGCAGGAGGTCGATCCAGATGATCTGGAGGACCGACAGGTAGAAGGTGGGGCTGCTGAAATCCATCGCGGGCACAATCTCTTCTTCAGGACCGACAAAGCTTCAGGTTCGGCAGGGCGGATGCGACTCGACGCAATGTCGCGCATGCCGGCCGCGAGGATTGCGGATGCCGCCGTCGGCGAGGGCATGCCCGTCGTCGTGGGTGGTCGGGGTCCCTCGCTGGAGATCGCGAGGTTCCGCCAGCCCCAAAAAGCCGTTCGGGCGGCGTATTTCAAGCGGGATGATGCAGGGTCCGTTCGATAAGTGGCGTCTGTTCGAGGGCATCGCCGATTCAGCGCTCCTTCAGCCAGGCTCGACGGTCATGCGGGCCGAAAGCTTGGCCTTCTTGGCAATCCTCGTGTCGGACGGGCACCCGGACCCTGAGCCGCCCCTCCCCTTCCCCCTGCAAGACGGCGAAACCATGAGGCCTTGGCCGTTCGTCCCCGTCGGCGCCACCGGTCAGGCGGCCTTCGTCAGCCGGTCGTAAGCGGCCAGCCTGTCGATCAACCCTCGCATCTCGTCGAGGGGAATCATGTTGGGCCCGTCGCTGGGGGCGTTGTCGGGGTCCTGGTGGGTCTCGATGAACAGGCCCGAGACGCCGACCGCCACGGCGGCGCGGGCGAGGACCGGAGCGAACTCGCGCTGTCCGCCGGAGGTAGTGCCCTGGCCGCCGGGCTGCTGCACCGAATGGGTGGCGTCGAACACCACCGGGTAGCCGGTGCGCTCCATGGTCGGCAGTCCCCGGAAATCGGTGACCAGGGTGTTGTAGCCGAACGACGTGCCCCGCTCGCACAGGAGGATGTTCTCGTTGCCGGTCGAGGCGATCTTGGCGGCCACGTTCCCCATGTCCCAGGGCGCGAGGAACTGCCCCTTCTTGACGTTGACCGCGCGCCCGGTCCGGCCCGCGGCGAGCAAAAGGTCGGTCTGCCGGCACAGGAAGGCGGGGATCTGCAACACGTGGCAGACTTCGGCCGCGGCAGAGCATTGTCCCGCGTCGTGCACGTCGGTGAGGACCGGGCAGCCGAATTCCCGGCCGATCCGGTCGAGGATGCGCAGCCCCTCGTCCAGGCCGAGGCCGCGCTCGGTGGAGATCGACGACCGGTTGGCCTTGTCGTAGCTCGCCTTGAAGATGAAGGGCGTCCCCGTCGGGGCGCAGGCCGCGGCGATCCCCTCGGCCATCATGCGGGCATGCTCGAGGCTCTCCAGCTGGCAGGGGCCGCTGATCAGGACGAAGGGCCTCTGCCCCCCGATCGCGACATCGCCGACCATCACGGTTTTCGTCTGGGTCATGGTGCCTTCCGGTGCCGCCTCGCAGCGGGGCGGCGTCACCTGGGGTGGGGCGCGCCCGTGCCCGGGCTCGAAGCCGTATGGACGCGCGCAGTCGAACGTGCCGCGAGGGATAGCACAGCCGGGCGGGGCGCGCCGCCACGCTTCGGCCCCGCCCTACGGATTCCCGTAGTACGCGCCGCTGAAGCAACATGCGAGACAAGCCTCGAACGCGGAGGCTCGAACATGATCCATATCGTTACGCCCGGTAATGCACATCAGTATTCCGATGCGATGGAGCAGGTATGGCGTCTACGTCATGAGGTCTTCGTCGTCGAAAAGAAGTGGACCGATCTTGCCAGGCCGGATTGTCGCGAGATCGATCAGTTCGATACGCCGCAGGCCGTGCATTTTCTGGCCATGGAGGACGAACGGGTCATCGGCTATAGCCGGCTCTTGCCGACGACGCGGCCGCATCTCCTGTCGGACGTGATGCCGCAACTCTGCGAGGGCGAGCGCCCCTGCGGCACCGACACCTGGGAGTGGACCCGGCAGGCGGTCGCCCGTTCGCACCGGGCGCGGGGCAAGGCCGTCAACCCGGTCTCCATCGCGCTCCTGACGGGAATCGTCGAATGGGGCCTGGCCAGCGGCGTGCGCCAGCTCGTGCTGCAGATGCCGACCCTCTACCTGCTGCACGTGGTGCAGCTGCATTTCCGGGCACGTCCGCTGGGCTTGCCGCAACGGATCAGCGGCGAGGACATCCTGGCCGCCACCGCCGAATTCGACGCCCGCACCCTGGCCCGCCTTCGCGGAGTCCGCGGCGACACCGGCTCCGTCCTCGCCCCCGTCGTCCAGTATCTCGCGGCGTGATCGCCGCCCCTGATGAGGAATTCCACACCATGGCCGCAACCCAGATGATCCAGTCCGACGACGCCCTCGAGATCCTCGCGGATCACTGCATGGCCGCCCGTGCGGTGATCGAGGAGGCCGGGACGGCCTCGATGCGCGAACTCATCGACCTCCTCCTCTACGAGGTCGGCCTGGCCCTGGCGAAAGGCACCCGTCTCGAGCTGGTGAACGAGCTCCGCGAGTGACCGGACGGGGCCCGGCCCGTGTCGCGCCTCGGCGGGACGGCCGATCCGTCCCGCCCCTCCCGTCGCTATGGCCGGGAGCCGGCCTTGTCCCGGTCCGGGCCGCCGCTCACTTCAGCGTCTTCAGGTAGGCGATGACGTCGTCGATCTTCTTGTCGTCGGGATAGCCCGCGAAGATCATCTTGGTCCCGGGAACCTTGGCCTTCGGGTTCTTCAGCCATGCGTGCAGGTTGGCGTCGTCCCAGGTGATGTCGGCCGCCTTGAGCGCCGCCGAATAGGTGTAGCCGTCGTAGCTCGCGGCCTTGCGGCCGACGACGCCGACGAGATTGGGACCGACGCCGTTCTTGCCGACCTGATGGCAGGCCTTGCAGGCGGTGAACGCCTTCTCGCCGGCGGCAGGGTCTCCGGCATCCTGGGCCTGGGCGGCGACGGGAAGCGCGAGCAGGACGGCGAGGTTGAGGAGCAGGTGGCGCATGGGTTTCCTCTTGTCGTGTTGGCCCGGCTCTACCTGTGGTTCTCCCCGCCGCCGCCCAGTCCTCCGGCACGATATGGGGCATCTTGCCGCAGTTGTTGGGTGGATTAAGGATAGCATCGGCATCGTGCGGGAAGGTTTTCCGTTCCCTGTGTGACGCGCAGGCGTGCGAACGACAAAACGGCGCCGCAGGGGGCGCCGTTCTGTCGTTCGTCGAGAGCGGATCGAGCAGGATCGCCGACGAGGGATGGCTAGGGTCGAGCGGCCTGGACGCTGCGCCGGGAGACGGGGGCTCTCGTTCCGCGGGCGTTGTCGGAGGCCGGTGCGGGCGCCGCGGCTACCAGCCGCCGCCTCTCATGCTGCGCTGCCGGCAGGTGCGGCCCATGTCCTCGTAACCTGCGGGACAACGGCGCACGCACGCCCCGGCCGCGTATTTGAGCGGCGGCCGGCAGGCCCGGCTGAAGCGCTGTTCCTGGAACAGGTAGTCCTTGGCCGGACTCTGGGCCATCGCCGGAACCGGCAGGCTCGCCGGCAGCGCGACCGCGATCAGCAGAAGGGCCGCATGGGACAGGCGGATCATCGGTCGTCCTCGCTGTGGATGCAAAAAGACAACCCACCCGTCGCCGCGCGGTTCGACCGGCTCGCGCCCAGGTACACCATCCAGGCGACGGAGCGTCTCGTCGGGTTACTCGTGATGATGGCACGGGCTTCGGACACCGGACCGCTCCTCGGTTCGGAGCGGCGTCGGACCACGGTCGCCGGCAACCGGATCGTCTTGCACCAACTCCCTGTCGTCGAGGACAGAAGAGTTGGTGCGGCCAAGAGGACTCGAACCTCCACCCCTTGCAGGACTAGCACCTCAAGCTAGTCTAATTCGTTGAATTTGCTGCATAATTCTGCAAAATGTAAAGTTTTGAGACCATTATAAATCAATGGCTTAGAGCGAGTTTGCAAAGGGCTTTTCGTCATTTTGGGGCTGGACTCCGGTTCATGCAGCAGCGGCGCGAGCACTCTCCACTCGGCATCGCTGAGGCTGGTCGCGTCAAGTAGGCTCTCGCCACGTTCGGCGCGGGCGGCGGGCATTCACATCGGGGGGGGCGGGGTGAGCGTCAAACACCCTCCCAGCACCCACGATGCTTGCTGCTCATCCAATGGCTAAGCTGTTTTACCCGTCATGAAACGGGGGCTCAGGCCTGATGCCGGACCTCAACCAGATCGACCACGCCGGCCGTCTCCCCCGGTGCGATCCACCGGGCCAGCGCCGGGCCGGCAAGCGTCACTCGCAGGAAGAAGAAACTCTTGCAGCCTGCCCACAAATCAGCTGGGAGTACCGCCGAGCCGTCCGTCCAACGCGCGCCGTGATTGACGACGTGGAAACCCTCGCCGAGGCGGGGATCGTCCAGGGCGACCGTGCGGGCGCCAGTGAGGCCGTCGTCGATTGTCAGCGAGGCCAGAGGCAGCCCGAGCCGTCGGTTGTCGGTCGAACCCGGCACAACATGGGCCGGCACGCTCGTCTCGGACACGAGGTGCAAGTCGCGGGCGTCCGCCGGCAGGACGAAGCGGGCGGTGAGACCCTCCACGTCTGGGCGGAAGATCTTTCCGTCGGCGACGAGGTGCATTCCCGCGAAAGTCTCCTCGACCGTGCGCCAGCCGAGCGTTACAGCCCTATCCTGCAGACGGGCACGCACCAGATCGACTAGAGGCCCGGCTTCGTGGAACGGTCGGCAGAACGGTAGCGGTCCTTCCGGCCGGGTATCGGGCGCGGCCGCAAGGTCGGTGGCGTCCGCGTTGGCGAAGAAGCGGCGGTTGCCACAATCGAGGTAGGTCTCGGCCGGCAGGCCTTCGGCCAAGAGGATGTCGTGACTGTCGAGTTCGACATGCCAGTAGGTGACCTCTTCCCGATCCACCTGCGTGACCGTAGTGCCGTTGATGAGCCTGCAAGCCGGGATCAGTACCTCGCCAAGCACGTCAACGGCGATGGCATGGGCGGGCGAGACGTAGAGGTCGCGGGCGGGGCGCCCCTCGCCGAAGGCATGCGCGGCGATGCGCACTGGGAGGAGGTCCGAGCGGCCCTGGCAGGTCACCTTCCGGTGACCAATCCAGCAGATGGGGCGCAGATCACCAGAGGATGTTACGATGAGGTCTGCGATTGCCAAATTCTCGACTGAAATGTTTCCGCGGGAGGTTTTGATCAGCGTTCCAGATACAAAGCAAACACTGTAATCCGTCACCGATGCTTCTGTATTAGTAAATGAGTCGCCAACGTTAAATTCGTCGGGTTGACCGCGATTATAGATTTCTACGTATTCGTCGTTTGATAAAATAATATAAAGGCCGTTTGTATCTAGACCGTTATTGAATCCGGGCCCAGAGCCAACCGTGCTTGGTATGTCTGGGTTGAGGCTTTTGATTGTCAAGCCGTCATACGTGCCAGAGATCGAGAGCACCGGGGTTCCAGTCGAGCCTCCGTCCCCATCGCTTGTAACAGTAAAATCGGCCGTTCCCGTTCCGCCTGGGCGACCCGATGCGAAGCTTAGAGAATATGTGCGAGTAAAATCTGCCATATGCGCCTCAACCTCTCTGATTAGTTAAAGGTGCAGCACTGTAATTGCCGCGAATCAGTGGCGGCCAGCATAAATGCGTTTCTTTGCGTTTTGGTCAGATGGACGGGGCAAGCCGCGCCTTTTTCCAATAGTGTTGTGTTTATGCAACTTATGAATAAGAAAGATGACGATCACTAAGGTGATCTTCCCAGGAAATCTTTCCTCGCTCAGAGGCGTCGTTTCATAACGGGTGGAACAGCTTAGCTATTGGGTGAGCGGTGAGAATCGTGGGTGTTGGGAGGGTGCCTGACGCTCACCCCGGACCCACGGACGGATCGCCCAAGCCTTATAGACAGGATCTAAGCATGCGCCGTCGGCAATTCGGCCACCTGTGTCGTGTAACGCGGGCTCCGCATCTCGAACTTCGTCGACCACTTTCGCTTCTCCACCAGCCCGGCCCGCGCCGGCACGACGCTCCCGCGGCCGAAGCGGGCATTGCAGGCGTCCATGGCCGCCATCAGCGGACCACTGCGCTCGCGGTCGAGCTGGCCGATCAGCGCCCGCGGGCTGGCGTCGAGTAGCATCAGGTCGGTGGTGACGACGCCGGCCTTGGAGTAGCGCCAGGGGCGGCCCTCCGGCGCCTCGCGCCAGGTGCGATCGACGCCGTGCCGGGCCGCGGCGATCAGCGCGAGCGTGTCGTTGGTCGCCTCCGGCAGCGTCACGGTGGTGGAGACGGAACGCATCGGGTCGCCGCGGTCGTGGGTGCTGGTGTGGTAGAAGACGGTGACGTGGGACGTGCCGAGGCCGCCGCGCCGGAGCTTCTCGCCGAGGCGGGTCGCGTGCGCCGCCACCGCCTGCTCCAGCACGGCGCGCTCGGTGACGCGGCGGGAGAACGAGCGGGTCACCGCGCAGCCCTTTCGCTGGGCCGGCATCAGTTCGAGCGGCAGGCAGGACAGCCCGCGCAGCTCGTGGATGATGCGCTCGCCCACCACCGTCATCGCCTTGCGCACCGGCCGGGGGTCGAGGTCGCGTAGGTCGGCCACCGAGTCGACGCCCATGGCCTCGAGCTTGGCGAGCGACGCCCGGCCGATGCCCCAGACCTCGCCGACGTGGATGCGGCAGAGCCAGGCCGCGCGCTCTTCCTCGTCGGACAGGTCGCAGACGCCGTCGAGGTCGGGAATGGACTTGGCGATGTGGTTGGCCAGCTTGGCCAGGGTCTTCGTCGGTCCGATCCCGACGCACGTCGGAATGCCGGTCCAAGCCCGGACGGTCGCGCGCAGATCGCGGGCGAACTCGACGCGCCGGTCGGGATGCACGTCGGACAGCTCGAGGAAGCTCTCGTCGATGGAGTAGATCTCCACCGCCGGCGCGAAGTCGCGGTACACCGCGTTCGTCCGGGCGCTCATGTCGCCGTAGAGGGTGTAGTTCGAGGAGAACACGCGCACCCCGTCGCGCCGGCACTGCTCGCGGATCTTGAAGAACGGATCGCCCATCTTGATCCCGAGCGCCTTGGCCTCGGCCGTCCGGGCGATGGCGCAGCCATCGTTGTTGGACAGCACGATCACCGGCACTCGGGCGAGCTTGGGGTCGAATACGCGTTCGCAGGAGCAGTAGAAGCTGTTGCCGTCGATCAGCGCGATGGCGCGGCTCATCGCACCAGCCCAGCGCGCGCGACGTGCCAGCGGATGGTGAAGCGGACCACCCCCCAGATTTCGCCCTCGGCCGCCTCTTGGACCGCAAAAGCCGGGAGATCCGGGTTGTCGAAAGCCAGCCGCGCGACGTTCCCCTCGATGCGCAGACGCTTGATCGACATCTCACCGTCGATCGCCGCCACGACCACGCTGCCGTTGCCGGCCTTCAGGCTGCGGTCCACCACCGCGAGGTCCCGGTCGAAGATGCCGGCAGCCCGCATCGAATCGCCCGAGATGTTCCAGGCGAAGGTGGCCGGCGGGTTGGGGGCGAGCCAGCGTGGCAGCTCCAATGCCCCTTCTAGGAAGTCGTCGGCCGGCGAAGGGAAGCCGGCGCATAGCGCAGGTCCCATGATCGGGATGGGGATAAGCCCGGCCGGGTCGAGGTCCGCGATCCGATATAGGCCCACATCGCGCTCCGATCCGTGGTAGAACGGAAAGAGAACAAACAGGCGGGGCCAGCCGGGTCAAGCGGCCCGCTCGCCTGTGGATAACGGGGACAGCGCGGGGCTGTCAGGAGCGGAGACCGGCCATGACGATCAAGACCACTTTCCTCGTCCAGACGTTCACAATCAAGCGCAAGCGCCTGGTCCCGGGCGACCGCGAGATCTCGCCGACCGAGAGCGGCGCGCTGAAGAAGGCGGAGGCGATGGCGGGCCGGATGCCGGGCACGGCAGCGCTCAAGGTCATGGCCGACGACGAGACCGGCGAACTCGAAGGCGTCACGATCCTGGGCCGCTTCGGCGAGATCCCGGAGGATTTCGCCGAGAGCTTGCAGGGCGGGTAAGGCAAATCAGAACTCGGCGCTGATCAAAACCGCCGCGTCGTAGCCTTTCACCCACGCAGCTCGCGTGCGCCATCATCGTCGGGTCCAGCACCGAGCGCCCGGTGATGCGTCGGATTGAGCAGTCCTCCAGGGATTCCTGCTCAGGAACCGACGATTCGAAAGGTAGGTTTATCAACGTAATTAGCGCGCTGCGAGGAAGCGATGCGAGTTTGGTTCCGCCCACCTGCCTTGGCCTCGTACAGCGCCCTATCAGCGCGTTGGTAGAGGTCCCCGGCATCTGTGATACCTGTGGCTGACCCGATGCTCACCGTGACCTTGCCCGCACCGATCCCGGACGATCCGACCGTCAACGCCGCAACTTGAGCATGCACCTCCTCGGCAACCTTGACCGCTCCAGCCGCGTCGGTGTCGGGTAGCAGGAGAACAAACTCTTCGCCGCCTACCCGGCATACGAGGTCTGATGGTCGGTGCACGCTTGCCAGGAGGCAACGCGCCAAACCCTTCAGCACTTCGTCTCCGACCGCGTGGCCGTAGCGGTCGTTGAAGCGCTTGAAGTGATCGGCATCGACCACGAGAAGAGAAAGCGGCTTGCCAGAACGGCCAGCCTCCAAGGAGGTCCGTTTGTAAACATCCTCGAACTGTCGTCGGTTCGCTAACTCGGTCAATGCGTCCGTTTGCGAAAGACGGGCTAACTCAAGCTGGATTCGAGTACGCTTACGCAACTCATGACCAAACAGGAGCAACAACAAGATAGTCAGTCCCGATAGTATAAGCACAATAGTGCCGATCACGATAGCCTTACCACGCCACTCGGCCTCGATTTCATCAACCGCAAGTGCCACATTTATTATTAATGGAAGCTCGCCGACACGAGTAAATGTGTAGAGTCGTCTAACTCCGTCACGGACTGAGGTCTCGACGAAGGCGCCTGTGCCTACGCGCGCAAAGCCCTCGAAGGTCTTCGAGCCAGCGATATTCACTCCGACGTCCGCTTCCAGGTACGGATGCCGGGTGATGCGCGTGCCATCGCGCAGGTACAGATTTATCGCGCCCTCGCTCCCGAGCCCGATCTGGTCGAAGAGGCGTGCAAAGTAGGAGAACTTCAGGCTTCCCAGGACCAACCCAGCAAAGGAGCCGTCGGCTTTGTTAATCCTACGGCTAAAGTTGACCATACGCTCGCCGGTGAGGCGCGAAATAATGGGCTTTCCGATGTACAATCCAAGGTAAGGATTGGCCTTATGTGCCTGATAGTAGTCACGGTCGACGTAATTGCCCTTGCGTGGCACGGAGGAGGCCGCATCCTCGGCAATATCACCGTTCTCATTGAGGACGAACATGACACCGAGATCGCGAGCAGTAGCTACGCGGTCGAATAAGACGAGTCGGCGCATGTCCGGCTCAAGCTGTGCGAGCCCCGGAGCATTCAAATTCTCTTGTACAGACTGAAGTGTAAGATCGATTATCTCAACATTTCGAGCAATATCGCGTTCGATTACTTGCAAAAGGTTGCGCGATGTTATCTCGGCTTTATTCCAGGCATCGCGACGCATGTCTAGCAGCATGAAAGTCGAGACAAGTAGCATCCCGATCGGCGCAATAATGCTTAGGCCAATCCACGTACGGCCGGACCGAAATACAGGCGGAAACCGTCTTACTAGGTTCACGGAATTTATCCACAGGCGCCTTTTGTTCTTGCTTCAACTGCCACGACAATCCCTAACAGGCCCCTGCTCCGACCAAGACACTACGTCTCATCCTGAGCAGGCCGCAGGAAGCCGCCCGGCACATGCTTAAGATAAGTGCCGTCAGTAGGATCTTTCAGGTCGACGCAGTAGAGATCGAACACGCTTGAAAGATGTGTCCAGAAATCCGGGTCATTGATCAGCGGTTCGGTCACGATCCTTGGCCAATTCAACGAAATCCCGGAAGACTGTGCCGAAAGTCTGCAGGGTGGCTGACGAGCCTGGCTCGAACGAAAAAAGCGCCCGAGGCCGAAGCCCCGGGCGATCAACGTGCGCTGTGGATTGCGGAGATCAGTCGCCCAGCCGTCGGTTCATCAGCGCCTTGAGCATCTGCTCCCTGGTCTCGCGCATCTCGTCGCGCACCGACAGCATCATCTCGTCGATCCGGCGTTCCAGCCGCGTGATCACGTCGCCGGTAACGTAGGTCCGCGCGACCTCGATCTTGAAGGCGTTGAGCTGGTCCTTCACGCTGGAGACCTCGATCTTGACCGCCGCCATGTCGATGGTGAGCGGCGAGACGGCCGCCGTGGTGCCGGCCTTCGATCGGGCCTGGAGCCAGTCGATCCCCTTCACGATCGCCACGACGGCCAGCATGCAGCCGATGAGGCTTGCCCAGGTGATCGGACCAGGTGCGAGAAACGATGTGTCCATGATCCGAGCCCCCATGGGCATGGTGGCGCGCCGGCGGGGCCAGACGCGCGGGGAGCGTTACCGGCCGGCCTTGGGGGCAATCGCGGAGATGCCCTTCTCGACGGTGCGGGCGAGGATGAAGCCGCCGATCCCGATCGAGATCAGGTTCCAGAGGTTGTCCGGAGTCGCGGCCAGGGCGGCGACCACCTCTTTCTGCAGCCCGATCATCGGAGCGATCACGCCGACGTAGGTCACCATGAACAGGCCCCACACGACGACCATCGGCCGGGCGTTGCGGGTGAGCCAGCCCTCGGAGGCCGCGTCGCCCTTCATGACCTCGGCCATCGCCTGGTTCAGGGCCGACTGGTTCTCGAGCACCGCCTTCTGGAAGTCGGCCTGGACCTGCGCACGCTGGCCGGCGTCGGGAATGACCCTCTCCAGGGCGGGGCCGAGGAACTGCATGAGCATCGGAATGAGGGGGATCAGCGCGCCCATGGCTCAGGCTCCCTTCGTCATGTTGGTGCGGATGGTGGAGAGGAAGCGCGACCAGAAACCGGGCGCGGCCGCCGGCGTGGGCGCAGAAGAAAGCCCGCCGGTGGGGGCGGGCTTGGTGGCCGGCGGATTGTCACGAACCGGCGGTTTGGTATCACCCGCTGACACGGGGGCATCAGCGGGTGCAGTCATGCCCAGCGCCCCGGGCATCCGCGCACCGAGTAGCGGCATGCCGCCGGCGACGAGCGCGGCCTCGAACCGCCCGGCATAGCCGGCGATGGTCGCGGCCTTGTCGGTGCCGTTCACCGTGCGGCGGGCCCCTACGTAATCGCAGCGGTCTCCGGCGATATAGTCCTCGAGCGCCTTGCCGGTGAAGTCGCCCTTGATCGAGACGCCGCGCGTCACGCCCTCGACGAGTATGCGGCCCGAGACCGCCGGGTCGAGGGCGAGGTCGGGGTTGCCGGCCAGGTCGATGCCGAGGATTCGGCCCATCCGCAGATAGTTGTCCTCGTGCGTGAGCTGGACGTCGCCGCGGCCGTAGAACGACAGGCCGCGGGCGTTCGGGAGCGCGTAGTTCCGACTGATCCTGCCCTTGGCGTAGAGCGAGGCCACGGCGCGGCGGGCCGCGGCATCTGAGAGCGCGAAGCCTTCGCGGACCGGCTGCATCCGCTTCCCGGTCTCATGGAACGAGGTCGCCAGGATGTAGGCGAGATGCCGACGATCCAAGAGCAGGGCGTAGGCGAGGAAGGCGTCGAGCAGCCGCTCGATGCCGACGACCTGCGCCACCGAGAGCGAGCCGAACAGGGGGCGGATCGCGGCGAAGAACTTGGCGCGGTCGAGACGTGCGAACGCGCCCGGGTCCAACGGGGTCATGGCGGAGATCCTTGCGGGCATGAAAAAACCGCCCGGAGGCGGCGCGGATGGCGAACGGGTCGGGCGTCAGGTCGATCCGATCACACGCTGCGCAGGGTCAGATATTCGTCGAGGTTGGCGAGCATCGGCGCGTTACCGGTTGCGAGAAGGTCGATGTTGTACTTGCCCAGAAGATCGAGCTTGCCCCCGAGCGTGATGACGGAGCCGCCCATCTGGAACAGGTTGATCGACGCCGGAGCCGGCGCGTTGGCCGGCGCGACGCCGATGATGGGTGCCGCGTTGCCGATCCTGATCTTGGGCTTGAGGTCGACGCCCAGCGAGACGATGACGCGAACCCAGGCGCCGGCGGTGATCGGTCCCTGGACGGCGGCGTCGCCGTAGAGGTGACGCATCGTGTTGGTGCCGGTCTGCATCTGCACGCGGTTGGGCGTGCTGATGTACTGACCGCAGACCTGGTTGAACGCGGCGAAGTCGTCGATCCAGACGACCGCCACCCAGGAGTAGACCGCGGCCGGATTGAAGACGTAGCCCGACGCCGTGTAGAACGACGTGTCGGCGCGGACGAAGCGCCCGACGTTGCGCTTGAGCACGTCGTCGTAGACGACCGGTGCGCGCCGCGCCGCCGCCGCCTGGACCATCGGCACGCCACCGACCTTCCAGTTGGCGATCTCCTCGACGCGGCCGTCGGTCAGCTTGAGCGCCGCCGGGTTGTCGAAGCGCCAGAAGCCCACGCATTCGGGGCCCGTGAGAAGGGACTGGAAGTCCTTGATCTGATCGAGGCCATCGGCGTCCTCGAAAGCAAAGGCGATCTCATTGTAGTTCATCTGACGACCCTCAAACGACGAGTGTGGATTTGTAAGCGCACAGCCAAGTATCGACCGTCTCGCCGGCGAAGTAGCTGGAAGGCGGGCCGACGCGCTTGATGTTGCCCCAGGCGCCGGCATGGGTGCCGGGCGGGATGTCGAGGCGGCCGTAGAAGGCGTAGGAGACCTCGACCGTCGCACCGGAGGCCGGCATCGCGACGGGGATGATCCGCACGAGGTTCGCGCTGACGGTGACGCTGGCGATCGGCACGATCACGCCGTTGACCTTGAGCACGAAGCCCTTGTCGGGCGCGGCTTCGATCATGGCGGTGTCGACGGCCAGATCACCGAAGCCCGGCGGCCGGGTCACGGCCAGCGTGAAGCCACCGTTCTCGACCGCGATGGCGCTGATGCGGGCGCAGTCCCAGGCTTCGCCGAGGTCCAACACCTTGCGCTTGACCAGCCCCTCGAGCTCGCCGATCCGCGTGTAGCCGAGCCCGGTGTGATGGATGTTGTCGCGGAACGGGTACGGGTAACGCGGCCCGATCAGGTGGACGCGCGCCGCGTTGGTGACGGCGAACCGGACCTGGTCGAGGTAGGAGAGCTGCGCCTGCCCCTGCCCGATGCTGGCCGCCGTCTGATCGGTGAAGAAGTGCAGCGGCGTGCCGCCGGCGCCGTTGAGCGCGAGCGCGTCGTAGCCGGCGACCATCTCGGTCAGGCTCTGGAAATAGTCCTCGCCGCCGCCATCGACCGCGCCGCCGTGGGTGAAGCTCGTAGCCTCGAAGAACGGCGTCTTGCCGTAGCGGGCCGCCTGGATGCGGGCCGCCGCGTGCATGAGGATGCCCTGGGCCCAGGGGTCGGTGCCGGGCTTGAGCTGCTCCCAGGTGTAGCCGGGATAGCCGTGGCAGTATTCCAGCACCGGCATCTGCCGGGCGTTGTCGCGCCGGCGGAACCGGGCGAGCGCCTGCGCCGCCGCATAGCCGATGTTCGCCCCTCGCGACATGCTTAGGCCAGCGAGGTCGATGATTGCCGAGGTCTGGAACGCCGTGCCGATGGTCTGAATCGGCTCGATCTTCTGAGACGACCCGCCCATCCGACCGAGCGACATGGCCATGCGGGGCTCGCCGATATCGGCGACGGCCGCCGGGATGTCATCGGTGAGGGTCTCGGTGCGCCAGGACTGCCCGTAGCTGATGTGGATCGCCAGCCGCGAGGTCGTGTCGAGCAGGCTCGGCGAACCCGCGTACGCCGGCCGCATCACGTAGGGCATCGTGACGCCATCGGGCGTGGACTTGTAGCGGTAGAACTCCTTGTCCTTGACCACGTCCTGAACGGTGCCGGCGGCACCCAGGGCAATGACGGTGGTCTCCGGGAGGGTGGCCTCGCGCTGCGACGCGACCCAGCTCGGGGGGTCGATGCGGGCCTGCAGGCGCCCGCGATAGTTGATCGCGAGACCGACCCGGCCGTTCTTGTCGACAACCGTCCAGAGATGGCGCAGTCCGTACCGCTCCCAGAGCAGGGACGAGACCAGGAGGTTGGTGCGCGAGAAGGCGATGGCGCCGCGTTTGGTGATGCCGAGGGCGACGCGGCCGGCGCGGTCGCCCCAGACCTCGATGTAGTTCGTCATCGAGAGGCCGCGGACGAAATTCCGGCGGATCGTGACGGCGCCCCGCTTGCTGATACCGAGTGCGATGCGGCCGGCGCGGTCGCCCCAGACCTCGACGTAATCCGACAGGGCCAGGCCCCGGACCAGGTTGCGGCGGATCGCGACGGCGCCGGTCTTGGTGACGCCGAGCGGCACGCGCCCGAGCGAGTCCCGAGCCGCTGCCCACACAAACCCCTGCAGGCCGTTGAAGCGCCCGAGGATCCCCTGCATGTAGCGAGTGATGTCGTCGGTGATCGACTTGGTGAGGAGGACGTCCTTTGTCCGCTCGTCGAGCCCCGGCACCGTCGCCTTCGTCTTCAGGACCCACGCGCCGGCGCCCGAGGCTCCGGTCTTCGCGTAGTATCCGGCGTCCGGACCGAACATCACTTCGCCGACGGCGCCATCGGGGAAGTTGAGCGACGAGCCGAGCCCGCTGCCAACGACGCCGTCAACGTCGACGAGCGTGTCTCGTGTCACTCGGCCGATCGCGACGGCGTTCTGGGCCTGCGTGGCGGACGCGGCGGCGCTGTTGGCCCGCGCGGTCGCATCGCCGGCTTTCGTCGTGGCGATGGCGGCGGCGGCAACCGCGGTCCCGGCCTGCGCCACCGAAGTGGCGGCTTGCGCGGCTGCATCCGCGGCCTTCGTCGTCGCCGTGGCGGCGGCGAGTGTCGCTTCGTCGGACCGCGCCTGCGCCGAGGTCGCAGCGGCGATCGCGGCGGCCGTCTTGTCGAGGGTGACCTCGGCGGCCTCGACGACATCCTGGCGCAGATCGATCAGCCCGGGGATCTCGTCCAGGGTCGATGCGCCGGCCTGGACGCGCCAGGCGACGGTCGACCCATCGGCGAGCGTATCGAGGATGGTGTCGTAGTACCGCCCCTTGATCAGCCGACCGGGCTGGAGCGGCACGCCGCCGGCATCGACCCACGGCAGCGGTCCGAGCCCGTCGACGTTGAGCGTCGCGACAGCGGTGTTGTCGCGGTCGACCTGGATCATGAGGCGGAGGCCACGGCGCAGTTCCGTCAGGCCGCTCCCCGTCTGGACCACGTAGGCGTTAAGGGTGCCCGACGTGACGAGCACACCACTCAGGTCGTCGGCCAGGCGGCGCACGGCCGCCATGACCTCGCGCGTCGTGCCCGGGAATGAGCGCGCGGATGCGCCGTCCAACGCCGCGATGGCGGTCGCGATCGCACCGTTCTGCGCAGGCGTGCGCGACCAGCCGGGGACACCCATCGGCAGTACTCCAGAGTTCGATTGTCGAAGGGGGGTCGGGGCCGCTCAGGCCTTGATCGCGAAGACGACGACGAGGCCGGGGGGCATGTTCGGGTGGGCGGCGTTCTCGCCAGCCGCGGCGACGTTCACGCCGTGCGCGTGGTCGCCGACCGCCGTGATTACATGGGCATGCGTGCCCGATCCGGGGATCCCGTGGGCGTGATCGCCGCCGTTGTTGACCTGTACGCCGTGACCGTGTCCGCCCGAGGCTCCGATCGTGACGTCATGCCCATGGGCGGGGGAGTCGGTGCTCGTCGGGATAAACTGGGAGCCAGCCCCGGCCCTGACGCCGAAGGTGAGATTGGTCCCGTTGCCAAGGGCGAAGTTCACGCCCTCAACCGGGACGGAGTGGGCGTGACTAGTCCCAGGCGCTCCGGTCGTTCCAGTGTGAGGATGCGCGCCATCGGTGGTCGTCGAAGCGGTATGGTCGTGCGTTCCGGCGTTTTGGGTTGCCCCGCCGTGATTGTGCTCGCCGCCGCTTTGTGTTGCGCCGCCGTGGTCGTGCCCGCCGGCTCCGGTGGTAGAGGAGCCGTTGTGATTATGGCTCGGCAGTTGGGCCACGCTCAGAGCGACCGTCTCCGACCCGCCGGCGCTGCCGACCGCGCCGCCGAGGCCGCCTGCCCCACTAAGGCCGGGGCCGAACATCGCCCGGCCGTTGAGGTTCGGGACGTTGAACGTCGTCGTACCGTCGCCGGCGCCGTAGGTCGTGCCGATGACGGCGAACAGGGACGCATACGCGGTGCGAGACAGGGCCGCGCCGTCGCAGATGATCCACCCGAGCGGGATCGCGGCATAAGCCCCGAAGGGCGAGATGCGCCCCGACGGCTCAAAACCGGGCGTGAGAACGAAGTAGGCCTCCGAGTACGGAGAGCGCGCGATCCGATACATGATGTTCGGAGCGAGATCGCCCGGCGCGAGCTCGACGCCGCCCTGGCGCCTGAGGGGCTTGGCCACGCCGTCGATCGAGAGCGTGGCGGGCCCGTCGTTGGGCACGTCGACGCTGAACGCGAGGGTGAAGCCTCGGAGCAGGGAAGCGGCCGTCGCGCCCTGAAACGTGGACATCGCGTAGGCGTTGTTCGCTCCACGAAATGCGACGGAGACGCCGACCGTATCAAGATGCCAGCGCGCCAGAGCTCCCATCATCTCGCGCGCGGAGGCGTTGACGGACCCGGCCGCCTGGCCTTCCTGCCAATTGATCGGTGGCGCGGCCAGGTCGTTCGAGGTTGCGTCGATCGAGAAGTCCCACAGGCCGGTCATGGGCGAGCTCCGGAAGCGCGCAGGCCTCCGGCTCCGATGACGCCAGGGCGTCCGGATCGGGTCGTGCCGACGGCGATGGTGGTGCGGTTAAGGCGTCAGCGCCGGGCGGTCGGCAGCAGGCCGAAGAACTTCGAGGCGTCGAAGGCGGTGCGGCGCGGCGGTGATGCGGTGATGGGTGCTGGTGCGGCCTGTGCCGGCGCCGCCGGGGCACCGACCTGCGTCGCCAGCAGCCCCTTCAGGATGCCAGCATAGTCCGTGTCATCGGGGCGTTCCGGCGCCGGCGCGGCCGCCTCGAGCGCGGGCATCGAGGGCTCGATGGCCGTGTCGGACGCCACCGGCCCCGAAAGGCCGAAGCCCGCCCGCCCGATCCCGCCCTTGGCTGCGTCGGGCATCGCAGCGACGAACTCGCCGCCGAGGAAGGCCGCGGCCTTCGCTTGATGGCCGGACATCTGGTTGTTGACCTTGTCGGCCACGGTGCCGGGCGCGCCACCGTTGTTCGCGTCGCTGGCGTTGTAGCGCCCCACCCGACCGGCGTTCACGGCCGAGTAGAGGTCGATCAACCCCATGCCGGGCTTGAAGCCGGCGTCGACGAGATAATTGCCGGCCGCCTCGACCTGCGCCGCGACCGGCATGTCCTGGGTCACGCCGTATTTCTGGCGCTGCGGCTCGCCCCATTGGATGAGGCCGCGGTGCTCGCCCCACTGCGTCGTCGGCCCCTTTTTCCAGGGATCGAACGTGCCGCCGGTCTCGTAGGAGATCGTCGTGCCGAGATCGAGCGGACTGGCGCCGATCCGGCCGGCCGTCGCGAGGATGGCCGCGCGCATCTCGTCGGTCATCGCGTGCTCCGGACATGCAAAAGGCCGCCCTTGCGGAGCGGCCCTGAAGGTCCCGGCGCACGTCGCGGGACGTTGGTCTTGTGCGGCGGTTCGCCCGTCGGGTCAAGCGGCAGACGGCATAGGCGTGTTTCAGTTTGTAGTCTGCCCCCGCTTAAGCGGCGGTTATCGACACTTTGCGGAAGCTCAGAACGTCAGCTTCGGACTGCCAGGATGGCCGAGACGAATGGCACCGTCGGGTGGACTGGTGACGGACTGCATCTGAATGGCCGCCCGATTAAAGCGGATACCGCCGTCACGCCCCCCTTTCGATACAGCTTCGTCACAGCCGCTCGCACCATACCGCATGCGAGCCAAGGGAGTGGTATTCCTTCATTTGCGATGCGCGTAACCGGAGAACATAAGAATTCCTTCATGACTGAGTGGCGATACATGACAGAGCAGTAATAAAAGAAAAACAAGTTTTGGTTGTAGTGGTGGTTCATTGAGCGAAATGACCGAAGCTTCTACAATTTCTGATCTGTTTGGGGTAAGGTTCAGGACGCGGGCGACGAACCGCATCCTCGCCCTCTGCTTCATCGTTTTGTGTGGGCTTGGCCCTGTCGGTCTGTCGCTCAGCCCGCGGCAAGATGAGCCCGTCGCGATCCTGCGACTGAGACCGATCGAACTGCTGCCCACAGCGGTCGCGAACGCCGATGCTCGGATCGTGTGGATGTCGGCCCGGGGACATCTCCTAATTCTCGACTCCGCCCCGCCGGGCCTCGTGCGTGCGCTCTACCAAGAGGGCGCAACCCTGGTTGTTGCAGCCAACGCAGTGAGTAGCTGCTTGCCCCGCGCTTCCGCCAAACCGTCCATAACCGGGACCCTCCAACTATGACACCGCTCAGCAACCTCTCGGACCTGCGCCGCGCGTTCATGCCCGTACTGCTCGGCAGCCTGTGTCTACTGTATGCTGTTGCCGTTCTTACCGCGTGGGCTGCAGGCGCCAACCTTGTAGGCGTGGCCGTTTTCGGAGGCGCTCTGATCATCATTATTGGAGTGGTTGCACGTGTGAATGGGCCGGCTGCCATCACGCGTCAAATGTCGTCGGCAGCAGCCATGTCCCTCGTCGCCCTAGTGGTGTTCAGTGCCGCGGGCACGGACCTGCAGATCGACATGCACATGCTTTTCTTCGCCGCTCTCGCATTGGTGGCGGGCTGGGGCTGCTGGTCCTCGATCCTGGTGGCGACGGGCGTCGTCGCAGTCCACCACCTCGCGCTGAACGTCCTCTACCCGGCGGCTGTGTTCCCAGGCGGTGCCGACTACACCCGCGTCCTGATCCACGCCGTGATCCTCCTCGTCGAGGCTGGTGCGCTTATGCTGGCGGCCCATCAACTGGTTAAGGCGATGAACGCCTCCGAGGATGCGACGGCGGAAGCCATTCGTAGCGCCAACCTCGCCCGGAAGCTTGCTGCCGAACAGACGGCTGAGAGCGATTTCAAATTGCACAGGGCAGGCGCGCTGGCAGGATTGATGTCGGAGTTCGAGCTCAACGTCTCCGCACTTGTCCAAGGGCTCGCAGGCGCGGCCACCAAGATGGAGGCCACTGCGAACACCATGGCGGCTACGGCTACCGAGACCACACAGCAAACGGTCACCGCCGCGGACTCGGCACTCCAGACCTCCGCCAACGTGCAAACGGTTGCCGCTGCCAGCGAGGAAATGTCCGCATCCGTGCAGGAGATTGTCCAGCAGGTCGGCCGGTCAGCCGCGGTCGCCCAGCAGGGCGCCGATAAGGCGAAGCAAACGGACCTCACAGTCCAGAAATTAGCAATCAGCGCCGAGCGCATAAGCTCAGTCGTATCAGTGATCTCCGATATCGCGTCGCAGACCAATCTGTTGGCGCTCAACGCGACAATCGAGGCGGCGCGGGCCGGAGAGGCTGGACGGGGCTTTGCCATCGTAGCCGCGGAGGTAAAGAACTTGGCTGGTCAAACCACGAAGGCTACGGGCGAGATCGGTGAGCAGATCGCCGAGATCCAAGCTGCGACGCTGCAGGCAGTCTCGGACATCCGAGAAATGGAACGCGTAATCGGTGAGATCTCGAATACGTCCGTCGGGATTGCAGCCGCGATGGAGGAGCAGGGCGCCACGACACAGGAGATCGCGCGGAACGTGGCCCACGCCGCGCAAGGGACAGGCGCGGTCACGTCCGCGATCAGCAATGTGCGTAAAGGGGCAGGTCAGACGAGCGCGGCGGCGACACAGGTGCTTGGCGCGGCCAGGGAGCTTGCCCACCATGCTGAGAACCTGACCCAGGAGGTGTCGCGCTTCCTGGAGGGCGTGAAAGCCGCCTAGACCAAGGCAACTTCGGGTAGGTTGTGCCGCGACCTCGGAGGTTCGGGATTAACGCGAAGTTGCAGGCGAGATTACGGGAAGGACTGCTGCTTCTGAAGCAGACCGCCGGCAAATCTCAAACTGAGACACGACCACTGCGGGAGGTGTCTCGACCGCATCTTTCGCTGGGGCAGATCGCCATGTAGCTTCCGCATATGCACGACCGCTCCACCGTCATCCTCGCTTGGCTCGCCTTCACCGTCGTCATGCTGGTGATCGGATGGGTGCTGAAGCTCGTCGTGCCGCCCGCCCATGATTGGGCTGTGGCCAGCATCGGCCGCACCGGTGCGTGGGCGGTCTTCCTGGCCGTCATCCTGGCCTGCGCCGTGTTCGGCTACTGGCCACGCGACGCCGCCGGCCGCATGCGGCGCCTACCTACGCTCCGTTGACGGCTCGCGGACCGGTCCACCGCCACCGTTCGCCAGGGCGAGCAGGCGCCGGGTGAACAGCTCGGCGTTCTTGCTCCCGGCAGGGGAGCGCGAAAGCGCTCGCAGGTCCGGAAGGGCGCGCGGGTCGAACATCAACCGCGCGATCGCCTCGCCGTTGCCCAACATGCGGACGCGCAGCGCAGCGTCCCCGGCCCCACGCTTCAGGCCGACGATGGCGCCGCCGGCCGCTCCGCCGAACCCGCCGACCGTGGCCCCAGCCGCCGCGCCCGTCGCGACGTCCGAGACGGCCTGACCGATCGGGGTGCTGCCACTCGCGAACTGCTTTTTGATCGCCTCGTTGAAGGCGGTGTCCGACCCCTTCTGCGGGCGATAGCCGGTCGCCTCGAGGGTGGTCATCAGACGGTCGAGCCCGCCCCAGAGGGTGTCGCCCTCCGGTAGGGCCCGGATCGCGGCTTCGAGGTTATGGCGCTGCTGGCTGTTGCCCCGCACCGCCGACGCGAACCCCGCACCACCGTACTGCGCCGCCACGCCCTTCGACTGCTGCGTCGCTTCGTTGAAGACGGATTCGAGGTGGATGCGGGCGAGATCACGTGCGGCCGCCGGTCGGTTGCGGGCCAGGGCCGTCATCGCCGCCGAGACCTCGGCGTGGCTCCCGGGCTTCGGGTTGGGCGTGAAGACGGCCTGTATCGCGGCGTCGACGTCGGGCCGGGCGGCGATTCGCCCGAGCGGGGAGGCCTCCACCTTGGCGAGGGCGTCGCGCGTCCGGACCACGCCGTCGAGCCGGTGATAGACGTCCGGCATGTTCTCCAGGACGTCGGTGCTCTCGCGCAAGAGAGCACTGAGCTTGTCGGCATCCACGTTCCCGCGCCGGTCGGTGGCGGCGTCGAGGATGCGGGTGGCGACGTTGGCCTCGTAGGCCTGCCGCGCGGCCGGGGTGGCGTTGGCCAGGAACTCGCGCGCGGCGCTGGCGCCCTGCAGGTGGCTCGGAACCTGCTCGGTCGGGGTGGCCATGCGGCCGGTGGCCGGATCTTGCTGGACGACGCGGGCGAGCGGAGAGTTGCCCTCGAACGGCTCCAGCGAGCGCGAGTTCGCCGCGAAGTTCGCGTCGGCGGTGGCCACCTCCGGCACCGTCTTGAGCTGCCCATCGAGGGCCGAGCGCGCCGTCTGGAGATCGCGGACCTTGGTGCCGTCACCATCCCGCAGCGCGAGCTTGATGCCGGTGTCCAGGCGCTCGCGGGCGTGCAGCAGCCCTTCGACGGAGAGGTCGGTCTGCCCGTCCGGCCCGTAAAGGTCGCGGCGCGCCCGGGCGAGGGCATTCCTCACGTCGCCCTTGGCGGTGCGCATCTGGGCGCCGATGGCGTCGAGCGCCGCCTGCGGGTTCACCTGGCCGAACCGGACGTCCGGGATCTCCTCGCGGATCGTCGTGCCCTTCACCGTGGGCGGCGGCGCATCGCGCATCGCCATCACGACCTTCTCGTAGACGTCGAGCGAGTCGGCGCGGGGGTCGCGCATCATCTCGCCGAGGACGCGCGAGCGAATGTCGGGGTGGACGGTCTCCGGCCGGATGCCGGCATTGATCAGGTCGCGGTCGAGGAAGCCTTCCGCCGCCTCCGTGCTGCCGCGGTACTCGTCGGCCTGGCGCGTTGCCCGGACCCGCGCGGCCGAGGGCTCCTTGCCGATCTGGTACGACGGCACGCCCCGCTGTTCGTTTGTCAGCTTGCGCAACAGCTCGTCGCGGATGTCCCGGGCCGCGCCGCCATCGATGTCCGGCTTCAGGTAGCCGGCGCCGATCAGCTCCTCGCGCCAGAAATTGTCGATGCTCCTGCCGTCCGCGCGGGCGACATTGCCGACGCCGGGGATGTTCCAGCGCTGGAAGTCGTTGGCGCGTGCCTCGCCGCCGTCGAAGTTGATACCGCCCTTGCGCGCGATGTACCGGGCGAGGCTTTCGACCGGACCGTCCGCGGACGGGGCCGACGCGTTCATGCCGCCGAGGGGGCGAGGCGCGTCGGGGGTGAACTGCGGACGCTCCCAGGCCGTCGGGGTCACGATCGGCTCGCCGGGGCGCTCGACGGCGATGGTGCGCTCGATCCCGATGTTCTCCGGGGCCGCGCGCGCCGCCGCATAATCCGGATCGGCCTGCGCCTTGCGGGCGGCCTCGCGTGCATCTGCGACGCCGCGCATCTCGGGCTGGATCACGCGGCCGGCCTGGTCCGCCGTGAGACGCGGGCCGACCGCCTCACGTGCCTGCGCCAGCGCGATGCCCTCGGGCGTCTGCCTCACGCCAGCGCGCGCCGCGGACTGCAGGTCAATGCCGACGCCGGAGGGCGCCTGGTTCTGCGGTCCGATGCTGTCGAATGCCGAGCGGGCGACGTTGTCCACCGCCGCCGGCCGCGCCGCATAGAACTCGGCCGCGATGCGACCGCCCTCCCCGCCCGAGTTGGCGGCCACGCGCTCGAGCTGCAAGGCGCGAGTGGCCCTGCCGCCAGTCGCGGCGTTCAGGGCCTCGCCCACGGACAGCTCCGCCCCGCCGCCCGGTAGCGCCCTGCCCTGCTCGCGCAGGAACTGCGCCGAGACGAGGTCCTGCTCGGACATGCCGTGCGCCATCTCGCGCACTAGCCCCATGCCGGGGGCCTCGCCGCGCACCGCGGTGATCGCCTTGCCGATTAGGCGACCGGCGACTGGGCCGGCCGCGCCCAGGCCGGCGCCCATACCAGCCCCCCACCCTGTCGCATTGGCATCGGCATCGCTGCGCACCGCCGCGTCGGCACCGCCGAGGACAGCTCCGCTTGCCGTCGACGCTGCGGTGCGGGCGAGCAACGAGCCAGCGCCCGCCCCGAACGCGGCTGGCGCGGCCATGACGAGCGGGATCGTCCCGGCCACGCCGCCGGCGATCTCGCCGCCCGTCGTCGCCCAAGGGTTGGCCTTGGCCGTGGCCTCGCCGAACCGCTCCACCTTGCCCAGCTCATCCGAGAACGTCGTGTCGTTCTTGAGCGCGCGCACGGCGGCGGCCGCACGGTTCACGCCGGCGAGCAGGTACGGCCCGGCGACGGGTACGCCGTTGATGATGCCGCGGCCGATCGCGGCCGTGCCGTCGCCGGGCAACCCTGCCGTCGGCAGATCGCTCACCGTCGCGGGATCGGCGAACGGGTCGTGATCCACGGGCACCAGGCGCGGGCCAGCCGAGGCCGGTGCAGCATCCGCGAACGGGTCGTGATCGACCGGGACGAGCTTCATCAGCGCACCATGAGGAACTTGCCCGGCCGGGCGGGGTCGGGCGAGTACCAGTTGCCGTCCGGAGCCTGCCGAGCGCCCTGCGGCGGCTCTTTCGGGGGAGAGGCCGAGGCAGCAGACTGTGCCGCAGGGAACAATGGGTTGGACTCTGCAAACTGCGCCAGTTCATCGTCAAAGCCAGCGTCGAGCCGCCCGCCATTTCGTGCGGCATAGTCGCGAGACATCTTCGCGATCTGCTGCTGCCGCTGGGCGGCCGAGCGAAAGATGCCGATGAGCTGCCTATTACCCTCAGGGCTTTTCGCTAGGCCGGGACCTACGGTGGTGATGAAGCTCAAGTCGGCATTCGAGACACCGGCACCCAACGATCCACCGAGCTGATCGAGCAGATTTTGGTTTCCGAGAGACGAGAATACTTCAGCACCAGATGCCGCTTTTGCATCCTTGACGCCTAGAGCACCAAGGAATTGATTGGCGCGTTTTACGCTTTCCGCTCCAATGCCGGAGTAAAAATCGGGCGCTGACATTGCCTGTTCCATCAGAGCAAGCGAATTAAGCCTCGCTCCCGCACTTCTTCCGCCGCTCTGATAGTCGACAAATTGCTTTCCGTAGGCTTTTCCAATTTCGACGTCCTGAGCCTTTTCGGGGGCGCCGACGTTGACCTGCGTGTTGCCGCCGCCGATCGCCTCGGGGCCCTTGGCCGTCATCTTTGCCGGCGCGTTGGGGGCGAGGCCGTATTCGAGCCGCTCCGGCGCAGTGACCGGACGAACGGGCACACCAGCCGCGACGATCTTGACGTCGGTCGGGTCGGTCCGGCTGACCGCCGCCTTCGAGCCGTCGGGCAGGTCGGTGAGGGTGTACCGCTCCGCCTCGCTGGGGTCCTTCGCCGGCCCCAGCAGGTTGCCGGCCCCAGGCTTCTCTCCGGGCTTGAGCTCGTAGATGTTGCCGCCGATCGTGACCCGGCTCGCATCCTGTTTCATCTGGTTCAGGACGCTCTGCAGGACCGCCGGGCTCGACATGGCAGCGGTGGCCAGGTTCTCGTCGAGCCCCCTGCCGGTGAGCCAGGCCTTCGTCGCGTTCTGGCCCTGCGCTTCCTTCGCGAGCTTCGCCCGCTCGAGCCCAAGCTTCGTCTTGGCGAGATCCGTGGTCGCCCGCGTGGCGTCCGCGACCTGCGCGTTCTTCAGCCCGGCGGAGAGGCCGGCGCCGAACCCCGGCGTCGACATCAGGCCGGTCCCGATCCCGACGAGGAGGTCGCCGCCGCCGCGATCGGTGAAGCGCTGAAACGCATCCCCGAAGTTGAACCCGCTGTCGGCCGGATCGCCGCCCCCTCCCCCCGGTGCGGTGGAGGGTGTCGGAGTCATGGCCGGGGCTGGCATCGCGCCGGCGGCCGGCGCGCCCAAGCCGAGACCGAGCGGGCGGCGCGGCGGCATCGGCACGCTCATCGGCGCCGGCGGCGCCGTCGCGGCAGGCGCGACCGGGTCCGGCACGGGCTCGGCGCTCGCCACCGGCGCTTCCACGACGGCGCCGGACGTGCCCGCGAACCCTTGCGGCGCGCCCATGGGCATCCGGCCGAACAGGCGCATCAGGTCGTTGGGGTCGACCTGCGGCACCGCGCCGGAGCGGTTCAGGATTCCTGCGCTCATCGGGTGATCCTCAGGCCTACTTCATGAACTTCGACGCGGTCCCCGCGATGGCGAGGCCGCCGCCGAGCAGCTGCTGCAGGAGCGAGGGCTGCGGGATCTTCGTCTGCGACGTGCCGGTCGATGTGCTGCCGGCGCCGGCGACCGGGAGCGCGAGCTGCGCCAGGAGGCCGGCCTGGTTCCAGGGCTCCGCCTGCTGTTCGTTGAACACGTCCTGGTCCGCCGCGATCTCTTTCTGCCGCTCCTCGTCCTCGACGGCGCCGATGCCGGCGAGGGTCTGGCCCGGAGCCATGATGTCGGCCTGGACGCCGGCGATCTGGCCGAGGCCGGTCTGCGCCGCGGCGCGGTCGCCCTGCGCCGTCGAGAGCGCGGTGCCGAACTGCGAAAGGATCTGTCGGTTGTTGTCGCCCTCGAGCCCCGCCAGCGTCGTCGCGCCGGTGAGAGCCGCCGCAGCCGCGCCCGAGGCCAGCCCGGCGCCGGTGACGGCCTGGTTCGCGTTGCCGGTGCGCACGCCGTTGATCTCGCCCAGGAGACCGGAGCGGATGCCGGTCAGCGCATTGCCCGCCGCATCGATGGAGGTGGCCGCGTTGGCGATGCGCGCGCGCTCGGCGTCATAGTCGGAGTAGCGCAGGTCGAGCTCGGCGTTCGAGGCCGCCTCCGCCGTCGCGCCTGCGAACCGGCCCGAGCCGTACCGCCCCGAGGCCGCGAACTTCTGGCCCACCGAAGAGGTCGCCTTGGCCGTAGCCAGGTCGATCATGTCCTGGAGGTAGGGATTCGAACCGCCGAGGAACTTGCCGTCGGCGGTGTCCTGCAGCGAGCGTTCGGTCTGCGTGGTCCTGCCGACGTCGCCTAGCAGCCCCTGGTACCCGGTCTCGTCGAGGGCATAGTCGCCGCCCGTCAGCGCCTTGCCGACCGTGGCGGCCGCGCCGTTGGGGTCGCCCATACGGGCCGCGGCCGAGGCCACGCCGGACGTATCGACGCCCGGGACCTTCATGAGACCTGTGAGGGCGCCCTGCGTCGCGACGGTGGAGCCACCGTTCGAGAGGAGGTTCGACAGGAAGCCCGCGCCTGCCTGTGCCGTGCCGGCGGTGGCGCCTGCGGTGGCCTTCATCGCATCGAGGCCGGCCTTCGTCGTGTCGCCGAGCCCGGCGACGCGATCGCCGCCGTAGACCTGCGAGCCCACCCCGGAGTCGAAGGCCGCGGTTCCACGGTCAACGATCTTCTGCAGCGCCGGAACCGCCGGCGCGTAGGGGTCGGTCTTGGTGTTCGAGGTGGTGGTCTGCGTCTTCGATCCGCCGCCGCTCATGCCGCCACCTCAAGATGCTTCACGTAGTAGGCGTCGACCCGGTAGTCGGGGAGCAGAGCCGCCCAGCCGACACGACCGACGAACTCGACGCGGCTGCAGCCTGCGCGCACGGCGCCGGCCTCGATCTCCCGCATGATCTCTCGCCAGCGACGAACGCCCGTCCCTCCGGCCGCCAGGACGCAACAGGATCGGCCGCCGTCGGCGCGCTCGCGCACCTGCGTTACGCCGGCGCCGATCGGCGCGCCGGTGGCGTCGAGGATCAGCACCAGGAGGGCTTCCTCCCGGTCGACCAGGCCGCGCAGGTCGGCCAGGGAGAGGTCGCAGCCCGGCCGGGCGCAGGCGCGGGCGAGCCATGGGGCCGCGATCGCCCAGGCCGGAGCCAGGTCGACGTGATCGATCGAGCGCAGCTGCATCAGGGTCGCCGGATCTCGTAGCGGAACAGGCGGTCGGTCGCCGGCGAAGCGTCGTGCCCCCAGGTGAACGACCCGCGCGCGGTGGACTTCAGCCAGACGCGGGCGTCGGCCGCGCTCTGGGTCGTCGGGATCGGCGCGACGAGGGCGCCTTCGGTGCACAGCGAGTCGGCGACGGTCGTCTCGGTCACGTCGGAAGCCAGGGCGACGAGGGAGGCGCCGAGTGCGTTGGTGCCGCCGCGGGCGAGGTCGGAGAGGGCCTGGACGACCTTCTCCGGGTTGCTCTCGTTCTTGCCGGGGACGATCATCGCCTGCCCTCCGGCGTCGCATCCGGCTCGACGCCGGTCACGTAGCTCCACGCGGTACCGGCCGGGATGCGGGCCCGGACGCGGTGATACCGGGCCGAGGCGCGGCAGGGCGCGAACCGTTCGACGGTGGGCGCGGTCTCGGGCTTGAACCGGACCGGGTCGGCGGCGCGCAGCGTCTCGCGCACGCCGATCGCGACGCGCCAGTCGTCGGCGTCGGTATCGAGCCGCAATCCGCGCACGAAGGCCCTGTCCGGCCGCGCGATCATGGCGTCGGGCGTTTCGAGGATCGCCTCGAGCGCCGGGCCCTTCAGCAGCGCCAGCCGGTTGTCGGCGGTGACGAGGCCGAACGCGGGCGCGCCGCCGGCATAGGAGGGATCGTCGAGCGAGATCTGGCCCGGATCGTCGAGCGAGCCCGGGATGCTGTCGATCGACGTCGCCGGCGTCGCCGCCACGAGACCGAAGCGGATCGGCAGCTTCAGGAACGACCACCGGTCGAGGAGCCAGTCGTAGAGCAGGACCTCGTCGAGCAGGGTTCGGTCCGTGGTCGGAGCCGACCTGCTGCGATAGGCGAACATCACCCGTGGGCCGGTCACGTCCCGGATCGCGACGACGGAGGCCACCGCGTTCGGGTCGACCCGTTCGGCGAAGAACCGGTTGACTCGCTCGGCGCCGATCGCCGTCGAGCCGCCACCGGCGAAGACGTAGAAGCCATCGCGGTCGAGGAAGAACACCTTGGCGCCGACCTTGGCCAGCGACCAGGGCGCCACCGCGCCGCGGTTCTCCTCGTAGACGTCGAAATCGAAGACCTCGGCCGAACCCGGCACGAAGACCATGCGCCGGATGGTGCGTTCCTGGAACACGATCCCGAACTCGCCGCCGGCAAAGCCCGTGACCGCTCCGCCGTCGGGGAAGGGCTGTATGTCGCCCTCGCGGCCGTTGCTCAGGCCGAGCGGCCATGAATCGATGTTGCCGAGGTCCGACCACTGCACGGCGTTCGGGTCGGAGGCGAGACCGGCCAGCACCAGGAACTCGCCGACCACGCCGCAATGGCGGGCGCGGGGCGGCATGCCGCCGAGATCCGCGAATACCCGCCCGGAATCGACGTCGATCGCCTGCGCCCGCGTGCCGAGGCAGACCGCGACGAGGCGCGAGCCGTAGAGCGCGAACGACCAATAGTCGCCCGGCGGCACGGAGTAGACCGTGCCGGGCTTGGACACGTCGTCCCAGCCCGAGGTGCCGCCGTTGAACTTGTAGAGCTTGGTCTGCGTCGCGGCGAAGTAGATCGGGAACCCGAACGCCGGGCTGTTGACCTGGACGCCGCCCCGGCAGTCGGCCGGGAGCGGCAGCGAGATCGGCAGAGGCGAGAGCACCGGGCCATAGCCGTCGGCGCGCGGCGTCACGTTCGTGGCGACGCTCGAGACCGAGGCGTCCACCGACGCGACGTCGGGCGCGAAGGGAGCGAGCTTGACCAGCGCCGCCATCGGATCAGGTCATGTTCTTGGCGGCGGCCATGTCGGCGGCATCGTTGGCCGCGCGGGCCTGGCGCGTCCCGACCTTCTGAGAATCGGTCTGCCCGAAGATCGCGGCCAGACGCGAGTTCAGCAGGACCGACCACTGCGCCGACCGAACCTCGTCCTTCTGGAAGAGCATCGCCTCCCAGAGCGCGGCGTAGAGGTAGACCTCCGGCGCCTTGGTGATGAGCCAGTTGACCGGGGAGGCCACCGTCAGCGGCGGGATGCGCTCGTAATAGAACACCTCGAGCGACCCGGGCACGGCCGCGGCGATCCGCACCTTGCCCCCGAGCAGGGTGTAGAAGGACGGGACGCCGTTCGGCCGGTGGCGGTGGCGGAACTCGGGGCTATCGGGCTCGCGATAGTTCAGGAAGAGCGGTCGCTGGGTCGACGGAGCGACCGGGTACCAGCGCACCGAGATCCAGTCGATGAAATCGGCCGGCAGGGCGACGCCGCCGCTCGCGTCCAGGACGGTCGGGCCGACCGAGGCGTGCATGTCCACGACCTTGAGGTCGGTGTTGAACCGCCCCTCCGCCTGCTGAACGAACAGCGGCGCGAAAGCCTGAAGATCGTCGCGGGCGAGATAGGCCTCGAGCGCGGCGAGCAGGCTGGGATAGTCGGTGATCGGGGCGAGGTCGGCCATCGGGGTGGGCTCCGGGTCAGACGGTGTAGGCCATGACCTGGCCAGAGGAAGCGATGACGTTGGACCGGCCGCGCAGCGCGTTGCGCTCGTCGGTCACGATGCTCGCCTGCATCGTGGCGAAGGCCGGGTCGCGCAGGGCGTTGAGGGCGAGATGCCACTTGGCGCGCGCCGCGATCAGCCCGGAGGCCTCGTCGACCCAGGCGTTGGTGGCGTCGCGGTCCTGCAGCGGCGGAAGGCGGATGTGCGCGGAAAGGCGGACCGTCCATTCTCCGGACGGGATCGGCCACAGCCGCAGCGAGCGGTCGAAGTAGGAGTACGCGCAGGGGCGCGAGCCCGAGGCCGGATCGTCCCAGGCTTCGACCTGCGCCTCGGCGATGCGCTGGAGGGTGGTGACCTGGTCGCCCTCGAGGAGCACGGCACTGTCGATCGCCATGAGCTCGGGGATCTCGGCCGTGTCGCCGGCCCCGTAGACGTCGACGCCCGGCAGGGTCTGGAACGTCAGGATCCGCTCGTTGAAGAAGAACCGCTCGGTCTCGAAATGGCGGATCGCGCGCTGGACCGCCGTCGCGACCTGCGCCGAGAGGTCGGCGCGCGCGATATCGTCCTCGATCTCGTTGAGGAGGTCGCCGAGCGTCGGCGCGCCTTGGGCGTTCGGCATGGATCGGGGCCCTCGGCTCGTCGTATCGGCAGGGACGAAGGCCCGGAAAGTTTCCGGACCCTCGCTGTCGTGCGACGGATCAGCCGTCGTTATTGGGCACGTAGAGGAAGACGATCGTGGCGACGCCGGCGACCGGGCCGCCGGTGATGTTACCGTAGAGCACGGTGTCGCCGGCGAGGCGGCCCTTGAGGGTCGCGGTATCCGGACGCTTGGCGCCGGCGGCGGTGGCAGCCGAATCCGCGGCGGCGACGAGGTCGGTACCGGCCGGCGTGGTGCCGACGGTCAGGGTGGCGCCGGCCGAGAAGGCGGTCTCGATCAGCACCAGGGTGCTGACGATGAGACTGCCCTCGGGGAGCGAGGCCGTGAAGGCGAAGGCGCCCTCGGCGAAGGTGACGGTCCGGCGGACGGTGTGCGCCATCTGCTCACGGACTTCGCGAGTCGACGGCCGCACGGGGGCGACGTTGGTGGCCATGTCGGGCCCTTTCAGGATCAGGATGAGGAACGGACGAAGCGCGGGACCGGCTCGGCCCCGCGCGGAGGTTCAGGTCAGATCGCGTCAGGCGACCGGGGCGGCGTAGGTCGGCACCACGATCGTGCCGAAGTCGTCGCCGTTGAAGGTCGTCTTCTTCAGGCCCCAGATTGCCCAGGCCGAGACCTCGAGGTTGCGCTTGTGGTCGAGGAGCTCCTCGTTCCAGCGGTAGCGGGTCTCGCCGCCGGCCTTGCCGTAGGCGATGGTCGCGGCCTGGGCACCGAGCAGCACGGCGCGGCGGGTGTTGGGCACCGCGGTCTTGCCGTCGGCGGACACGCCCCGGGTCACGTCCTGCGCCTCGCGGAGCACGACGCCGTTGTACTCGCCGAGCGCGCCCGAGAAGATCGGGGACTTGCTCGATTCCATGCCGGCCATGGCGGCCTTCTGGATGTCGAGCCACTGGCCGGACGCGGTGTTGGTGCGCAGCGAGGTGACCTGCGTCGAATGCAGGTACATCACGTAGACCTTGCGGCCGCCGACCACGATGGGGCGGATCATGATCTTGCCGGTGGAGCCGCCGGTCTTGGCCAGCTCGACGGCCTTGTCGATCAGGTCCAGGGTCATGAAGTCGCCCGTGACCAGCGCCGTGTCGTTGGCGCGGGCGTTGGGGCGGAAGATGCGGCCGGCCGAGGGCGCGGTGACGGCGTTGTTGGCGCTGTACTTCTTCGCGTTGGTCCCGAGCGCGTTCACGGGGGTGAAGCCGCACACGTGGGCGAAGAAGGATTTCGTCTTGCGGGTCTGGAACCAGTCGGCGAGGCCGCCGCGGGCCTGTTCGCGCAGGTTGAACGGCACCCGCTGCTGGTCGATCGTGTTCTCGGACTTGACGCCGACGACGTGCCCGAGCTCGTCGATGGTGACCTTGTCGGAGTTGGTGCCGAGCTGCTCGCCGTTGCCCTCGGCGACATCCGAGGAGCTGAAGCCGTCGCCGACGAGCTGCATGCGCAGGCCGAAGGTGACCTGGTCGCCGTTGCCCTTCTTGGTCTCGGTCTTCTCCTGGATGATCGCGCCGTCGCCCTCGCCGATCAGGGGATCGATATCGATGGATTTGTTGGCTTCGACCGCGAGCTTCTTCGACCACAGCTTGATGGCCATGGCATCGTTGGCGCCATATGCGGTGTAGGACATGGGGTGCCTCTGGGGCTTGGGATTCCGTGGGGAGGGTTCGTGCCGCGTGCGTCGCGGGCGGACGGAAGCCGGGCCCCATGTGCCGTTGGGGACGGTGGTCGGACGGGATCCGTGACGGGGATCGGGCGAGGGCTCTGACGCGGCTGCGCGGATCGCGTGACGGGCGATCAGGCGGACGGACATGCGCGGGTGCGCCATGGACCGCGGGAGGCGGATGGCGTGTCGAGCAGGTCCGGAAGACTGGGATGGGCGCGGACGGGGCCGATCGGCCCGCACGTCTCGCGACGCGTAGTCAATGCAGGAGGTTGGCCCGTCGGGTCAAGGGGGAGCGCGAGCTAGTAGTGATTTAATTCGGAAGCGAACCGCAAGCTGCATAAAGCTTGAAATGTGCCGCTCGGATGACCTGGGGAAAATGGCCCGTCTTCAGACTCTCTTCGGCAGGATCTCTGAGCCGAATTAATCTGCGATAATTATATCGGCAGTGCTCCGGTTACAGGTGCGGATTGCCGGGAGAGCCTCGCGCTTCGGCATGTAATCCAAGGCGGAGCCATCATGGCATCAGACGTCGAGCACCCCCTGCTGCCACTCATCCGCAAGTTGGAGAGCCTTACCACCCTCTCGGACGAGGAGCGGGCTGCCATCGAAAGTCTACCCGTCAAGGTGCAAGCGCTGCGGGCACAATGGGACATCGTGCGCGATGGCGACGCTTCTTCTCATTGCTGCCTCATCCTCGAAGGGTGGCTCTGTCGCTACAAGATCATCAGCGAAGGCAAACGGCAGATCTTCTCGTTCCACATCGCCGGCGATATTCCTGACCTGCAGAGCCTGCACATCCCGGTCATGGACCACAACCTCGCCACGCTGACGGCCGCCACCGTCGCCTTCATCCCGCACGCGGCCATGCACGACCTCACGACCCGCTTTCCAAGCATCGCTGCGAAGTTCTGGCGTGACACCCTCGTGGACGCGGCCATCTTCCGCGAGTGGCTGGTATGCATGGGCCGGCGCTCGGCCTTCGATCACTTGGCGCACCTATTCTGTGAACTGTACTTCAAGCAGGAAGCCATTGGTCTTGCCGATGACTATTGCTGCCCCTTACCGATTACGCAAGTCGATCTCGCCGATGCAACCGGCCTGTCTAACGTACATGTCAATCGCGTACTGATGACAATGCGCGGCATGGGTATGATCACCTTACGAAGCAACACACTGATCATCAAGGCCTGGGATGAGCTTCTCCAGGCTGCAGAATTCGACGCTTCTTATCTACACCTGCGAAAGCGCATTGCGAAATGAGCCTGCATTTCCAGCCGATCCACCTCTCCGACACGGAGCGCCAGATCCTGTTCGTCGACGGCGGTGTCGTTGCGGTATTGGTCCGCCTGTCGGACGCGCATGGAGACGAGGCCGGAAGGTGGTCTCTGGAAGCGGGCTTCGGCCGTGTCGGCGACCCCAACCCACCGACGTTCGAAAGTCTTGACGAAGCACAGGCTTGGATCAAAGGACAGATTGGATAGCGCTGGCGGCGCGTTGGCGTCGTGGACGATCTAGGCCGTGATCATCGGCCCCAACACGGTCTTAGCCTCCCATGAGAGCACGCACGCCGAGTTGGCGGTCGCGTACCGCTCGAACTCGGCCTCGCTCATGCTGGCCAGCATATCGAGGGTAACCTCGCTAGCCGGGGTACCGCCGGCGGCCTAACTGGAAAACTCGGATGGGCGGGGACGGGGCCGACCGGCCCGCACGTCTCGCGACGCGTAGTCAATGCAGGAGGTTCGCCCGTCGGGTCAAGGGAGTCAGGCGCGGCGGCAATGACTTAACTCAAAAGCTGGATGCAATCTATAATTGCTATATATAAAAAGATATTCGGTCGATCACATTTTAAATTAGGAATATTTCATAAAGCTGCTTTATGACGGCTTTTATCGTCAGCGGTCCCGTCACAGGTGCTGATGCCTGGGAGAGCCGCGCGCTTCCGCCTGCAACACAAGGCGAAGCCATCATGGCGTCGAACATCACTCATCCCCTGTTGCCGCTCATCCGCAAGTTGGAGAGCATCACCACCATCTCGGACGAGGAGCGGGCAGCCATCGAGAGCCTGCCTGTTAGAATGCAGGCGTTTCAGCCACGCCAGGACGTCGTAAGCGAAGGCGACAAGCCCTCACACTGCTGCCTCGTCCTCGAAGGCTGGCTCTGCAGATACAAAATCATCAGCGCAGGCAAGCGCCAGATTTTTTCGTTCCACATTGCCGGCGATATCCCCGACCTGCAGAGCTTGCACATCCCGGTCATGGATCACAGCCTCGCCACGCTCACGGCCGCCACCGTCGCTTTCATCCCGCATGCGGCCATGCACGATCTCACGACCCGCTTTCCCAACATCGCAGCGAAGTTCTGGCGGGACACCCTCGTGGAGGCGGGCATCTTTCGCGAGTGGATACTCTGCATGGGCCGTCGCTCGGCCTTCGATCACTTGGCGCACCTATTTTGCGAGCTGTACTTCAAGCAAGAAGCCGTTGGTCTTGCTGATAGCTATCGCTGTCCCTTGCCGGTCACGCAGCTCGACCTTGGCGATGCGACCGGCCTGTCAAATGTGCACGTCAACCGCGTCATTCAGGAGATGCGCGCTAAAGGCATGATTACCCTGCGCAAAAACACCCTGGTCATCGAGGCCTGGGACGAGCTTCTTCAGGCTGCAGAGTTCGATGCTTCTTATCTGCACCTGCGAAAGCGAATTGCGTTGTGAGCCTGCACATTCTGTCGCCGATCTTGATTGCTTTGCTAGGAGGATTTGGACGTCGCTCAAGCGCCACCCGGGCTTGGTTATACAGTTCCCGCCTGGATACGGCAAAAAAGAATTATTAAGTGTCTCTAAATTTAAACAAAAGTTCCAGTAGGCATATTTTGCGGTATCGCTACAATTCATTCAGAGAAATTTGAGATTCAGCGCTTAGAAAGCGAGGGCTCGTATAACTTTAGACCACGTAGAGCGGCTCCTTTAAAGAGGCCGATCACATATGAGGGCCGAACAGGCCGGGAACTAGATCCTAATGTTGGCGCTGGTACTCGACGATTCTGAAATGAATAACCTCCTAATGGTTGCGGCCTTGCAGCCACTTGCGGAATGCTGGCCTCGTGATTTTACCTTACCAATGGAAGCGCTCGCGTTCGCAAAAGAGAATGCAGCCGATATTGGGATCGTGATAACCGACTATGAGATGCCGGGCATGAATGGCATCGAGTTCATCCAGGCGGTTCGGTGCATTCCCAGCCTTGCGAACGTTCCTGCTGTCATGGTTACTGCATTTGATCAACGCGGACTACGCCGTGAAGCACTGGAGGCAGGCGCGACGGATTTCCTGGGCAAGCCTGTGGACCCGTTCGAAATTCGTGCTCGGGTTACGAATTTACTTGCTCTTTCCAACGCGCTTAGGGTTCATCAAGAACATGCCGTTCAACTCGTTCGCGATGTCGCCGCTGCTGTAGCCTTGGTTGAGGAGCGAGAGCGTGAGATTATCTCAACGCTGATGCGTGCAGCGGAGAATCGGGATACAGAGACTGGCGATCATATCGCCAGGGTCTCAGCGTACACCGGGATGATTGCCCAGGCGCTAGGCTTTACCTCTGATGAATGCCGGCTGTTGAGTCTGTCTGCCGCTATGCATGATGTTGGTAAAATCGCTCTTCCAGATGCCATACTACTTAAACCGGGGCCCCTTACGCCTGAGGAGCGCCTGCTTATGGAACAACATGCTGAAAGAGGTAAGCGCATTCTGGGTGGGAGTGCATCACCTGTTATGCAGCTCGCGGCCGAAATTGCTGCAAGCCACCACGAACGGTGGGACGGCAACGGATACCCGTACGGTTTAAAAGGTATTGCTATACCATTGTCCGGGCGGATAGTAGCTGTAGCAGACGTTTTCGATGCACTTACGACCGAGCGACCCTATAAGCAGGCTTGGTTGCCTGAAAGAGCTCACGCACATTTAGTGGCTAACGCAGGGACACATTTTGATCCGACGGTTGTAAATGCTTTCCTGAGCCGCTGGTCTCAAGTGCAGGCTTCACTTCTATTACCGAAGCATAGTTCGCCCGAGTGCGCCGCAGCTTAGGCTCTCCAGTGAACTGCCTATGTAATGATTCCTGGCGAAATGGAACAGCGACTTATTTAGCCGCCACGCCAACGATACCATTTCGCCAAAATACAGTCGACTGTTGGCAGTATTTTTAACGAGAGGCGCTGGCTCATACTGAGCGCCGTTCCTCATCCATTCCTAAGGACCGAGCCAAGAGATCTCTTGCCCGGCTGACCCGGCTTTTCATTGTACCAACCTGACAGCCTACAAGGTTGGCTGCATCTTCGTAAGTCATGCCTTGAGCTGCCACGAGAACAAGGGCCTCACGCTGACGAGGTGGTAGCTTATCTATATAATTCCATACTATCTGCAAATCGACACAGTACTCTTGGTCTGCCAGCGCAGTCATCTGGTTTGCTTTCTCTCCCTCTACGTCCTCGAATTCACGCCTGCGCTTCCGGCATTCGGTATAAAAATGGTTGCGTAGGATCGTGTAAAGCCAGGCTTTAAAGTTGGTGCCAACTTGAAAGCGATGTTGGTTCGCCCAGGCTTTAACCATTGTCTCCTGTACAAGATCGTCAGCTAATGCCGAACTGTTGGCTAGCGACATCGCAAAGGCTCGTAATCCGGAAATCTCGGCCAGCAAATCATTTCGAAATGTTTCAGCACTAAAGTTATCCCGCGAACTCAACACGGATTCGAGCTGCGCTATGAGATCAAGCAGTTGAGTTGGTGGTCGCTCTGCCAAGACATAGTTGTAAAATGTTCGCATCTCAGAACCGAGATGTTCACGGATATTTGAAGGCAGCTCAACCTGGGAGTTTAATGCGCGAAGTGATGCTAGAACTACTGCCTGCAGAGGTGCTGGCATAGTGGAGCTGCTGTCTTCAATCATGTGCCTGTCCTGCTTCCTCCCGCGTCCGCTGAGTTAAGAGCGGCCTGGAGAACAGCGCGGGATCCTAAAACGGACAGATGCTGAACGCGAGCTAACAAACGTTTGCGACGTTCTCAGAAACAAACCTGTAAGCACAGGATGCAAATTCTACGCTGGCGTGTTAAAGCATTAGCAGAACAACTTTTTTGCCGTCGACTGCGTTCAACCGAAGGAAAACCGTATCGCCGCCGTTGGTTGTCTCACTGCTCATGAAGGTAGCCATCGACAGCACGACTGGGCTGGTAAATCCCGACACTCACAGCTCCGAATGACGCCCTTCCGCGCGCCTCAGATATGCTTCAAAGCCTTTAACCTAGGATTTGGCGCGGCTTGGTTTAGCCTCCCATCAGCGCGCGCACCCGCGCCGGGTTGGCGGTCGCGTACTTCTCGAATTCGGCCTCGCTCATGCTGGCCAGCATATCCATGGTGACCTCGCTAGCCGGGGCGCCACCGGCGGCCGAGAGCGACTTCGCCGCGGTCTGGCCGGCCGAGATGCGCGCCATCCTCTCGGCCTGGGTCTCGGCGGGCGCGGCGGGCTTGGCCGGTTCCGCCGCCTTCGGCATGAAGCCGCGCGCCTGGGCGATCTTGTAGATGTGCTCGGCCGGCGACTTGCCCGCCTTGATCGCCGCCTTCACCAGCCCGGCCTCCTCGGCCGCGACCTCGCGCATCGCGGTCGCTTCGTCGACGCCGTAGAGCTTGAGCTCGGCGACGCGCGAGCCGATCAGGTGGTTGTAGGCGTCCGCGAAGGCCGGCTCGGTCGCCATGTAGCGCTGCGCATCGCTGGCGTAGCTCGTCATCGCCGAGGCGTGCTCTTCACGCTCCTGCGCCTGCGCCCGTTCGGCCTTCTGCGCCTCGGTGAGCTGGGTCTGGCTGGTGCGCAGCGCCTCGACCTCGGACTTCAGCTGCTCGTAGGCGCCGAAGATGTCCTCGTTCGGGTCGATCACCTTGGGCGGCTCGGCGGCGGCCGGCGTCGCGGCTGGGCGCTGCATCGCCTCGCTCAGGAGCTTCAGGCGCTCGTCACCGCGCGCGAACTTCTCGCGCAGTTCGGTGAGCGCGGCCTCCGCAGCGGTGGCGCGGGCGGCCTCGGCCTTGCGGCGCTCGCGCTCCTGGTGGAACGCGCCATGGCGTACGAACCGGCCCTTGTTCGCCTCCGCATCGTCGACGTCGGCAGCATCGGGATCTACCACCTCGCCCGGTGCGGCAGGTTCGCCAGCAGGCGCAGCAGCGGCCGGGGCGGCGGAAACGGTGCTCGCCTCGCCCGCGGGGGGCTCGACGCCGCCTGTGCCCGCGTCAACGCCATCGTCGGCGGCATAGGCGTCGAAGGCGGCCTGCTCTTCGGCCGTGAAGGCGTCGCCGCCCGACGAGAGATCGTGGTCGTCCATGCTGTCCTCGTGACGTGAAGGATACGGATGCCGGCGTGCGCCGCCGGCGGGCGGAAGGGGTTCAGGCGGCCGCGCTCATCGGCGGGCCGGCCTGCATCGTCAGCTGCGCGATCGCCGCCTCGACGCCGTCGCGCTCGGCCCCGGCGCCTTCACGGGCGGCCTTGGCGTTCTTCAGGTTGGCGCCGGCGGTCAGGTCCTGGATCTTGGCCATCGCGGTCTGCATCGCGACGCCGGCCTGTGCCTGCGCCTCCGGGGTTGACCCGCCGGCCTGGGAGAGCAGGTCGCGCATCTTGGCGACGAAGCTGTCGGGGAACGGCGAGTAGGGCAGGATCTCGAAGAGGACCTGCGGGGTAATCATGTCCTTGATGACCGGGAAGACGCTGGTGAACGTCGACCAGATCACTTCCTTCTGGTTCGGGCTCGCCGGCGCGTCGTCGATGATGACGTCGTACTCGCCCATGGTGCTGTCGCGCAGCAGCGGCACAACCCGCTTGGCGCCATCGCCGGCGATGCGCACCAGGCGGCCGTCCGAGAGGTAGGTCTGGATGAAGTAGAGCCGGACCCGGCCGATGTGCTTGCGCGCGCGGCGGAGCGCATCGAACAGGGTGGCGAGGATCGTCATCGCGGCCTGCTTGCGCTGGTACTCCAGCACGCCGGCCTGCTCCTGCTGCTTCTGGCCGAGCAGCTCGAGGTTCACGCCCGAGGAATCGCGGATCGACATGATCGCGAACTCCATGAGCTGGTAGTGCCCGGCCGGGAGCTGCGGCAGGGGCTTTTCCTTCATGCGCCCGCCCATCAGGGCGCCGTCGTTGACCCAGGAAATGCCGCCGGGCTTGGCGTAGCTGCGCTCGAACGCGGCTTGGTCCGGAACGGCACCCTTCTCCATCATCATGCCGCCCTTGGCCTGGCGGTTGAGCATGTCGAGGGTCTGCGACAGCCATTTGTTGGCGTACCGCTGCGGGTCCTTCATGGCCCGGATGATGCCGAACCAGGTGCCCTTGTTGTGGTCGCGGTCGCCAGTCAGGCAGGCGTAGGAGAACTGGTCGCCGGCCGGGGCCGGCCCGACTTCGAGGACGGTGGCGCCGATGAAGGCCCGGCGATAGACGCGCTTGGTCACCCGGTACGTCTGCATCGTGATGCCGACCGTCGCGGCGCGGGAGAGCAGGGTCGCGGCCTTGGCCTCGTCCATCTCCGTCGGCTCGCGCGTCGTCGGGTCGATGACCATCACGACGCGCTTGCGCTCCCACCACTGGCATTCGACGATCGTGACCTTGCCCGAGCCGGCATCGCGATCGAGACCGCGATCGGCGCGGGACTCGCCCGGTGCGATCTTGTCGTGGGCGTCGTCGTCGCGGTTCTCGGCCCAGGCCGCGTCGAGCTCGGTCGGTTCTGCGTCGGGGAACAGCCCCTCGGCCTCGACCCGGTCCATCGTCTTGGCCCGGAACAGGCGGCGGCCGTCGGCGAGGTTGCGCTTGCGGGCGCTCGAGTCCCAGATCATCTCGAGGGGGTCGACCCGGTCCTCGACGTAGGCGCCGTCCGGGTTGGTCTCGTAGTCGAGACGCATCTCGACCCAGCCCATCCCGGTGATCGCGCAGTCGACGAAGGCGTCGCTCTCCTCGTCCTCGGCCTGCGCCTCGTCGGCGAGGTAGCGGCCGGCCTCGGTCAGCAGCTCGTTCTTGGCTGCGTCGCCGATCTCGCGGGGCAGATACTGGATGTCCTGGCGGCTGTTGACCTCCGAGCCGGCCACGGCCTTGATCACCGGCAGCATGCGATTGAACGTGATCGGCGGCCGGCCCTGCTCCTTGAGCACGGCCTCGTCCTCGGTCGACCACTGCCGACCGGCGACCATGTCGTAGTCCTCGCGCGCCTCCTTGCGCCAGATCGCCGATGCGTCCCGGTCGATGCGGTACCAGGCCTTCAGCCTGCGGACCAAGGCATCGCGGTCCATGGCCTCGCGCTTGTCGGCGCCGGGCGCGCCGGCATCGTCGTCGATGTCGTTCATGCCGGTTCCGTGATGTGCGAGGGGTAAAGCCGAACGGGGTCGGGCCGAGATGTGCATGGGTGCCGTCAGACGGGTCAGGTCGACCATCCCGACCCGGACGGCTCGTGGCGCTCGCGGCGGCGGCGGGCGTAGACGTCGTTGGGGCCGGACGGCGGCGGGGCGTCCTCGCGCGGCTCGGCGATCCCGACCGCGAAGTAGCGGAAGGCGTCGGCGCCGTGGCTGGCCCAATCGTGGAGCGGGGTCTTCGAGAACCGCTGCGTGTCGGGGTCAACCTCGTAGCGATAGTTCCGCAGCGCCTGCAGGCCGTCGGCACAGCGGTCCTCGTCGAACCAGCAGCGGTCGAAGATCTGGCGCGCCGCATCGATGCCGGCGGCGACCGGCAGCTTCGGTGTGATCCGGACGTTGTGCCCGGCGGCCCACATCTGTTGCTCGATGGTCCGCTCGGAGGCGAGCAACTCGTTCCGGGCGTCGTGCGGGAGCCAGTGCTCCCCGTAGACGTAGCCCGGAGCCTCACCCTCCGGCTCGGAGCGAGCCTTCAGGACGTCGAGATAGTGCGTCAGCGCGTGGCCGCGGTTCTCGTAGTAATCGATCAGCCGGAACTCGAAGCCGACGATCTGGGCGAACCAGATCGAGGTCTTGTCCGCCCGGCCCAGATCCCAGAACGTGTGCACGGGCTTCGACGGGTCGTAATGGACCTTCGTGAAGCGCCCGACCCGCGTTGCCGCCAGGATCTCGTTGGCGTAGATCGCGCCGTCGAGGACCTGCTTGCAGTTGCCACCCCAGACCGTCTCGTAGGCGATCGGGTCGCGTTCCTTCAGGTCGAGTGCTTCCTGACGCAGGACCTCCGGGAACCACGGATTGTCCTCCCATCCGATCTTGACGACCTGCGCGCCAGTCGGCGGGCGCTTCACGAACCGCTGATAGGTCTCGTCGCCCTCGAGCTCGGTGTTGAAGCTGACCCAGATCTCCGAGCCGGGCTTGCGGATCGTCGGGATCAGCACGTCCCAGGACGATTTCGAGACGGTACGGGCCTCCTCGACCCAGCATACGTCGACGCCTTCGGTCGACTTCACCGACGCCACGTTGTGCCGGAGCCCCTTGAAGATGAACTCGGTCCCCGTGGTCCCGTAGATGCGCTTTTCCTGGATCTCGTAGAAGCGCGAGAGCCCGAGGAGGTCGATCTGCTGCGCCAGGAGGGCGTGAGCCGATTCCGCGATCGAGTTCTGGAACTCGCGGGCGCACAGCACGCGGAGTGGACGCTGTGCCCCGAGGATCAGGAGGGCTCGCCCGAAGCCCCAGGACTTGGCGCCGCCGCGGCCGCCGTAGGCAATCTTGTACCGAGCCGGCTCGAACAGGAACGCGAGCTTCTCGGGGAACTCGATCGTCATCAGGGGATGGCGGGCGGCCGGATGAACTTCACGGTCAGACCGACCGGGATCTCGCCGCCCTCGCCGTCGCCGTCGACCGGCTGGCTGGGCTTGCCGTAGCCACGATCGAGGATCGCCGAGGCGGCCGAGACCCTGGCGGCCTCGCTCGTACCGCCGACCGCGATGTCGATCAGGACCTGCAAGGCAGCTTCGGTGTGCTCCCGCGCGGCGTCACGGACGCGTGCGGAGGCCTTCGGGCGGCCGCCGGGGTTGCCGCTCTGGCCGGGCTGGAAAGGCATTGCTTGGGGTCCTGATCTCAGCTGGGCTTGCGCCGCTCGCAGCGGACCATGACGTAGCGGCGATCCTCGCGGCGCACGTCGAGGGCAGAGGCGCCGACGAGCTCACCCGCCTTGATGCATTCCATCGGCAGGGCGGCGGGCTGCATGACGACGTCGAGCGCCGTGTCGCGCGTGCAGTCGGCCGGGCTGATCGTTGACGCACAGACCAGGATTACGGCGAGGAGCTGCATCACGTAGCTCCCTGTTCGACGCCGAAGCACCGGCGGGCCTCGTCGGCCGAGAGCTTCGCGGGGTCCGGTCCCGTGACACCGAGCGAGTCCTCGCCGGCGCTGATCTCGCCGCCCAAGACGTTGACGCGCATCCGTCGCCTGGCCGTTGGACTGGCGACGATCGCCGAGCCCGGGACCGGCCGCAGAACGCTCTCCGGGCAGCGGTAGACCGCTTCGTCATCGTGATCGGTCAAAGCGCGCATCCTGTGAGGCGGAACTCGTCGGTGCGCACCGCACCGCCGCGAAGGAAGGTGATCTGCAGGTCGCGCGGGTCGGCGATGTTTCGGCGGACGCTAGCCAGCGTCGCCAGGACCTGGACCCACTGCACCGCGGTGGGGCGACCATCAGCGACATGGACCGCGAACTCGCGGAGCCAGCGCATGAAGGCGGGGGGCGACATCACAGGAACCCCTTGCCGGCGTTGTCGCGGAACAGCTCGCCGTCCTCGATGTAGCCGAGGGTGGTCTCGAGCTTGGCGTGCCGCATGTGGCCGGCGATGTGCCGGAGGTCGGCGCCGACATCCCCGGCCGTCGTCGCGAATCCGCGCCGGGCCGAGTGTCCGCTGAAGCCCTCCGGATCGAGGCCGACGGCGGCGCACCGTGCCTTGACGATGCGGGCGAACTGGCCGGCCGTAAGACGGTCGTGCGAGAGGCGGCCGCGGTCGGCGCCGCGGAAGATCGGGCCGTCGGCGATGCCCGAGGCGGCGAGCCACGTGGCCAACGCCGCCGGGACCTTGAGCTTGCCGTCGGGCACAGCGACCGTGCGGCCCCTGCCCTGCTGGTCGGTCTTGGACCGTCCGATACGGACGAGCAGTCCCTTGCGATGCGTCTCCACGTCGACGACGTCGAGCGCGACGAGCTCGGAGCGGCGCAGCGCGGCGCCGAAGCACAGCAGGATCAGCGCGCGGTCGCGATGCCCGGCCAGGTCTGGCCTGATCTTTCGCACCACCTTGGCGACGAGATCGGCGGTCAGCGCCTGTTTCTTGACAGGGCGGCGGCCGAGCGTGTTGCGGATGCCGGCCAGGATCGACCGGACCTCCTCGAGCGCCGTCGGGGCGGTGTGGCCGGCGGCGCGGTGGACCGCAGCGATGGCGGCGGCCCGGCGGTCGATCGTCGAGACGGACCGGCCGAGCCCGGCGAGGTGGGTCAGGTAGCGGCCGACCGTACGGCCCGAAGCCGGGAGCGTGTCGGCGCCCTGGTCGGCGCACCAGCCGGTGAAGTCGCGCCAGTCCGCGGCGTAGGCCCGGCGGGTAGCGTCGGATTTCGAGGCCGCGGCAAATCCGGCGGCGGCGGCATCGAGGGCGTCGGCCGAGGTCGAGACGTCCGTCGTCGGACGCACGATAAGGGCGCCCTCCAACATGCCGAAAACCCCGGTTTGGAGGCCCGAGAAGGGCGATTATCGTGCGCCCAGGCTCATCGTAGGCGGAGACCGATCGGGGCCGAACGACGAAGCTCACTCGAAAGCCGCGTTGAGAGTGGTTTCGAGCGAGGATCAGGCCCGCGCGGCGAGCGCCTTCGGCCGGGCTCGGAACGCGACGGTCGCGCGGGTGCCGGGGATCGAGCCGGGCTGGAAGGATGCGGCGACCGAACGGCGCGGAACCGCCTCGCGGGGAAGGTCGGCGCCGGTCAGATCGCGGTAGAGGCGGCGCAACCCAAGACGCAGGTCGCCGATCTCGCCGAGAAACGTCTCGACGGTATGCCGATGGCCCGGAACCCGGAGCCGGTCGGCCTGGCGGAGCAGGTCGTGGACCTGTTCGGCTCGCTCGCGATCCGTCATCGTGGTCCGATCTTGGCAGAAAAGCCCGCGCGCGTCAGCCGCCGCAACGCCTTGGCGATTGAGCAGTTTCGCAGTTGGCTGAAAGCTGGCGGGGACGGCAGGGGTCGAACCTGCGACCTTCTGGTTCGAAGCCAGACACTCTATCCAGCTGAGCTACGTCCCCAGGTCCGGACATGCGAAGGGCCGTCAACCCTTCGGCTGCGGCCCCACGTCTCGCGACGCTGTCTTTCTGCAATGGTTCGCCCGTCGGGTCAAGGAAGGGCTCTCGTTCGCGATGGGTGGAAAGCGACCGCGCCACCTTTGCGGCAGAAAAGCAGCTAACCCTTCCCCGTAGACAGCACATAGGCGACGACGGCGTTGGCATGACCGTGGCCCATCCCATGCTCACTTTTCAGCATCGACACCAGATCCATGTGCTTTGCGGGTAGTCGGTCCCGGACAAGCTGCTGCCATTCGCTAATTGGGCGTCCGTACTTCTTCTCGATCGAAGGAAAGTACGACGTTGGTCCCTTAGTGGGCTCAGTCAACATGGGGCACCTTTCGAGCGAGTTTGACGATGTTAGCCTCGCTGTAAGCAGTGCAGGCTGCAACTTGTTCGCATAAGCCGGTGCGCCAGGACTAGCGGAAGTTCGCTAAGGGTGGAAGCGGACCCTGACCCTTCGGCCTGAAGCGGACGTTCCGCCTAGGAGCCATAGCGGACCATCAGCCTCGACGTTGCAGCCCTGCCTCCCGCGCTGCCTCAATCATCGAGCGGATACGCGCTGCCATCGTGTCGATGGCGAATGGCTTGGTCAGCACCGCCATGCCAGGCGCGAGTTGCCCATTACCGAGAATGGCGTTCTCCGCGTAGCCGGTGATGAACAGCACCTTGAGGTCGGGTCGATGGACCCGCGCGGCGTCAGTCATCTGCCGCCCGTTCATACCGCCGGGGAGCCCGACATCAGTCACGAGGAGGTCTATGCGCACGTCCGATTGCAGCACCTTCAGGCCTGTCGCACTGTCGCCCGCCTCGATTGCCGCGTAGCCAAGGTCTTCAAGGATGTCGGTCACTAACATGCGGACAGTTGGCTCATCGTCCACGACCAGCACCGTCTCGCCCTGCTCGGAACGCGGAAGGTCGGAGGCTCTCATGGAGACGTCATCGTCCGCGACCTCTCCGTAATGGCGAGGCAGGTAGATGCACACCGTGGTGCCTTGTCCAACCTCCGAGTAGATGCGGACCTGCCCACCCGACTGCTGGGCAAAGCCGTAGATCATCGAAAGCCCAAGGCCGGTCCCCTCGCCGATCGGCTTGGTGGTGAAGAACGGCTCGAAGGCTCGCGCGATCACCTCGGGCGACATCCCAACGCCTGTATCGGTGACACACAGCGAGAGGTACTGCCCCTCGGGAATGGCCTGCTTGATGGCCGCTTGCTCATCGAGCCACTTGTTGGCGGTCTCAATGGTGATGCGCCCGCCGTCCGGCAACGCGTCACGAGCATTGATGCACAGGTTCAACAGTGCGTTCTCAAGTTGCGAGGGATCGACCAGAGCCGGCCAGAGCCCGGACGCGCCAACGACCTCGACCTGTATGTTCGGGCCAACTGTACGCTGGATCAACTCCTGCATGCCGGCCGCGAGCCGGTTCACATTTGTCGGTTTTGGGTCGAGCGTCTGGCGGCGCGAGAACGCGAGCAGCCGATGCGTCAGGGCAGCCGCGCGCTTCGCCGCCCCCTGAGCCGCCGTCATGTAGCGGTCCACATCGGTAAGGCGGCCCTGCTGTATCCGGGTCTGCATCAGCTCCAGGGAGCCGGAGATGCCTGCGAGCAAGTTGTTGAAGTCGTGGGCCAGCCCACCGGTAAGTTGCCCAACGGCTTCCATCTTCTGCGCTTGACGAAGGGCCTCCTCGGTCCTGCTCAAGGTCTCAGCCTGCTCCTTCTCCGCCGTGATGTGCCGTCCGCTGGCGTAGATCAGTTCAGCCTCGGGGGCAGCAACCCACGAGATCCAACGGAAGCCTCCGTCTTTGTGGCGGTAGCGATTCTCAACGACCGGCAGGTTCTCGACACGCGCAAGCTCTAGCGCACGGTTGGTCAACGCCTCATCTTCCGGAAGCACAAAGTCGAACACCGACCTGCCGTTCACATCTTCAAGTGTCCAGCCGAGGATCGCGGTAAAGGCAGGGTTGACGGCTTGAAACACGCCCGCACCGTTGATGATGACCTGAATGTCTTGTGTGTTACGCCAGAGTCGATCCCGTTCGCGAGATCGTTCAGCCACCTGCCTTTCGAGGTCAAGATTCAGATCCGCGAGATCAGCTTGTGACTGAACGCCTGCTGTCGTTTCCATGCAGCAGCAGAACATTCCTGCTACGCGGCCATCTTCGTCGCGGATTGGTGAGTAGGAGAACGTGAACCATGTGTCTTCATATTGCCCTCGACGCATCATGTGCAAAGGTAGATCTGCTGAGAACGTGGCCTCACCGGCCATGGCACGCTGAATTAGCGGATTGATGTCAGGCCAGATCTCAGACCAAATTACCTCAAATGGACAGCCAAGCGCTGCCGGGTGTTTATTGCCAAGGATTTCTGCGTAGGCATCATTATATATAAATCCGAGCTCCTGGCCCCAAGCGATAAACATCGGGAATGCAGAGTTCAGCATGAGGCTCGCCGTCATACGCAATGGTGCAGGCCAGGCGTCGAGAGGACCTAACGGGGAACGGGACCAATCATGAGCCCGCATCCGCGCGCCCATCTCACCGCCATTTAGGAACGCAGCCTCCCAGCCCACCGAATTAGCCACGGTTCGCCTAGCCATGCGCAGCCGGGCTCCTAATCGCCGCGAGGGTTGACGCTTCGTCCCGCTCCAGCAGGCGAAGCGCGGAGCGCAGAACCTCGCTGATGCTGCGGTAGCGGCCCGAGGCGAGGAAGGCGCGAAGGAGCGCGTCCTGTTCCGGAGTGATCGAGACGGTAACGGTGCGGCGCACGGACATAGGCGAGCCATGCCTGATGAGGTTTGTTCTTACAAGCACGTCACGGATACACAGGCGCAGCTCTGAGTGCTTCTGGTTGTGGGTCTAGGCGCAATGCCGAACGTCCGCTTCCCAAATACCCGGACGTAGGTCATCCTCCATCAAGCTGATGCGAATCGGACCTGCCGAGGGTCCGCAAAAGGTCGGAAGCGGGCCTTAGGCGGTGGGTACCAAGGGTCAGATTTCGACCATTAGATGGCTTCCGCCTCCTACGCCGCTGCCATTGCTGCCGACCTTTTCAGGCGATCACCGACATCGGCAGCCTGGGTCGCGTACTCGTCCCGGATCAGCGTCGCCGCCGGCGCTGTCGCCGTGTGCTGGGCTTCGGTCAGGCCTTCGAGCAGGAACCGGAAGTGCGCCGCGACCTGGGCCACGGCCTTGTCGCCCGACTTGCCGCGCTGGGCCGCGTAGGCCGCGAAAGTGACGCGCTCGGCCAGGATCTGGCGCAGGAACTGGGCCCCCACCGTGCCGATCGCAAGTTCGATGCGGGCCGTGAACTTCCGGACCTTCTGGGCGTCCTCGATCGACAGGATGATCGCCAGCTCGTGCGCGACGGTCTGGTCCCGCGAACCGCCCTCCCCCCAGCCGGCCGATCCGAGGCGGGCGCCAGAGCCGCGCTCGTAGACGACCTGGATCATCCGGCCCACGAGGAGCTGGGCTTGCGTGATGCGGCCCGAGGCGCGCTCGGCCGCCAGGACGTCGGTGCGGCGGTTGATCGGCGCTGAGTGGTAGCAGCCGGGCCGTTCCGCATCCGGGAACAGGCCTTCGCCCATCTCGACCTCGACGTCCCGCGCCAGCAACGGCAGGACGAGGCGTGCCTGCCGGCGTGCGGCCGAGGCGATGCGCTTCTTGGCGGTGCGGGTGGTGCTGGACGACGGATTGGCCGACGCGGTCACGGTGGTGCCCCTGTGCTCAAACTGTCAGCATGGCGTCCGATGCCGACTTTACGGGTGTCAAGTCGCTGTCGCGGGCTGAGATTGCGGCATCCGCGCTGTTCTTGGCGTCGGCGATCCGCTGGCAGGCGCGGCGGCGGCGGTCCTCGAAGGTCGACCGGCGCCATCCCGTCTCGATGCAGAACTGCGCGATCGATCCGCCGACCAAGCCCTTCGTCGCCTTGCACCGCGCCCAGATCAGCAGTGCCCGGCGTTCGTTGGATCTGTCGCCGAGCACGGTGCCTGAGAACGAGACGATGTCGAAGGTGGCGCTCGGCACGTCGGGACCGATCGCCATCAGGGTGTTGCCGCGCGGCGCGTAGATCGCCGTCGTCGGCATGGCCCGGAAGGCCGCCAGCAGCCACAGCTCGACATCCGCGCAGGTCCATCGCCGAGAAGACAAGGGAGGATCGGCGCCACCCTGTCGTGTGCTCATCCGGCTAAACCTCTCCTTCTCTCTCTTAGTGTGAGGGTTTGTATGGTTTTTGGGGTGGTTCTCAGTAGGAATGGAAAAAGATGCAGTTGCGAGTTTCGCGCGTGCGCGTGGAAACGACCCCTGAAACACCCCAAACCCCAGGTCAGGCGGCTGCGATTGGGGGTCACAGCATCGTCTCCTGGACGTCGCGATCGACCTGGACCAGGACGTAGCGATTGCCGCGCTTGGCATCGGCAAGCATCTCCAGGCGCCAGCCGTTGACGACGCGCCCCTTGATCCGCGTGAGCCATCGGCCGAGGCGCTTGGTGGAGATCACGGGGCCGGCGTTGGCCTGCCGCATGAGGATGTCCCGGAAATCGGGGTGCATGTACGCGCCCTCGATGAAGCGCTCGGACGCCACCTCCTCGATCTGGATCGAGGTGTAGGACGCACCGACGACGAGGGCCGCGCGCCAGGCTTCGAACAGCTCGCTGATCACGACGAGCTCGGGGTCCTCGTCGCGCATGATGTCCATGCTCGCGACGGGGTCGGCCTCGCCGAGCCAGATCAGCGCGGACCGCACCGAATCCGACCAGGCCCTATAGCTGCCGATCGGCCCGCACATCGGCGGCGAGCCGGCGGCGCGGTAGGCGCGCACGATGGTGATCGCCGCCGCGATGTAGGCGCCCCGGTCGTCGAGGATCCTGGCGATGGGATCGAAGTCGAACTGGCGCAGCTCGGGACGCTCGACGCGCGGGTCGAGGGTGCACATCACCGCGCGGCGCGTCATGTCGCCGACCATGGTGAGGTTGTTGCCGGTGGCGAAAACCGTCGCCCGGCACTCGATCTCCGGCACCTCGCTTTTGCCAAGGATGCGCACGCGCACCAGCGGCCGTTCGGTCATCTGGCAGAGCATGTCGCCGCCGAGCTCGCCGTTGACGTTGTCGATCGAGATGACCGGCGCGCCGTCGAGGAGCAGGGCCCCGAGGCGCTTCTCGGTTTCCTCCTCGGTTTTGCCCACCGCCATGACCGAGCAGGGCCGGCCGGTCGCGATCGTCGACAGGACGTCGACGAGGAAGCTCTTGCCCGTCCCGGCCGTGCTCGCCCGGATGCCGTGCAGCGGTGCTACGGGCAGAGCGGGCCGGATCACCGCGGTGAGGATGCCCGACAGCGCCACGGCCTGATCGACCGCCTTCACGAAGGGGAAGCCCGCCAGGGGCTCCTTGAGCAGCGTCAGCGCGTCGACGGCGTCCTCGCGGCTCGGCGCCTCCAGGATCTCGGGCATCTCGAGCGTCTCGTCGAGCATCAGGTAGAGACGCGTCGCCGGATCGTAGCCGGCTTTGTCGAGCAGGGTGCCGTCGGGCCGCAGCGTCGGCGTGGTGATAATGCCGGCCACCGGCGGCACGCGCCACTTGCCTTCGCGGGACAGGAGCGTCGCGGCGACCTTCGCCGGCGGGTCGATGTTGCCCCAGGCGCGCCGGCGCTCGTCGTACCGTTGGAACTTCGCGGTCTGCGCCAGGACGTCGGTGAGGGCATCGGCCCCGAGCGGCCGCAGCCGGGCGATGCGAACCAGGCGGCCGCCGCCGGTCGGTACCACGTCGGTGATCGGGCGCACGAGGTTGCCCGCCCGCGAGAAGATCGGCTCGGCCGCGTTGATGAGCACCTGCTCCGCCTCGTCGACGACGCGTGGCAGCTCGCTCGCCACCACCTTAATGATGGGCAGGCCGTGATCCTCGCTCGAGTCCGAGGCGCGGTCGATCTCCTGCCGGCTCCTGCGCCGCTGTTGCCGCTGCTGTCGTTCGGCGTCGTCTAACCGGATGACGTCCGTCATGCTGCCACCGTGCCGATCGCCGAGACGGGAACCACGATGCGGGGCAGACGGACCTCCTCGAGCATCGCCTTGAGCTTCCGGCCCACCTCCACATCCGGCGCCTGGATCGCCGGCACTTCGAGCAGCTGCTGCCGCGCGATCGTCTCGTCGACGATGCAGGCGCCGGTCCGCCATCCTGCCAGCCAGGCGCGCGGGTCGGCCGCGAGCACCAGCGGCTCGTCGCGGCTGGCGCGCCAGATCGCATCGCCGCCGAGCAACCCGACGCACCCCTCGAGCGTGGCGAGGCGGCCCGATCGCGGGTGCCAGGCGATCCAGTCGATGAGCCATCCGCCCTCGATGGCGGGGATCAGATAGGCGGCAACGAGGTCGTCGGGCTCGCCCTGGCAGTCCACGGCCCTGACAAAGCGCCGGCCGCGCAGGAACCGCACGGCCTCGCGGGTGACCGTGAAGCGGGCATCGAACGGCACGGAGAACGGGATCCGGGTCTCGCGCGGATCGGCGAGATAGCCGGCCAGCGCGAAGGGTGAGACATCACCCGCGACGAACCAGTCGAGGTCGACCTGACGCAGGTGGCTCATGACTGGACCACCGTGACGCGCGTCGCCGCCCGGGTCAGGCCGGTGTAGAGCCAGCGGCGGGAGTGCTCGCGGAAGGCGCCGGCCTCGTCGAACAGCACGACGTCGTCCCACTGCGATCCCTGCGCCTTGTGGACGGTCAGGGCGTAGCCATAAGTGAACTCGTCGAAGCCGCGGCGATCGTCGGCCTCGAGGCTCGCTTCAGTGCCGGCGAAGAACTCTGGTCGCACCGCGACTCCGAGCGGTTCGGCATCGGCCTCATCCTGCGGCTTCACCGTAAGCCGGATCGCGTCCCGGTCGTGGTCGACGACGTCGCGGACGGTCCAGAGGCCGCCGTTGAGGAGACCGAGCTGCCGGTTGTTCTTGAGGCAGACGAGTCGGTCGCCCTTCTCCGGCCCGCGCGGATCACGCCCCTGAATCGCCCGGACCTTCTCGTTGACGGACTGGCGCGTGGCGTTGCGCCCGACGAGGACCTGGTCGGCCTTGATCACCGCCGACTGGCCGAGCGCGTCGCGTCGGATTACGCGGCTCTCGCCGTAGGCTCCGCACGACAGCCGGCCGCCCTCGCGCACCGTCATCGACATGCGGATGATCGGGTTGTCCGCGGCCTGCCGATGCACCTCGGTCAGCATGAAGTTTGGGTGGCGGCCGGTGAAGTACCCGGCGCCATTGACCGGCGGGAGCTGTGCGGGATCGCCAAGCACCAGCACCTTGGCGCCGAACGACATCAGGTCGGCCCCGAGCTCCGGGCCCACCATCGACACCTCGTCGATCACCACGAGGTCGGCTTCCGCCACCGGGCTGTCGTGGTTTAGCTCGAACGTCGGCGGGCCGCCGCGCCGGCCGCTCCGGACGCGGTAGATCAGGCTGTGGATCGTCGAGGCGTCCGCGCAGCCCTTCGACTGCAGGACGAGGGCCGCCTTGCCGGTGAAGGCGGCGAACAGCACGTCGCCGTCGACGCCGGCGGCCAGGCGCTTGGCGAGCGTCGTCTTGCCCGATCCGGCGTAGCCCCCGAGGTAGAAGGGCGTCGTCTCGTCCGACGTGCGCCAGGCCTCGACGGCCTTCAGCGCCTGGTCCTGCTGCGGACTCCACGTCATCGGCGGGCCCCCATAGTCCGCCCGTTCGAGCGCACGATCCGCGACGGCTCCTCGATGAGATGCACGCGATCGAGATTGGCGAGATGATGGGCGGTGATCGACGCGATCTGCCGGAGGTCTGCCGCCTCGCGCTGACGGTCGGCCGGGTTGGCGTTCGGCAGTTTCGCCAGCGCGGCCGCGGCCTCGTCGGCGCGGCGGATGTAGCCGTCGACCCGGAGGAGCACGGCCTCCAGGTCGGCGAACCGCTCCAGGAACTCGTGCTCGGCCGCGCGCCGGTCTGCGATCCAGTCGGGGGAGGCTTGGCCCATGGCGCTACTCCGCCGCCACGAGCAGCGGCGCGGGCGCCGGCTGGTAGAGGTTCACGAAGTCGGGCCGGGCGAACCGCTGGAAGGCCTCGCCGTAGGGAGGGAAGCTGCAGGCGCGAACCAGGTCGTAGAAGCCTTCGGGCTTCTCGCTGTTCTCGCCGACGGGCCAATCGTGATCGGTAGGCGTGGCGCGCGCCGGCGCCCGGGTGCGCAGCGTGCCGCGCACGGCGAAGATGACGTGCTCTGTCCGGTTCCTAAAGTAGCGGCCGAAGCCGATGTCGGGCTTTGTCCAGGTCAGCACCGTCTTGTGGGCGAAGCCCCACGGCTCGAGGAGGCCGAAGGCGACCTGGAGCGTGTTGTTCGTCGCCCAGAGGTACAGGTGACAGTCGTCCTCGGCCCACTCGCCGACGGGCATGTCCCGGATCTCGTCGAGCGGCATCAGGGCATAGTCGTGCCCGGCCGCGTCCGAGATGTTGTCCTCGCCCCATGGTGGGTCGACGACGAGGGTGCGGAAACGGCCGGCGACCGGCTGCAGTCCGAGGATGCGCTCCTCGTCCCTGGCACGCAGGAGCTTGGTATGCGGGCCGTTAACCTTGCCGGTGCGGTCCATCTCGGCGAGCAGCGGTCCGAATAGTTCGGGCTCGGCCGTGGCGGCGCGGCAGATGTCCCCGATCTTCTCGAGCTGGCGTCCGGAGATCCCGAAGTGCCGGGCGATGCGGTCGCGGGCGTCCGAAGGCCCGGAAACTTTCCGGCCCTTGCCGCCGGCGGACATACGCTTCAGCGCCTCGGCGCGCTCGCTCTCGAGGAGGGCGAGGCCCATGGCGTGAATCTGGCTGGGTCGGAAGACGGGGCCGGACTTCATGCGGCGGTCCACGATTGCGCGTCCCCGAACAGCCCATCGCCGCGACCGACCAGGAACCGGCTTGCAATCGCGGTCTCGGCCGCGCTCGGCGTGATCGTCTTGTGCGGCGCCGGCCCCTGGCCTGGTCGGCGGGCCGGCGGCGGATCGAGGCGGTACCGGCGCCCGCGCGGGCCCGGCTCGGCCACCAGCATCCAGCCGGCGAGGCACCAGGCCACCACGCGCTGCGCAGGCTCGGGGAGGTCGGAGGGGCGGGTGTAGCTGATCATACTGCGATCCCAGGCGCGGCAAGGCCAGGGAAGTGGACGGTCGACGATGCGACGGGCGCCAGCTCCTCGATCTGGATCACCAGCTCGGGCTTGGCGCCGTACCGCTTCTCGATCGCCGCCTTGGCAATCTGCTTGTCGTCCCGCCAGACGACCTCGTTCAGGGCGTCGAGCACCTTCAGCAGATTGCGGCGTCCGGCATGATCGTCGGCCACAGATCACCCGAGAGGGCTGCGGCACGCCGCTTCTTCGGCCAGCTCACCGGCACGGGAAAGACAGCGACCACGGACACGGCAAGAGGCCCGTCGATCGGGGCGGCCTCGCCCATCACATCCTGCCCTGCGAGCCGAAGCGCACTCTCGTAGGAGCGCGTCCGGCCGGGGGTAAAGGCGTGACCGGTCGCCTTGGCGAAGCGAGGTCGGCCCTTCCCGACCGGGAGGCCCGAAAGGCGGATGATGATGGGCGAGGCCATGACCGTTCAAGCCGCTACGGTTTTGCGGGCAGTGCGACGCTGCCGCTTAGGGGCTGGCTCATCTGCCGGCCCCTCCCCGCCGAACTCGCGATCAACCTCCGCCACCGGCGCGGGTGTACCGTCGCCGGACCCTGCTTCCTCGCCATCTTCGTCGTTCTGCTTGTCGAGCATGCTGGTCTGGTCCGGCTGCGGCCGTGCGATCCACCGCTCGCCAAAGAACTCGCCCGCTTCGGCCAAGACCAGGATCGCGGAGCCAACGCCGTGCTCGGTAACCCGCGTGGTGTTCCCGACGGTGAGCACGGCAGCGGGGGCAGGGAGATGCAGGAGGTTCAGCAGGGAACGCAGGTACAGGGCGCGATCGGGCGGGCTGGGGAGCATCAGCCGATGGCGCATGGAAAGGGACGAGCCGGCCGGGGTCAGATTGCGATGGGTCCGGCCGGCTTGCTCACGCACCGGAGGCTGACGCCTTCCACGAGCGTGATCTCGGGATTTGACGCCGCAACCGCCTGTCGAAACGAGGGGTCGTTGTACGGTCGCGGCGATCGGCCGGCTGAGCCCGGCGCTCATAGCGTCCACGCCCAGCGGCAGAACGCAACGAGGCCGATGAGCATGACGACGAGGCCAACCAGCAGCGCGGATACTCAGCCCGTGATGCATGCCGTCGAGGAGGACAATGGCGAGCAGGCCGGTGACGGCAGCAATAGCAGCCATTACGCGACGCTCACTTCGGAGGGCCCGACCATTCCTGACGCGGGCGACTGGTAGAGATCGGGGCGAAGCTCGTGGCGGGGAACGCCAGACGCAGCTTCGACCTTCAGCACCCTTAAAGGTGGGCACGATTGCCACTGGCTGATTGCCGCGGAGCTGATGCCCAACGACCGGGCAAGAGCAGCATGGCCACCCGCCAACTCGATAGCTTTTTTAAGGGCTGCTTCACTCATGTTCTCATCATAAGCATGGCTTACGATAGCGCACAAGCGAGAATTAACTTGAAAGTTGGTAAGTGACGCTTATTCAGTTTCACATGGCGAACGAGCTAGGCGATGCACTCCGCAAGGCGCGAGAGGCCAAAGGCCTGAAGAAGGTCGGTGTGGCTCGGATGCTGGACATCAGCCCCTCGGCGATCTCGCAGTGGGAATCGGGAACAACTACGCCGTCGCCCGAAAATCTCCTTCGAGTAGCTCACGTATTTGACATCGTCCTCAACGAACCGCCGTTTAAGGAAGCGATAGAGAGGTCCGGCGCTGCTGGTCCGAAGGTTGCCGCAGCAGCTGGACAGACGCTTCGGAACCGCTACGCTTACGGCCTTGACGTTTCTGAGCAGAATGTCCGGCAGGCCGTGTCGGCCCCGCCCATATCGAGCCTTCAAGGTCTAGCCAGGGACGTGCCTGTACGCGGAATCGCGGTCGGAGGAGACGATGCCGATTTCCAGATGAACGGTCAGGAAAACGACTACGCGATCCGCCCGCCGGGCCTCGCCAACGTCAAGGGGCTTTTCGCTCTCGTGGTAAGCAACGACAGCATGTATCCGGCTTGGCGCCCCAACGCTACCTTCTACATCAATCCAAACCGAGCGCCGCAGATCGGCGACGATGTTGTCGTTGAGATGCTGCCTGACGACAGCGGCGAGCCTGGCAAGGCATTTCTGAAGCGCCTTAAGTCACGCACCCCGACAAAAGTCATTGTCGAACAGTTTAACCCGCCGATGGACATAGAGTTCGAGCGTGCGGCCGTGCGACTCCATCGTGTTGTGCCTTGGGAAGAAGCGCTGGGAATTTCATAGAGCCTTTACATTCGCGGCGATGTCGCACCGATAGTAAGGTGTGATCGTGATATTCTTGCTCATAACGCCGCGCTCAGCGCAAGACCGGCATTTAAGCTTCTGCCCAAGCTGCTCCACGGTGTTAATGCCGGTGCCGATCATCTGCACGATGTGCGACTTGGCCAGCCTCCGCTTCCGGCCGCAATTCTCGCAGGCGACGCCTAGAGCCACGAGGTCGTCCATACCGTCGAGCCGCGCGCCAGTCATTCATGTTCACTCTTTGTTCTCAATATGCCTCTGATCGCGGCAATCCCAACGCGAGTCCAGCCCTGGCGAGGTTATCAACAGCGACCTTTTTCTCTCTTTTGGCCACTGACGTAAGCAAAACTTATGGAAAGCGCTTGCTCGAAAAATTAAGTTGTGCTTGCTTATTTCCGTCGCAGCTCGTGATGGAGTCCCGCCAGTGCCTCTCGTCTCTCACCTCATCACCTGCCAAGCGGCGGACGGCCTGTACCACCAGGAGGACCGCGCCGGCCTGAGCTTCGCGCAGGCGGTCCGCAGCGTCGCCGACGGAACACCCTTCCCGCTGGCATCAGTCCATCGCGTCGACTTCGTGTCCGGCACCATCGCCGACGTCACCTGCGCCGCGCTTCATGCTGCCGTCGATTGGTGGCGCGACGCCTACAACGCCGACCTTCCCGGCTGCCTCTGGGCCGCTTGTGAGGCCTACGGCGTGGAGCGGTATGACCCCAAGGACGCGCCGGTCGCCGACTCCAACGCCGAGCACGGGCTTGACGCGTTCGAAATCGGACTGTCGAGGGCCGCGTGATGATCGGCCATGTCGACACGATCACGTCGTTGCGCGCCATTGCGGAGGGACGCCGAGCCCCTGCCAGGAAGTATGCCGCGTTCCAGCGATCCGCCCTGATCCGGGTCATCGGCCATGGATCCCGATCCAAGCCCGTCCTGACCGACACCGGCCGCGCCAAGCTCGCCCAGGCGGAGGCCAGCCGGTGATGACTGACCTCCAGCTCGCCTGCCTCGCTCTCTCAGTCGCGCCACTCACCTTCGGCGCACTCTGGGCCCTCGTCGACGTCGCGAGCCGCATGGTCGGCAGTGCCGACACGCCGGCCGACCCCGTTGAGACGTTCCACACCATCGCCGGGTACGTGGCCCGCCTCGTCGCCCTCGTCCCCGCCATGGTGCTAGCGGCGGCTACCATGCTCTTTGGCTGGAGGGTTAGGCCGTGAGCGTCCTCCTCGCCGCCACCGGCTTCCCCGGCCCCTACGTGGTGCGGTCCTCGTCCGAGGCCGTCATCGTCGACGCGCAGGGCCGCCCGGTCGCCATAGTGCTTCCCGTCTTCGCCGACCCGGCCGTGCGCATGTGGCTCGCCGAGTTCATGGCCGCCGCCGTCAACGCCGCCGCCGGCTTCCCCGCGCCGCCCATCGAGGCACCGCTCGATCCTCGCCATCTCGCCGCCGTCCACGGGACGACACGCGCCTTCGTCCGCCGGGCCTCGCCCGGCCCCCTCTCCGACGCCGCGGAGTGAACACCATGGACATCATCGAGCACACCGAGGGCCGCGTGCCCGGCCCGGGCCTCTACCGGATGCCGGCCAAGGTCTATCACGCCGATCCGGCGCCCGAGCCGAGCCTGTCGTCGTCGATCGCCAAGCTGTTCCTGACGCACAGTCCAGAGCACGCTTGGGCCGAGCACCCGCGTCTGGGCAAGGCCCCCGACGACGAGGTCGACCCGAGCCGGGTCATGGAGGTCGGTTCGGCGGTCCACAAGCTGATCCTCGGCCAGGGGGCGGACCTCGTCATCATCGACGCCGACGATTACCGGACGAAGGACGCCAAGGCCGCCCGGGCCGCCGCCTACGCCGCGGGCAACGCGCCGATCCTGAAGCCGGACATCGACAAGGCCGAGGCCATGGCCGGCCGCTTCGAGACCCGCATGGCGCTCATCCCCGGCTGCGAGGGCTTCGCCCAGGCGCAGGCCGAGGTCGTCGCGGTGGTGCGGGACCGGTCCGGCGCGTGGCTTCGGATCATGATGGACAAGGTCGAGATCGACGACCACGGTGCGGTGATCTGGGACGTGAAGAGCGGCAACGTCTCGGCCGCCCCGCAGGGCCTTGGCCGGCGCGTCGAGCAGATGGGCATGGAGGTACAAGCCGCCTTCTACGTGCGGGCCTTGGAGACGCTGCTCCCGCGCCTGGCCGGCCGCGTGCGGTTCCGGTGGGCCTTCATCGAAAACGACGTTCCGCACGGCCTGTCGGTGGCCGAGGCCGACGCGGTCGGCATGGGTATCGGCGCCCGCAAGGTCGACGTCGCGATCCAGACCTGGAACGGCTGCCTCGAGACGAAGGTCTGGCCCGGCTACCCGGCCGAGATCATCCGCGTCGAATACCCGGAGTGGGCGGCCAACCGCTGGACCGAACGCGAGGTCTCCGACCCGCAGCTCGCCAGCATGAATTACGACCCCGCCACCAGCCCCCACCGTCCCTATGGCTATGGAGATGCGGCGTGACCTTCGCCTTTGCACCGGCCGTCCGCGATCGCGTCGGCCTCCTCATCGGTCTCGCTGGCCCGACCGGCAGCGGCAAGACCTTGTCTGCCCTCAAGATCGCGCGCGGGCTCGCTGGCGGCGACGACAGCAAGATTGCCTTCGTCGACACCGAGGGCGGTCGCGGCAAGCACTACGCGCCGGCACCGAGCGAGAAGCCTTCCGAGACCGTCTTCGGCTTTCAGCACTGCGACCTGCGCCCGCCGTTCACGCCCGAGGCCTACCGCGACGCGATCGCGGCCGCGGATGCCGCCGGCTTCGAGGTGATCCTGGTCGACAGCTTCTCCCACGTCTGGGACGGCGACGGCGGCCTGCAGGAGATGCACGACGTCATCGTCGACGAGTCGGTGGTGAAGTCCCGCGCGGCCGCCGAGGAGAAGGGATGGCGGTTCGACGAGGCCGTGACGCGCGACAAGGCGTCGATCGGCGCGTGGAAGGAGCCCAAGACTCGGCACAAGCGCCTGGTGTCCCGCCTGATCCAATGCCGGGCGCATCTCGTGATCTGCATGCGCGCCGACGAGAAAATGCGCATGGAGACGGTCGGGGAGGAAGGCCGGAACGGCAAGACCTTCAAGAAGACCGTCATCACCGCCGCCAAGGATCTGCCGCTCGCTGAGCGGTGGGTGCCCATCGTCGAGAAGCGGTTCCCCTACGAGCTGACGACGTCGTTCGTCCTGGCGCCGACTAACCCTGGCGTGCCGATCCCGATCAAGTTGCAAGACCAGCATCGGTCGGCCGTGCCTTTGGACAGGCGGATCGATGAGGGCGTCGGCCGAGCCCTGGCAACGTGGGCGAAGGGCGGCGCAGCGCCGATGACCGCCCGCGAACGCCTCTACGTGGCCGCGCGTGAGGCGGCAGACCAAGGAGCCGTGGCCCTCGCCGACTTCCGCCGCGGCCTCGATGACCGAGCCGATACGGCACTGTTCCCGATCCTGGACGAGTTGACGCGTCGGGCATCCGACTTCGACGCCGCCAACGACAGCTTCCCCGGCGATCGCAGCGAGGCCGCCTGACACAGTGCACCGCCGCCATTCTCACCCCACGAGGAGCGACCCCATGACCGCGAGAGCCACCACTGACGACGATCGCACCGTCGGCACGCGCATCATGAAACTGCGCAAGGCCAAGGGCATCAGCCGATCGGCCTTGGGCGCCGCCATCAGCGTGACGTTCCAGCAGGTCCTGAAATACGAGAAGGGCCTGAACCGCGTCGGTGCCGGCCGCCTACACGAGATCGCCAAGCACCTTGAAGTGCCGGTGTCGGCCCTGTTCGACGAGGGCGGCGAGGAAGGTACGTCCGAGATGTTCGACCTTAAGGTCGAAGCAGGCGCCATCGAACTACTCAAGGCCTACGCCGCGATCGAGGATGTGGACCTGCGCCGGAACGTGCTCGCCATCGTCCGCACCGCCGTGCACCTCGGGCACGGACCTAAAGCGATCAGCGCATGATGAAAGGGACGCTCCCGCTATCCCTCCCCTTTCTGGGCTCGTTCGACAGCCTCGGTGGCTCGCTCGCTCGGCTCGGCCGGTGTCTCTTGCACCTCGCCGCTGACCGAATCCTGCGGACCGGAAGCGAGGCCTTCCTCTGGGCGACGGGACAGCCGACCCTTGCTCTGATCGTAGCTCGATTCCGCCAAGGATCCGGGATCAGTCTTCCGTTCGTTCGACATGCGCTGCGCTCCTGTTTTGCAGGAAACGCTTTGACGGAAAGGTCTGTTCGCGCGACCGGCGCCGTCTCAAACCAAAATGTCGACCACCCGGCTCTGCGATGCTGGAAGAGGCCGAGGGGAGTCTTGCTCGCGCGCCTCGGCATCCACCGATCGCCCGATATCGACCGAGACGAGCCGCGGGCCAGCCTCACGGTCAATTGCCGCATCGGTGCGTGCCGCTTGGATCAGTTCCGTCGCTTTCAGCAGCCCCACGGATGTAATCGAGGTCGTGATCGACATGGCTCGGATCTCCTCTCCGATGAGAGGAGCACGAGAACCATGACCGGGAAGTATCGGAAATCGGTCGGTTTCAATCGACCCTTCAACAGCATGCCCAAGGTGCGTGCATGACTACGGACACCCCCATCGCCTGGACCATCGTCGTGACCGACGGCGCCGTCCTGCGCACCATCCACCCGGCCGCGCTCGGGTCGGCCGCTGCGGAGATCGAGCGCATCCTGCGCACCCACCTGTTCGAGAGCGCGCAGGCAGATCCGGTTCCCGCGGTGCAAGCACCGGCTGCGGGCACGCCTCCGGCCCACGAGATCGCACGATCACGCGGCTTTACCGGTGACGCGTGCGGGACATGCGGCAGCTTCGCGATGCGCAGGGCCGGCACCTGTCTAACCTGCCAGGCCTGCGGATCCACGACGGGGTGCGGGTGATGTTGGCCAACGGGAGGCACGGGTGACCACGTTGCCGATCGGCCTCGTTCCGCGCGGGCTCGCCCGCGACCAGGCTGCGGAGTATTGCGGCTGCGAATCCCTCGCGGCCTTCGACGATTGGGTCCGCCGAGGCATCGTGCCCAGAGCCATGGCCGGGACGACCAGGTGGGATCGCAAGGCGATCGATAGGGCCCTTGATCGCCGCTCGGGCCTTCTCGAGAGTGCCGATGCATCCTTCGAGGAGTGGGCGGCGGGCCATGCGGGTTAAGCTCAAGGGCATCAACACCGTGAGCCATACAGCCGCCGATGGCTCGACGACGAAGTACTTCTACCACCGCGCCAGCGGCAAGCGCCTCACCGGCGTGCCGGGGACCGCCGAGTTCATTGCCTCGTTCGAGGAGGCCGGCCGGTCCGTCGCCCAGGCGCGTGGCACCGGCACGGTGATGTGGTTGATCCGCCAGTACTGCGGCTCCCGGCAGTGGGAGAAGCTCGCCGATTCCACGCGCGCGATCGGGCGCCTCAACCTCAACGCCGTCGAGGCAAAATGGGGGGCGACCCCGCTCAAGCACGTCGAGAACCCAAAGAGCCGAGCGATCTTCCTGCGCTGGCACGACGAGCTCGCCCGCACGCAGCCGCGTGCGGCCGACAATAAGCTCGCCGCGCTCGCCCGGGTCTTCTTGTGGGGCTACAACCGCGGCCACCTCACCCATAACCCGATTGCGACGTTCGAGCGCGCCTACGGCAGCAACCGGGCCGAGCTGATCTGGCTCCCCGAACACGTCGCAGCCTTCGATGGAGTAGCGACGCCGGAGCTCAGGCTGTCGCTGCTCCTGGCGCTCCACACCGGCCAGCGCCAGGGCGATCTTCTAAGATTGCCGTGGTCGGCGTTCGATGGCGAGGCCATCGCGCTTCGGCAGGGCAAGTCGGGGCGCAAGGTGTGGATCCCGTGCACGGTGGCGCTGCGCACGGCGCTCGAGGCGGCGCCCAGGCGGGCCGTGACGGTACTGACGAAGGCGGACGGGAAGACCTGGACGAAGAACGCCTTCCACAACGCGTGGAAGTCCGCCTACGAGAAGGCCAAGATCGCCGAGGATCTCCACTTCCACGACCTGCGCGGAACAGCGGTCACGATGCTGTCAGAGGCAGGGTGCACGCCGCAGGAAATTGCGACCATCACGGGTCACACCCTCGCGTCCGTGAATAAGATCCTGGAGGTGTACCTCGCCCGAACACGGGCCCTGGCGCAGAGCGCCATCATCAAGCTGGATGCCCACCGGCGAAACGCTAAGTGAACATCGTCCGCAAAAAGTTTTGCAAAACATAGGTCGGCACGCATGCCGACTTCAGATCATCGAAGGGAAAACACCAACAAAAACAAGTTGGTGCGGCCAAGAGGACTCGAACCTCCACCCCTTGCAGGACTAGCACCTCAAGCTAGCGCGTCTACCAATTCCGCCATGGCCGCATCGTCGCCACGAAGGTCCGTCCCTGTGTCCCGGAGGACGTCGGCGGTTCCGTGTGGAGCGGCGCAGCGGATAACAGATCGATTCCGCCCCGACAAGCACCCCGTTTCGCGACCGGCCCGGAAACGACGCCCGGATCAGGCCGTGCCCGGTCTCAAGCCTTTGGCGGCGCAGACGTTTGGCCCCCGACCGACGAACGGCGAAGAATAGGTGCGCCCACGATGCGACGGGCCTCAGAGAAAGTCGACGCCGCTCTCCAGGATCGGCACGGCGCCCTCGCCGATGGTGACGCCGGGCAGCCGCACCACTTCGGCCTTGCGGATGAGCTGCGTGATCTCGACGGAGATGCGGTTGCCGGTCACCACGATCTGGCCTCGCGCGATCGGGTGGTCGTTGGCCAGGATCTCGACCATATCGCTCTCGGTGGATTCGAGTTCGATCACCGCGCCCCGGCCCATGCGCAGCAGCATGTGCAGCGGCATGTGGCTGCGCCCGAGCACCACCGTCAGATCGACCTTGAGGTCTTCCAGAACCGACACGCGCCCGTCTCCCGTCGCCCGAGCGGCCGGACAACGGCGGGCTCTTCGCGCCGACTGTCCACGCCCGATGGTGAAGCCTTGGTAAACGAAACCTTGCGATCGGCCCGGCGCGCCGGCGATTTCACCCCGACCCGCCCGGGTAGCCCGGTGGCGTGGCGGATCGGCGACGCGCCGGTGCCCTACGAGGAGGCCGTGGCGGGCATGGAAGCCCGGGCCGCGGCCATCGCGGCGGGCGAGGCTCCGGAACTGGTGTGGCTTCTCGAGCATCCGCCGCTCTACACGGCGGGGACCTCGGCCCGCGAGGCCGACCTCGTCGCGCCTGGCCGCTTTCCCGTCCACACGACCGGGCGGGGTGGGCAATACACCTACCACGGGCCTGGCCAGCGAGTGGCCTACGTGATGCTCGACCTCAACCGGCGACGACCCGACCTGAGGGCCTATGTGGCGGCGCTCGAGGCCTGGATCGTCGCCACCCTCGACGCCTTCGCCATCCGCGGCGAGGTCCGCGAGGACCGCGTCGGCGTCTGGGTGCGGCGGCCCGAGAAGGGCGCAGGCGTCGAGGACAAGATCGCGGCCATCGGCATCCGGGTCCGGCGCTGGGTGAGCTTCCACGGCATCAGCCTCAACGTGGAGCCCGACCTCTCGCATTTCTCCGGCATCGTCCCCTGCGGCATCACCGGGCACGGCGTCACCAGCCTCGTCGACCTCGGCCACCTCGTCAGCATGGAGGAGGTCGACATGGCCCTGCGCGCCGCCTTCGAGACGGTGTTCGGGCCGACGGTCGACGACGGGTGACCGGAGGCGGGGATCGCAGCACCCTCCCGCCCACCCCCCGTCGAGCCCCGAATCATCGATCGTGCCCGACGAGGGCCGGTTCGGCCGCCCACGATCTCGAACCGATGTGCTCACCCACACCGCCCGCAGTGGTCTCGATCGGTCCCGCCGCCGTCCAGACCTGACCCTCGATGGCGGACGCTCGGTTCGCGTGCGTCGAGACACATCTTTGCAGATTCCGAGACGACATCACTGCTGAAGACATTCGATCAAGACCTGTCGTCACGAAAAACGACGACCTCGCAAGTGTGGGAATGGGTCTTCGACGCGTGCTATTCTTCAGGAGGGATCGATGAAGACCACAGTCGCCATCACGCCGATCAAGACTCCCGTCCTCACGGGCAAGGCGCCGCTCGTCGTCCAGGGCACCGCCCGCAACGACGACTTGCGCTACACCGGCACGCGCCCGGTGAGCATCGACGGGGGCGCGGGCAACGACACGCTCCAGGGCGGCTCCGGCGACGACAGCCTCGTGGGCGGCACCGGCAACGATCTCTTCCTCCATTCCGACGGCGCCGACGTCTACGTCGGCGGCCAGCTGCCCAAATCCGGCGGGACGCCGGTCTTCCCGTTCCCGGCGCCCGAGGTCGACACCGTCAGCTTCGCCAATGCCGCCGTGAAGACCGGCGCCGTGATCGACCTCGTCCGCCAGGAGCAGAACGCCGGCCTCGCGGCGGGCGACCGCTTCGTCGGGATCGAGCGGATCGTCGGCAGCATCGGCGGCGACACGATCAAGGGCGACGCCACCGCCAACACCTTCTACGGCATGGCCGGCAACGACATCCTCGAAGGCCGCGACGGCAACGACACCCTGGAGGGCAGCGCGGGAGCGGACCGCCTCGACGGCGGCGCCGGCAACGACGTGCTGAAGGGCGGCAGCGAGGGCGACGTCGTCACCGGCGGCACCGGAAACAATACCATCGACGGCGACCAGGGCGACGACACCATCCTCGGCGCCAACGGCCTCGATACCGTCCACGGCGGCGACGGCAACGACCGGATCGACTACACCGGCAGCACCACCGTGCGGGCCGATCTCTACGGAGACGCCGGCGACGACGTCATCCTGAGCGGCTCGGCCAGCCTCGTCGACGGCGGCGACGGCAACGACACCATCACCGGCAATGCGAAGTCCGGCGGCACGGTCGCCTACGGCGGGTCGGTCTACGGCCGTTCCGGGGACGACACGATCGACTATGCGGCATCGTTGGGGACAACCCGCATCAGCGGCGACCAGGGGGCGGACGCCATCCTGGGCGGGGCGGGGTCCAACTTCATCTTCGGCGGATCGATCCACACGACGTCGCAGGGCTACATCATCGTCGAGGACGTCGACGACGGCGACGGGGCCGACGTCATCGACGGCGGTGGCGGCAACGACCGCATCTACGGAAACTGGGGCGACGACACCATCACCGGCAGCGCCGGCAGCGATACGGTTCTGGGCGGCCAGGGCCGCGACAGCCTCGACTACCACCAGGCCACCCTCGCCCAGGTCCTGGTGGGCGGGTCCGGCATGGACGCGATCCTGGGCGGGGCGGGCAACGACACGATCTACGGAGGGTCGACGATGCTCTATGGCGCCACCCAGATCGATGTCGGGACGAGCTCCCCCACCCCCGCATTCGGCCCGCTTCTCCCCGACGGCGCCGACATCATCGACGGTGGCGCCGGCAACGACCGGATCTTCGGGGACGAGGGCAACGACACCATCACCGGCAGCGCCGGCTCGGACATCGTCAAGGGCGGCGACGGCGACGACACCATCGACTACCGCGCGAGCGGCGGCTTCAACGACCTGAACGGCGGCGCCGGCAACGACGTCATCCGCGGCGGCGGCGGCGTCGACTACATCGCGGCCGGCCAGGGCATCGACCGGTTGGGCGGCGGCGCCGGGGCCGACGGCTTCAAGTTCGGCAGCGAGCTGTCGGGCACCTTCGTCACCGGCAAGACCACGGCCACTGCCGACGCGATCACCGATTTCCAGACCGGGTTCGACTTCATCCTGACCGGCAACGGCGCCGGCAACGATGCGAACTACCGCGAGTTCGCCGACGTCCGCGTCACCAGCGCCGAGATGGCGCTGCTGGTCTACGCCAACACGACGCACGACAACCCGGCCGCCGGCGGCGCGTCCTACACCTTCGTCGCCGGGGCCAGCGACGGCTACCTCATCCTCGATGCCAACGGCATCGCCACGGACGGCGCCACCGGTGTCCTGCGCCTCGACGGCCTCAACCTCCTCACGGGATTTTCCGCCATCGACCTGCTCGCCTGAGACGATCCTCCGGCCGGCGGCCGTCCTCCGCCGCGACGGATCGAGGACGGCCGCCGGCCGATTCGGATCTCGGGCTCAGATCACCGGCAGCCCGCGCGCCTTGGCGTGCTCGCCGGGTTCGACGTGGATCACCACCACCGCGCCGGGCACCGCCCCTTCGATGACCGTCTCGAGCCGGTCGCAGATCTCGTGGCTCTCCTGCACCGTCATCTCGCCGGGTACCACGAGGTGGAAGTCGATGAAGGTGGCCTGGCCCGCGTGCCGGGTGCGTACGTCGTGCGCCTCCAGGGCGCCCGCGCCGTGGTCGGAGATGAGGCGGCGGATCTCGCCCACCATCTCGGGGGGGGCCGCCTTGTCCATCAGCCCGCTCACCGACTCGCGCACCATGCCCCAGCCCGACCACAGGATGTTGAGAGCGACGAGGCCGGCGATGATCGGGTCGAGGACGAACACTCCCGTCACCGTCACGAGGGCGACCCCCAGGAGCACGCCGCCGGAGGTGACGACGTCGGCCATCACGTGGCGGGCATCGGCCACCAGGGCGGGCGAACGCCAGGCCCGGCCGCGGCCGAGCAGGATCGTGGCCCAGACGAGGTTGACGGCGGTGGCGAGCGCATTGATCGCCAGGCCCGCGAGCGGAGCGTCGAGGGGCGTCGGGGCCAGGATGCCATGGACCGCCTCGCGAAAGATCAGGAGCGCGGCGACGATGATCAGGGCGCCTTCGACCACCGCCGAGAAGAACTCGGCCTTGTGGTGACCGAACGGATGCTCCTCGTCCGCCGGCCGGGCCGCCACGCGCAGGGCGACGAAGGCGAACGCCGCCGCGACCACGTTGATGATGCTCTCGAGCGCGTCGGAATAGAGCGCGAGGCTGCCGGTGAGCCAGAAGGCGCCGAACTTGAGGGCCGTGACCACCGCGCCGATGCCGGCGCTGGCCAGGGCGGCCTTTTGGGTGCGGTCCAACGAAACCTCCGGGGCGGCGAACCGCCGACGAGGGGCGTCATACGGCAGGCCGGCGCGCCAAGGCCACGGCACAGGTTGAACCGCCGCCCACAGGGTTTAGCCCGGGCTATCGAGGGCCCGATCCGATGGGGTGGGTCAGGACGGCGCGTCGTCGGGCACGCGCGGCGCACGCTCGGCCTCGCGCGCACGGCTGCGCTCGGCCTGTGCCCGAGCCCGGGCCGCCTTTCGGGCGTAGCCGCGCGCGATCCAGCCCCAGCTCGCCTTTGCGGCGAGCTGGTCGAGGCGCAAGGCCTCGCGTTCCCAATAGGACAGGAGCTGCCCGTCCAGGGTCACGCGCTTGACGACGGGCCTGGGCCGTCGCGCGGGCGCCGTCCTCTCGCGCCCCATCGGATCGTCCGTCATGGTAGCGTCCGTCATGGCTGATCCGGGGCGGCGGGTGCGTCACAGGGTTCGATGACGAGGGAATCGTCCTCGTGGAGCCCGGCCTCTCCCGCATCGGCCACGGGTGACCCCGGCGTTCCGAACGGCCGGCTCGGATAGGCTTCGAGGAACCGGGCCCTGGCCTCGTCGGGGTCGGCCGCCTTCAGCGTGATCACCGGGCTCTGCGGCAGCGGCCAGCGCGGGTCGGCGGCATCGCGCGGGCGGATCGCGTACCAGGGCATGAAGGTCCTCTCGCGTGCGCCGGGCGAAGAATTCGGCACCGGAACGCCTCGGCAAGAACAGGAGGCCGGGCCGGTGGTTCCATGGGAATACCCACACGTCAAGGTTGGACGCAGGTTTCGAACCCGCCCGATGCCTCCCGGACGGCACCGATTGTTCGATCGCCGCCCGAACGGGCGGACCGCCCGGTCGGGCCTCGCCCGACAACCGGGCGCCATTGATCCCGGCACGCAAACCATGCTGTTGGCGCGCCATGCGCGTCGACCTGTTCGATTTCGACCTGCCGGAGGCGAGCATCGCCCTGCGGCCACCCGAGCCACGCGATGCGGGGCGGCTCCTCGTGGTGCGTCCCGGGGCACCGCCGGAGGACCGGGTCGTGCGCGACCTGGCGAGCCTGCTCAGCCCCCGCGACGCCCTCGTCTTCAACGACACCCGGGTGATTCCCGCCCGGCTCCACGGCATCCGCCACCGCGAGAACGCGGCCGGATTGCGCATGGAGGCGATGCTCCACCTGCGTGAGGCGCCCGACCGCTGGCGCGCCTTCGCGCGGCCGGGCAAGCGACTGGCGGTGGGCGACCGCCTCGTCTTGGGGGCCGATGCGTCCGAGCCGCTGACCGCGCGCATCGTCGAGAAGGGCGAGGGCGGCGAGGTGGTGCTGCGCTTCGAGGCCTCCGGCCCGGACCTCGACGCGGCCATCGCCCTGGCCGGCACCCTGCCGCTGCCCCCCTACATCGCGGGCAAGCGCCCGGCCGACGCGCGCGACGCCGTGGACTACCAGACGGTCTACGCCCGCGAGCCCGGCGCGGTGGCCGCACCCACCGCCGGCCTGCATTTCTCGCAGTCGCTCCTGGCCGCGATCGATGCCGCCGGCATCGCCCGCCACAGCGTGACGCTCCACGTCGGGGCCGGCACCTTCCTGCCCGTGAAGGCGGAGGATACCGCCGACCACCGGATGCATGCCGAGATCGGCGTGCTCGACGCGGCCACGGCGGAGGCCCTGAACGCCGTGCGCGCGGGCGGCGGCCGCGTCGTCGCGGTGGGCACCACCGCCCTGCGCCTCCTGGAAAGCGCCGCCGATGCCGAGGGCGTGCTCCACGCCTTTTCGGGGCCCACCGACATCTTCATCACGCCGGGCACGCCGATCCGGGCGGTGGACGCCCTGATGACCAACTTCCACCTGCCGCGCTCGACCCTGTTCATGCTGGTCAGCGCCTTCTCCGGCCTGGAGACCATGCGCGCGGCCTACGCCCATGCCATCGCGGGCGGGTACCGCTTCTACTCGTATGGGGATTCGAGCCTGCTGTTTCCCGCCGCGCCCCGATAGCGGGCGGCATTGCGCTCGCCGACGTTGCCCGTGTCGGCGCGTTGCCCGTATGACACCGCCGATGTCGCAACATTTCACCTTCCGCGTCGACGCCACCGACGGTGCCGCCCGCACCGGTGCCATCGCCATGCCGCGCGGCACCATCCGCACGCCGGCCTTCATGCCGGTGGGCACGGCGGCCACCGTCAAGGCGATGTACCCGGGCCAGGTCCGCGACCTTGGGGCCGACGTGGTGCTCGGCAACACCTACCACCTGATGCTGCGGCCGGGCCCCGAGCGCATGGCGCGGCTGGGCGGGCTGCACCGGTTCATGAACTGGCCGCACCCGATCCTCACCGATTCCGGCGGCTTCCAGGTGATGTCGCTGTCGGCGCTCAGGAAGCTCGACGAGCACGGCGTCACCTTCCGCTCGCATGTGGACGGCTCCTCCCACCACATGAGCCCGGAACGCTCCATCGAGATCCAGGGGCTGCTCGGCTCCGACATCCAGATGCAGCTCGACGAATGCGTGCGCCTGCCCGCCGACGAGGCCACCATCGCCAAGGCCATGCACCTGTCCCTGCGCTGGGCCGAGCGTTGCCGGGTGGCCTTCGGCGAGCAGCAGGGCAAGGCGATGTTCGGCATCGTGCAGGGCGGCGACGTGCCGGCCCTGCGCGTCGAGAGCGCGCGGGCGCTGGTCGACCTCGACCTCAAGGGCTACGCGGTGGGCGGGCTGGCGGTGGGCGAGCCCCAGGCCGTGATGCTGGCGATGATCGAGACGGTGGAGCCGCACCTGCCGCGGGACAAGCCGCGCTACCTCATGGGGGTCGGCACCCCCGACGACATCCTGCGCTCGGTGGAGCGGGGCATCGACATGTTCGACTGCGTGATGCCGACCCGGGCCGGGCGCCACGGCCTCGCCTACACCCGCCACGGCCGCATCAACCTGCGCAACGCCCGCCATGGCGAGGACACCCGGCCGCTGGACGAGGCCTCCGCCTGCCCGGCGGCGCGGGACTACGGCCGCGCCTATCTCCACCACCTCGTGCGCACCGAGGAGATCCTGGGCATGATGCTGCTGACCTGGAACAACCTCGCCTACTACCAGGAGCTGATGGCGGGCATCCGCGCCGCCGTCGCCGCGGGCCGGTTCCAGGATTTCGCCGCCGAGACCCGCGAGGGCTGGGCCAGGGCCGAGGCCGAGCGGGCCGCGGCCTGAACCGAGACGACCCTCACTCGGCTCCGTCTGGGGCAGGCTCGGCCGGTGCCGCCTCGGCCGGAGCATGGGCGAGCACCCGGAAGAATCCCGCCTCATCGTCCGCGCCCGTGGTGCGGGCCCGGGCCAGGGCCTCGACGATCCGGGCCGCCACCGGCAGCCGGTAGTGCAGCGGGTCCCAATAGTTGCGGTCCTGCGTGGTGACGGGGGACGGCATCCGGAAATCCACCACCGTGGCGCCGCGGCGCCGGCCGATGGCGGCCACATGCGCCTTGCAGGCCGCCTCCCGGGCGCCCCTGGCCGTGCCGGGGCGGCCCTGGACCGCCACATGGACGGGCATGAAGGCCAGGAGCTTGGTGGTCGCGGCCGGCATCGCGGCGACGAGGGCATCGAGCCAGTCGAGGGCGGGCATCGCCTGCGAGACCTCGGGCGCCCGGCCGGGTTCCTCTGCCCCCTCTGCTCCCTCCACCGCCGTGGTGCCGCCGTGGATGTGCCGGGCGGCGCGGGCGGCGTCGTAGTGCTCGTCCGGTGGGGTGAAGACGGCGTAGCCGTCGCTGCGGATGCGCGCGGGCCGTTGGCCGATGCGGTGCAGCACCACGTCCGCCCCGGTGACGAGGCTCTGCCAGTTCACCTGCCGCAGAACGGAGAGGTGCCGCATCATGGGGGACGGATCGGGCTCGTAGAGCCAGTTCGGAAACGGGCGCGGCGTCACGAGGCGGGTGTCGGCATCGGCCTCGCACCAGGTCGAATCGAGGGCGAGCAGCATCGTCCTCGGCGCCCCCTGCGCCAGGACGAGGCGGGCCATCGCGCGCTGCTCGAAGGGTGTCGCGGCATTCATCGCGAGGTTCGCGAAGCGTCCGCCGAGCGCCCGGTCGAGGTCGCGCGGATCGAGGAGGCGGGCGGTGGAGGTGCCGATGACGGCCGAGTCGTAGGCCCCTCCGCGCACGATCTGCGGATAGAGGTAGCGCTGGTTGGAATCCATGAGCGAGCCGGGCGCCCGCCCGGGTGCGGCGCGCAGGCCGTAGGGATCGGTCGCCGCGACGAAGCCGATGGCGCCGGCGCCGAGCACGAGGCTGCCGAGCGCGAAGGCGACGGCGAAGCGGCGCCAGGCGCTGTCCCGCGCCGTCGGGTCGTGATCGAGCCTCATCGGGCCCGCCGCTCCCACGAGATGATGGCGACGGCGGGGCGGCCGCCCTCGTCGCGCGCTGTCCCGCCGGCCGTCAGATGATGAGGCCGCGGCGCAGGGCCATGGCGACGGCCTGGGTGCGGTTGGTGGTCCCGAGCTTGCTGCGGGCCGAGCGCAGGTGGAAATCGACGCCGTGGGTCGAGATGCCCATGACCTCGCCGATCTCCCAATCCGTCTTGCCCTCCGCGGCCCACTGCAGGGCCTCGCGCTCGCGCGGGGCCAGCCGCACCGGCGCGGCGAGCCCCTGCCCGTTGAGCAGCAGCAGGTGCCCGAAGGCATAGGTGGCCACGAGCTGGAGCATGCCCCGGTCGATCGGGTCGATCCCGAGCCGCTCGCCCGAGACGCTGAAGCCTGCGATCTCCCCGTCCAGGGTCTGGAGCGGGATCGTCAGGCCTTCGCGAAGGTCGAACTCTGCGGCTTCGTCCATCACGCGACAGGCGGTCGCGTCATCGGTGGCCGCGCGCACGTCGCCCCAGGCGAAGGGGATCGCGCTCGTCCCCAGGCGCCGGACGGTGGGATCGTGGAAGGCATAGCCCCGCGAGAGATAACGCCGGCCCCATTCGCTGGGGAAGGTGTTGAGCAGGACGTGGTTCTGGTGTTGCCGGGCCGGCGTGCCCGGTGTCGGCACCGTCGCGGCCATCACGTGGGTGACGCCGAGGTCGGACAGTTCCGCCAGGAGAAGATCCGCCACGTCGCCGCTGCTGGCCGTGCGGTCCAGGGAGCGCAGGAAACTGAGGGTGTGATCCAGGGATTTGCGCGTCATCCCCGTCACTCCGCCCGCCGTCCGCAATCGTCACAGAGAGATATGACGTAGAGTCATTGTCAATGATCTCAGGTCGATAAAACGGACCGGTATCGCCCGCTGCGATCCTGCCTGCGCAAGCGCCATACAAGTGGTCGTCGCCGGTCCTTCAACCGAACAGGTCGACCACCGCGAAGCCCCGTTCGGCGAGGCGCTCGGCCAGGATGCGACGATGGCAGCGCTCCGGCTCGCGCTCGAAGCACAGGAGGCAGGTCGGTCCCCGTGCCGCCAGGTCGGCCAGGGCGTCGAGGGCGAGGCCGCCGTCGCCGGTGTCGAGCACCGCCTCGCAATAGATCCTGCGCATGAGGCCGGCATCGTGGGCCCGGGCGGCCTGCCGGCCGGCCTTGGGCGTACCCAGTGCCCGGAGGTGATCGTAGGAGACGCCGCCGTCCTCGAGGAAGGCGGCGAGCGCCGTCTTCGCGAAGCCGCGCTTGCGCGAATTGGCCACCGCCCGGACGTCGGCGAGGCGGGTGACGCCGGCCCCTGTGAGGGCGGCGCGCAGGCGCTCGGGGTCGAGCCCTTCGTAGCCGATCGTGAAGAGGGTCCGCGTCATCGTGCGATCCATGCGGGGGGCGGTGTCCACACGTTGCTCACAGACAACGGCTTCCGGAAATCTGCCTCAATCTCGGCAAACGTCTGTTAACTGCGCTCGGGCATCCATGATCCAGGTGTTTGCATGATCGAAGTGCGTGGCGCGTAGGGTGATGGACGTGGGTTCGATGTCTCTGACGAACGAGCGCCCCTCGACGACGGGTCGCCGCCCTGGCGCCTGGATGCGCCGGACCGCCGCCATCGCGCTGATGGCGGGGCTGGCGGCCTGCGCGGGCGGCACCACGGACTTCTATCCCGACAAGGGCGACGTGAAGCCCCACCCCGGCGTCGCCCGCGCCAAGAGCCACCCGATCCAGGGCATCGACATCTCGAAGTGGCAGGGCCGGGTCGATTGGGCCTCGGTGCGCAAGGCCGGCACCCAGTTCGCCTTCATCAAGGCCACCGAGGGCGGCGACCACGTCGACGAGCGGTTCCGCGAGAACTGGGACGGAGCGGCGCAGGCCGGCGTGCCGCGCGGGGCCTACCACTTCGTGTTCTGGTGCCGCTCGGCGCAGGACCAGATGGCGTGGTTCAAGAAGAACGTGCCCAACGACCCCACCGCCCTCCCCCCCGTCCTCGACGTGGAGTGGAACGGCCATTCCCAGCTCTGCCCAAAGAAGCTGCCTAAGGCGCAGGCGCTCGCGATGGTGCAGTACATGCTCGACGAGATGGAGCGGTACACCGGCAAGCGCCCGATCATCTACACCGACATCACCTTCCACAAGGACGTGCTCGAGAACGAGCTGCCGGACTATCCCCATTGGGTCCGCTCCACCGCGGCCGAGCCCGAGCAGCGCTATGCCCGGCGCAAGTGGATGCTGTGGCAGTTCACGTCGACGGGCCGGGTGCCGGGCGTGCGCGGCGACGTCGACCGGAACGCCTTCTACGGGACTACGGCCGAATGGGCGTCGTTTCTCTCCACCGACTGCGATCCGCGCGATCATCACCGCCTCTCGCCGCAGGGCCTCTGCACGAACAAGTGAGACGGTTTCCGCTTGAATCAAGCGGGAATTGTATCACCGGGCCCGCACGGCGCCTGAGCGAAGCCCATGTCGGCATCGCGACGTGATCGGCTGGACATGGTTATGAGCGCGCTCGCACCTGCGTTCAAACGCGAGGCGGTTGCCTTGCCGAAGCGCAGTGGCTGTCCGCTGAGAAAATCGCGATCCCGTCGGCCTCGCACGAGCCGTGGCGCATCGTGCCGACGGGTGGCTCTCGACCGTTGCCGTCGGCACGCTCACCGGGCTGACGTCGCCCCTCGCCGGCAGACCGTTCCACCTCATCCTCCGCGAGCGATCACGCAAGTTCGTCGGCCGCTCTTACCCTGTCTGTCCACGGGGGCGGCGGGAGTGGCCTGAGGTCCTTCGGGATCACCCGGCGGAACCGGTCCGTGCCAAGCCGGATCGCGCAGGACCTACGACGTCTGGCCAACGCAAGTGCGGCCCGGTTCTCGATCTGACGACGCCCACCCTTCGGACGGGGCCGAGGCGGTGGAAGAAGCGGAGCGATCTCATCCCCGAGATCATCGGGAAGACGCGGTCCGGTCATGCCAAACGAAAACTCAAAACTCCGCTCGGTGCCATTCTGTCCGGCGCTCCGAGTGCTATCGCCCCCGCCTCCCCATGGGAAGCGCGCGGCGAAGGGCCTTTTGGATCAGGGATGGCTGGCGATCTGCGAACGAAGGCACGTTCGCGTTTCCGACAAGCCCCGCCACTTGCAGTGAACGCAATCCGCAGAACCGCGTTCTTTGCCCGGGCTTCGGCTCACTATCACATGGAAGATGGATACCAGCATGTTGAAGCGTTTTGCCGCTACCGCCGGTCTACTCGCACTCGGCACCGGTCTTGCCCTGGCTCAGACCACCGCCCCGGCTCCCGCGCCCACGCCGGGTACGCCATCGACTGCTGGAGGAGCCACCAACGCACCTGCCATGCGGACCAATGGTGACATGAAGGAATGGCAGGCTGCGAAGGTGGCCAAGGTCAGCCTGACGAAGGCGCTGATGGCTGCCGAGGGCAAGGGCGAGGAGAAAGGCGGCCGTGCCATCGACGCCGACTTCGAGAACGTCGAGGGCAAGGACCCGGCGCATTACGAGATCAAAGTGGTCTACCCGAGCGGCAAGCTCGTCGAGCACTACATCAACGCCGACACGGGCGAGGTTTACAAGACCGAGAACCAGCCGATCGAGCGGTACTTCACCCGTTTAAAGCCTGCCGATTTCCAGAATGCCAAGACCACGCTCAAGGACGCGCTGGCGATCGCCGAGCAGAAGGTGCCTGGCGGCAAGGCCTTCGAGGCTGACGTGTCCAAGGACGGCTCTGCGGTACAGTACGAGATCAAGGTGGCGGGCGCCGACAACGAGCAGACCGTCAAGGTTGGCGCGGACGGCAAGGTTGTCGACTGACCCCGTCGTGACGGTTTCACCTTAGCTGGCGAAGCCACCCTCTTCTGAGCCTGCTCACGGGCTCCGACAGAGACCACGAAAGCTGACGAACAAGGCCTCCCCGCCGCCCGATCTGATCACGGGCCGGCGGGGTGGGTCGTCAATCTCACAGGTGAGCCGGTACGCAACTTGGCTCGTGACTGTGATGTCGGACGACAATTAGCCGAGCATCAAGTACGTCGTGGAGGCGTCGCACCAAAACGGGAATCTCAGTCTGTTCCTGACGAACGTCTGCGATCGTGGGTTGCGGGAAATCCTCCGGCCCACCGTTTGGCACACAGTGCTAAGTGAGACGTCTCTGTGAAACCACGTCCAAACCACGACCCAAGGCGGTGATTTAGTTGGCGCGCCCTACGGGAATCGAACCCGTGTTTTCGCCGTGAAAGGGCGACGTCCTGGACCGCTAGACGAAGGGCGCTTTGGTCGGGCGAGGGTTCTATAGGGGGGTTCGTCGCGCTGTGCAACGCTCCTCGTCGGTTGTTGTGCGGCGACGGGGGCGCGGACCGGGACGTTGCCGAACGACGAGGCGCATTGGCGCCGCTCGCGGGCCGGGGTGGCTTGACGAACGAGGTGCGGGCCGGTTTGTCGCGGGTTTGGATCGGACCGCCCTCATGACCAGCCACAGCGACGACCCGCCGACACACAAGCCCCGGCCGACCGGCGGGGATCGCAAGGAGCGTGGTCGCCGGTTCGGCTCCGGCGCGGTGCGGGATCGCTTCCGACCGACCGGGCCGAGCGGCGACCGGGTCGTCCTCTACGGCTGGCACCCGGTGTTCCAGGCGCTCGCCAACGACGGGCGGCGGCTGCATCGGCTGCTCGCCACCGAGAACGGGGCGGCCCGCCTGACGGCCGAACTCGGGACCCTGCGGATCGAGCCGGAACTCGTCCGGCCCAGCGCCATCAACGCCCTGCTCGGGCCCGATGCCGTGCACCAGGGGCTCTACCTCGAAGCCGATCCGCTACCCGGGCCGGACCTCGACGACCTGCCCGACGATGCCCTCCTGCTCGCCCTCGACCAGATCACCGATCCCCACAACGTCGGCGCCATCGTCCGCACCGCCGCCGCCTTCGGCGTCGCTGCCATCGTCACCACAGCCCGGCATTCGCCCAACGCCACCGGCGTACTGGCCAAATCGGCCTCTGGCGGCCTCGAGCACGTGCCGCTGGTGGTGGTGCGCAACCTCGCCGAGGCGCTGATCGACCTGGGGAAGCGCGGGTTCACCCGCATCGGCCTCGATTCCGATGCGCAGACGACGCTTGACGCCGTCGGCCCGCGCCGGCCTGCGGTGATCGTGCTCGGAGCCGAGGGCAAGGGCCTGCGCCAGCGCACCCGGGATTGCTGCGACGTGCTCGCCCGCATTCCCTTCTCGGGGGAGATACGCAGCCTGAACGTCTCCAACGCCGCAGCGATCACCCTCTATGCCCTGAGCGTCCGCCCCGCGGAGTGATACCCTTTCCGCTTGATTCAAGCGGAAAGGGTATCACCGAGCCCGCGCGGCGCCTGAGCGAAGCCGATTTCCGCATCACGAAGTGATCACCCGGAAATGGTACGATCCGGTTCCTGCCTGGTCCCGAGCGGGCTCGTCAGCGCCAGAACGGCGTCACGTCGATGAGCGCCTCGTGCGCCTCGGCGGCCGCCTCGAGCAGGGCGCCGGCGCCGGCGTCCCCGTCGGCGGCGGTCAGCCCGGCCGCGAACAGGGCCTCGCCGTCCGCCTGCGTCACGAGGAGGCCCGAGACGATGCCGTGGGCGGTGGCGAGGTCGTTGAGGGCGCCGAGGTGGTCCTGCAGGTCCGAGAGCGCGGCGACGAAGGCCTTGTGGCGCTTGGCCGTCTTCTTGCCCGCGTAGAGCGACCCGAAGAACTCGGCGCCGTAGCGCAGCTTCTTCGCCTCGATCCGCACCCGGTGGCGCGCGTCGGCGTCGAGCCTGTCGAGGTGGCGCCCGCCTTTCTTGATCCGGCGGCGCGCCCGCTCCAGGATCGCGGCGGCGACGTCGCGCGCCGGCGCGGCGCTGGCCCCCTGTGCCCGCCACGGGCCGGTTTCGATCCAGGCAGCCAGATCGAGGACGAGGCCGCGCCACTCGGCCGCCTCGAGGATGGAGAGCACCACGTCGTAGGCGCGCAGCCTCTCGCCCTCCAGGGTCTCGCGCAGGGCGGTCAGGCTGGCCTCGTCCGGCCTGCGGGCGATCTCGGCGGGCAGCGTCTCGCTCAGGAAGACGTCGATGTTGCGCGCCTGACCGAACGGCTCGGAGACCCGCTTGATCTCGGCGCGCAGGTGCTGCGCCGTGGCGTCGCCGGCCAGCATCGCCTTGAACAGGGTGAAGGCCGAGCGCAGGCGGCGCAGGGCGACCCGCATCTGGTGCAGGGCCTCCGGATCGCGGCCGTGCAGGAAGACGTCTTCGTTGCGGCGCAGGTGGCGCAGGCACGCCTGGGCGATCGCCAGGAAGGCGTCGCCGGCCGTGGCCGTCTCCTCCAGGCGGACCGCCCTGGCCTTGCTCGGCCGGCGCAGCGTCCCGTCGAGGAGAGCGAAGGCCCGTTCGCTCTTGCTCAGGGCGCCGAGCCGCAGCGGTACCGTCTCGGCGAGCGCCTGGGCGAGGCCGAACAGGTCGGCGGCCCGGCCCTCCACGAGTTCGAGCTCGACCTCGCACAGCGGCACGTCGCCGTCCGGCGTCTCGACCCGGCCCTGGTCCAGGGTCACCGAGATCCGCGACTCGCCGTAGCGGACGGGACGGGTCGTGCGCTCCACCACCGTGGCGAACACCGCGTGGAGACCTGCGCCTTTCGCATCCGCCAGGATCGCGGCCGCGGGCGTCGCCGCGAGGGCGGCGAGGTCGGGCTCGGGGCCCTCGACGGGCCATTCCCACTCGGGCCTATCGAACAGGCCGGCGCCGGCGGCGGCGGCCTTCACGGTCTGGACGTGTCCGGTCGGCGTCCTGCGCACGCGCAGAGTGAGGCCGGCGGCGGCGAGGTCCCGGTCGGCCGTGTCGAAATACGTCGCGCTCAGGACCGCCGTGTCCTGCGCCTCGCCGGTCCGCAGCAGTGGGTGTTCGGCCAGGGCGGCCATGTCGTGCAGGCCGGCTTCCAGCTTCAGCTCGATCTCGCGTGGGCCACTCATGGCGTCGATTCGCTCCTTGATGCCGCGTCTCCGGCGGTGTCCGCCGGGGCTGCGGCGCTCCGCCGTCGCCCGGTCGGATTTGTCGCGGGCAGCCTACCATGGCTTGCCACCGCATGTGAGACGCCTGCGGTGGGACGCTCCCCCCGCCTCCGCGGCCTTTGACAAGCCGGCCGAATGCCGTAGCTCCTCGCGGACCCCGCCGGGACGAGGCCGGGCGGAGGTCGTTGGGACATCGTGATGACGCAGGACCGGCCGAGGGCCGATCGCCTTCTGGTGGAGCGGGGGCATTTCGAGAGCCGGGCGCGGGCGCAGGCCGCCATCGCCGCCGGCCTCGTGCGGGCCGACGACCGCCCGGTGCTGCGCGCCGCCGACCGTCTCGACCCGCACGCCAGGATCGAGGCGGAGCAGCCCCACCCCTTCGTCTCGCGCGGGGGGCTCAAGCTGACAGCGGCCCTCGATGCCTTCGGGATCGACCCCGCCGGTCGCCACTGCCTCGACGTCGGCGCCTCCACCGGCGGTTTCACGGACGCCCTGCTCGCCAGGGGAGCGGCGCACGTTCATGCGGTCGACGTCGGGCGCGACCAGCTCCACGCTTCCCTGCGCGCCGATTCGCGGGTGACCAGCCTGGAGGGTACCGACGCCCGCACCCTCGACGCCGCGTCGTTCGCGCGGGCGCCGGATTTGGTGGCCGTCGACGTGAGCTTCATCTCCCTGCGCCTGGTCCTGCCGGCCCTGGTGCCCCTGCTGGCGCCGCGCGCGGTCCTGGCCGCGCTGATCAAGCCGCAGTTCGAGGCCGGTCGCGATCGGGTCGGGCGCGGCGGCATCGTGCGCGACGGAGCCGTCCACGACGAGGTCTGCGCCGGGATCGAGGCTCTGCTGGTCGAACTCGGCTTCGACGTCCTGGGCCGCGTGCCCTCGCCGGTGACGGGGGGAGACGGCAACCGCGAATTTCTGGTGGGCGCCCGCCTCGCCCCTCGAGCGGGGCGGCCGGCATGAGACACCCTGTGTCGACTCCGCCTGTTTCAGGCGAGAACCCGCTGCCGGAAACCGGCGTGACCGACATCGTGACCATCGACCGGCTCGGGGCCCGCGGCGACGGGATCGCCGCCGACGGGCTCCCGGTCGCCTATGCCCTTCCCGGCGAGCGGGTCACCGTCACCCGCGCGGGCGGACGCGGCCATCTCGTCTCGGTGGAGACCCCCTCCCCCGACCGGGTCGCACCCTTCTGCCCTTATTACGGCACCTGCGGCGGCTGCGTCGTGCAGCACCTGGCGACCGAGCCCGCCGCCGCCTGGAAGCGCGGTCTCGTCGACAGGGCCCTGGATCAGGCCGGGCTCGCGGTCGCGGCCGAGCCGGTCCGCATCGCCCACGGAGAAGGCCGCCGCCGCCTTACCCTCCACGTCCGGGCGATCGACGGCGCCGCCCGGGCCGGCCTGATGGCGGCGCGCAGCCACGACCTCGTGTCCATCGACCATTGCCCGATCACCGTCCCGGCCCTGCACCGGGCACCCGCCGTGGCCCTGGCGCTCAGCGCTCCCCTCGGCCACGGCCGCAAGCCCCTCGACGTCGCGGTGACGGCCACCGGCGGTGGGCTCGATGTCGACCTGCGCGGGCATGGGCCGGTGAGCGAGGGCGTGCGCGCCGCCCTGGTGCGTCTGGCCGCCGACCTCGACCTCGCGCGCCTGTCGCTGCACGGCGAGGTGGTGGTGGAGCGCCGGGCGCCGTTCCTGCACGGGGAGGCAGACGCCTGGGTGCCGCCACCGGGCGGCTTCCTGCAGGCGACCGAGGCCGGCGAGACCCTGCTCGGCGACCTCGTCCTCGCCGCCCTCGACAAGAAGACCAAACGGGTGGCCGACCTGTTCTCCGGCTCCGGGCCCTTCAGCCTCGTCCTGGCGCGGCGCTGCGAGGTCCATGCGGTGGAGGGGGAGGCCGCGGCCCTCGCGAGCCTCGAGCGGGCCTATCGGGCCACGCCGGGCCTACGCCGAATCACCACCGAGCGGCGCGATCTGTTCCGCCGGCCGCTGCTGCCGATCGAGCTCGACGCCTACGACGCCGTGGTGTTCGATCCGCCCAGGGCCGGGGCGCAGGCGCAGGCCGCCCGGCTGGCCGAATCGGCCGTCCCCCTGGTGATCGGCGTCGCCTGCGATGCCGGTACCTTCGCGCGGGACGCCGCCACCCTGGTCGCGGGCGGCTACCGGCTGGAGCGGGTCACGCCCGTGGACCAGTTCGCGTCCTCCGCTCACGTCGAGCTCCTCGGCGTGTTCCGGCGGGCGCCCAAGCGGCGTGGATCTCCCCTGCGCAGCCTGCGCGGTTGATCCCGACCCTCGGTCAGGGACGGCGATTCGCCATGAAAAAAGCCCGCCGCGGCCTGGGCCGGGGCGGGCTCGATCGTTCCGGTGCCGCGAGATCAGGCGGCGGCGCGGGCCTTGACGGTGGCGTTGTCGTTGAGGGCGACGAACATGCCGGCCGAGGCGGTGTCGGTGGTGGAGGCGACCGCGTCGTCGCGATCCAGGAGGATCGTCATGGCGGGACCGATGGCGGCGGCGGCGAGGCCGAGGATGAAGAGAGCGATCATTGGGGTGGCTCCTGAAGAACGTCGATGACCGTCATATCGCACCGCACCACGGCATTTGGTATGCCACATCCCAGAATGCTGGCATGCAATTCATGCATGGATGAGCCTGTCGAGGCCTGTCGGCAGGGTTCTACCGCGGGCGACGTTCCGGCTTTGGCCCGAATTACTGATTTATAGTGCCAGTTTTGTTGCTGGCCTGCCAATGCCCTGGCCGAGGCGTGAGAGGCCGCCCCGTGTCGATCCGAGTGCGCCGCATCATGGGTCTGACCGTCGATTCACGGGAATCCCGCGCCTGTCGGCTGTGCATGCAGCCCATCTCGTCTCGACAGCGCCGAAACATTCGATATGCAAGCGTAATGAACCGTTTAAGACGATCCTGAGGATCGGGTCCGATGGCGGGTTCGTCCCGGTCGGGACGGCGGCGAGGGAGATGCCTTCGCCGCTTTCCGGTGGGAGATCGGTGGGATGGCGGGGATGCGACTGCGGCTCGATACGAATGGCGGGAATGCAATAATCCGGCCATTTTTCGAAAAGCCGCAGAATTATTTTGCTTGCTCCGCCATCTGATATACCAAATACTACATACCAGTTCGTCGAAGGATCCCGGTCCGAGGTCCTCGGCGGCGGAGGAACGCATCGCATCGGCGCTTATGCCACGCTCCACGCCTCATTCGGGCGTCGGTGCATGAACCACAGGGGGAAATGCCATGGCCTTGTCTAGCGCTGCGCCCGTCGCGGCAAAAACGTCGAGCAATCGATGGCTACAGCTCATTCTCGGCGTCGCCTGCATGGTGGCCGCGGCCAACATCCAGTACGCCTGGACGCTGTTCGTACCCGAGATCCAGAAGACCTTCGGCTGGGATCGCGCCGCGATCCAGGTCGCGTTCACGATCTTCGTCATCGTGCAGACCTGGCTGACGCCGATCGAGGGCTACTTCATCGACAAGTACGGCCCGAGCCGGGTCGTGATGTTCGGCGGCCTCATGACGGGCCTCGCCTGGGTCATCAACTCCTACGCCACCACGCTTTCGGGCTTCTATTTCGGCTCGGTGGTCGGCGGCATCGGCGTCGGCTGCGTCTACGCCACCTGCATCAACAACGCCCTGAAGTGGTTCCCGGACAAGCGCGGTCTGGCCGTCGGCCTCACCGCGGGCGGCTACGGCGCCGGTTCGGCCCTCACCATCATCCCGATCGCCAACATGATCTCGCAGGGCAGCTACGCCCAGGCGTTCTTCGTCTTCGGCCTGATCCAGGGTGCGATCATCATCCTGGCCTCCATCGGCCTTCGCGGCCCGGGCAAGGGCGAGGTCGTCTACTCGAGCAAGGTGCTCCAGTCCCGTCGCGACTACACCCTCGGCGAGGCCCTGCGCACGCCGGTGTTCTACGTCATGCTCCTGATGTTCACCTGCACCGTCACCGGCGGCCTGATGGCCGTGGCCCAGCTCGGCGTCATCGCGCAGGACCTCGGCGTGAAGGAGTTCAAGGTCGACCTGTACTTCTTCGCCATGGCCGCCCTGCCCTTCGCGCTGATGCTCGACCGTATCCTGAACGGCATCTCCCGCCCCCTGTTCGGCTTCATCTCCGACCGGATCGGCCGCGAGAAGACGATGTTCATCGCCTTCACGATGGAAGGCATCGGCATCGTCGCCCTGGGCTACTTCGGCAGCAACCCGTGGGCGTTCATCATCCTCTCGGGCATCGTGTTCCTGGCCTGGGGTGAAGTGTACTCCCTGTTCAGCGCAACGGCGGCCGACACGTTCGGTTCGGCCCACATCGGCAAGATCTACGGCGTCCTCTACTGCGCCAAGGGTGTCGCCGCCCTGTTCGTGCCGCTGGGCAACATCCTGATGCAGGCCACCGGTACCTGGGCCACGGTGCTCTACACCGTCGCCGCGATGGATCTCCTGGCCGCCTTCCTGGCCATTGCGGTCCTGAGGCCGATGCTCAAGCGCCATCACGCCGCCAACGGCTCCGTGATGCCCGCCGCGAACCTCGCCCACGCCTGAAGACCGTCTCACGCCGAACACCCGGCCCGCCCCCGCCTCGCGCGGGAGGCGGGCCGATCCGTTTTCTGCTTCCCGATGTGCCTGACGCTGCGTCGTCCGCCGGCTCGATCGTGGCGCTGTCGGATGGGCCCGCTCGCGATGGGCGGGGCGCTGGACGGTCCTTTGCCCGTGGCGCGACTCCTGCACCGTGTGCCGGAACCTCCGGTACGGCCGCCGATTGTCACCGGCTGGCAGACCCGGCAGGACGCACACCCTTCGCCGGATGCCACCACCCCGATGATGATCGCCGCCGCCCTTGCGTTGCAGAGCCTTCCCTTCGCCGCCCTCGTCCTGGCCTCCGACCCGGGCAACCGCGACGTCTTCGTGGTGGCCTACACCGCGGCCCTCGGGCTGGTTCTCTCGCTGATCGTCCTGTGGGACGGCGCCGCCACGACCCCGATTTTGCCCATGCTCGAGATCCCGCCTCCCCGTTAGGGAGCGGGACCGGGGCTTTGCGCGGCTTGGCCGACGGGGTCGGTGCGATCGCCCGTGAGGCGGCCTACCCCTGAAGGTCTCCCCAGGACGGCTTCCACAGCCCTTGGGGGTCGATCACCACCATCTCCATCGCCCCCTCGTTGGCGATGTGCACCGCGATCCCGAAGGCCTCGGCGATGGGCAGGAGGCCGGTGGTGCTGAACTGGCGGCCGTTGGCGAGCTTCACCTCGGCGGCGACGGCACCGTCCTTCCTCGCGAGGCAGAGCGTGACGGCCGCAGCCGCGGGGGCGTGAACGCGCCGGAAGGTGTTCGCCATGTCGGATGAGTCCTCGGCCCTCGCCACAAACGAAAAGGGCGGCCTGAGGGCCGCCCTTTCCCGATTCGATGTAAGGTGGTCGCTCAGCGCTTCGAGAACTGGAAGCTGCGGCGGGCCTTCTTGCGGCCGTACTTCTTGCGCTCGACCACGCGGCTGTCGCGGGTCAGGAAGCCCTCGCGCTTGAGCGGGCCGCGCAGTTCGGGCTCGAAGTAGGTCAGGGCCTTGGAGAGGCCGTGGCGCACGGCGCCGGCCTGGCCGGAGAGGCCGCCGCCATGGACGCTGACCATGATGTCGTACTGGTCGACGCGGTTGGCGATCTGGAGCGGCTGGCGCAGGATCATGCGCAGCACGGGCCGGGCGAAATAGACCTCGATGGTGCGGCCGTTGACCACGACCTGGCCGGTGCCGGGCTTGATCCAGACGCGGGCGACCGCGTCCTTGCGCTTGCCGGTGGCATAGGCGCGGCCCTGGGCATCGAGCTTCTGGACGTGGACGGGCGCCGCGTTCTCGGGCGACTCGACGTTCGACCGGTTGAGGTCGGCGAGGGACTGGAGGGTCGCCATGATCAAGCGCTCACGTTCTTGCGGTTGAGGGCGCCGACGTCGAGCGCCTGCGGCTGCTGGGCGGTATGGGGATGCTCGGTGCCCTTGTAGACACGCAGGTTGCCCATGATCTGGCGGAACAGCGGGCCGCGCGGCAGCATGCGCTCGACGGCCTTCTCGACCACCCGCTCGGGGAAGCGGCCGTCCAGGATGTACTTGGCCGTGCGCTCCTTGATGCCGCCCGGGTAACCGGTGTGGTGGTAGTACACCTTCTGCTCGCGCTTGCGGCCGGTGAACTGCACCTTCTCGGCGTTGATGACGATGACGTTGTCGCCGCAGTCGACGTGAGGAGTGTAGGCGGGCTTGTGCTTCCCGCGCAGGCGCATCGCGACGATGGTGGCGAGCCGGCCGACGACCAGGCCCTCCGCATCGACGATGATCCACTTCTTGTCGACGTCGGCGGGTTTCAGCGAAGTGGTCTTCATCGCGCTGCTCATCCCGTGGCGTTCCGTGTGATCCGTTAGAAAACGATGCGCCGCCGCGTGCGAGACGCGGCGGCGTTGGAGTGTCCTCTAGGCAGGTTCGCCGGCCGCGTCAAGCCTTTCCGGCGCACGTAACAGGCGAAAACCGCAAGCGATAGAGAGACTTCCGCCTTGCGGTATCATGATACCGCGTGAGCCTTGCGCTCAGCGCCGCTTGTTGCCGCGCGGGCCGGTCACCACCGGCGTGTTGTGGCGGTTCTCGGTCAGGAGCTTGCGCCACCGGTTCAGCCGTTCCGGATCGAGGGTGCCCGCGGCCACCGCGGCCTGCACGGCGCAGCCCGGTTCGTGGGCATGGGTGCAGTCGCGGAACCGACAGGCGGGCGCGAGTTCGGTGATCTCGGAGAACAGGGTCTCGATCCCGCCCGCCGCGTCGCCGACGTGGAGGGTGCGCATGCCCGGCGTGTCGATGACGAAGCCGCCCCCGGCCATGGCGTGCAGCGAGCGCGCGGTGGTGGTGTGGCGGCCCTTGGCGTCGTGCTCGCGGATGCCGCCGGTCTGCTGCGGCAGCGCCTGGCCCGGCCCGGCCAGGGTGTTGACCAGGGTCGACTTGCCGACCCCGGAGGAGCCGACCACCGCCACGGTGCGGCCGGGGCCGCACCAGGGCGCCAGCGCCCCGGCCGCCGCCGGCTCGCGCGGGTTGAGGACCACCACCGCGAGCCCGCTCTGCAGGGCCGCGGCCTCGGTTTGGTAGCGCGCGACCGCGTCGGTGGTGTCGGCCTTGGTCAGGACGATCACCGGGTCGATGTCGCCCTCGTTGGCCATGGCGAGGTAGCGTTCGAGGCGGGCCGGGTTGAAGTCGGCGTTGCAGGAGGTGACGACGAACAGCGTGTCGACGTTGGCCGCCGCGAGTTGCGCCACCCGGCTGCCCTCGGTGCGCCGCTCCAGCACGGACTTGCGGTCGAGGCGCCGGCGCAGGGTTGTGGTCGCGGGATCGACGAGCACGAAATCCCCCACGGCGAAGTCGCCGGTGGTCGCATGCACCGCCAGCACCGGCGCGACCGGGCCGGCCTCGCCCAGCGCGGTGAGGCGCGCGCGGTGGACGCTGGCGATCCGCGCCGGCACGAGGCCGGCGTCCTCCGGCAGGACCTGGTCCGCGAAGAAGGCGGACCAGCCGAGGTCGAACAGGGAGGGGGCGTCGGGATGATCTGTCACGGTGGATGCCCCATCGCACGCCGGGCCCGGGAGGGACAGGGGCGGCGCCCCGCGCGAGGCGCGAGAGCAGCCGAGCCTAAGCAGGTTTCGCAAAAGTGGTCACCGGTTTTGCGTCGAAAACCTGCGACATACCAAGGACCTAAGCATGGTGAAGCGTTGGCCTGCCAACGCGAACCTGCTTAGCGGATCGGCGTCACGCTGCCGGCCTTGTCCGGCGGGATCGAATAGGTGCCGGTGGCGTGGCAGACGAGGTCTTCGGACGACGCCTCGGTGATCAGCACCTCCCCCACCGCCAGCCGGCGCCCGAGCTTGAACAGGCGCGCATCCGCCACCAGCCCCTTAGTGCCGGGCTTGCGCAGGAAGTTGAAGCTGAGGTTGGTCGTCACGGCCAGACCGATCGGGCCGATGTTGGCGAGGATGGCGGCATAGAGCGCCAGATCGGCCAGCGTCATCATCGCCGGGCCGGAGACGGTGCCGCCCGGGCGCAGGAAGCGGTCGTGGTGGTCCATCCGCATGGTGGCGCTCAAGGGACCCACCGCCTCGAGGTGGTAGGAGCGCCCGCCGTGGTGCATCTGCGGGAATTCCCGCTCCAGGAAGGCGACCGTCTCGGCAAGGCTCATGAGGGGCGTGCTCGACATCCTCGTCTTGCAGCACAGGCCGCGATGCCCGACAAGTCGATGCATCATGACCGACACCCCCCGTCCCCACCTCCATATCGCCTATCCCGACGCGCAGATCCGCGCCCTGCTCACGGGCACGCGCACCATCGCGCTGGTGGGCGCCTCGGCCAACCCCGCCCGCCCGAGCTGGATCGTGCTGAAGTACCTCCTCAGCCGCGGCTACGACGTCACCCCGGTCAACCCCGGCCTCAGCGGCCAGATGCTGCTCGGCAAGCCGGTGGTGGCGCGCCTGGCCGACCTGCCGCACCCGGTCGACATGGTGGAGATCTTCCGCAGCTCCGACGCCGCCGGCGGCCTCGTCGACGAGGCCCTGGCGCTGCCGGTCCTGCCCAAGGTGATCTGGATGCAGCTCGGCGTGCGCGACGACGCGGCCGCCGCCCGCGCCGAGGCGAAGGGCGTCACCGTGGTGATGAACCGCTGCCCCAAGATCGAGTACGGCCGCCTGTCGGGCGAGATCGGATGGTCGGGCGTGAACTCGCGGATCATCAGCGCGAAGAAGCCGGTGCTGGGGGGCAAGGGGGTGCAGCGGCTGACGATCGAGCGGAGGTGACAGGATCGTCGCCAGCACATAGGCGGCCGGTCGTTCTTAGAAAGTCCGCTCTTAGGACGTCCGTTCTTGGCAAGTCATTACACGCAGCGCTTGCGCGAGTATTAACTTAAGTAAATCGAAGAACGATCTCGAAACTTGTTGCCTCCTCGCGAGGTTTTCTCCTCACACGCCCAATCGCGGCGCACCGGAGAGAACCACCATGAGAGCCCTCGTCTGGCACGGCGCGCAGGACATCCGCTGCGATACGGTCCCCGATCCCGAGATCGAGCAGGACCGCGACGTCATCATCAAGGTCTCCGCCTGCGCCATCTGCGGCTCGGACCTGCACCTCTACGATCACGTCATGCCCGGCATGGAAAAGGGCGACATCATGGGCCACGAGTCCATGGGCGAGGTCGTGGAGGTCGGCAAGGGCATCAATGGGGCCCTCAAGAAGGGCGACCGCATCGTGGTGCCGTTCACGATCATCTGCGGCGAATGCGACCAGTGCAGGCGCGGCTTCTTCTCGGTCTGCGAGCGCTCGAACCGCAACAAGCAGGTCGCCGCCAAGGCGTTCGGCCACACCACGGCGGGGCTGTTCGGCTATACGCATCTCACCGGCGGCTACGCCGGCGGCCAGGCCGAGTACCTGCGGGTGCCCTATGCGGACGCCACCCACATCAAGGTGCCCGACAGCCTCACCGACGAGCAGGTGCTGTTCCTGTCCGACATCTTCCCCACCGGCTGGCAGGCGGCGGTGCAATGCGACATCCAGCCCACCGATACGGTGGCGATCTGGGGGGCGGGCCCGGTCGGCCAGATGGCGATCCGCTCGGCGATCCTGCTCGGCGCCAAGCACGTCGTCTGCATCGACAACGTACCCGAGCGCCTCGAGATGGCGCGGGCGGGCGGCGCATCCACCATCAACTTCTCCGACGAGAGCGTGATTGAGCGCCTCAACCAGATGACCGCCGGCAAGGGGCCGGAGAAGTGCATCGATTCGGTGGGAATGGAGGCGCACGCCACCGCCACCATCGACTCCATGGTGGACCGCGCCAAGCAGGCGGTGATGCTGGAGAGCGACCGCCCGCACGTCCTGCGCGAGATGGCCTACGTCTGCCGCGGGGCCGGCGTCCTCTCGATCCCCGGCGTCTACGGCGGCCTCGTCGACAAGTTTCCGATGGGCATGATCATGAACAAGGGCCTGACCATCCGCACCGGCCAGACCCACGTGAACCGCTGGACCGACGACCTCGTGCGCCGGATCGAGGCCGGTGAGATCGACCCCTCCTTCGTCATCACCCACCGCGTCGGGCTCGAGGACGGGCCGGAGATGTACAAGACGTTCCGCGACAAGAAGGACGGCTGCATCAAGGTGGTGATCAAGCCGTAGGGGCTCGTCGCCCGACCCCTCTCCCCATGGACGGGGAGAGGTGAGATGCCCCCTCCCGGAGGAGAAACCCCATGCGCTACGAAGGTCCCCGTTCCCCCCGCCGCGGGCATCCCGACACCGCCACCGACGCCCTCGCGCGCGGGCTCGGCTGGTTCTCCATCGGCCTCGGGCTCGCCGAGATCCTGGCCGGCGGCGCCATCGCCCGGGCGCTGGGAATGCGCGGCCAGGAGGGGCTGGTGCGCGCCTACGGCGTGCGCGAGGTCGCCACCGGCGTCGGCATCGTCACCGCCGAGGATCCGACCCCGTGGATCTGGGGCCGCATCGCCGGGGACGCCCTCGACCTCGCCACCCTGGCCGCCGCCTACGATGGCAACGGCCGGAAGGACAACCTCCTGATCGCCGCCGCGGCGGTGGCCGGCGTCACGGCGCTGGACGCGATCTGTGCCGACCGCCTGACCCGCTCGACGGCCGTGCCGATGCCCCACATCGGTAACTACCGGACACGCACCGGCTATCCGCGTGGCATCCGGGAATCGCGCGGTGCGGCCACCGACGTCGAGGGCAGCGAGGGCATGCTGACCCCGGCCCTCCTCAAGCCCTGGGCGGCGTGAGATCCGCGTCGATCTCGCCGCGCCCCGTCTCCTGCATCATCCACACCGCCACAAAGCTGATCGCGGCGGCGATGGCGAGATACAGCCCCACCCAGCCGATCCCGCCCCGGGCGACGAGCTGCTGGGCGAGGTAGGGGGCGGCCGAGGCCCCGAGGATGCCCGCGAGGTTGTAGCTCACCGAGGCGCCGGTGTAGCGCACCCGCGTCGGAAACAGCTCGGGCAGCAGCGCGCCCATCGGGCCGAACAGCCAGCCCATGGCGAGCAGCCCCAGGCAGAGGAAGCCGAGCACCAGGGGGCCCTCGCCGCTGCCGAGCATCGGGCCAAGCAGCACGCCGAGGCCGGCGGTGAAGGCCAGGCCCGTGAGCAGGACCGGGCGGCGGCCGTAGGCGTCGGCCGCCCAACCCGAAACCGGGATCGCCAGCGCCATGAAGACCACGGCGATGCATTCGAACAGGAGGAAGGTCGGCCGCGTGAAGCCCAGCGTCGTGGTGCCGTAGCTGAGCGCGAACACCGTCGAGAGGTAGAACACCGCGTAGCACGAGACCATCGCCAGGGTGCCCAGCACCGTGGCGCGTAGGTGGCGGGTGAAGATCAGCGCCAGCGGCACCCGCTCGGGCGCGGCCCTGGCGAGGGCCGCCTGGAACACCGGCGTCTCGGTGAGCTTGAGCCGGACGTAGAGCCCGACGCCGACCAGCAGGGCCGAGGCCAGGAACGGCACCCGCCAGCCCCAGGACTGGAACGCCTCGGGGCTGAGCGTCAGCGCCAGCCCGAGGAAGCCGAGGTTGGCCGCGATGAAGCCGATCGGCGCCCCGAGCTGCGGGAAGATGCCGTAGAGCGCCCGCTTGCCCGGTGGCGCGTTCTCGACCGCCAGCAGCGCCGCACCGCCCCATTCCCCGCCGAACCCCAGCCCCTGCCCGAACCGCAGGACGCACAGGAGGGCCGGCGCCCACCAGCCGATCGCCTCGTAGGAAGGCAGGCAGCCGATCAGCACGGTGGACACGCCCATGATCATCAGCGAGGCCACCAGCGTCGCCTTGCGCCCGACCCTGTCGCCGAAATGCCCGAAGAAGGCCGCGCCCAAGGGCCGCGCGACGAAGGCGATGGCGAAGGTGGCGAAGGCCGAGAGCGTCTGCACCGCCGGATCGCCGGAGGGAAAGAAGATCGGGCCGATCACCAGCGCCACCGCGGTGGCGTAGATGTAGAAGTCGTAGAACTCGATCGCGGTGCCGACGAAGCTGGCGACGAGGATGCGAGAGGTGGGCACGGGCGCGGTCATGGCGGCGGCCATAGCCGAGCGACGCCCATCGGCATAGTCGGCGCCCGGGCGCCCGGCTGCGGAGGCCGACCCCACCCACGATCCCGCCCCGCAAGGGAACGGGAGGACGCTATCCCTTCAACGGGTCGTGTCCCCAGTTCATCAGGGACATCCGCCAGGGCGAGTCCTTCACCTTGGCCTCGTCCTCGGGGCCGCCCTGCTCGAGGTGCCGGTTCACGTAGCCGACGACCTTGCGCATGTGGGCGTAATCTTCGTCGTCGAGGTCGCCCTTCTTCTTGCGAAGGATGGCGACGATGCGCCGGCCTTCCGCATGCCCCTTCGATTCGGCGCCTTGCGACGCCTTCTGGCCGACGGAGCGGCTTTCATCCGTCTCCAGGAACGTTTCCAGCGCCGAGGCGGTCATGTTGACGGCCTGCCCGAACTCGGTCCACGTCGTCTCGTGATCGTCGGCCATGCGGGGTCTCCCTTGCCCATGCCGGTCAATCGGAGAGGTCGGCCGCGGTTCCGCCCGCCTTGACCGGGTCGGTGCGTCCGGCATAAAGAACTAGCGTTCGTTAACGCGAACGCGCGAGGAGGATTGCATGACCGACCGCCTGCCCGGCTTCAACACCCTGGCGATCCATGCCGGTGCCGCCCCCGACGCGACCACGGGCGCGCGGGCGACGCCGATCTACCAGACCACCTCGTTCGTGTTCGACGACGTCGACCACGCCGCCTCGCTGTTCGGGCTGCAGGCGTTCGGCAACATCTATTCGCGCATCACCAACCCGACCAACGCGGTGCTGGAAGAGCGCATCGCGGCGCTGGAGGGCGGCACCGCCGCCGTGGCGGTGGCCTCGGGCCATGCCGCCGAGTTCCTGGTGATGCACGCGCTGATGCAGCCGGGCGACGAGTTCATCGCCGCCAACAAGCTCTACGGCGGCTCGATCAACCAGTTCAACCATTCCTACAAGAACTTCGGCTGGACCGTGGTCTGGGCCGACACCGACGATCCGTCCTCGTTCGAGCGCGCCATCACGCCGCGCACCAAGGCGATCTTCTGCGAATCGATCGCCAACCCCGGCGGGGTGATCACGGACATCGCCGCGTTGTCGGCGATCGCCCGGCGGCACAACATCCCGCTCATCGTCGACAACACCATGGCGACGCCGTACCTGATCCGGCCGTTCGAACACGGGGCCGACATCGTGGTGCATTCGGCCACCAAGTTCCTGGGGGGGCACGGCAATTCCATCGGCGGCCTCGTCGTCGACGGCGGCACCTTCCCCTGGGCCGGCGACGACCGCTATCCGATGCTCTCCCAGCCGCGGCCCGAATACTCGGGGATGGTGCTGGCCGAGACCTTCGGCAACTTCGGCTTCGCCATCGCGATCCGGGTGCTGGGCCTGCGCGACCTCGGGCCGGCGCTGTCGCCGTTCAACGCCTTCCTCATCCTGAACGGCATCGAGACCCTGCCCCTGCGCATGCAGCGCCATTGCGACAACGCGCTGGAGGTGGCGACCCACCTCCACGGCCATCCGGCCGTCGCCTGGGTCAGCTATCCGGGCCTCGAGACCGACAAGTACCATCAGCTCGCCCGGCGCTACACGCCGCTGGGGTCCGGCGCGGTGTTCACCATCGGGCTCAAGGGCGGCTACGACGCCGGCGTCAAGCTCGTGGCCAACCTGCAGCTGTTCTCGCATGTGGCCAACATCGGCGACACCCGCTCGCTCGTGATCCATCCGGCTTCCACCACCCACCGCCAGCTCAGCGATGCGCAGAAGACCGCCGCCGGCGCCGGGCCGGAGGTGGTGCGCCTGTCGGTGGGCATCGAGGACCCCGCCGACCTGATCGAGGATCTCGATGCCGCCCTGTCGGCTTAAGGTTCGGTTAACCCTGTCCCCGGCACGATCGCGGTCGTCACGGGGAGGCGGGCATGACGGTCACGACGATCGCGGGCGGGTTTCACGGCGGCGTCGCCTCGAGTGCCGTCCTCCTCGGTCTGGCGGGTCTCGCCGCCTTTTTCTGGCGCCGCTGCCATGCGCCGGAGGCCGAGCCGGTGCCCGTTCGGGCGGTCCGGCGGAACGGAACCGGCGGCTCGCCGCGTTCTTGACGGGCGTGGGCGCGGGGACTAGGCCCCGGCCAACGGTCACAGCGGGACCAGCCGAGACCTGATGACAGACGATTCCTCCGACCTTCCCGTCGTGCTCCTGGTGGAAGACGACGGCCTCCTCCTGATGGAGGCCGCCGACACCCTGTCGGATGCGGGATTCCGGGTGCTCGAAGCGTCGCATGCGGACAAGGCCTTGAAGCTGCTGCAGGACCACGACGACGTCGGCGTCCTGATGACCGACGTCGACATGCCCCAGGGCTCGATGGACGGGTTCGCGCTCGCCCGCCTGGTCGCGCGGCGCTGGCCCTCCATCCCCGTCCTGGTCGTGTCGGGCATGGGGACGCCCGGCCCTCACGACCTGCCCGATGGCGCCCGCTTCATCCCGAAGCCCTACGAGCCCGCCACCCTGGTGCGGACCCTGCGGGCCTTCGTGCAGCGCGCCGCCTGACCCGATCCTCGAAACGGAGGCCCCATGGCCACCGAGACCCGTACCCATCGCTTCGCCACGCAGTCGGTCCACGCCGGGGCCTCCCCCGATCCGTCCACCGGCGCGCGGGTGCAGCCGATCTACTTCACGAACGGCTTCGTGTTCGATTCCACGGAGCAGGCGGCCGACATCTTCGCGATGCGCAAGACCGGCTTCTCCTATTCGCGCGGTTCGAACCCCACCGTGGCCGCCCTCGAGCGTCGGGTGGCGGCTTTGGAGGGCGCCAAGGCCGCCGTGGCGGTCTCCTCCGGACAGTCGGCCGTGCTGCTCGTGCTGATGACCCTGATGCAGAGCGGCGACGCCTACGTCGCCTCCCCGCGCCTGTTCGGCGGTTCCCTCGGCCTGATGCGCCGCCTCGACGGGCGCTACGACCTGAAGCCGCAGTTCGCCAAGGGACTGACCCCGGCCGATTTCGAGGCGCAGATCACGCCGCAGACGAAGGCGATCGTCTGCGAGTCGATCGTCAACCCCTGCGCCACGGTGATGGACCTCGTCGGCATCAGTGAGGTCGCCCGGCGCCACAACCTGCCGCTGGTGGTCGACAACACCCTGGCCTCGCCGGCGCTGATCCGCCCCATCGCATACGGCGCCGACATCGTGGTCCATTCGACCTCGAAGTTCCTCGGCGGCTCCGGCCAGACCATCGGCGGCATCATCTGCGACGCCGGCCGGTTCGACTGGACGGCGACGGGCGGGCGCTACAACCTCATCACCGAACCCTGGTCGGACTACGACGGCCTCGTCATCACCGAGCGGTTCCCCGAGATCAGCTTCGCGGTGGCCTGCCGCCTGTTCGGCCTGCGCGACCTCGGTCCCGGCCTGTCGCCGATGAACGCGTTCCTGACGCTCACCGGCATCGAGACCCTGCCGTTGCGCATGGCGCGGCATTGTTCGAACGCCCGCACCGTCGCCGCCCACCTCAAGGACCATCCGGCGGTGGAATGGGTGAGCTATCCCGCCCTCCCCGGCCAGCCGGGCGAGTCCATGGCCGCCTGCTACGTGCCGCAGGGCCCCGGATCGATCTTCACCTTCGCCCTCAAGGGCGGCGAGGCGGCGGCCAAGACCTTCATCACGTCCCTCGAGCTGATCTCGCACCTCGTGAACATCGGCGAGATCAAGTCCCTGGCGATCCATCCGGCCACTACCACGCACCGCCAGCTCGGCGATGCCGACAAGGCGGCGGCCATGGTCGGGCCGGAGACGGTGCGCCTCTCGATCGGTCTGGAGAACGTCGAGGACCTCATCGCCGACATCGACCAGGCGCTCGCCAAGCTGTCCTGAACGACTCCGGTCCGAAGGGGGTCATCCCGCCAGGCGCGGGCGCGACCCGTCGTCGTCGCCGAGGATGTCGGGGCGGTTCCTGAGGAACCACGGCACCCGGCTCGCCGACATCGGCTTGGCGTAGAGGTAGCCCTGCGCCGTGTCGCACCCGTTGGCGTCGAGGAACGCGGCCTGGGCCTCGGTCTCGACCCCTTCGGCGGTGACGCGCAGGCCGAGGCTGCGGCCGAGATGCAGGACGGCCACCACGATGGCCGCGTCGTTGGCGTCCCGTTCGAGGTCGCGCACGAAGCTGCGGTCGATCTTGATCTCGTCGACGGGGTATTGCTTGAGGTGCGTCAGCGAGGCGTAGCCGGTCCCGAAGTCGTCCAGCGCGACGCCGATGCCGGCCGAATGCAGCGCGTCGAGGACGCTGGCGACGCGGTCGCCGTGGCCGCCCAGGAGCACCGTCTCCGTGACCTCGATGCCGATGCGATCCCGGGCCAGCCCGGCGCGGTCGATCTCGCCGAGCAGGGTCCTGGCGAGGTTGTCCTGCGCGAACTGTGTCGCCGAGAGGTTCAGGAAGACGCGGCCTGGGTCGAGGCCCAGCGCCACCCATCCTGCCACGTCCGCGCAGATCCGCCGCATGAGGCACAGGCCGACCGCGTTGCCGATGTCGGGATCGTCGAACACGGTGGAGAAGTCGGCCGGAACAAGAAGGCCGCGGCTGGGATGCTGCCAGCGGGCCAGGGCCTCGAACCCGACGATCCCCCGGCCCTGCAGTCCGACATTGGGTTGATAGAACGGGACGAGCTGCCCTTCGTCCAGGGCGGTGCGCATCTCGCCCGCGATCCTGACCCGCGTCTCGATCTGCACCCGCAGCGAGGGCGTGAACAGGACGGCCTGGTTCCGCCCGGCCGCCTTGGCGGCGTAGAGCGCGAGGTCGGCGTTGGTGAAGAGGTCGCCGCCGCCGCCGGCATGGGCGGGAAACACCGCCAGGCCGAGGCTGGCCCTGGGCGCTACGATCCGCCCGCCGATCGGCATGGCCGGGTTGAGGACGTCGAGGATGTCCTCGGCGAGCCGGTGCAGGTGCACCGTGGCCTGCCCGTCGCCGGGGATGGCTGCCAGCACGACGAACTCGTCGCCGCCGAGCCGGGCGACGAGGTCGCCGGGTCCGGCGACCCGGCCGAGCCGGCCCGCGACTTCCTTGAGCAGCGCATCGCCCGCCTCGTGGCCCAGGGTGTCGTTGACCTCCTTGAAACCGTCGAGGTCGAGCAGGATCAGGCCGACCTCGGCTCCCGTCGCATGTCCGCCCGCGATCGCCGCCTCCAGGCTGGTCTGGAACAGTGCCCGGTTCGGTAGACCGGTGAGGGCGTCGTGGTGGGCGGCGATCCGGATACGTTCCTCGGCCGCCTTGCGGCTGGTGATGTCCACGAGGCTCGAGATGGTGCAGGCCTGCCCGTCGATGTTCACGGCCGCCACCGAGAGGAGGATGTCGTGGCGCCGCCCGTCCCGTCCGGTGAGGCCGACTTCGAACCCCTGCTGTGCGGCGCTGCGGCTGAGGCCGGAGGCGATGCGGCGGCGGTCGTCGCCGCTGAGGTGACGGCGGATCGTGTAGTCGCCGAAGGCGCGGGTGTCGGGCACGTCGAAGAAGGCCAGGGCGGCGTCGTTGGCGCTGACGATCCGGCCGCCGTCGGCCAGCGAGACCACGATCGGGATCGGGACGGCGCGAAACAGCGCCTCGAACAGGTGGCGGCTCTCGGCCAGTTCGGAATTCGCGTGGCGTTCGGCCTGGGTCGCCGCCCATTCGAGGCGGCGCAGCCGGTTCCAGCGGATGACGAACAGCACGAGGACGACCTCGCCCATCACCGTCGTGACGAGGAAACCCGTCGCCGCCGTCGCCTCCGGCTCGTGCCAGAGGTAGCCGGTCGCCAGTGCCGCCATGGCGACGCTGCCGCAGGCCAGCGTCCAGCGGAAACTCGTGGGCACGACGAGGAAGTAGATCGCCGGCAGGACGATGAGGACCAGCGGCGCGATCTCGGACCGCAGGGAGCACAACACGCCGAGGCAGACGGCGGTGACGATCTCCCAGACGACGAGGCCGCGCTGGACGACGGAGAACCGTGTCGCCTGCCAGATGGCGACGAGGCACAGGACCGAGATCGCGACGATGCCCAGGCGCGCCGGCACCGCGATCCAGAAGTGGGGGTGGCCGAGGAAGCGCCAATCGATGATCAGGGCGAGCGCGTTGATCGCGGCCGAGATGCCGAGGATGAGGCGGGCGGTCCGCAGGGTCTCAGGGAGCCGGTCGGCCCGGAAGGCCGCTTCCCTGGAAGCGGATGCGAACTCGCCGCCGATCGCGCTGAAGTGAGTCGTCGCCATGCGCAGCAGGGTCGCACGCCAACCCTGCAGACGAGGTTAAGGCCGCGCGCGCGTCGCCGGCGATCTCAGCCCCCGGTGCCCTTCCGCAGGAGCGCGCGCAGGGCACCGCGGACGGTGCGCACGTCCTGCTCGGTCATCGCCATGCGGTGGAGCATGTCGCGCATGTTGCGCACCACGATCTCGCGCTTCTCGGGCGGATAGAATCCGGCCCCGTCCAGCGCGCCCTCCAGGCTCGCGAACAGCGACAGCAGCGCCTCCCGGGTCGCGGGAGGCGACAGCATCTCGCCCGCGAACGGAAGCCGCGCCAGGCCCGCGGCGCGGCGCCATTCGTAGCCGACGAGCAGCACGGCCTGGGCGAGGTTGAGGGAGGAGAAATCGGGGGCCACCGGGAAGGTGACGATGGCATCGGCCAGGGACACCTCCTCGTTGAGGAGCCCGACCCGCTCGCGGCCGAACAGGATGCCGACCCGCTGCCCGGCTCTCGCCGCGACCTCGGCCATCGCCGCATCGGGGCCGAGCACCCGCTTCATCTGGCCGCGCTCGCGCGCGGTGGTGGCGAGCACGCAATGGAGATCGGCGATGGCCTCGGGCAGCGTCGCGTAGACCCTCGCCCCGTCGAGGGCGGCGGTGGCCCCGGAGGCGGCCTCGCGCACGCCCTTCATCGGCCAGCCGTTCTTGGGGGCCACCAGGCGCAGCTCGGTCAGGCCGAAATTGGCCATGGCCCGGGCGACCATGCCGACGTTCTCGGCGAGCTGGGGGGCGACGAGGACGATCGCGGGGGGACGCGGCGACGCCCCGCCCTCCTCTGCCGTGTCCGACATCCCCGGTGCGGGTCCGGCCTCAGATCTTCCCGTCCAGCCCCATCTGGTAATACTTGTGGACGATCTTGTCCTGGTTCTCGAGGAGCCAGTCGATGGACGGCTCGTTGGCCATCGCCTTGCGGATCGCCTCGGTCATGCCCTTGCGCTGGATCTCGAACAGCGCCTTGTGGTCGACGGTCTCGGCCTCGATCACGCCGGGGCTCAGCCAAACCGAGCAGATGATGCCGAGATCGTTGGCCTTCTCCTTCGGGATGTAGCCGGCCCGCACCGCGTCGAGGACGCCGTTGGCGATGGCGAACTGCACGGTGCCCATCAGGATCGAGGTGTACTTCGAGGTCTCGACGCTGACCTTGGAGACGCACAGCGTCACCGGCCGCACCATGATGTCGGTGTTGAGGAGCGCGAAGACGCGGCTGTGGCCCACCACCTGGTCGCCCGTGAGCGTGGCCAGCGCCGTGCCCACCGGCCCGTCGAGCTCGCCGATGATCACCTCGGGCTCGGCCGCGGTGTTGGGCGGGCCGCCGGCCACCAGGGCCTCGCCGGCGCGCAGGATGATGCGCTCGCTCATGATGTCGTCCTCTCGACGGTCTTCGATGGGATCGCACATTCCCGGCGGGGCGGCCGATGTCCAGGGGGCGGCCCGGAATTTCTCGCTCCGTACGGCGCGGCGCATCTGTCACGGGCACGGGTTTCGCGTACCCGTGGCGCACGCTATGACCGCGCCACGCGGGAGCGCGGCCCACCCGGCCGCGTGAAGAGAAAGGCACTGAGGATCATGTCGAAGATCAAGGTCGCGAACCCGGTCGTCGAACTCGACGGCGACGAGATGACCCGCATCATCTGGAGCGAGATCAAGACCAAGCTGATCCACCCTTATCTCGACCTCGACCTCGATTATTACGACCTGGGCGTCGAGCATCGCGACGCCACCTCCGACAAGGTCACGGTGGATGCCGCCGAGGCGATCAAGCGCCATGGCGTGGGCGTCAAATGCGCCACCATCACCCCCGACGAGGCCCGGGTGAAGGAGTTCAAGCTCAAGGAGATGTGGAAGTCGCCCAACGGCACCATCCGCAACATCCTCGGCGGCGTCATCTTCCGCGAGCCGATCATCTGCAGGAACGTGCCGCGGCTCGTGCCGGGCTGGACCCAGCCGATCGTGGTCGGGCGCCACGCCTACGGCGACCAGTACAAGGCCACCGACTTCAAGGTGCCCGGCAAGGGCCGGCTCACCATCAAGTTCGAGGGCGACGACGGCACGGTGATCGAGAAGGAGGTGTTCAGGTTCCCCTCCCCCGGCATCGCCCAGGCGATGTACAACCTCGACGATTCGATCCGCGACTTCGCCCGCGCCTCGCTCAACTATGGCCTGAACCGGAAGTACCCGGTCTATCTGTCCACCAAGAATACCATCCTCAAGGCCTACGACGGGCGTTTCAAGGACCTGTTCGAGGAGGTCTACGAGGCCGAGTTCAAGTCGCGCTTCACGGCGCTCGGCATCACCTACGAGCACCGCCTCATCGACGACATGGTCGCCTCGGCGCTCAAGTGGTCGGGCGGCTACGTCTGGGCCTGCAAGAACTACGACGGCGACGTCCAGTCGGACACCGTGGCACAGGGGTTCGGATCGCTCGGCCTGATGACCTCGGTGCTGCTCACCCCGGACGGCCGGACCGTGGAGGCGGAAGCCGCCCACGGCACCGTGACGCGCCACTTCCGCGAGCACCAGAAGGGTAAGGAGACCTCGACCAACTCCATCGCCTCGATCTTCGCGTGGAGCCGTGGATTGGCGCACCGGGCCAAGCTCGACGACAACGCGGAACTGGCCAAGTTTGCCACCACCCTGGAGACGGTCTGCGTCGACACGGTGGAGAAGGGCTTCATGACGAAGGATCTCGCCCTCCTCGTCGGCCCCGACCAGAAGTGGCTCTCGACCACGGGCTTCCTCGACAAGGTCGACGAGCACCTGAAAGCCGCGATGGCGTAAGGGGCGTCAGGGACCCTGCGATCCGGCATGACCGCCCGCGCTCTCCTCCCCCTTGTGGGGGGAAGTGGGGGCGGCTGGGTGGCCCTGCCGCTGACCATGCGGCGCCACCCCCACCCCCGGCCCCACCCCACGAGGGGGCGGGGAAACCGCGTCGTCCGTTCGTCGCTCCGCCGCCTCCCGGTCGCGCCGGATGCTGCGCTTGAGCACCACGAGCTGCCAGATCGCCAGCCCGAGCGGGATCGAAAAGACGAGGCCGATATCGAGGACCGCGGCGATCGGGTGGGTCACGGCGAGACGGGCGCGGCCCCCTCGCGGAAGGCCTCGCGCTCGCGCAGGACCTCGATGAGGTCTAGAACGCGCACGAATTGGCCCGGCAGGTTCCACCAGGCTGGGCTGCGCACCGCCTCGGACGGGCGCTGGACGACCGCCTCGATGATGCCGGCGATCTCCGGCACGGGCGGCTCCCGCAGGAGGGTCGTGCCGCCCAGCGGCAGCAGGGCGCGCGCCATCAGCACCGCCTTGCGCCGGCCCGGCACGCGGGCGCGGCGACCGACCGAATCATGGCCCTCCCGTTCGAGGTCGCGTCCGATCTCGGCATAGATCAGCCGCGCCGCCCGGATCGCCGGACGGCAGCCGGGCGGCAGGCCGCCGATCCCCGCCTCGGAACGCTCGTAGAGCCCGTCGGCCACGGCCAGCAGCCGCGCGATTACGCCCCGGAGTTCGGGCGTCGCCACGGGATGGGCGAGGAACGCCTCCGGATCGATCCCGGCCTCGCGCAGCCAGGCCAGCGGCAGGTAGAGGCGCCCGGCGCGGGCGTCCTCGCCGACGTCGCGGGCGATGTTGGTGAACTGCATGGCGAGCCCGAGGTCGCAGGCGCGGGCCAGCACGTCCGGGTCGCGTCGGCCCATGATCAGCGTCATCATGGCGCCCACGCTCGCCGCCACCCTGGCGGCATAGGCGGTGAGATCCGAAAGCGTCTCGTAGCGCCGGCCCTGCGCGTCCCAGGCCAGCCCCTCGATCAGGGCGGCGGGCAGCGCATGGGGAATGGCGTAGTCGGCGACGATGTCGGCGAGCGCGCGGTCGGCCGGGCCGTCCATCGGCTGGCCGGCGTAGACCCGGACGAGCCGGTTCGAGAGCCGCGCCACCGCCGCCGCCTTGCCGGCCTGCGCCACGTCGTCGACGGCGTCGTCGGAGAGGCGGCAGAAGGCATAAAGGCCGTAGGCGGGCCGCCGCACCGAGGCCGGCAGCAGCGCGGAGGCGGCAAAGAAGCTGCGCGATCCCGTCCTGATCGCCGCCCGGCAGGCGGCGTGATCCGTCGCATCGGCATGACCCGCCGCATCGGCATGGCCCGCCGGCACGACCAGAACGTCCTCGCGCCATTCGGTTTGGTCGCGCCAATCGGCTTGGTCGCGCCAGTCGGCTTGATCACGCAAAGACACGAGCATCCGGCACCACGCGATCGAGAACCCTGGCGGAGGAAAGGACCCCGGGAAGCCCGGCACCGGGATGGGTGCCGGCGCCGACGAGGTAGAGGTTGGCTACGTCTTCGGACGCGTTGTGCGGCCGGAACCAGGCCGATTGCGTCAACACGGGTTCGAGGCCGAAGCCGGAGCCGCGGACGCTGAGGAAATCCGTGGCGAAGTCCTGCGGCGTCGTCACCTTCGAGGTGACGATGGATTCGGACAGGCCCGGCATCACGGTGGCGTCGAGGTGGCGTTCGATCGCCTGGCGATACGGCTCGGCCTCGACCCGCCAGTCCTGCCCGCCGTCGAGGTTGGGCACCGGCGAGAGCACGTAGAAGGCGTCGCAGCCGGCGGGCGCCAGCAGCGGGTCGGTGGCGGTGGGCCGGTGCAGGTAGAGGCTGAAGTCCTTCGACAGGTGCTTCTTGGAAAAGATGTCGTCGATCAGTCCGCGGTAGCGCGGCCCCATCAGGATGGTGTGGTGGGCGACCTGCGGAAACTTCCTGTTCGTGCCGAAGTACCAGACGAACAGGCCCATGGAGGAGGACGCCCGCTTCAGCTTGGCCGCGCTCCAGCGCCGGCGCTTCTGCGGCAGCAGCCGGCCGTAGGTGAAGGCGGAATCGGCGTTGGAGACGACGATGTCGGCATCGATCCGCTCGCCGCCCTGGAGGATCACGCCGCGGGCGGCGTCCTTGCCGTCGTGCGTCTCCACCCGGATCTGCGCCACGTCGGCGCCGCAGCGCAGGGTCCCGCCCTGCCCCCGGATCAGGCTCGCCAGGCCGTCGACGAGGCGCCCGGTGCCGCCCATGGCGAAGTGGACGCCCCAGCGCCGTTCGAGATGGGCGATGAGGCAGTAGATCGCGCTCGCCCGGAACGGGCTGCCGCCGATGAGGAGCGGATGGAAGCTGAAGATGGTGCGCAGGCGCTCGTCGCGGATGTAGCCGGCCACCACGTCGTAGACGCTGCGATGGCCACTCAGGCGCAGGAGCGCCGGGGCGATGCGCAGCATGTCGGTGACCGAGCCGAACGGCACGTGGCCGAGTTGCTCGAAGCCGAGTTCGCAGATCTCGCGCGAGCGTTCCATGAAGCGTTCGTAGCCGGGCACGTCGCTGGCGGAGAACCGCGCCACCTCGGCGCGCATGGCTTGCGCGTCGCCGCTGTAGTCGAAGGTGGCGCCGTCCTCGAAGCGGATGCGGTAGAACGGCAGCATCGGCGCCAGGGTGACGTCGTCCTCCATCCGCCGTCCGCACAGCGTCCAGAGTTCCTCGAACAGGAACGGCGCGGTGACGATGGTGGGGCCGGCGTCGAAGGTGAACCCGTCCTGCCGATGGACCCGGGCCCGGCCGCCGGGCTGTTCCAGCCGCTCCAGCACGGTGACGCGGTAGCCCCGCGCCCCGAGGCGGATCGCGGCGGCGAGGCCGCCGAATCCGCTGCCGATCACCACGACGTGAGGCCGCTGGAGCGGGGCGGTCTCGGCGCTGGGGATGTCGGCGAGTGTCAACATGGAGTGACACTAGCAGTGTCAAATTCTCTGACGCAAGCGGTGTTTTTCGCGAGGCGGCCATGGGCCGGCACGGTCCGCGCTCGCGGCCCTCTGGGACGTGCGGGCGCGGCCGGGGCGCCCCGCAAGGGCCTCGGGGGTAAGGTCGGACGCGCTACCGCGGTGGCGTCAGGCCATGGTGATGTAGTCGCGCATCGCCTGATGCTCGGCCTCCACGGAGGCGATCCGCAGCTTGACCACGTCGCCGATGGAGACGAGCCCGGCGAGCTGGCCGTCCTCGACCACGGGAACGTGCCGGAAACGGCCGTTGGTCATGATCTGCATCAGGTCCTCGACGCTGGCGCTGCGTGCGCAGGTCACCACCTCGGCGGTCATGTGGTCGGCCACCCGCGCGTCGAAGGCGGTGGCGCCACGGTCGGCCAGGGCGCGCAGGATGTCGCGCTCCGACAGGATACCCAACACCACGCCGTCGTCCTCCGCGACCACCAGGGCGCCGATGCGCTTCTCGGCCAGCAGGTGGATGGCGTCGTCGAGATTGCGGTTCGGCTGGATGGTGACGACGGTGCGGCCCTTATCGGCCAGGATGCGCGCGACGGTCATAGGGTCTCCCTCCCTGCGGGATGAGCGGTGGCGTGCACCCGAGGATGGGGCACGAAGACGTGCGGCGCGGGTTGGCTCCCGCGCTCGGCAGGGGACGAGTGTGTCGCCGCTGCGGCGATCTGGCAAGCGCGGGCGCCGGCCAAGTGTCGTGAGATGCGGGGCTATTTCTCGTCGAGCGCGAGATCGGTCAACGGATCGGGCGTCGGCGCCGGTCGATCAGCGGCAGCAGGAAGAACCCGACCACGAAGCCGCCCAGATGCGCGTCCCAGGCGATCGACGAGCCGTCGGCTCCCAGCGGCAGCGCGATGACGCCGAACAGGAGGTTCGTGGCCAGCCAGACGACGAGGAACACCACGGCGGTACGGTTGCGCAGCAGTTCGGGGATCGTCTGCAACGGCGGCGGCACCGGGATCTGCCAGGGCGGGGCTGCGGGGCTGATCAGCGGCGGCGGCTGGAACACGAAGCGGGCCGCCGCCGCCATCAGGGCCGAGACCGAGGCCGAGGCTCCGATCAGCGGCGCCAGGCTCATGGGATCGAGGAGGAGATGCAGCACGGCGCCCGCCACCGCCCCGGCCAGCGCCAGCAGGCAGAAGCGCAGGGTGCCGCAGCGCCGCGCCACCGGCGAGCCGAAGGCGGCCAGCCATACGCTGTTGAAGACGAGATGCATCCACGACCCGTGCAGGAGCGCATAGGTGGCGAAGGTCCACGGCATCGCCGCGGGATCGGCCGCGATGTAGCGCGCGAAGGACACGTAGGCGTCGAGGGTGCTCGCGTCCGAGACCCTGGCCGAGGCCGCCGCCACGAGGGCCTCCGCCTGCGAGGGATCCATCGCCACCGTCCAGCGGCCGGGGATCAGGGCGAGGTCGAGGAGGACGGCGAGGTCCCAGGTATCGGGCAGCACGAACTCGCGCAGGGCGTGGATCGCCACCAGGATGCCGATGGCGGCGGAGACGACGCCCGGCATGTTGAAGACGGGAACGCGGCTCTGTCGCGGCAGATCGGGGCTGGCATCCATGGTCTCACCATGTCGTCCGCTCGCCGCCGAGCGGCAACCCCTCGCGGAGGCAAAAAGGCATTCGCCCCGCCCCGCCGGCGTTAACCCTGATGAAAGCTTAATGCGGCGCGCCGATTCGAGCGGGCATAGGCTGTGCGCAGTGGAGGCGAAAGGCCCGGTGCGCCGGTGCCGGACCGGATCACCTGATCCAGAATCATACAGGCCCGGCGACGGGCTTGCCAGCGCGGGACACCATGAAGCATCCGACCAGCCGCCTCCTCCATGCCTATTGGGACCGGGTCCGGCGCGATCGTGCCGCGCCCGAACGTCGGGAGATCGAGCCCGGAGCGATCCGCAACCTCCTCTCCGATGCGCTCATCCTCTCCGTCGACGTGCCGGCGGGCAACGCCGCCTTCCGCCTCGCCGGCACCCGCGTCTGCGCGCTGTTCCGCCGCGAACTGCGGGGCGCCGACTTCGCCCGCCTCTGGGGCGAACCCACCGCCGATCCCTGGCGCCTCGTCGAGGCCGTGGCCGTCGATACGGTCGGGATGGTGGCGGGCCTGCGCGGCGAGACCTCCGAGGGCGAGGCGGTCGACCTCGAACTCCTGCTGTTGCCCCTGCGCCACCGCGGGCAGACCCAGTCGCGCATCCTCGGCGCGCTGAGCCCCCAGGTGATCCCGCATTGGCTCGGCCTGCGTCCCCTCGTCCACCTCAGCACCACCTCCCTGCGGGTGCTCGGCCCGGATGCCCTCCCCGCCGCACCCGCCGACGACGTCCTCGATGCCGTGCCCGAACCCGCCAACGACCGGATGCCGCGCCGTCGCGGCCATCTTTTCGTCCATCCGGGCGGGCGGGCCTGATCGCACCGTCGCCCGATTCGCGCGGGCACGGGGCCGGCGAGCCGGCGCCGCGGTGACATCCGCACCCGGACGCGACCGACCGATCATCGGCTGTCGGGCAGGTTGTAGAATCGGTGGCGAGAGCACGCGATCGGCCGGGGAAAAAGTCTTTCGTAACCAAATCCGGCGATGGTCCCGGCATGTCCGGCATGGCGCGGGGGTGACCCGTCGCTGTCCACCGCCGGGCGGACCCCGTCGTTCCCGTCTGCCCGCCGCGGGTCCCGCCGCGACGGCAGGCAGGGCTGGAGCCGTCGCGCGATTGCCATGATCGAGACCGCCATCTCATCGGACACGCCGCGGCCGCACGTCGTGCGCCACGCCGACATGCGCCGCCACCAGCGCGTGAAGGTGGCGCTGCTCGGGCGCTACATGCTTTCCGACCGCCAGGAATACCCCTGCCAGACCGTCGACATGTCCCCCGGCGGCGTTCGCCTGACCTGTGCCGTGCTCGGACAGGTCGGTGAGCGGATCGTGCTCTATCTCGAACAGATCGGCCGCATCGAGGGCACCATCGCCCGGATGACGGCCGGCGGCATCGCGGTGAAGCTGTCGGCCACCCTGCGCAAGCGCGACAAGATCGCCTCGCAGCTCACCTGGCTCGCCAACCGCGAGACCCTCGGCCTGCCCGAGGGCCGGACCCACGAGCGGCTGGTGCCGATCCAGCCCGGCATCGTGATGCGCCTGGAAAGCGGACGCGAGATCGCCGCGCGCATCATCGATCTGTCGATGTCCGGCGCCGCGCTCTCCACCGTGACGGTCCCCCAGCTCGGCGCGAGCGTCACCCTGGGACGCACGCCGGCACGGGTGGTGCGCTATTTCGAGGGCGGCATCGGCGTCCAGTTCATGCTGCCGATCTCGCCCGACCGCTTCCACGAAGGCCTGACGCTCTAGCCGATGCGGCATTCGCGGACCGGGCCCGTGGCCGCCGCGCGTCTGCGACGCCGGGGCGCAGCCTGCGTGCGCGCCCCGTCAAGGTTGCCCATCCGCTAATCCGATCCCGATCATTGTCGTGACCCCGGCAGCCCGGAATTCGGGCTGTCCGCAGGCGGACCGGCCGGCGGCGTGATTGCGTAAAATTGCGCGGATCGGCTTCAGCGCCGCGGAGGGGCCGTCGCCCCATCCTCACCTCGAAGACGAGGTGATGGCGATGCGCGGCGCAAACGTGACGAGACTGGCGGTGTTGGCGGTGGTGACCGCCCTGGCTTTCTGGCCGGCGGCCGTTCTCGCTCAGCCGTCCGCGCCGCTCCCGCCGGTGTCGGTGGCGGCGATGGCCGTGGGCGACGCCCGGCCGATCGCCGCCTGGGTCACCTTCTGCCAGGCCTATCCGGCCGAATGCGCGCTCGACCCCGCCGAGCCGGCCGCCGTGGCGCTCTCGCCCGCGGTCTGGAGCACCGTCGTGTCGGTCAACCGGCGGGTGAACACGTCGCTCCGCGCCGTCACCGACCAGGACCATTGGGGCGTGCCCGACCGCTGGGACCTCGCCGAGGACGGCGCCGGCGATTGCGAAGACTTCCAGCTGCGCAAGCGCAGGATGCTGGCCGCCGCCGGCCTGCCGCGCCGCGCCATGCGGATGACCGTGGTCATCGACGAAAAAGGCGAGGGCCATGCCGTCCTCACCCTGATCACCGACCGGGGCGACTACGTCCTCGACAACAAGACCAGCGAGATCCTGCCCTGGTATCGGACCGGCTACGTCTTCATCAAGCGGGAGAGCCAGGCCGCCGTCGCCTGGGTGTCCCTGGGCGGCGTCACCTCGCCGGCCACCACCGCCAACCGCTGAAAGATCCGATCGGCGACGGGTCAAGGACGAGAGGATGGTTCTCCCGCCCCCGTGACCGAAAGCCGTATTTTTTCGGAACCGATGCCGGTTTGGGAAGTTAACACCGCCTTCATTTTTCCGATTGAGTGACGGCCTGGACCGTGCAAACCTCGTGCCTCAGCCCCAGGATGGCGAGGCGATCGTGATGCGGCATACCGGTCTGCACGATATCGGGACGGGGTCCATACGGACAATCCCCCTCGCCGTCCCTCTGGCCGGTCGCCTCGCCAAGGCTGTCCAGCTCGCCCTGGCCGGGTCGATCCTGATGCTGGGAGGGGCCAGCGCGGAGCCCGACGCCGTGGCCTCCCTGCCCGACGTGCCGGTCATCGAAGAGGGCGGCGGCGCCAAGCCGGTGGCGGCCTGGACCGCGCTCTGCGCCAGGCTTCCGGCGGAATGCGCCGTCGACACCTCCCAGCCGGCCACCATCGCCCTCAACCCGGCGATCTGGCGTACGCTCTCCAGCGTCAACCGGCGCGTCAATGCCCGGATCAGGCCGATCACCGACATCGCCCATTGGGGGGTCGTCGACCGCTGGGACTATCCCGACGACGGCTTCGGCGATTGCGAGGATTTCCAGCTGCTCAAGCGAAAGATGCTGATCGAGCGCGGCCTGCCGCGCCGGGCCCTGCGCATGACGGTGGTGATCGACGACATCGGCGAAGGGCATGCGGTCCTGATGGTCCGCACCGATCGCGGCGACCTCATCCTCGACAACAAGACCAACGCGATCCTGCCGGGACTGCGGACCGGCTACACCTTCGTGAAGCGCGAGGGGCAGGACGGGATGGCGTGGGTGGCACTCAACGGCATCGCCTCACCGGTCACCACCGCGAATCGCTGAGGCTGTCGAGCCCCGCTTTCAGATGCCGGCGATGAAGTGGGCCGCATCGAGGACCAGCCGTCCCGACAGCAGGCTCCAGCCGCAGGCGATCATCGTGGCGATCATCACGAACGGGATCGGCCGTCCCTCGATCCGGCGGCCGCGCACCGTGTTGCGCAGGATGATGAAGGGGGCGCCGAAGACCAGCACCGGCAGGACGGCCGCGGCGGCGACGCCGCCGCGATCGAGCAGGCTGAAGCTCGCCCGCCGCTCGGTGAACAGTTCGAACGCCGTGGCGAGGAGGCCGGAGAGGGCGAGGCCGAGGCAGAGCGTCTGGATCGATTCGACGGCCGACGGGCTGATATCCATGGCTGAGGCGGGCTCCACCCTAGAGGGACGATGGAGCGCACTCTGCCCGAGCGTTTACGAAGTGTTAAGGATCACCTCGCGTTAGGGTAAACGCCGACCACAGGCGATTGGTCGGCCCGCGCTCAATCCTCGAGGTCGATGTCGAGGATCGCCATGGCGAAATTGAACGAGCGGTCGCCGTCCTCGTCGTCCACCGAGACCACACCGAGGAATTCCTCGCCGATGTAGACCTCGGCCGAATCGTCCTTCTTGGGACGGGGAACGAGGCGGATGTTGGTGTTGGAGAAGGTGCGGCGCAGGTAATCCTGGACCTTCACGATGTCTGTCTTGTTCACGCGGCGACCTCTGGGCGGTGGCCGATGGCGGGTGTCCGCGTCCCCGGTCGGGGAGCGCCCGCCATCGCGATGGGATGGGTTCGGGGCTTCGCTTGCCATGGCCGCCGTGAGGGGGCAACCCGCAGCGGCTGCATCCCAAGCATCATTCCGCGACGTGGTCCGCGGTTCGCGGGAGACCATGATGCGCCATCGAAGAGACCTCGGCTGGCCTTCGCAGGGCAACCCGCGACTGCCTGCCGAGGCCGGTCAGATGCCGTCGGCCATGTGGATGAATTGATCGAGGCTCACGAACTGGTCCATCGCGCGCGAGGGCTCGGCGCATCCGGCGGTGCCGACCACGCGGGCGGGCACCCCGACCACGGTGGTGTTGGGCGGCACCGGCCGCAGCACCACCGAGCCCGCCGCCACCCGGGCGCAGGCCCCGACCTCGATGTTGCCGAGAATCTTGGCGCCCGCCCCGATCATGACGCCGCGCCGGATCTTGGGATGGCGGTCGCTGCCCTGCTTGCCGGTGCCGCCGAGCGTCACCGCGTGCAGCATCGAGACGTCGTCCTCGATCACCGCGGTGGAGCCGACCACGAGGCCGGTGGCGTGGTCGAGGAAGATGCCGCGCCCCACCCGGGCGGCGGGATGGATGTCGGTCTGGAACACCTCCGAGGATCGGCTCTGGAGGTAGAGGGCGAGATCGCGCCGGCCGTGCGTCCAGTACCAATGCGCCAGGCGATGGGCCTGGATCGCGTGGAAGCCCTTGAAGTACAGGACAGGCTCGAGCGCCCGGCTCGCCGCCGGATCGCGGTCGAGCACCGCGACGATGTCGGCGCGAAAGCTCTGGCCGATGCGGGGATCGTCGGCGATGGCCTCGTGGAAGCCGTGGGCGACGAGCTCGCTCGACAGGGAGGCGTGCCCGAGCCGCGCCGCCACACGATGCGAGACGGCCGATTCGAGGCTGGCGTGGTTGAGGACGGTGGCGACGATGAAGGAGGCGAGCTGCGGCTCCTCGCGCACCACCGTCTCGGCCTCGGCGCGCAGGCGGCTCCAGACCGGATCGAGGATCGCCGGCTCGCTGGGGCTGATGGACGGGCTGGCGGACATCGGTGGGCTCCTCGAGGAGGACGCGGGTGACGCTCGGCCGGGCCTCGCCCCGATGCGATCGCGCATCGACGCCGCCGGTCGAGCCATAGCGTGGTGCGCGGCACCCCTGCGATCAAGGTCGTCGCGCTTCTATCGCATCGGACCGGACGGTCGCTGCCGGCCTTCGGAGACATCCGATGCTCCGACGATGCGCGAGTGAGCGACGAGCGCCCTCCCTCGGCCCGTCGTGCTCAGCCCGTCGTGCCGACCTGCCCGAACCGGGCCTCGATCGCACCGGCGAGGCGGTCGACCATCACGTCGATGCCGACGTCGGAGGTGTCGACCACCGCCGAGGCGCGCGCATAGAGGGGTTCGCGGCTCAGCAGCACCGCCCGCAGCTCCTGCATCGCCGAGGCGTGGTCGCCGGTGGTCGGCAACTCGCCCTGTTCGCGCACCCGCTGCATGTGCTCCTCCGGCTTGGCCCGCAGCCAGATCGTGAAGAAGGCCTGCAGCAGGAGGTCGTAGGTCAGCGGCTCGGCGACGATGCCGCCGCTTGTGGCCAGCACGAACGGTCCGGGACGCTCGGTGAGGCGGCGCAGGGCCCCCTGCTCGAGGCGGCGATAGCCCTCCTGTCCGTAGATCGCGAAGATCTCCTTCACGGACAGGGCGTTCTCGCGCTCGATCTCGGCGTTGAGCTCGACGAAGGTCCAGCCGAGGCGCTCGGCCACCATGCGCCCGAGGGTGGACTTGCCGGCCCCGCGCAGGCCCACGACGGCGACCCGCGGCTGCAGGACCTCGCCGGCCGCCCCCGCCTTGCCCGATAGGATGCCCTTGGCCAGGGCGATCTGCTCCCCCGACGCGGTGGCGAGAAGATCGCGCACCACCTGCCACTCCGACGCGATGTCCTGGCCGGCGATGAGGTCGTCGAGCCGCACGCCCATGGCGTTGGCGACCCGCCGCAGCAGGATGATCGAGACGTTGCCCTGCCCGCCCTCCAGCTGGGCGATGTAGCGCTCGGACAGGCCCGAGGTCTGCGACAGGAGCTTGCGCGACAGGCCACGGACGGTCCTGGCATGCCGGACCCGGCGGCCGAGCTCGGCCAGGAAGAGCGATTCCTGTTCCACCGCCTCGGTCATGAGGTCGCGCGTCCCTGAACCGACGTGACGATGCACCGGCCGCGTGGCGGTCGGACCACAGGGGCGTCGGGTGCGCCCTGCCCCGGCCCGGCGGCGAGGCGCGGGACGGTTCGAGGGCCTGTTGATAAGGCGTTGCCGTAAAACATCGTTCCGAGTCGACAGGTTGGAGCGTCACCGGTGGCCGGAGCGCCTGCATCCCGCCTGCATGCTATGTTCCACTTCGCATCGCAACATATGGTTTGTGCATGCCGTGATGACACGACCGCCGCTCGGTGGTCCGCCGGGGTCATCCGTGTTTCGCGCTCTTGGCCGGTGATCGGCCACCCGACCGGCGTTCCGTGCCGCCGCGCCCGCCGCAGACGGCCGATATGGCGATCCGGCCCGACGATTCCGCGTGATCCCCGGCCTCGGCGCGGGTCTATTGCACCGACGGGAGCGCCGAGGCCTCCAGCACCGGAGCGGCGGCGGCGGGCTTCTTCGCGACGATCGGTCGCCCGACCGAGGCCAATTGCACGAGGGAGGGACGCCGGGGCGGCAGCGGAACCGCCACGGTCTCGACGATCGTGGCATCGGCCGTCGTCGCCGGGCCCGCAACCACGGCGGCCTCCGGGGACACGGCGGCTGCCGTTGCCGGGACGGACGCGACGGACGCGGTCGCGACGTCGACGAGGAAGGCGGCCGGCCGGCGCGGCGGCAGCGGAACCTCCACGACCTCCGTCGGGGCCGGATCGGTGGCGGCGGACGGCGCGTAGGCGAGTGCCGTGCTGGCGGCGGTCAGGTTGGGGTCCGTGGCCGGACGCAGGCCGAACAGGCTGCCGAAGGCGGCACCCGATTTCGCGGCCGGAGCCGGATCGAGCGCGGCAACGCTGGTGCTGATGCCCAGGCGCTTGGCGGCGTAGTAGTAGCCGCGGCTGTAGTAGCTGTAGGCCTGGATGATGTCGCCCTTGGCGGCGCGATAGGCTCCGGCGAGATAGGCGATGCCATAGCGCAGGTTGGTCTCGGGATCGTAGAGGCCGGCGGCATCGCCGCCGTAGCCCATGCCCCGGGCGGTGGCGTGCTTGATCTGCATCAGGCCCAGGGCCGATCCGCCCTTGGCCTTGGGATTGTAGTTGCTTTCGCGCTTGACCACCTGGTGGACGAAGCTCGACGGCACGCCGGCCGCCTTCGCCTGGGCCTCGATCAACGCGTTGATGTTGTCGCGGGGGACCGCTGCCTGCTGCGCGAGGGCCGGCGCGGACCACAACGTGGCGGCGGCGAGGAGCAGGAGGCGCTGGTTCATGCTGGTCGGGACCCGGTGTGGCGTTGAGCCGTCCGGTCATCGGTCGAGCCCAAATGCGGCCGGAAAGCGGCTCGGGCGCCGTTGCGGGGTGCAAGCACGGCCGTTTGCCTGTGTGTTGTGGCGCACATGACACAGGCGCTCGGCGGCTCCGGCCGACCCGCGCTCCGGAGATCCACGCATGTTGTCAGGGTGTTGGAGCCCTCCGATGCCGGCTGCGGCGGCCGGGACGGTGCCGGGGGCTCAGGCGCGGGACGCGAGCTCGCGCAGGATGGCCTCCACCATGGCGTCGGGTGATTCGGTGACGGCCGCCACGATCGGGTTCTCGTCCGGGCCCGGCGGCTCGAAGTCGGCGAACTGGCTCTCGAGGAGGGCGGGCGGCATGAAGTGGCCGCGCCGCGCGCCGAGCCGGGCGGCGATCAGCGCGCGGTCGCCGGAGAGATGGACGATCAGGACGGAGTCGCGCCCGCGCACGAGGGCGTCGCGATAGGCGCGCCGCAGGGCCGAGCAGGCGATCACGCCCGAGCGGCCCTCCGCCAGGCACCGGTCGATCCAGGCTGCGATGGCCGCCAGCCAGGGGGCGCGCTCGGCGTCGCCCAAACCCAGGCCCGACCGCATCCTGGCGATGTTCCCGTCGCTGTGGAACGCATCGCCGTCCGCGAAGCGCCAGCCGAGCGTCTGGGCCAGCAGGGCCGCGATCGTGCTCTTTCCACAGCCCGACACCCCCATCACGACGAGGACGCGGGCGGGTGCGGCGGGCGGTGGCGTCGATGGCATCCGTGCTTCCGTCGTGGACGACTGCGGTCCAACGGACCGGGGGATCGGTTAAAGCGGGGTGAACGATTCGCGCGCTGATGGTGGGACACGGTGCGGGGCGTGTGGGCAACGGGGATGGCGGGGGCGGGCGCCGCTCGCGGTGTGACTGTGACCCACCCGCCACGGACTTCGCAGTGCCGATGGTCTAGGCAGCAGGCTGGCGAAACCGACAGGCTGCCCTGGATGCGTACCCTTCCCTACCTTCTCTTCACCGCGCTGGCGGTGTCGGGCTGCTCGTCGATCCTGCCTGCGGCGGGTCCGACGACGAGCGCCGTTCTGGAGGGGGCGGACGTGACGACGGCGCAGGGGACGTTCGCGCGCTANTCGGGCTGCTCGTCGATCCTGCCTGCGGCGGGTCCGACGACGAGCGCCGTTCTGGAGGGGGCGGACGTGACGACGGCGCAGGGGACGTTCGCGCGCTACGAGATCGTCGACCTCGACGCAGCCGTGATCGAGGCGATGCGGGGCCGGGCGCTCGACAGCCTGCTGGCCTCGTTCGGGGACCGGCGGCCCGCGCTCGAACCGGTGATCGGGGTCGGCGACTACGTCGCGGTCTCGGTGTGGGAGGCGGGCTCGGGCGGCCTGTTCTCGGGGCCGCTGGTGGCCGACCGCTTCTCGGCCGGCTCCAAGTCGGCGATGATCCCCGAGCAGGTGGTCTCGCGCGACGGCGCCATCTCGGTGCCCTACGCCGGGCGCATCCAGGTCGCCGGCCGCCGCACCCAGGACGTCCAGTCCCTCATCGAGAGCGAACTCGCCGGCAAGGCCATCCAGCCCCAGGTGCTCGTCTCGGTCACCCGGCCGATCTCGCAGTCGGTCACCGTCACCGGCGAGGTCGCCGCCGGCGCCCGCGTGCCGCTCTCGGGCAAGGGCGACCGCATCCTCGACGTCGTCGCCGGCGCCGGCGGCGTCAAGGCGCCGGTCAACGAGACCTTCGTGCGCCTCTCGCGCGGCAACCTCACCGCCACCGTGCCGATGACCACCATCGTCTCGAACCCGCGCGAGAACATCTTCCTGCGCCCCAACGACGTCCTCACCCTGGTGCGCGACCCCCAGACCTTCCTCGCCGTCGGCGCGCTCGGCAACGCCACCGAGATCCCGTTCTCGGCCGAGGGCATCACGCTGGCCCAGGCGCTCGCCAAGTCGCGCGGCCTGTCCGACAACCTCGCCGACCCCGCCGGCGCCTTCATCTTCCGCTTCGAGCCCGCCAGCGCCGTGCGCCGCCTCAAGCCCGACAGCCCGCTGCTGGCCACCAACCTCGTGCCCGTCGTCTACCGCATCAACATGCGCGACCCCAACAGCCTGTTCCTCACCCAGGCCTTCCGCATGAGAAACCGCGACCTCATCTACGTCTCCAACGCACCCTTCTCCGAGGTCCAGAAGGTCCTCTCCGTGTTCTCCACCGTCGCGAGCCC